>JBJELU010000152.1:0-7146 GCA_051879355.1 Oliverpabstia sp.
CGTAGTCGGACTTACACCGACTGGTGTGACCCAGCTTCGCTGGGCACGCTCCTATAAAGGCAAATCCTGTTCCAAGCTCTAACAAGAATCGTGTAATATTCTGCTCTAACGCATCTTCCAACTCTTCTTCAGCATATCCTACAGGAAGTGATACAAAGCCGAAATCATAAGTATCTTTTACGATTTCCTGTGCGAGTTTTCCTTGTATGGCAGGAAGTTTAACACTTCCTTCTCATATACAAAAGCAATTTCTTTATTCGGAATTCCTACATCACACATAAAATTGCCATCATGCTGTGGATAAACAGCCGACACACGCAGATACCCGGCAAGCAGAAGGAAACTATAAATGCTGTAAGGGTTATTCTGTACCTCAGTATAGATTACGCTTGTATCTACATAAGTAGTAATATCCTGTCCACATAAAAGTTTATGCAAATTTTCTGTGATTTCCGGGGTCGCTGATGCAATAATTTCTCCAATAATATCATTACTTCCGGTTGACTGCCAGAATGCTTTTGGGAAACATTTGTCAGAAATATAATTGATCACAGACCATGGATTAAAAATTTCCGTACTGCCAAACAAGTAACCATCATACCAGTCGCAAACCTCATCAAATTTTTCGCTTGCATGATAGTAGGCAAGCATTTCCTGTACTTCTTCTTTCGTAAATCCAAAATACTGACTATATGATTCGTCCAGCAGTGAATTAATCTTCAAGTTATTTAAACCACTAAAAATACTTTCTTTTGCCACACGAAGAATTCCTGTCAAAAACCCATAGGCAAGATGAGGATTATCTTTCAAGCCCCCCGAGAAAAAGTTACGCATAAAATTCACGATATCTGAATAATAACCACAGGCGTACCCCTGCTGAATTGGTGTATCATATTCATCAATAATGATGATTGCTTTTTTACCATAATGCTTGTGTAAGAGCAATGAAAGCAACTGCAGGGACATTTGATAATCAATTTCACAGGCCTTACCATTTGCAATCTGCAGAAATTGTTCTTTTTCATAAGGGTTCAGACACTCGCTGTTCTCCAATTCCATGTGACGCTGATATTCCATAGCAATAAGTTTACAAAGCTTCTGAATAGTTTCTTCCCACGAAGAACATTTAACATCCTTAAAGGTCAGGAATATGACTGGATATTTTCCCTGATAAGCAATATATTCATCACCGCACTGCCAGATTAATTTATTTTTAAAATATACAGAAGTATCTTCTTCCGTCTTTTCAAAAAACACACGCATCATATCCATGTTCAATGTTTTTCCAAAACGACGTGGACGGATAAATAAAGAAACCATAGGCTTGCTGTCAAGAAAATCACGAATCATAAGTGTTTTATCAACATAATAGTATTCTGTTGTTGCTAATTTAAAATCAGAAATACCGATAGGAAGCGGCTTTCGCTTTTCAAAAGCTACTTCGCCCTTACGCCCGACAACCACTGCTTCCTTTTCAGGAATCATCCATGAACGCCCTTTCTTGATTGCTCCTGCAATTTCACCATTTTTACACATCTGCTGGACTCTGCGGACGGAAACTCCCATAAGCACTGCTGCTTCACTACCGGTCAAATATCTCATATGGAACCTCCTCATATCACGTCTGTGCACTTATTATACCGTTTTAAGCGAAATTATTCAATATATTTTCGTCATTTAACGAAATGCAGAAGTTTATTTCGTTTATTTTCTCATCAAACGAAATTTATATCCTAAGAGACCGTCTTACAATGTCTTCGCCACTTCCCTCAGGATTGTCTGGCTGGCTGCCGGGATTCTGCCCAGTCCGTCCGGCCCCACATTCAGCAGATAATTAATTCCCATACCATTGAGTTTTTTCTTGATTGCCGCGATTTCCTCTGCTTTTTTCCAATTCTGATCCCATGCACTGAATCCCCAGGTGTGATTCATGGTTGCTGCAGTCTCATACAAGCCGTAAGGGGATGGTTTAAATCCATTGATGTCATTCATCATGGACGGATCAAATTCCATATTTTCCGGCATGTTTTCGGGGATTTCATTATCTCCCAGAGATACATAATCGTAGGCACCGTTACCCAGGCGGGAATTGATCAGGCAGTTTGGCTGGTATTTTTTCACCAGTTCAAAAAGCTGGCGGCTCTGATTTTCATTGACTGTCATGGGAACGTCAAACCAGATCAGGCACAATTCTCCGTAATTGCGCAGGATTTCTTCCACCTGAGGATAGATTTTGTTGCGGAAGCAGCTATCAAAATCTTTTTTGCTCTCTTCCGGAAAATCCCAGCTGTTAGACCAGGAAGCTCCCTGACAGGGGATATGTCCGGAAAGATATCCGCCTCCGTTTGGTTCATGCCAATCCAGATCCTGTGAATAATAAAGTCCCAGTTTCATATTGTGTTTATCGCAGGCTTCCGCAATTTCTCCAATCACATCTCTGCCAAATGGGGTAGCATCCACCACATTGTATTTGTCTACTTTAGAATGATACATGGCAAAACCATCATGGTGTTTGCTGGTCACCACCACATATTTCATCCCACACTCTTTTGCAAATTTTACCCATTCATCCGCATTGAAAAATACCGGGTTGAATGCTTTCGCGAGTTTTTCATATTCAGAAATGGGAATCTGACGATTAGCCTGTATCCATTCCGCATACTGGCCGCAGCGTTTTCCCTTCCATTCACCGGCAAGCAGAGAATACAGCCCCCAGTGTACCATCATTCCATACTGTGCTTCTTTGAACCATTTTCTCATATCCATTATTACTGTCTCCTTCAGGTTAATCTATTTAATTCCTTTCATGGACAATGCAATTCTCTTCTTTGCCACATCCACACTGATTACGCGGACATCCACCACATCTCCTACGCTGACTGCTTCCAGCGGATGTTTGATAAACCGGTCACTCATCTGGGAAATGTGTACCAGACCGTCCTGATGTACTCCGATATCTACAAAGGCACCAAAATCGATGACATTCCGGACAGTACCTTTCAGAATCATGCCTTCTTTCAGATCTTTCATATCCAGTACATCGGAACGCAGAATCGGCTTCGGCATGTCTTCACGGGGATCTCGGCCCGGACGTCCCAGTTCTTTGATGATATCCTGCAGGGTGATTTCACCGATTCCCAGTTCTTCTGCAGTTTTCTTATAATTTTTGATAAAAATTGCCTTATGTCCGCCTTTTAAATAATCTGCCACAGTAAATCCCTGCTGTGCAAACAGTTTTTCTACCGCTTCATAGCTCTCCGGATGGACGCTGGTAGCATCCAGTGGATTCTTACCGCCCTGAATCCGCATAAAACCGGCACACTGTTCGAATGCTTTCGGGCCCAGTTTGGCAACCTTCAAAAGCTCTCTGCGGTCACGGAATCTTCCGTTTTCTTCACGATACGCAACAATATTTTTCGCAATTACCTTGCTGATTCCGGAAATGTATTCCAACAAGGAAGCAGACGCTGTATTCAGATCCACACCAACTTTGTTTACACAATCTTCTACCACACCGTTCAATGCCTCGCCCAACTTTTTCTGATTCATATCATGCTGATACTGACCTACGCCGATGGCTTTCGGATCAATTTTTACCAGTTCTGCCAGTGGGTCCTGCAGACGTCTCGCAATCGATGCGGCACTTCTCTGTCCCACATCAAAATTTGGGAATTCTTCTGTTGCCAACTTGCTGGCAGAATATACGGAAGCTCCGGCCTCGTTGGTGATTACATACTGCACCGGCTCGTCAATCTCTTTCAGCAGGTCTACAATCACCTGCTCCGATTCTCTGGATGCTGTACCATTTCCAACGGAAATCAGCTGAATATGGTATTTTTTGATCAGTTTTTTCAGCGTATCTTTGGCTGCTTTGATTTTTGCCTCATTGGTAGGAGCAGTCGGATAAATAACTGTCGTGTCCAGCACTTTTCCGGTCTCATCTACGACAGCCAGCTTACAGCCGGTACGGAAAGCCGGATCCCATCCGAGAACTACTTTGCCTACGATTGGCGGCTGCATGAGAAGCTGTTCCAGATTCTTACCAAATACCTTAATGGCACCGTCCTCCGCTTTCTCGGTCAGATCACTGCGGATTTCCCGCTCGATAGCCGGTGCAATCAGACGTTTGTAACTGTCCTCCACGGCGGCTTCCAGTACGGGTGTTGTATATGGATTTTCTTTTTTAATCACCTGTCTCTTCAGCCAGGAAAGGATTTCATCTTCCGGAGCATTGACCTTAACGGTCAGTATTTTTTCTTTTTCTCCCCTGTTGAGAGCCAGCACACGGTGACCTGCCATTTTTGCAATAGGTTCTTCAAATTCATAATACATCTCATATACAGATGATTCTCCTTCTTTTTTTGCAGAAGAAGAAATAGAACCACTTTTTACGGTCATCTTTCGAATCCTGATACGGTAATCTGCTTCATCAGATACAGCCTCCGCCAGAATATCCTGGGCACCGGCAATAGCTTCCTGTACATTCGCTACTCCTTTTTCTTCTGACACAAAAGCTTCCGCTTCTTTTTCCAATGGTTTGTCTGTCTTCTGCAGCAAAATAATATTTGCCAGAGGTTCCAGCCCTTTCTCTTTTGCGATAATTGCTCTGGTCCGGCGTTTTGGACGATATGGACGATACAAATCCTCCACCACTACCAACGTCTGGGCTTCAAGAATAGCTTTCTTTAACTCTTCTGTCAGTTTTCCCTGTTCCTCAATACTGGAAAGTACCTGTGCTTTTTTATCCTCCAGGTTCCGCAAATACAGCAGTCTCTCATGCAGATTTCTCAAAACTTCATCATTTAAAGAACCAGTGGCCTCCTTTCGGTAACGGGAAATAAACGGAATCGTATTTCCCTCATCTATCAGTTGAACAGCAGCTTCCACCTGCCATCGTTTTACCTGTAATTCTTCTGTCAATACCTGTATAATGTCCATGTTGAGTTCTCCTTTTTCAAGATGTAAGGGCAAAAGATTTCAGCCCCATAACACATTACCAAAAGCATAGTTCTCTTGTCAATACATTGGGTTGCAGTCTTGCTGTTTCTTATGCTATACTAATAGAAATGTCGAATATAATCCATAACAAGGAGGTTCAAATAAGATGGATAATGACCAGAGACAAAGCTGGTGGCCGGATGAACATTCTTCAAACAGTCATCCTGCTCCCAGGAGGGAATCGCCGCTTCCGGAAGAGAATTCCACGGAACAGAATCAGGAGCAGCAAACTTTTGAAGAACATTCCACAGACCAGCATCAGAATCAGCAAACTTCTGAAGAGCATTCCACAGAACAACATCAGAATCAGGAACAGCAAAGCCGACAGGAATTTCAGAACTGGTATCAGAATCAGCAGATTCCCAATAACGCTCAGAATTGGAACCAGAATCAGAATAACTTTTCCAATCAACGCAGCCGTTTCCCTTCCGGCAATGGCATGGTGACCGCTTCTATGATCATGGGAATTATTTCCGTACTTCTCATCTGCTGCGGTGTTTCTTATGTTTTTGGAGCATTGGGAATTATTTTTGCACTGCTTTCACGAAGAGACGGTCCAATGGAATCTCAGGCCAAAGTAGGGCTTTGTCTTTCCATCGCCGGTGCAGTAGGCGGAATTATTTTGCTGGTTGTTACGATTGTAGCAAATTTCTCCACCTACCAGAATTTATATCAGGAATTAGAAAAATATTATCTGGAAGATAATTATGACGAATATGAAGATTTCTTTGATAATTATGATAATTATCTGGAAGAATTCAATCAAAATGACAGCATCCACAGTGATTCCGGGAATTCACACGTATTACTGGATCTGTAAAGTGTTCACTAGTTTACAGTGGAATTCCACATACGAGCAGCAAAAAGTTTTTTGTAATCAGATTTATGATTATGATCACTGCGGCACCATAGCCGTACCAGGCACGATATCCACACGTAATGGGATATTTTCCGGATGATAGCCACCGGACAATATGTTCCAGAAGATACCGGATATACAGAATGACAACATACAAGACAATTGGATGATACCACAGGGACTGCAGCAAATGTCCCTTCATCAGTTCCAGAACAGCCCGTGTACCTCCGCAGCCGGGGCAATATAATCCGGTCATCGAATGGAACACACAAGAGGGCAGAAAAGAGAGCAGCCATTCCACAGTGATTCCTCTTTTCTTCAAATAGATGACTGTCATTCCGGCCAACACAATCAAACACACATTGATCAGGCAGACAGCACAGGATATTTTTTCATTTTTCTGATTCATATAGTAAACTCCTTTCCTGCATGCTCTACCTTATCATTCATTGGAGGTTTTTTATGAGATATACATCTAAGCAGCTAAAAGCTATATCCCGTACGCAATTGACGGGCAAATATGGAATTTTGGGAGGTGCTTTTCTGCTGTACGAAGTCATCACTTCCCTTTTGTCAACGATATTGAATATCATCAATCCATCTGTCAGTGCAGCCAGTATTACCCAGACAATTATTTCCGGTGAATCACCGACTTTACCGGGAGTGATACAGATAGTTACCTTTATCATCAGCTATGTCATTATTCTGCTGATTGCCTCAGTGGTATCACTGGGATTCAATAAAATGTTTCTGGATGGCAGCCGGGAATACCCGGTACGTTTTGAAGATTTATTTTACGGCTTCCGTCATCATCCCGATCGGGTGATTGTGATGCAGCTGATCCTGCTGGGAATTAATTTTCTGTGTTATCTGCCGGCACTGGTTGTATGGGTCATCTGGTTTTATCAGAACTCCTCTTCCATCCCGCTGATGTTGGTGGCCCTGGTTTTGTTTCTCATCGGTCTGGCAGCACAGGTATATTTCACTCTGACCTTTCAGTTGTCCATGTTTCTAATGGCCGATTACGATGATCTGGGACCTGTACAGGCGCTGAAAGAAAGCCATAAACTGATGGTGGGCAACAAAGGACGGGCACTTTATATTGAACTGAGTTTTATCGGATTCATGATTCTCGGATTCCTGACCTGTTCCATCGGTTATCTGTGGATTTTTCCATACATGTACATGACCAGAACCAATTTTTACCGCAATATCACAGGTGAAATCTGAAAAGAAGTGACCGGGGGACAGCAGGGGTGGCTGGGGGACGGGTTCAGGTGGCTGGGGGA
>JBJELU010000153.1:0-1689 GCA_051879355.1 Oliverpabstia sp.
TGGTTTGGGTGTCAAAACTTGAATCCCATATCAATCCTCTTCCAAATGTGTTACAATAGTCATATCAATGAAGAGGTGAGAATGATATGGCTTTTAAAACAAATGATTACCAGCAGATTACATTAACAGATTCTTTTCTTAACCTGAGTCCCAGAACCAGAAGGATTGTCGAGAAATCCTGGGCAAAGGACTTTGCAGATATTGTTTTTCCTGCGATCAATGAGGAACGCTTTTCTGTACTCTACAGTGATCATAAGTTTTCCAGACCCAATACACCGGTCAACATCATTGTAGGCGGACTGATCCTTAAGGAATCCATGGATCTTACAGATGATGAACTTATTGAATCCATCTGCTGTGATGTCCGTTTCCAGTATGCCCTTCATACCACCCACCTTGATGACCAGCCTGTCAGTGACCGTACGTTCAGCCGCTTCCGTGAAAAAGTCTATCATTACAGCCTTGAACATAACGGCCGTAACCTCTTCGAGGAAGAAATGAAAGATCTTACCGAAGTCTATGCGAAGTACATGAATCTGAATTCAAATGTCAGGCGCATGGACAGCCTCATGATTGCTTCACGCTGTAAGCGTATGTCACGTCTGGAGATCATCTATACCGTTACAGCAAATGCGGTTAAGCTTCTTCACCGTCTGGGACAGGATCATCTCCTGAAGAATGAAATGCTCCATTACCTTGACGGAGATGACTGTAATAAGATCATCTATCACTGTAAGGGTGAAGATGTAACAGACCGACTTAAGTCAGTCATTGCTGACGCGGTCTATCTTTCCGGGATCATGAAGGATGATGCATTCTGTGATTTTCAGGAATACATGCTCCTTACCAGAGTGCTCAATGAACAGACCGATATGGATGATGATGGAAATATCATCCTGAAACAGAATAAGGATATCACCACAGACAGCCTGCAGAATCCCAGTGATCCGGATGCCACTTTCCGAGAAAAGGCCGGCAGGCAGAATAAGGGATATGCAGGGAACATCGTTGAAACGGTTGGTGAGAACGGCGACAGTCTGATCACAGAATTCCAGGTTGAACAGAATACCCACAGTGACAGTCAGTTCTGTCAGGATTATCTCGAAAAGCGTGATGAGAACGCAGAGGCTGAGATCCTGATCACGGATGGTGCATACGGTGGAAAGAAAAACCGTGAGAAGGCTGCATCCGTGAATACAACCCTTGTCACCACCGCTCTTACAGGAAAAGCAGTCGATCCGTTCTTTGGAGACTTTGGCTTTACGGAAGACGGAAAAGAAATCCTGCGCTGTCCCATGGGCCACAGTCCCTTAAAGACAACCTACTATCCAAAAACAGGGATGTGCCGTGCTCTTTTTGCGAGAGACTGCTGTGAAAAATGTCCCCACAGGGATAAATGCCGTCCCAGAGAACAGAAGAAAAACTATGCTGTCCATGTATCAAAGAATATGGCAGAAAGAGCATCCTATCTCAGACAGCTTTCCACAGAAGCATATAAGAAGTATACCAATCTGAGAAATGCAGTGGAAGGGATCCCCTCAGTCATGAGAAGAAGATACCATGTTGATGATCTGCCGGTATTTGGTCTTACCAGGACCAGGATGGCATTTGCCCTGAAAGTCGGGGCATACAATTTCAGGAAGCTTTTGAAACATAATCGAAACACAGAGGATAACTGCGCCCATCGGG
>JBJELU010000154.1:0-1687 GCA_051879355.1 Oliverpabstia sp.
TCGATGAAAGAAAAAAGTTATTGATTGACAGAAAAATTTTCCTGTGATACACCATAAAGTGCGGCAGATTTCACTTTTTTTGAAAATGCCGACATAATATGATGATATGATCGGGAGGAAAGCAGTATGGGTTCCCTGGCTAAAGGACGTACCCGGGACATGACAACCGGAAATGTATTTCAAAATATTCTGATGTTTGCAATTCCGCTGTTTATCAGTAATTTTTTCCAGCAGTGCTACAATATCTGTGACACGATGATTGCCAGTCACAATCTGGGAGAGCATGCACTGGCGGCAATCGGTCTGACCGGCTCCATCAGCGGGCTGATCATAGGATTTGCCAATGGAATGAATAACGGATATGGGATTATCATTGCACGGTCATTCGGGGCACAGAATGAGAAGAAAATAAAAGAAGCGGTGGCTTGGGATGTGGTCCTGAATCTGTCACTTTCTGTGTTGCTGACTGCTGTGACACTGTTGTTTACAAAACCTATGCTGCAGCTGATTCAGACCCCGGCAGATATCTTTCCGGAAGCGGAAGTTTATATCCGGGTGGTACTGAGCGGAATCACTGCCACACTCTTTTATAATATGGAATCAGGTATTCTGCGGGCAGTGGGAAACAGCCGGACACCGCTGTATTTTTTGATTTTTTCCTGCAGTATCAATATAATGATGGATCTGATATTTGTGCGGGTGCTGCATCTGGGGGTGGCCGGAATTGCACTGGCAACCGTATTTGCACAGATCATTTGCAGCATCTTATGCCTGATTCACATTTTACGAAGATATCATTTTCTGATACCGGGGCGTGGAGATTTTGTTTTCCAGCCGGAACTGATCAGTGAAATGCTGACCACAGGATTTTCGATGGGAATGATGAATTCTATTTTTCAGATTGGCTCCGTCATGCTTCAAGGGGCAATCAATACTTTGGGAACGGATATTATCGCCGCTCACACGGCGGCCCGGCGAGTGGTGATGATTGGAAATATGCCGCTTTCCAGCATTGCCAGTGCCAATGCCACATTCGTCAGTCAGAACTACGGAGCACGAAAACCAGAGCGTATCAGAGAAGGAATCAAAAAATCCATTGGACTGGATGTAATCTGGCTCGCCATTTACATTGCAGGTGTACTGATTTTCTCAGATAAATTGATCTACGCACTGACCGGAAGCCGCTCGGCAGTTATTCTGGACAATGCCAGAATGAATCTGCGTATTAATATGTTATTGTTTCCGCCGCTGGGTGTGCTTCTGATTCTGCGCACATCCCTGCAGGGGCTGGGACACCGGATCCTGCCGCTGATATCCAGTTCACTGGAACTGATTATAAAAGGTGTGGCGGCATTTATATTTGTACCTTTATGGGGGTACTTTGGAGCATCCATCGCAGAACCATCCACCTGGCTGATCTGCATGCTGTTTCTGCTGGTATCATTTGTAAAGGTGATGAAAAAAGAAAGTTGATAAGATTTCCCCGGGGAAAATGAAAAACTCCCCGGGAGTTTTTCAATATTATTTGTCGAACACTTGCTGTTGCGTGAATGAGTTCTTTATGTTACGATAAATCTACAAATATCAGGAAACAATTCTTATTTCAGGCGTTTCGCCGTATTACCAATATATCTAGTACATCGAATAATAATTAACTAGCTGTATTTTCTTCAGGTTCTTTCTGTTG
>JBJELU010000155.1:0-1682 GCA_051879355.1 Oliverpabstia sp.
ATATTCAGAAAAATACTTCTGCTGATACCTCTGATATTTGTACTTCCTCACTTTTTTAAAAACAAGGCAATGGCAGTATTTATAGCAGAACCTATAGCAGATACATTGGCAGTATGTACAACTGCAATATTATTTTCAATCAATTTCAAAAAAATGATAACAGATATCAAAAATAATAGTAACAAATAAATTTCATAGTATCTTGCATTTACTTTTTACCCGTGCTATAATCATTTACGACATATGTCGAAAACAAAAATGGATGTGATTCTATGGCAAGACCAATTAGATGCAGAAGAATCTGTGCAGAACCTGTCTATGACAGTTTTATCCCAAAAGGACGTTTTACAAAAGATAACATAATACTGACAGTTGATGAGTATGAAGTAATTCGGCTGATAGATTTAGAAAAGTTTACACATGAGCAATGTGCAAAGCAGATGGATATATCCAGAACAACAGTCACGGAAGTCTACAAATCTGCTAGAGAAAAACTTGCGGATAGTATTGTCAATGGAAAATCACTTTTAATTTCCGGCGGTCATTATCGCGTCTGCGATAATTCTGATGTTTGTTATTGTCGCAAAGACTGTAATAAAACATTTATTGCAGAGAAAATTCAAGAAAAAGGAGAAAATCAAATGAGAATTGCAGTAACTTATGAAAATGGAATGATTTTTCAGCATTTTGGTCATACGGAGAAATTCAAGTTGTATGATGTTGAAAATGATAAAATAGTACACACACAGATTGTAGATACCAACGGTCAAGGACATGGTGCACTATCTGTATTTCTAACCAATTTTAAAACAGATATACTTATCTGCGGTGGCATTGGTGGTGGTGCACAGACTGCATTGTCAGAAGCGGGTATTAAACTCTATGGTGGCGTTTCAGGTTCTGCAGATGAAGCAGTAAATGCATATCTAAATGGAGGTTTGAATTTTAACCCCGATGTACACTGCGAGCATCATGAACATCATGATGGTGGTCATTCTTGTGGTGAGGATAAGCACGGCTGCGACAGAAACGGAGGTCATTGCAATGGCTGAGAATTGTTCTCATAACTGTTCGGAATGTGGCAGTGACTGCAATGAACGAACAGCTCCACAGAGTATGTTGGAAAAACAGAACAGCAAATCATCTGTAAAAAATGTGATTGGAGTTGTAAGCGGTAAAGGCGGTGTCGGAAAATCACTGATTACAGCTTTGTTAGCATCAGGTATGCAAAAAAGAGGATACCGTACTGCCGTGCTAGATGCAGATATTACCGGACCATCTATTCCTAAAATTTTTGGCATTAAAACGAAAGCAGACGGAACAAATGATGGAATACAGCCAGTAATAACAGCAAATAGCACAAAACTTATGTCTATCAATCTGCTGCTTGATAATGATACAGATCCTGTTGTATGGCGAGGACCAATCATATCCGGTGTTGTAAAGCAGTTCTGGACAGATGTTATCTGGGGTGATATTGACTATATGTTTGTGGATATGCCTCCAGGTACAGGCGATGTGCCTCTAACTGTATTTCAGTCTCTTCCGATAGATGGAATCATTGTAGTGACTTCTCCACAGGAGTTGGTGGGCATGATTGTCGGCAAAGCTGTGAAAATGGCTGAAATGATGAAAATACCTGTGCTTGGAATTGTAGAGAATATGTCATATTTTGAATGTCC
>JBJELU010000156.1:0-7056 GCA_051879355.1 Oliverpabstia sp.
GACCCACACCCAGGTAAAAATACAGAATCGGCAACCCAAGGTTAATCGCCGCCAGTGCATTTTCACCCACATAGTTACCGGTGAAATAACCATCAGTGATTGTGGTTGCCGTTTGCAAAAGCATTGCTATAATGCTTGGAACGGAAAACTGAAGAATTGTTTTAAGTTTGTTTTTCTTGATTTCTCTTATATCCATAATTACATCTCTCCTTTTCTGGTTTCATTATAGAGATGTAATCTGATTTTTTCTTCTGAATTCGTGCTATCTATAAAGATCCTAAGGAAAAAGTGTCAATTTTCTCAAACGATTCCAAAGAAGAGTATCCCGCCTTCCCTGTTTATTCAGTTTCGTTTTCTTTCTCTAATAACTTTATTAATGCAGAAGGTTCACATACCTTAACAGAAGATTTCGCATAGTCTTTCACATTTCTGGTTACTATGCAATCCATTTCTGAACGAATTGCTGTTTCCACCATAATAGCATCTTCATAATCAACAATTTCAGAAGATATTGCTTTTCGGCAGTCTAAAGAAGTCGTATCCAACAAATGAAACAAAGTAAATAGTTTACTCAAAATCTTTCGTGTTTCTGCATCGCTATGTGTTAAACGATGTGTCAGATAATATATATCTGTAACTGACTTTGCAGTAATATAACCCTCAAATTGCTTATTTGCAGAATATATAAAAAGCTTTTGTGCTGCTTCTGCAAACGGAACACGAGACTGTAATGCATCGATGATAACACAGGTATCAACTAAAACTCTCATATTGTATTCAACCTTTCTTCCCGTGCTTCTTCCAGAGTCATATCATTTGAAAGAACACCAAATAATGACTTAGCAACATCTACTCTGTCCTGATATGGGTTAGATAATTTTGCAACAACTTTTCCGTTACGAGTAATATATATATCCTCTGTTTCTGCAAGCATAAGATATTTGCCAAGATTAGTTTTTAATTCCGTTGCGGTAATAAACATATCATCATCCCCTTCCTTCTTGAAGAACAAATAATTATCGTCTTAAAAGAAAAATCTCTCTTTTCAATTATATTATACACAAATCGAACGATTTTATCAACAAAATCGTTCGATTTTTACAACTTTCAATATTTACCAAACTTCGAGACTATCTTCGGCATCAATCCACATCTGATAGTTTGAATGACTCCTTATTTAATAGTTAGAGGATTTTATTTTGTGCGCATCCTCCAATCACACCATTTTTGCTCATAATATATCATCCTCCGTAAATACAGATTTTTCAATCTGTTTATTTACCCATCAAATTTGTCGTTACATTTTCATTATTCTATTCTTTGTGTTGTACGCAGGAAATCAGTCAACACTTTTTCTGTTTCTGCCATATCTTTTTCAATCAGTGGGCGCATGCTGTCCTTGTACTTTGATAAATCAGCATCATGCAGTGCTGACAAGATCATTGGAATATACTGCGGTTTTGCCAATCCTATTTGTGCAAGAGCCTTAACGCATTGTCTGGCAGTAATCGGTTTTGCATCCGTTATATGAGCGAGGTACTCATCAAGAATCGCATCAAAATGATTTTCCTCATCCCACTGTTGATTTACTGCAAGAATATACAGTGCCCGATTTCTTACCAATGATTTCGGATGGTCAAGAAGCGAAGCAAAATCATCAAAGTATTCGTACCACTCATCTGTTTCCTTACTTTCTAAGATGACTTTATCAGCAAATGCACACGCAAATTTATCATCTTTAGCCGTCAGATTCTTTATTATATTTTCTTTCATCACGAATCACCTCACAAATATAACGATATGAATTCCAATGAACAACAGGTGTTCCTTCAACTCCATTGAGGTCCAACATACTTTCCACCATCATCATTCATTACCGATTCTATGTTATCCTCTTCTGTTTTCATCTGGAAAACTCTTTTATTTCTATTTTGTTCCACTGACGATTTTCACACCAGTATACTTTCAGTTCATTTACATCAAACACCATTGACACAACAGTAGGACATACAACTTGTGAACAAGCCTTTAGTATCTCGAAACATTCTTTCACATCAAAAGTTTCCGCAGCCTTTGAAAGTAACTCTTCCGCTGTTCGATATCGATCCATTCCCATCCATGGATGCTTTTCAAGATTCCCTTTGAACGGCGAGAAATTTGTGAGTATCGCATACTCAGGTTTCTCATAATACTTATATCCCTGTCCCGGAATAATATGAAGCACATTCCCATTTATATCAGACAGCGCCGACATGAAGGTGACTCCCGGTATGCTATATATCGGACCATTTTCAGCAATTGATTTTATCTCTTGAAAGGTCTTCTTCTGCAGTAACAAATCGATATCGAGCATCATCGAAACAGGTGCGTCCGCTTTTGGATTACTTCTCGCATCAAATGGATGACAGGTAGGCATTCCCACAAAATCTCCCCTTGCATTTGCACCAAACAGAGGCAGCCATCCCTCTTTTTCATCATATATTTCAATATAAACACCATCATCAGTAGTTCGAACTCTATGTATCATATCAAGAATATCCAAGTTCCAACCAACCAGTGTTTTTCCTTTATTAATTACAAAACTTGTACACATAAATTCCTCCGCTGTCAGCATTTTGGTTCTATCCAGAGCCATTCATTAAATCTGTATTCTCTTATTTTTTCTTATTCTATCACAAAAATGAAAAAACAGACCAAAACCACACGGCTTTCTGTCTGTTTTACACTGATATAATCACTCGAACAATTACAGTTTCCTGACATGTTTACTTTTCACAGGTGCATGGCTCCGAGCTATTACGGACAGTATTGCCCAGCATTTTTATTATCCTGCCTTCAAAGTACTACCACTCCATCTTTGCAAGCCACCTGTTTACTTTATCTTCCCGCTGCTTAATAGAAATCTCCGGACAATCTGTCAGAGTCAACTCTCCCTGAATCTGCCCGTCCAAAAGATACAGAATCCGCCTGCAGCGGCTGGCCATCCTGCTGTCATGTGTTACCATCAGAATTGTTGTTCCTTCACGATTCAAAGACGAAAATGCATTCATTACTTCCTCCGTTGCACTTTTATTTAATGCCCCTGTCGGTTCATCCGCAAATATGATCTCCGGATGATTGATCATGCTCCTGCAAATACATGCCCGCTGCAGCTGACCGCCCGAAACCTCTGTAATCCTTCTTTGCTCTAATCCTGAAATGGAAAGCTTTCTCATCAGTCTCACAGCATCGTCTATTAGCTCTTTCTTTGTCTTTCTCTGTTTTTTTCTTTCTTTGTTTGCCTGCATGGCAGGAAGCAGAATATTATCCATAATATTCAGATTCTCCATCATGTTCATCTGTTGAAAGACAAAACCGACCTGATGGAGCCGTAATTTTGCTTTTTCGTTTTCAGATAAGGCCGTGATTTCCTGATCTTTCAGCCATACCTTACCACCAGTCGGCTGATCCATTCCGGATAAATGATATAATAACGTGGACTTTCCGGATCCCGACGGACCCATGACCGCCACCATTTCTCCTTGATGAATACAAAACGAAATATCCTTTAATATCTCATTTTTACAAAGTTTTTCTGCCCTTAAAATAATCTCCATATAATTTATTCCTTTCTCATGCAGCACTCATATGCTTTGATTTTCTTAATTTTCGAAGTTCCAAAACATACAGCCACAGTTGCCGTAACCATTAACATTAAGACTATAAAAGTAACCTGTTCCCATCGAATCACAAAGCGAAAGCCGAATGCTCCAAAGGATTTTAATATCTGTCCACAGATACTTTCACCAAGGATATTCCCAAATAGCACTCCTGCTGACACACCCACTGTTATTGGAATCGATCCCTGCCTGAAATAGGTTGCCCTTATACTGATATTATCAAATCCCAGGGCTTTTTGAAGGGAAATGCAATACCTCTTTTTTTCAATTAAAAGTCGCATAAAAAGCATGACCACCACCATAACAATCAGTATTGCGATTCCCATAGCCACAAGCCTGACCCTTTCAATCTGCTGAATGGTCGGTCCATACGTTCCCTGCACATAGTCTGAAATATTCACGACATCCACACCATATTGTTTGTATTCTTTCATCCACTGTTCTGCAGGGACATTGTCCTTTAAGGATATATACAAAATACTCCATATAACCTGAGCATCTACATTTCCATTGGACGAAAGATTCTTTACCTTCGCTGTTTTTCCTCCATTTGTAATATCCGAATAAATACCGCAAACCACAAAAGAACTTCTATTGTCACCATTTACCAGTTCCAGCGCATCACCGATTTTCAGTCCCAGATCCTGTGACCGTAAGCTTGATAATGCAATTTCGCCCTCTGCTTCCGGCTGTTTTCCCTCTGCATACTTTACAGGGAAAACAGAATGGTCGCCTGTTTCCAAGAGAAGATTCGCCTGCGTTCCATCCGTTAAATAAGCCGGGCAGGATACTGTTTTTAAAGCCACATACTTTGATACACAAGGATCTGTGCTCAACTTCCCTGACAGTTTCTCCGTTATGGATTCGATATCTTCCGATTGTCTCACGTCCATTCGAATCCGGGCATCTCCGATTCCCATATAGGTTACAAATTCCGGTGCTGAAATGGTACTGCATAAGTTCTGTGGAATCAACGCTAAAATCATACACGCTGCTGCTACCAGACCAATGACCACATATTGTCCGAGCTCTGCCTTTTTCCCTTGTGTTTTCACAGAAAATAATGCCTCCAATGTGGACATTTTTTCGAACTTCTTTAAAACATGTCTTATGAATAGAAGAATCACTCCCTGTATTAGTACACAGACAAGAATTGCCATCAAAGCAGAAAACAGTCCCTGATCTGACACACCGTATAATTCCCTTAACTTTTCGGAAAGTGGTCTCTTCAGTATTCCTGCTCCCCAAAGCCCGACTGCCGAACCAATACAGGAAAGTAGGATATATTTTGAGAAATACAGGAAGCGAATCTGATTATCTGCAATTCCCAATGCTTTTAACATACCCACTTCGTTCCTGTCCTTTTCCACACCAAGGGACGTAATAAAGCGAATGCAAAGAAGAGAGATCAACAATACTCCAATACCTACGAGAAGAATTACCAGAATCATGATTCCATCCGACAGCGCATTCATCATGCGGATCAATGGTTTTGTAATCACCGGACCATTCGCATACAGCCCCGCTCTTCCATAATCCGCCGCAAAAGAATCCGTATCCGTGTTCACCTTTAAGAGGAATTCAATTAAATATTCTTCCTCTCCCAGTCCTTTTATCCGTTCATAGTCTGTTTGACTTACCAGAAATCGTTTGGAGGACGCCATCATGGAACTCATCTGTGAATCTCTTATAAAACCTGCAACAATCAGTTCTTCATTTCCGATCTGCATTCTGTCACCAATATTCAGATCATACACAGACCGATAACACACCGGTACATAAACCTCTCCTTCCTCTACTGTGGGACAAGTATTGTCCATGTCCAGCAGATAATCAAAGTCCTCATTCTGCACACATAATCCATTGTCCTGCGTGCTGTCTGTCAGGCTCTTATTTCCAAGCACCACAGAACTGTTATCCAGATTTAAGAAGGGGCATACCTGCCATTTTTCAATCTCAGGATGTTCTTCTGCAAACGATTCAAGTTTCTCCGTTTGAATACTGCCCACATGCATCTGCAGATAATCTGGTGTTACAGCTCTTTTCATCAGGCCATCCACAGAACCCAAAAGACCGGTAAACAGAATTGCTGCCAGTGTAATAAACAGTGACGAAGCCGCCATAAAAATCACCGTCGACAGAGACAACAGTTTATGATTTCTGATATCATTCCACAAAAGTCTTCCTAGCATCTCTCTTCTCCTCCTGTCTTTCCTTCAAGAAGCCTTATTTCTTTTATAAACAGCATACCCACCGAAACAATGACCAGTGCCAGGCCTGCAAAAACCATTACCATTCCGGCTCCTCTTCCTACACTGATTCCACTATATTCTGCTATCCCATCGGCAAGAATCCCACTGCATCCATAGGCAATCACATATCCGATCTGTGACATAAATCCTACGATTCCCCAGACACGCCCCTGCAATTCTACCGGCGTATTTGTTCTTACCAGAAAGTCCAGACAGTTATTTGCAAAAGGAAGCATCATAAAGAATCCAAAGCCTGAAAGCGTGATAAACACGATATTCTCAAATACTCCAAAACCAAGGATACAGACTCCTGCCAGAGCAATCGACAGACTGAGTACTTTTACATATCCGGCTTTAATTCCCCGGATTCCAAGATACAGACTTGTCACTAACATTCCGCTGGCGCAAATGGTTTCTGCAATTCCCAGTGTCCTTACATCTGCTATGGACAAAATGAGAGGTTCCGCCAAAATCTGAAATACCCCGATAAAAAGTGTCAGTAAGGAAGATACGACAACGAGTAAAAACACGCCCCTCCTTTGCTGTATTGCATTCCATCCGTCCTTCATGCTTTCTTTAAACGATAGCTTTTCCAAAGACTTTGCTGTTTCAATTCCTCTCCTTACAGCAAATGTTGAAAACACTGTTAAAATAAATGTACAGATATCGATAACCAACAGAAGCTTTACATCACTGACTGACAACAAAATCCCTGCTATGACCGGAGAAACCAGATATCTGGCGCTTCCTGCCAGAGAAACCAGTCCGCTCGCCTTCGAATACTCATCGGGAGTTAACAAGTCAGAAACCGTTGCCTTGTACGCCGGATCCAGCAATGAAGAAAATACAGCCGAAATAGATACTCCAATACAGATCTGAGTCAGAGAAGAATCACCCCTCATCATACAGATCAAAATATAAAGCACCCCTATCCCGGAACACCCATCACCGAGCATCATCAGAAGCCTTCTGTCATACCGGTCTGCCAACACACCCGCAGGAACACTAAGCAGCAGCGTCGGAAGAAATCCCAGCAGCGTAACAAGAGCCATTCCTGCAGCACTTCCTGTTTTCTGAAAAATGTATACTCCGAGCCCAAAACTGGTGAGGCCTCCTCCTATGGCAGATATCAATTGTCCCATCCA
>JBJELU010000157.1:0-1669 GCA_051879355.1 Oliverpabstia sp.
AGCAATGTATTCTGCAAGTATTAGAGCCAATCTGCGAAGCAAAATTCTTCAAGCGTAGCAATGGATTTCGACCAGACCATAGTGCCGAAAATGCCATTGCCCAAGCGGAGAGAATGATACAAAGTGTCGGTTGCCACTATGTCATTGATATAGATATAAAATCCTTCTTTGACAATGTGAACCACGGAAAACTGCTGAAGCAGATGTGGACACTCGGCATCCGGGACAAAAAGCTTCTGTCCATCATTTCTGCCATGCTAAAGGCAGAAGTGGCTGGAATCGGCTTCCCCGAAAAGGGTACGCCACAGGGTGGTATCATTTCCCCGCTGCTATCCAACATAGTCTTGAATGAACTGGATTGGTGGATTGTCAGCCAATGGGAAGAAATGCCCACGCAAAAGAACTATGTACACAGAATATATGCAAATGGAACTCCCGATAAATCGAATACCATCCGGGCATTACGCACTACAAATCTGAAAGAATGCTATGTTGTCCGCTATGCAGATGATTTTAAGATCTTTTGTAAAAAGCGGTCAGATGCAGTCAAGCTGTTCGAGGCGACAAAACAATGGCTTTTGGAGCGATTGGGACTGGAAATCAGTCCAGAAAAATCGAAAATTGTAAATCTGAAACGCCATTACTCTGAGTTCTTGGGCTTTAAGTTAAAAGTCCGAACAAAGGGAAAGAAGCCAGATGGACAGTTACGGTATGTAGTGGAAGCGCATATCAAGGATAAGGCATTACTGAAAATTCGGGAGAAAAGCAAGGGAATCATCGGGCAGATACGGCAAACCTATGATCCCGGAATGGAGTATCGGCTAATTCAAAAGTACAACTCCTACATCATGGGCATTCATAACTATTACTGCATAGCAACTCATGTGAATACTGATATTCACAAAATCGCTTTCGATGTCAAAAAGAGCCTTTACAACAGGTTGAAGCACAGACTGCAAAAGAAAGGTCAAATCACAAACAGGTATATTCTGGAGAAGTATGGTACAAGCCGGGAAGTGCGTTATCTGAATGGTCACGCCATCGTCCCGATTGCTTATGTGCAGCACAGAGTCCCCATGGACAAGAAAAATCGGGTTAATAAGTACACGCCAGAAGGACGGATAGAGATTCACAGGAATCTTGCTGGAATCAATATGGCAGTCCTCTATTATCTGATGAATAATCCATGTGGCAAGCAAAGCGTGGAATACAACGACAACCGCATTGCGCTCTATGTTGCACAGAAAGGAAAATGTGCCGTTTCCGGTGTGGAACTGGAAGCAAATCAAGTGGACTGTCACCACAAAAAGCCAGTGTCATTGGGTGGAAATGACAGTTACCAAAATCTGATAATCGTTTCCGGTGTGGTTCACATCCTCATTCATTCTGCAAATGAGCGCACCATCCGTAAATACCTGAAAGTGTGGAATCCCAACAAAATGCAGTTGGCAAAGCTCAATAAACTCCGTGTACTGGCAGAAATGCCAGAACTGGTTCTCTAAAAGGGCAAATCTGTTTGATGTATAGATTGTTATAAAAAGTGCTGACGATGGAAAGCCGTGTGATGGGAAACTGTCACGCACGGTTTGGAGCGGGGGAAAATCTGGAGGAACGAATATGCAGCCTTCGGCTGCATACCCCGACCAAAGGATTACCTATCGCTATCCTT
>JBJELU010000158.1:0-7019 GCA_051879355.1 Oliverpabstia sp.
CTCCGGTGCCCGTGGTTCTGATAAACAGATCAAGCAGCTGGCAGGTATGCGAGGCTTGATGGCTGATACAACCGGTCATACCATCGAGCTGCCAATCAAGTCCAACTTCCGTGAAGGTCTGGACGTACTGGAATACTTCATGTCTGCTCATGGAGCACGTAAAGGTCTTTCTGATACGGCTCTGCGTACCGCCGACTCCGGATACCTGACACGACGTCTGGTAGACGTATCTCAGGATCTGATCGTTCGTGAAGTAGACTGTTGTGAAGGTAAGGATGAAATTCCAGGCATGTATGTCAAAGAATTCTCTGACGGCAAGGAAGAGATTGAAAGCCTGCAGGAGCGTATTACAGGACGTTTCTCCTGTGATACCATTAAAGACAAAGATGGTAATGTGATTGTAAAAGCAAATCACATGATTACTCCGAAACGGGCTGCTCGTATTATGGCTGAAGGTGTAGATGAGAACGGTGAGAAATTTAAAAAGATCAAAATCCGTACCATCCTCAGCTGCAGATGCAAGATTGGTATCTGTGCAAAATGTTACGGAGCTAACATGGCAACAGGTGAAGCTGTTCAGGTTGGTGAATCCGTTGGTATTATCGCTGCACAGTCCATCGGTGAGCCTGGTACCCAGCTGACCATGCGTACCTTCCATACCGGTGGTGTTGCCGGTGGAGATATCACACAGGGTCTTCCCCGTGTCGAGGAAATTTTCGAGGCAAGAAAGCCGAAAGGACTTGCAATCATCACAGAAATCAAAGGTGAAGTTGCCATTAAGGATACCAAAAAGAAACGCGAGATCGTGGTTACTGACAATGAGAGCGGTGAATCCAAGACTTATCTGATTCCTTACGGTTCCCGAATCAAAGTTCTTGACGGACAGGTTCTGGAAGCCGGTGACGAACTGACAGAGGGTTCTGTTAACCCGCATGATATCCTGAAAATTAAAGGCGTTCGTGCAGTACAGGATTATATGCTCCGTGAGGTTCAGAGAGTATACCGTCTGCAGGGTGTAGAAATCAATGATAAACATATTGAGGTTATTGTTCGTCAGATGCTGAAGAAGATTCGTATTGAAGATAATGGTGATACGAACTATCTGCCGGGAACTCTGGTAAATGTGCTTGATTTCGAAGAAACGAATGAAACGATGGAAGCTGAGGGAAAAGTACCGGCAGAAGGAAAACAGGTTCTTCTGGGTATTACCAAGGCGTCTCTGGCAACTGATTCCTTCCTTTCAGCAGCTTCTTTCCAGGAAACAACAAAAGTACTGACAGAAGCCGCTATCAAAGGAAAAGTCGATCATCTGATCGGTCTGAAAGAAAACGTGCTGATCGGTAAGCTGATTCCTGCAGGAACCGGAATGAAACGGTACAGCAATGTTAAACTTTCTACCGATGATATGCTGAAAGATGAGGACGATGATCTGGATTTTGATGACCTCGATCTGGATGATCTGGATCTTGATATTGATCTGGATGACAATCTTGATGTTTCTGATGAAATAGAAGATGAAATTCCTGAAGAAGATGAGGAATCTGCTGAAGACAGACTGGCAGATGAGATTTTCTTCACAGAAGACTAAGAAATCATATAAAATGACAATAAAAAGTCAGGGGAAAATGATAAATTCCCTTGACTTTTTATTTTGGTGAGGATATAATAGACAAGCGTGCATGAGAATGCAGTTATTTTTGTGTGCGGATATTTGAATGTAATAGCAACCACAGACAAATTCCAAGGAAAATAATACAGGAGGTGAAATGGAATGCCAACATTTAACCAGTTAGTAAGAAAAGGACGTCAGACTTCTGTTAAGAAATCTACCGCTCCGGCTCTGCAGAAAAGCTTTAACTCTTTAAAAAAGAAATCCAGCGATATGTCTTCACCACAGAAGAGAGGTGTGTGTACAGCTGTTAAGACTGCTACACCTAAAAAACCTAACTCAGCTCTTCGTAAAATCGCCAGAGTTCGTCTGTCCAACGGTATCGAAGTAACAAGCTACATTCCAGGAGAAGGTCATAACCTTCAGGAGCACAGTGTTGTTCTGATCCGTGGTGGCCGTGTTAAAGACTTGCCAGGTACAAGATACCATATCATCAGAGGTACACTTGATACCGCAGGTGTTGCAAATAGAAGACAGGCCCGTTCCAAATACGGTGCTAAGAGACCTAAAAAATAACAAAAAATAACTAACATCACAATACTATGTACGGTCATTCCATTTATACCCTGATGGTTGCGGGTCATATAGAGGAATTTACCAGTGCGAACACATAGTCGACAGTGTCTGTTTAACTGCTCAGCCTGTCATGTGAGTACCTAAGAGATAATCTATTGATTAAGGAGGGAAGTAACGTGCCACGTAAAGGACATACTCAGAAAAGAGACGTGTTAGCAGATCCGTTGTACAACAACAAAGTGGTTACCAAACTTATCAATAACATCATGTTAGATGGTAAGAAAGGTGTAGCACAGAAGATTGTATACGGTGCTTTCGCTAAAGTAGAAGAAAAAGCTGGAAAACCAGCAATTGAAGTTTTTGAAGAAGCAATGAACAATATCATGCCTGTTCTGGAAGTAAAGGCAAGACGTATCGGTGGAGCTACCTATCAGGTACCGATCGAAGTTCGCCCGGAGCGTCGTCAGGCGCTGGCTCTTCGCTGGCTGACTCTGTACTCCCGTAAGAGAGGCGAGAAGACCATGGAAGACAGACTGGCAAATGAGCTTCTGGATGCTATGAACAACACCGGAGCATCTGTAAAGAAGAAAGAAGACATGCATAAAATGGCAGAGGCTAATAAGGCATTTGCTCATTACAGATTCTAAAGGAGGAAATCCAATTGGCTGGAAGAGAATATCCATTAGAGAGAACCAGAAATATTGGTATTATGGCGCATATCGATGCTGGTAAGACCACTCTTACAGAGCGTATCTTATACTACACCGGTGTAAACTATAAAATTGGAGATACACATGAAGGTACTGCTACCATGGACTGGATGGAGCAGGAACAGGAAAGAGGTATCACAATTACTTCCGCAGCTACCACATGTCACTGGACATTGGAAGAGCAGACAAAACCAAAAGCAGGTGCTCAGGAGCATCGTATCAACATTATTGATACCCCAGGCCACGTTGACTTTACCGTAGAGGTAGAACGTTCTCTGCGTGTACTGGACGGTGCAGTTGGTGTGTTCTGTGCTAAAGGTGGTGTTGAGCCGCAGTCAGAAAATGTATGGCGTCAGGCTGATACCTACAACGTACCGCGTATGGCATTCATCAACAAGATGGATATCCTGGGTGCGGATTTCTACAATGCAGTAGATCAGATTAGAACAAGATTGGGTAAAAATGCAATCTGTCTTCAGCTCCCAATCGGTAAAGAAGACGAATTTAAAGGAATCATCGATTTGTTCGAGATGAAAGCTTACATCTATAATGATGATAAGGGCGATGATATTTCTGTTGTTGACATTCCAGAGGATATGCAGGATGATGCAGAACTGTACCGTACAGAACTGGTTGAAAAAATCTGTGAGCTGGATGATGATCTGATGATGGAATATCTGGAAGGTGAAGAACCATCTGTAGAAGCTCTGAAAGCAGCTTTGAGAAAAGGAACCTGCGAATGTGCAGCAATTCCTGTATGTTGTGGTTCTGCATACAGAAATAAAGGTGTACAGAAACTTCTGGATGCGATTCTGGAGTATATGCCTGCACCTACAGACATTCCTCCAATCGATGGTACTGATATGGACGGAAATGAAGTTGTTCGTCATTCTTCTGATGAAGAACCATTCTCCGCTCTGGTATTTAAGATTATGACAGACCCATTTGTTGGTAAACTGGCATATTTCCGTGTGTATTCAGGTACTATGAACTCCGGTTCTTATGTACTGAATGCTACAAAAGGCAAAAAAGAACGTGTTGGCCGTATCCTTCAGATGCATGCCAACAAACGTCAGGAACTTGATAAAGTGTATTCCGGAGATATCGCAGCAGCGATTGGATTCAAGTTCAGTACTACAGGTGATACCATCTGTGATGAACAACATCCGGTAATTCTGGAATCCATGGAATTCCCGGAACCAGTTATTGAGCTGGCTATCGAGCCTAAGACAAAAGCTGGTCAGGGTAAACTGGGTGAAGCTCTTGCAAAACTTGCAGAAGAAGATCCTACATTCCGTGCTCATACAAACCAGGAAACAGGTCAGACCATTATCGCTGGTATGGGTGAGCTGCATCTGGATATCATCGTTGACCGTCTGCTTCGTGAATTCAAAGTAGAAGCTAACGTTGGTGCTCCTCAGGTAGCATACAAAGAAACTATTACCAAGGCTGTTGATGTAGAACACAAATATGCAAAACAGTCCGGTGGTCGTGGACAGTATGGTCACTGTAAAGTTAAATTTGCTCCAATGGATGCAAATGCAGAGGAAACCTACAAGTTCGAATCTACCGTTGTTGGTGGTGCTATTCCGAAGGAATACATCCCGGCAGTTGGTGAAGGTATCGAGGAAGCTATGAAGTCCGGTATTCTGGGCGGATTCCCGGTAGTAGGCGTACATGCAAATGTATACGATGGTTCTTACCATGAAGTCGACTCTTCTGAAATGGCATTCCATATTGCCGGATCCATGGCATTCAAAGATGCTATGCAGAAAGCAGCTCCGGTTCTTCTGGAGCCTATCATGAAGGTTGAAGTTTCCACACCGGAAGATTACATGGGTGATGTTATCGGTGATATCAACTCCCGTCGTGGTCGTATCGAAGGTATGGAAGATATCGGCGGAGGTAAGATGATCCGTGGATACGTTCCGCTGGCTGAAATGTTTGGATACGCAACAGACCTGCGTTCCAGAACACAGGGACGTGGTAACTATTCCATGTTCTTTGAAAAATATGAGCCGGTTCCAAAATCTGTACAGGAAAAAGTTCTGTCTTCCAAAGGTAAATAAGAAACAGAATTAAAAAACAGCGAGAATCCCTGCTTTATAGGGTTGGAATCATCATAAATAATAGAAATTTGACTTGCAAATATCCTTGATATGCAATATAATCAAGGATAGCAAGTCTTAATAAATAGTTAAATATGCCCATCGGCGTAAAGTTTTAAGGAGGACATTTATAATGGCTAAAGCTAAATTTGAAAGAACCAAACCGCATTGTAACATTGGTACCATTGGACACGTTGACCATGGTAAAACCACTCTGACAGCTGCTATTACAAAAGTACTTTCTGAGAGAGTTGCTGGTAACACTGCAACAGATTTCGAGAATATCGATAAAGCTCCAGAAGAAAGAGAACGTGGTATCACAATCTCTACAGCACACGTTGAGTACGAAACTGAGAATAGACACTATGCACACGTTGACTGCCCAGGTCATGCTGACTACGTTAAGAACATGATCACTGGTGCTGCTCAGATGGATGGTGCTATCCTGGTTGTAGCTGCTACTGATGGTGTTATGGCTCAGACAAAAGAGCACATCCTGCTGTCCCGTCAGGTAGGTGTTCCTTACATCGTTGTATTCATGAACAAATGTGATATGGTAGACGATGAAGAACTTCTGGAACTGGTTGAAATGGAAATCACAGAAGCTCTGGAAGAGTATGACTTCACAGATTGTCCGGTTGTTCAGGGTTCTGCTCTGAAAGCTCTGGAAGATCCGTCCAGCGAATGGGGCGACAAAATCATGGAACTGATGGCAACTGTTGATGATTACATTCCGAATCCGGAACGTGACACTGACAAACCGTTCCTGATGCCTGTAGAGGACGTATTCACCATTACTGGTCGTGGTACTGTTGCAACAGGTAGAGTAGAGCGTGGTGTTCTGCATCTGAACGACCCAGTTGAAATTCTTGGTGTTAAAGAAGAGAAAAAATCAACAGTTGTTACTGGTATCGAAATGTTCCGTAAACTGCTGGATGAAGCTCAGGCTGGTGATAACATCGGTGCTCTGCTTCGTGGTGTTCAGAGAACAGAAATCGTTCGTGGACAGGTTCTGGCTAAACCAAACACTGTTACATGCCACAAAAAATTCACAGCTCAGGTTTACGTTCTGACAAAAGATGAAGGTGGACGTCATACTCCATTCTTCAACAACTATCGTCCACAGTTCTACTTCAGAACAACAGACGTAACAGGTGTTATCTCTCTGCCAGAAGGAACAGAGATGTGCATGCCTGGAGACAACGTAGAAATGACTATCGAACTGATCCACCCAATCGCTATGGAACAGGGTCTTACTTTCGCTATCCGTGAAGGTGGACGTACTGTAGGATCAGGTCGTGTTGCTACAGTTATCGAGTAATCTATAAATAATTGAATAGATTAATTGTATAAGCATGAGATTACCCCAGAAACCTAGTGTTTCTGGGGTTTTTCTGTTATCCGGGAATAGAAAGAGTTATTTGCGATGGCTACATATACTGAATGGGTTGCCGATTTTATGAAAGCAAATTACCCGAACTATAAGGTAGAGGTGAGAAGTGATAGTGTCTAATTTGTATGTTAAGATAGTATTCATAGAGATGATGTTCTGTAACTTAACGTGGAAGAATGGGACTAATATGATTTGTTGATTCATACTATAATCAACTATGAGAAAGTCTTTGACATATCCTGAATTAGGTGGTAATATGATTATAGAAAGAGTGCTACCGATAGACGGTTAGTCCGATAAATAGTTTGGCAAAAATTGCCGCCTAGTTTAGCAGACCGGGGCGGCTATTTTTGTGTCTTGTTAATATCCTTACCAAAGGTATATCCGATTCCAAAGCAGGTTAAGCCGAAGCTTATGACTGCAATGAGGTCAACAATATCCATATGGCTTAGCCCTCCTTTCGAGAGATTTCCACCAGAAAGCTCTGGGGATTTCTATGTAATCGGAGGGTTACAGGTCTTCGTTTCACTTCGGTCGTTGCAAAACGAGTGCCACTGGCACTCTGCAACCCTCCGTTGAAGGACTAACCGCCTACCGTTTTTTGGTAGCACCCATGCAATGAT
>JBJELU010000159.1:0-1664 GCA_051879355.1 Oliverpabstia sp.
AGAAAGGAGGGTGGTGCGATTATGATGATGGATTACATAACATTAGCAGGATTTATTCTTGCAGTTTTTGGAACCGGAGTTGCAGTTGGACGGATTGTGGAGAAAATCGAGAGATTAGATCGCAAGAAAGACGATGAAGAACATAAAAACACAAGCAAAAACGACCGCCGTTAGTCCTGGACAGATGAACGATGGTCGTTTTGATTTAAATTCATTATAAAGGGCTAGCCGTCTATCGGTAACACCTTTTATGGATATATATTAACATGAAAATATAATGAATTCAAGAAAAAATTTGGAAGGTACAAAATTGGTAAAAAAGGAGAATTTACCGGACAGTGTCTGAAACAATCAGACAATCTTGTTTCTCTTTCGTCACTGACAGCGGAAGAATATCAGCAGTTACTGACTCTTGCAGACCGTCACGAGGTTCTGTCATTGCTTGAAAATGTATGGGGACCGTCTAGGTTTCCAGAACCCCAGAGTCTGACCATACAATCAAAAGCAGCCAGAACAGTACATAAATCAATCCAACTACAGGTATTGAATGCAAGACTCACCGCCCTTCTGGCGAAAGAGGGCATCATTGCAGTAACATTGAAAGGCTGTACCGTTTCGAGGTTTTATCCAGTCCCGGAGTTTCGGAAGACGACGGACATTGATCTGTTTGTGGCTGATAAGGAGGATGCGAAGCGGGCTGTACAGATTCTGGAAGCCCATGTTTTCCACTCTTCCGGGGAATGGCATGCTAACCATCATGTTATTTTGACTTCTGAAAAGAATGAAGTAGTGGAACTGCACACCACATGGGCAGATGATTTTAAAGACAAGCATTTGAATCAATCTCTGGAAAGACTGAAAAATGCACCGGGTGCCTGACACGAGAAACAGTAAATGAAAGTTTCGTGAAACTTTTGTAAACCAGGAAGTAGTACTACTGATTGAGATTAGGTTTTGTCATCCAGGATTTAAACTGTCAAAACCATTCGGGAACCATACGAGGTGGCATTTAGTCAGTATGTTGAACAGTGGTGGTGATAGATTCAATTTGGGACAAAAAAAGTTCACCAGAGTCGATGAGCTTTTTGCTGGCAGAGATGTCAGATGTTCACATAGTCAGGAAATCTGCAACAGAGACGATTCGAGAATCCGTGACTGAAGATTCCAGAAAGTCTTTGTCACCAGTAAGAAACAGATCGGCGTGTGCATTTAATGCAGCACGTAGAATAGGGCGGTCTTTCGGATCACGGATTCTCTGTTCAGAACTGACAGCCTCTTCGGGAGTAGAAACAAGTTTGATGAAAGATAACGAATTGAATAGGAATGATTCTAACTCTGTAAGCCTGTTGGAGAACTTTTCGCAGAATTTCCGATGGAGCTCGTCAACTACATAATCGCAGAAATGGGTTGATAAGGCGGTTGTAAGGCTTTAAAGAAAGCCTGTGCTGCCCGACCGTTTGGAAAGAGTGTTGCAGAAATGATGATGTTTGTGTCAATCATAATCTTCATTCAGTTTATGGTACCCGACTCCAACAGTAGGGGAGTGAGAAGAACTTTAAACAGCTTGTTATGAAATAGCAGGGAGTTTCTTTGTGCTGTCTATTGTGTAAGGTATCACATTTTGCCTTTACATGTTGGAATTTGACGAACGAATCGGGCTATGC
>JBJELU010000160.1:0-1659 GCA_051879355.1 Oliverpabstia sp.
TTTTTTTCTATGATGTGGATAACTTTCCTCATATAAGGAGAGAAAAAACGGTCATTATTCAGAATGGTTTCTGAATTGACATAAATCATCAGATATGGGGCGTACTTTAATAAGCCCATAAATGAACTATGACAATTAAATACTTTTTCAGGCAATTAAAGGTTTCAAACTTCGGATGTATTGTGGACAATTCATGCTGTGGGCGACAATGACGGTAAGCTGGCTTGCAATCCCTGCAAGAAAAACATCCGCTTTTGTGGTGGTGTGGTTTCTGGATTTCCTTCCGGCAACACACATGTTGATTTTTAGATGGTCGATGGCACGTTCCACAATGGTTCTGATTTTGTAAAGGGAATCCCATTCTTCGGAATCTCTTTGAATTCCGGGAAACATGCGAAAATCTAGATTCTCGTATGTATAAGTGGTGCGTCCTTTGGTGGCGGTAGAACAAGGATCTTTACAGTCGCAGACATATTTACCCTTTACCATGTGAACTTTGGGACAAATCCATTTGACACGATCAGCACGTCCATTTTCATGGGTGACACCACAATACTTCATGGCAAGAGAAGGGTCACCCGGGCAGGTTGGATAGCCGTATTCGTTATATCCGACTTTTTTGAGATTGCTTTCATTTCTAGGGTTGTAAGGAATCAGAGCCTTGGAAAAATGAAAGTCATTCAACAGCATCCCATAGGTTTCGATGGTATCAAAAGAAGAATCGCCCAGAAAAGTATCCGGATGGAAGTCCGGGTGCAGGAAAAAGAAATCGGAAAGCACAGGTTTCAGGGAAGTTGCATCCCCGATGGACTTATCTTCATCGGGAGAATCAGATTTCTTTTCTACCGTCATTTCCGGATGAGCTGCTTTAAAGTCATCATCCAGAAAAGAGATATGCCGGATGATACCCAGACCATTGGTAAGGATGGCAAATTTATCGGCATAGCAGAAATGCCCATTGATGTATTGTTGCTTTGCTTCGGGACAGGATGCCGCCTGTGAAGGCATAAGACCGTAAGCCATCTTATAAGGATCAACATCAGGGTTATCTTTGTAATAAGCTTTCAGCTTTCGGATCAGAGCATTGAGGGTTTTGGGATTGTTTTCCGTAACATAGAGCTCGATGCCGGAAGTATCAAAGGTAAGGATCTGAGCCAGAGAAGAATCAATCTGCTGACAAATGGGTTCGGTATAATCAACCATTTGTTGGAACATGAGATCAAGGTGGTCAGCAAAGTCCAGTTTAAAGCGTGTAAACAAAGGTGGATCAGGGACTTTGGAAAAACCGCAGAAATCCCGAAGTTCTTTGCAAAGATTCAATAAGAGTATCAGTAGGGAAACCGTGGGGATAGAAAAGATTTTTTGCAGGATGAGAGCAGAAAGGAAACCGGTAAGCGGATAATCTCTTTTGCGACCAAGATGCTGATAAAAAGCGTTATAAAAAGTTTGAGGAATAAAAAGAGAAATATCAAAATGCTGCTCCAGAAGTTGAAAAAAGGAAGGAACATCATCCACAAACATGTCCTTGCAGTCTGAAAAAGTATCTTTAAGTGAAAGCTGATGATAATTATTAGCCATAAATTTTTTCTCCTCTCGTGTGTGGGATGTTTGTGTGGTTACTTATATTTTACCATGAGTGGAGAGAAAATTTATATATAA
>JBJELU010000161.1:0-1654 GCA_051879355.1 Oliverpabstia sp.
AAATCTCAATAGCGTGCAGAAGCAGAAATTGATGGAATATCAGAAGGTTTCGTAAGAGCTGTGAACCTTGTAAGCTTTTTGAAATTGGAAAAATATTTTAGATGCAATTGCTTGTTGTAAAATCGGGTGTAATCGGTTATAATATGGACAAAGATAAAATATTGATAAAATTATGATAAATATAGCAAGGAGGTTTCTATGATACAGATTAGACCAGTTTCAGATTTAAGAAATAAGTTTCCGGATGTGGAAAAAGCAGTTGCATGTGGAGAACCGGTATTTTTAACAAAAAATGGTTATGGTGCGATGGTAGTGCTTAGTTTGGAAGCATATTCAAGATTAACGGATGGTATTGAAGCTGCATTGGATATGGCTGACAAAGTTGCGGAAGAAGATGATAGAAGATACACGCATGAGGAAGTATTCTCTAATCTTAGAAGGAGGATAAATGAATAGTGCCAAATATAACCTGCGATATCTGCCATTGTTCTATGAAGATTTAGAAAAGAAGATTGTATATATCGCAGAAGAATTACATAATGAAAAGGCTGCGAATGATTTGTTGGACGAGGTTGAGAGGGCGATATTAGAACGCCAGCCGGTGGCAGAATCATTTGAACCATATCGGTCTTTGAGAGAACGTCGCTATCCATATTATCGAATTTATGTGAAAAACTTTGTTGTCTATTATGTTGTAATAGATGACGAAGGAGAAGATAAGATTATGGAAGTGAGAAGATTTCTGTATAACAAGCAGGATGTAAGTCGATTGTTGTAGTAGTAAATGTGATTCCATAGAAAAAAGATTAAAGTGAGGTAATTAAGATGGAATTAAAATCATGGACCTATGAAGAATTTCCTGAGTTCTCAGGAAAAATAGAAAATGCAAAGACGATCAAAACCAGTGGCGAAGAAATAGGAGTGCGTTATCTGCCGGATTTGCTTTATGCAAAAGTGGATGGAACGGAACTTCATCTGCAGATTTTGCAGCCATATACACGCAATCATCCTGAGAAAAAATATCCGTGTATCGTCTGGGTGCAGGGTTCTGCCTGGATGCAGCAGGATGTGAAGGGGAATTTGCCAATGTATTCCCGGCTGGCGGCCCGTGGTTATGTGGTTGCAATCGTACAATATCGTCATTCAGGTATCGCAGCATTTCCGGCACAGATTCAGGATGCGAAGAATGCCATTCGTTATGTGAGAAAATATGCGAAAGAATATGGTGTGGATTCTGACAATATTCTGGTGGGCGGTGATTCCTCCGGCGGTCATACAGCGGTATTTTGTGGTATCGTGAAGGATAACGATGAACTGGATTATAATCTGTTTCCGGGTATTTCCGCAGAGGTAAAGGGTGTGATCGATTATTATGGGGCGGTCAGCCTGATGTATGAGGACGGATTTCCCTCAACCGTCGATCATCATCTGCCAGACAGTCCGGAAGGTATGTTGATGGGACATGTCAATCTGAGAGAGAATAAAGAACTTTGTCAAAAAGGTTCTGCAGAATGTTATATCACACCGGAATTACAGATGGCTCCCACCCTGATTCTGCATGGAACAAAAGACCGGACGGTGAATACATACGAAAGTGTACAACTTTATGAAAAAATGAAATCCTGTGGAAAACAGGTGGAATTATATCTGCTTG
>JBJELU010000162.1:0-1648 GCA_051879355.1 Oliverpabstia sp.
ATGTATGATATAATTAGGCTATACATGTATAGAAAAGAGGGTTCTGTATGGCACTGGATCGGAGCGTTCAAGTAGAGCTTCCCAAGCACGGAATTGCGTATAAGAAGATATCCGGAAAGACCTATGTGTACTATGTGACAGCAGCCTACCGCAACAAAAAGGGGAAACCTACCTGTGACAGGACTTCCATTGGGCGGCTGGACGAAGAAACCGGGAAGCTGATTCCCAATCGGAATTACTACGATATTTACTTGAAGAAGCCCATGCCGGTCAATACCGGCATTCAGGACTTTGGAACAGCGGACGTTGTGGAAAAAGTATCCCGAAAGCTGGGAGTTACAAAGCTGCTGCATCAGTATTTTCCCGAAAATGAGACTGAAATGCTGACAGCAGCCCAGTATATGCTCAGTGAGGGAAATGTCATGTGCTATATGGACGAATATAGTGAAACGCACCAAACACCCGCAAAGGGCAGAATGAGTAATGAAATGTGCAGCAAAATGTTTGCAGCTCTGCGGCAGGAGGATATGCAGCTGTTCTTTCGGGAGTGGATGAAGCAGAAGAAACAGTCAGAATATGTGGCCTATGATGTAACCAGTATTTCCTCCTACAGTTCGAATATCCGGGAACTGGAATGGGGATATAACCGGGACAAAGAGCGGCTGCCCCAAATCAATATGGGGATGTACTATGGAGAAGAATCGGGGCTTCCCCTGTATTACAGAGTATATCCGGGCAGTATATCGGACAAAACGCACCTGAAATACATGGTAGCGGACAATGAATTTATCAATGGGAAGAAAACCCGTTTTGTCATGGACAGAGGGTTTTACAGCAGAGAGAATCTGCAATACCTGACCGAGGGAGGGTATCGGTTTGTGATTGCGCTGCCAGGAAGTTTGAAATACGTACGGGAACTGATTGGAAAGCATGGGCAGGAGATTGTGAATCACTCGGAATACCTGTTGGGACCGGGCTTGCCCTATGGAAAGTGCTTTGAAACGGAAGCACTGGGGTTCCGGATGCGGGTTCATCTGTACTACGACCCTGAGAAGGCACTGAGGGAGAGTACAGCGCTGTATGAGCTGCTGGAGGCACAGGAGAACGATCTGAAAGGCATGGAGGAGCCGCCGGACAAGAAGCTGCACTACGATAAATACTTCCATATCAACCGTTCTAAAGAGGGGGAAATGGGATATATCAGAAATTTCAAGGCAATTGACGAGGAACTGCGATGCTGTGGTTTTTTCCTGATTGCGGAGACAGATTTCAAAAAGACAACGGCGGAGATTCTGGAAATCTACCGCCGTCGGGATGTGGTTGAAAAGAGCTTTGATAATCTGAAAAATGAGTTGGATATGAAACGTCTGAGGAGTCACAGCACCAAAACAGCGGAGGGAAAAATCTTTGTGTCTTTTCTGGCGCTGATTGTGCGCGCGTATCTGCTGAATAATTTAAAAGACTATATGCAAAAAAACAATCTTACGCTGCATAGCATTCTTCTGGAACTCGACAAAATGAAAACTATCCAGTATCCCGGTAGCCATGCTCCCAGACTGCTCAACCCCCTTACGAAACGGCAGAGGGAAATTTATGACCTGCTGGCGATCCCTGCCCCGGAGTGTATAGGATAATTCTGAGCAGAGTT
>JBJELU010000163.1:0-1647 GCA_051879355.1 Oliverpabstia sp.
GGTCAATTATCAAAGTAAACGCAACAACGTCAGAGTAAATGCAACTAGTTGCGTTTACTCTGACAAAACTGAATAATCATGAGAGATTTGGATTTATATACCCTGAAAACAATGGAATAGTGCAAATAAATACAGTAGTCTAATCTTTTTTGGCCGAAAAAGGGCATGACAAATAGGCGCTGCACTTAGCGTGAAAAAATTTTTCAGGGTAAACGCAACACCAGAAAGGGTTGTATTCTATTTCAGATTATTTAAGCAGGGATGGTTTCAACACGATGTTTTCCGGAGAGATTGGGGTTTGGCAGACTAAACGCAACAGTTTGTCCAGTGTATCTTGACCGTGTAGGAAGGCAAATACCTCAAAGGGGGAACGGTCGCCAAGAGACGGTCTGGCGTAGGAATTGATGTGGGACATCATGATACCAACTTTCTGTTGTGTCAGGTCGTCAAAGGAAGATCCTTTCGGACGAATGAGTCGAATCAGTTCATGATTGCGTTCCACATGTGGCTTCTGCCAGGAAGCCATGGGATCACAGTAGAAGACCCTGGTTCTGGAAGAACCGTCAGGAGCGGTTTCAATGGCTCCAGGATTGGAAAACTCAGAGCCATTGTCTGTCAGGATTATCGGGAAAAGCGTGGGAAACAGGTCTCCAAGACCCTCATAGAGGAAGTCAATTTTAGACTGAATACAGGCTGCGGTATGGCAGTCACACAAGAACGCAATCATGAGTTCGGATTGCGGGAAAATCATAGTCAGCAGACTCTTTCCTCCGATTTCACCGATGACAGAATCCATCTCCACAGCAGACAACTGCGAATGCTCCTGCAGGAAAATACGGTAGTCCTCAATCGTACGCCCTTCCCGGCAATGCCGATCTACTTTTTTCCCGGGATGTGTGTGCTTTCTCGGCTTCAGCTTTACCACGCGCTGCTGATCCATGACGGTAGCGGAAAGCTGGCGATCTTTGATTAATCTCGAAACTGTACTCTCGGAGACAGTAATATTTGCGCCCCGGGCAACAAACGCATGATGAATGGACTGTCCGTTTTTCAGAAGCGGAGAAATCTGCTCATCAATATTTCTCAGTTCCAGCGTGGTCAGGTTATATCCCTGCCGTGCTTCCGAAAGTAACTCATGATATTGCTGATCTGCTTTTTCGGGGTAATAGTACGCTTTTCTGAGAACACAAGCGTTCTGCTGTTCACATCCGTTGCAGACATATGGTGGTATAGATAACCGTGTGCATTTCTCTTCGATGTAATCTTTGCAAAAAGAATTGCATCTGGCGCAGGCAGCACATTTCCTTGTGCAGTTTGGATTGTTCTCACAAATACCGTGGAGACTACACGTTGTCCGATGAATGCAACGATTTGTGACACGATATGGAGCACCCTTGTCTACGATGACAATGTGCTTGCGAATTTCCCTGGATATGGTAGAACGATCCTTACCAAGTTCATCCGCAATCTGGCTGATGGATGTTTGTTTTTTCAGACCGACGGCAATTGTAATTCGGTCTGATACTGTCAAATGTTTTGACATGGTATCACCTCCAAAGAGATCATACACCTTCGTCAGACTAAACGCGACACCTTTCCCCTAGGGGAAAGGGAAAAGTTTCCTGTTCTCCTTCCTTCTTTGCCAAA
>JBJELU010000164.1:0-6867 GCA_051879355.1 Oliverpabstia sp.
CCAGATGCAGGAACTAAAAGGGAAAATCAATATCGGAGATGGAAACGGCGGTATTGTGAGCCAATTGAAGAACCAGAATGAAATGAAGCTGCATGATGAAAGTTGGCTGAATTACCAAAAGGGTAAGGGAGAAGAATCCTTTCAGGCATATATGGCAGATCTTACAGATATGCAGGAGCATGTGCTGCCGTATTTGCAGAGTTTCTGCAGTTTGGAAGAAAGAGCACCAGAGAGATCGGTAGAACCGACTGCGGTATCAAAATCAGAAATGGAAGCAGGGAAGACAATAGCATCTGTTGGGAATGAAAAGTCGAAAACTGTGGAAACGGTGAGAAAGTCTATCCATGAGCGATTGAAAATCAATAAGGAGATCATTGCCAAACAGCAGGGAAAAGATAACAAAGCGAAAGGGGTTGAGCTTGTTTGAATACTAAAATGTAGTTCGTTCAAAAGATTTGTTCTTCTTTTTGTATTATGGTAGATAAAATAAAGAGGTGTAGAAGTGACGTTAATGTGGACAGGAATGTTTTAAGATAGTCATTCCTGTCCGCTTTAATATGTAATGTTTTAAGATAGCATTTTTTTTTGCACAATTTTCTATTTTTGTTAAAAGAGTAAGGTTAGATTTTTTCTATATTAATATTGCAATATTGTAGGTTGCGTACTGCGAATGCAGTAGTGAATGTGATCAGCCAGATTCGGAGAAAAGTTGGAGAGGGGTACATAGAAACTGTTGTAAATAGTGGATATCGTTTTGTGGGGTAAGTATGTAAAATGGATAATGGCATCTGTCCGTGGATTAAAGCTGGCAGATGTTTTTTTTTCGCAGATATGCTATTCTATAAGCAGTTTCTTGATTGCAGATACGAGTATAATCAGTGCTGCACTGCGAAATAACGAAATGATTGCCTGGGAAGGAGAAAATAATGGTTGGTAAAAAACTATTGATTATTGAAGATGATATGGATTTAAGAGAAGGATTGCGCTTTTCTTTTGAAGGAGATGGATATGAGGTTTTCGATGTGGGAACCAGAAGAGAGGGACAGCAGGAAATCAAAAAAGGTAGTTATGATCTTGTGCTTTTGGATTGCAACCTCCCGGATGGAACTGGATTTGACCTGTGCAGGGAAGTGCGCAAGTTCAGTAATATTCCTATTATCATGTTGACTGCCCGTGATACGGAAATGGATGAAATCAAGGCATTGGAATTGGGTGTGAATGATTTCCTGTCAAAACCGTTTTCCCTGGGTGTACTGAAGGCGAGAATGAAACGGATTCTAAATGAAAAAGCAGAAACGGCATATTTATGCTCCGGAAATATTGTCATTGATAAAAGTACCTGTAAAGTCTATAAGGATGAGGAGGAAGTAGCATTAAGCAAATTAGAATACAGGCTGCTGATGTACTTCATTGAAAATAAAAACCATGTGCTGTCGAAGGAACAGATTTTAAGCCAGATTTGGGATAGTGACGGAAAGTATGTAGACAACAATACAGTTTCTGTAAATATCAGTAGATTGCGAATGAAGATAGAAGAGGATGCATCCAATCCAAAGTTTATAAAGACCATTCATGGAGTTGGATATATTTGGAAGGAATAGGAACATGATTCTCAATATCATACTTGTGGTGCTGTTATGCTTCACTGTAGGGTACAGCATTTATAAAAATAGAAAAACCTATCGTTCGATAGACAGGTTATTAGATTGTGTGTTAAATCAGGAAAAGATAGAACTATCCGATGTCAAGGAGGGAGAACTGTCTGCCCTGGTAAATAAGATCAACCGGATTCAGGAAGTTTTGGGAAAACAGGTGGAAGTGGCAGAGGCAGAAAAAGAGCAGGTAAAAAGCCTTGTTTCCAATATGTCACATCAGCTTAAAACACCTTTGGCAAACCTCGCTGTCTATACGGAAATCTTAAATGGTCAGGAATTAGACGAAAAGAGGAAAGCGGAAGTTGCTGAAAAAATCAAAAAGCAGATTGATAAGCTGGATTGGATCATAGGCTCATTGGCTAAGATGGTAAAACTGGAGCAGGATGTGATTGCATTTGATGCAGAAGGAATCTCAATCAAAAAAACACTTCTGGATGCAATAGACACCGTATATGAAAAGCTGGAGAAGAAAGGAATCATGCTTGTTTCGGAACCATATGAGGATATCCGGCTGTTTCATAATCGGAAGTGGACGGTTGAAGTTTTTGTAAATCTTCTGGAGAATGCGATCAAGTACACGCAGCAGGGAGGCACAATACAGATCAAGGTTTGTCCCTATGAAATCTATACAGAGATTCAGATTATTGATAACGGATGCGGTATTCATGAGGAGGAGATTACAGAAATATTCAAACGATTTTACAGAAGCCGGGAAGTGGAACACATAGAAGGCTCTGGTATTGGACTGTATCTGTCAAACCTGATTCTCGAAAAGGAAAAAGGTTACATGGTAGTGAAGTCCGTCTATGGAGAAGGAAGCTGCTTTTCAGTGTTCTTACAAAACTGTAAGAACTGATTACCGCCCTGTAAAGAAAATGCAAGATTCTACAGATATACTGTTGTTATCAACAGGAAAGGAGCGGGAATCCATGAGTAATATACTGGAATTAAGCCATGTAGAAAAAATATATGGTGAAAAAGAGAATCAGGTAAAAGCGCTGAAGGATATCAATATACAAGTAGGAGAAGGAGAATTTATTGCTATTGTAGGGACCTCTGGCAGCGGAAAATCCACACTTTTAAATCTTGTCGGAGGGCTGGATACTCCTACAAAGGGAAAAATTCTTGTAAAAGGAAAAGAGATCGGTTCACTTACCAGAAAGGAACTGACTATTTTCCGGCGGAGAAACATCGGGTTTGTATTCCAAAATTACAGTCTCATGCCCGTCTTGAATGTATATGATAATGTTGCCCTCCCGGTAACTTTTGATAAAGGGAAACATATCAATCGTAAGTATATCGAACAATTGCTGAAGGAGCTGGGGATTTGGGATAAACGGAAAAAGTATCCAAATGAGTTGTCAGGAGGACAGCAGCAGAGAGTTGCGATTGCAAGGGCCTTAGTCAATAAACCTGCAATCCTTCTGGCGGATGAACCCACAGGAAACCTGGATTCAGCTACAACCATAGAAGTCATCGGATTGCTGAAAACGAGCTGCAGAAAGTACAATCAGACAATCCTGATGGTAACGCATAATGAGGCTATTGCACAGATTTGTGACAGGATCATCCATATTGAAGATGGAATGGTAACGTCAGGAACACACCTGTTTCCCCAAAAAGGTGGTGATGGCGTATGTTAAAACTGGCGTATAAATATATGCGGTATTATAAAAGCCAGACCTTTGCAATTCTGGCAAGTATCATCTTAACGGCTGCCTTGTTGTCTGGCGTCAGTTCCCTGATCTACAGCAGCCAGATGAACAGTCTGGAGAATCATAAGACCATATATGGGGATTGGCATTATTACCTGGATGTGGAACCGGAGGTATTTGAGGAAGTACGCAGTGGGCAAACAGATGCCGGATTTCAAGTGGAGCAATGCGGTAAAATGGAAATCCGGGATGTGGTGACAGAACCGTATCTCATTTATTTTATCAATACGGATAATTCTTACCGACAGATGGCACACAGGGAGCTTATTGAGGGCAGTTTTCCCGCAGGAGCAAACGAGATAGCGGCGGATCGTTACACGTTGGGGAATTTGGGATTCTCCGGGGAGATTGGCGATACATTAAGCCTGAATGGAAAAGATTATGTCCTGACCGGAATCATAAAAAGTGCCTGGGCAGCCAGTTCTAATGAAATGGAACTATTTGTGGGAGAGGATTTTGAAGGCCGAGGAAGCCAGCCCCTTTTATATTTGAGATTCGATGAAGGTGAGAAGCTTTATAAGCAGTTGGACGCTTTCTTGAAGAAGTATCAAATCTCCAGTGATGCAGTAACGGCAAATGATGAAGTTGTCATGTACCTGGGCGGCGAACAGCCGGACAGTATCACAGACATCGTAAAGTTTGCATTGACAGATGAAAGCGGTAATTTCACATACATAATTTTGAAATTGCAAAGTGAGTATAACCTGGCATTCAATGGGATGATCTTGCTGCTCTGTGTTTTTAGTTTGTTCATTATAAACAGCATCTTTCATATCTCTGTTTCCAAACGTACAGCGGAGTATGGCATGATGCAGACACTTGGAATCAGTGAAAAAAGCATTGGTGGAACGCTGATTTTAGAATTATGGATATTATTTTTTATCGGTTATCCGATAGGGTGTCTGTTAGGGAACGGGATTCTGAATCTGCTTTACGGACAGTTAGATGGTGTCTTTTCCACTCAAACGGTTGGAGCAGCAGGAACTGGTATTGAACTTTCCGGGCTGGATCAGACCGTTGCACAGGAGAGCATGGGAACTGCAGCGTTTCATGTGTCCTGGGATGCGATGGTCATCGGTTTTCTTTTCTTATTGGTAACATTGGCGGTCGTTGGTTTTTGCACGGTATATTCTATGCGAAAACAATCAATCCGGCAGGTGATGAGCGGAGATATCTCCTTTGTAAAAAGCAGAAGGAAGATATACAGCTTAAGAAATGCCAGCCTTGCGAATGTTGTAGTAAGAAAATTCATGTTCTCTAATAAGAAAAGGGTCATTGGAATTTTGCTGTCCTTGTCGATTGGAGGATGTATCTTCCTTTGCACCACTTATATGGTGGAGAATTTAAAGGTACACGCAGAAATGTCCATGAAGTCAGATGATGGCCTGGGATCGGAATACCGGATTTCTGTAAAATCAAATGTTTTATCGGATACCATTCCGGCATCAACTGTTGATGCAATAAAAGATATGCCGGAGTTGTCGGAGGTATATGCTACGAAATATACGTTAGGAGAACTTACGATTCAGGCGCAGGAACTGGAATGGAAGGATTATTTTAATGAGCGGAATGCAGACGGTTACTTCCGGCAGCAGTATGGGGGAATCTGTGTAGACAAAGAAGATGGAACCTACGGGATCAAGTATGATGTTTACGGATATGATGCCGGAATGCTCGAACAACTACAAGAGTTTATTTTGGAGGGAGATATTATCCCGGAAGAGTTGGAAGAAGGTAATCAGATTATAGCAGTTGCAAACATGGACGGACAGGGTAATTACAATTTTTACGGTAAACATCCCGGAGATACCATTACGCTGCGGGTTCCAGGAAACTTGAACTGTTCCCGGGAGGTGTTGACGTTCCAGGAGGCAGAGGAAAACTACATCACAAAGGAATTTAAAATTGCAGCCATCGTAAGCCGTGCATTGGCCCAGGAGGACAGTTTCCTGAATGTGGAACCGTGGAGTAATAGTCAGAGTTTTATCATGACAAACCGGCAGATGAGCAGTCTGTTTGGAATTGAGGATTACAGTTTTGTGAATGCATCTCCGGCTGCCGGGGCGAACCCTGATCAGGCAAGCAGCCAGTTATTGCAAAAGATTCAGGATGTACCAAAGGCGGTCTTGCAGGACTATACTGTGGCAATCGAAACACAGAAGAATTATCTGCGTCAGCAGCAGTTATTCTTTTCGGGAATTGCCGTGATCTTACTTGTGATCAGTTTGTTCCATATCATGAACAGTATGAACTATTCCATCCTTTCCCGCAGGAGGGAATATGGTATTATCCGGGCGATGGGGATTACAGATATTGGATTTTACAGGATGATCTTAAGGACAGGAATCCTGTATGGTATTCTGGCAGACCTCTTTATTTTTCTGATTTACAATCTTGTTTTTCGGAGAATCATGGATTATTATATGGCACATGTAGTACAATTCCTGCATTTTACAGCAAGAATTCCGAACGGAATCATGGCAGCGGTTATGATATTAAATATTGTGATTGCGGTCATAGCAGTCAGCATTCCAGCGAAAAAGATTGTGAAATCGAATATCATAAATGAAATTGAACGGTAGAATAGAAGAAAGATTGTGAGTTTATACAGTCAGTTTGGCCAAATGTTTTTTACACAAAGAGTCACGAAAATAAGAGTTAGAATAATTACAGAAAAATCAGGAAGCTAACTGTAAGAGTTATGGTTAGCTTCTTGATTGCTTTCTATAATTTCCATCTCTCAAGCATCGTTGAGAATACAATTTGTCTAATAGATATGCCTTTCTGCAAATATTTTCTTTGCGGTATAAATGGCATTTAAAACTTTGGGAAAACCGGTGTAAGGAATACACTGGATAAATGTCTCGATGATTTTTTCGGGAGAAAGTCCAACATTAAGGGAGCCATTGATATGTACTTCTAGCTGTGGTTCACAACCTCCTGTAGTCAGTAAACTTGTAATTGTTATCATTTCACGTTCCTGCATACTAAGTTCAGGCCGTGTATAGACATCTCCGAAAGCAAATTCTATGATGTATTTTCCTACATCCGGGGCAATATCTTGTAACGATTGTATGACATTTTCACCTCCGATACCGTCAATTTCTTTAAGCTTCTCAGATCCCAGTTCAAAACGTGCGTTGCTCATTGCATTTACCTCCTGTAAGTTTTATAATTTGAGCATATGACTTAAACCATAGTTTAAGTCAAGAACAATTTGAGGTGATTTTAAAAATGTTAATTGGCGAGATTTCTGAAAAAACGAACCTGCCTGAAAGCACGTTACGGTATTATGAGAAAAAAGGATTAATCAAAGTAGCAAGAGACAGTGGTGGCAGGCGTGAATATGAGGAGAATGATATTGAATGGATTAAGTTTATCCGACGATTAAAAGAGACAGGTATGCATCTCAGAGATATTCAGAAGTATTCTGAACTGCGGTACTGTGGAAAAAGTACAATGCCGGAGCGGATGAAAATATTGGAAGTACATAGAAA
>JBJELU010000165.1:0-6858 GCA_051879355.1 Oliverpabstia sp.
TTCCGGATCCGGAAGCACCCATAATGGCCGTAAACTCTCCTTTTTCCATGGTAAAACTTACACCATTTAATGCTTTGGACACAGAGTCTCCGCTGCCAAAATACTTTGTTACATTGTTAATTTCCAATAATGTGTTCATAATGATTCCACCATCCTTTCATTGCTATCATATCATGAAAAACATGACCTTTTGACCCTTGTATCATATCATATAATAGTGGAAAATTATCTAACACTGTCTATCTGCAATCTAACAGTTTTGTAAGGTTGGTGCCATATTTCGGTTTTAAATCTGGTAATTCATACTTTATCAATTTGGATAATCCCTCCTTTTGCATGGCGTGCAAAGACTACAATCGGATAAACTCCACTTTCCGTGATATTTATAGTAAAATCCGTTGGGTTCTTTCCGTCTCCACTATAAATTGTGGTTCCATCCGGAGCTTTGATCTCCATGTATAAAGAGCCCTTTAGCGTTTCAAATTGAATCTTGAGAATATCTCCCGTTTGCAGATCCAGTGTATGCAGATCTGTTCCGTTCATCCTTTCTATATCCAGAAAATAAGAATCTGGATTTTTGACACGGTTTCCGGTAGATCCTTCCTGATTGTATCTGAAAAAAGCTGCCGCCACTCCGATAAACAACAATGCGATAATAGTTATAATTTTCGTATTACTCCTCATCATCACCCTCATCACAATCCTCTTTTTTCATGCAGGTTCCTATCGCCAGACCAATCAGCATCCCAAGAGAAACACCTATACCGGTATTATCCAGAGCGGTTCCAATCGCAGTGCCAAAACACATGCCCAGACACATTCCTTCTGTTCCGTAATTTTCGCCCTTTTTATCACTCTTCCTTTTCTTAGATGCATTTCTGGCACAAAAGATTGCCAGCAATAGTCCCATTGCAATCCACGGCAAAGCTGCCTGTACAAAATCAAATATGTTTTCCATTTTACATTCTCCCTTCGTATAAATTCCAGATTTGTTACTGTATTTTCTCTACATTCAAGTGAACTCTTAAATGCCTTTTCCATATATCCACAACGCAGTTAATCTGATTCACTATCTCCAATGGTAAATCTTTATATCCAAGCAAATTACTCATTTTCCAATATTTGTAATCCTTCCTCTACGCTCTTCCCTAAAATTTCCTGCAGCTTTTTAAAATCATAAATCTCATGCAGCTTGTCATGAACTTTAAAGAACTTCTCTTTTCCATATTTTCTGATATACATAGCCTGCGCCTTACATGCATTTGCTCCATCATTGTCCGCCTGATAGAATCCTCTGGAACACTCATCCAATTCCTCACATTCATAGCACCCCTCAATACCCTTCTCCTGATAACATGCTTTGTTGGGACATTTACCCTTTTCGAAGAGTCCTCCATAAGAACAACAACTAAACACGGAACGACATCCTCCACACCATTCTCCGAGGAAACAATGATTACATGAAAAACCACAGTAAGCCGCCATATCGACACCTTTTCTTGCTTCCTTTACAATCTCTGCTTTCCAATTGGCACCCTTTTCCTTTCGTCTGTCCTTGTCCGGTCCATCTATGGCTAGAGCCTTACGATATATGCGGGAATCCTCACCGCCTATGTCCTTATCCATTTGGAAAAATTCATACCCATATTTCTCATACAAACCGGTATGGCCTGTGGAAATATATATGCATTCCCTTCCCATGATCGTAGCGATGCATTCCGCATAGTCTAGTAGCAGTCCCAAATAACGATGACCTCTATACTGTGGAAATGTATATGCAAAACCAATCCAGGGAGACAGATCCGTCGGTTGGATGTCATCCAGGGGAGCAAATGTGCAAAATGCTATCAGTTTATCCCCTTCCACAAGCATTGGTACAAGTGCAGTTTCACCTACCATTTTTTTAAAATTGTTTTCTCTAAGAAGCTGATACAAATACTGCCCCGCTCCCCAATCAGATTTTCCTATTTCATTTAGCCAATATTCTTTGTTCTCTGCTGTAAAGTATTCTATAATTTTCATCATTTTTTCTCCACATATTTCATCGGTGTAAATCTGATACCGTTCACTGTCTGTTCCTGATCCATCGATTCAAATCCAAGATGCCTGTATATCTCCACTGCATACGGCGAAGAATTTACTGTAAATTCCTGCTTGTCATAGTCTCTCTTCATAGTATCAAATAAATCCCGCCCGATTCCTTTTCTGTGGTAATCTGATCTGACAAAGAATCCGCCAATATGCTGAGGCTCTCTCATACAGAGTGTACCAACCAGACTGTCATCTTCAAATGCTCCATAAAACTGCAGATTACGAGTACGCTCCTTATCATCCAGACTCTTACGAAACTCCTGAATACCTTCTTCGGAACCCTCCGGTGCTTCATATTGAAGAAAAACTTCCCAGCACAGATCAAGTGCGCTCTGAATCTCTTCCGGATATAAACGCCTTACCGGAAACTGCTTGTCCTGCTTTGTATAGGCATATAAAGCCATGTCCAATACCTGACCATTCTTGAAAGCATTGTTTTTCAATATCCCTTCAAACTGAAACCCTGCTTTTTCCAGCACTTTTCTGGATCCGATATTGTATGCAAATGGCTCGGCAAAAATCCGAAGAATATCTGTCTCTTTGAAAATCTTTTCACAAAGCTGTCTTACAGCCTCTGTCATAATCCCTTTTCCCCAGTATTCTTCTGCCAGATAATACCCAAGCTCCGCCGTACGAGAATGGATATTTCCCTGCCGGAAAGCTCCTATACTTCCTACCGCTCTACCATCTACATCAATCGCATATGCAAATGTATCGTTCGCATCGGAATTGATGATAAAATGAATATACTCCAACGCATCTTTTTCAGTATATGGATAAGGCAATCCATCCCTCAGATTGTTTATTACTTTTCGGTTAGACAGTGCGGATGCAAGAGCCTTTGCATCTGTTGTTTTCCATTCTCTGATTGAAATTTTTAATGACGATTTCTGTCCATATGTATCCTTCATTTGTTCCTGTTTCATTAGTTCCCCTCCTGCAAACGATAATTAACCTTTACATTATTTCCATGGCCGTTTTTTTCCAAGCCATCCATTCTTCGCCCAATACTCTTTTTCCACAGGCGAAGATCCCCAGCCGCTTTTTTGCATCATCCTCATCATATGAAATATAAATCTCGTCCTGATTCCAACGTGTGGTTTCTCTCTTCTGCTTAGTCTGGCGGCAATTCTGCTTGTATCCTTATCAATTTTTTCTTTTTTGGATGTCCTGACTCCGTCCCAGTTCATGGCCTGAACAGCGATTCCGTACTTCATAATAGACGGCACACCCAAATAAAACAAAGCATCTTCCACATCTTTCATTGCCGACTTCGGAGAGGAACCTGCAGAAGTCGAAACAATTACCGCACGCTTACTGAACATGCATTTTCTCGGTCTGTGCGACATCCAGTAATCAAACGTCAGATCGATAAATGCTTTCAGCGGTGCTGATACATGCGAACAGTAAGTCGGTGTTGTTACAATCAACACGTCAGCATCCTTGATGACATCAAGAATAACCTTTTTCTCCTCATAATATGGACATGCTTTTTCATCTTCAATACATTTATAACATCCCACACAAAAATGCTTCAGATCCCTCGGGAAGAAGAATTCTCTGATTTCATTATTACCGGGAATCTTATCCACAATCATTCGTCCGATATGATAAGTACTTCCCTTATGATTCTGTCCATTCAACATTACGATTCTCATTTTTTCATTCCTTCGCTTTAATGAATTATTTACCTCTCGAAAAATATAAAACTAAACATTGTATGGCTATACACAAAAATGGAGGCTGAAACTGTATGAATTCCAGATATCCATAGAGAATAATAAAAGTAATCTCCAATACCATTCATAATTGCAAACAACAACGCCAATAGACAGAATCCTCCTGTCACCACAGCCGTCAGTCTTTTGTTCTCCGTATATAAGAATCTGAGGGAATATTGGGGACTTTAAATGTAAATCTCAAAGAATTGATAACCATTATCTATTTCAGCAGTTTCTCATAAGTAAATTTTCTTGCCGCCCCCTTCATAAGCCAAACATCAAGCACCTCTAAAACGATACCCAATCCCCAAAGAAGCCCTGAATTTACCAGAATGACACCTGTAAATTGTCCTATGACGAGTACGAGAATCGGAAAAACCAGGAATACCGCACGTTGCTGTGCTTCTTCCATGGTTTGTGCCTTTGCGGAACCTCGCACTGTTACAGCGAAAGCAATAAGCGAGACAGCCGGTGCAATAAGCAGCAAAATAATAAGCCAGCTAATGTCAGGCATCAACACATTGCCTGTCAAAAATAACATTTCAATTTCTAATACAAGTATCATTGCAGCAAAGGAGATGTATGAAACCATCATTCCTACTGAAAATCCAGCCAATATTTTGGATTGAAACAACTGCTTTAATGAAAGCGGAGAATAAAGCAGGGTTTCCAACGTATGTTTTTCCTTTTCTCCATGATTCCTATCGATGAGAGAAAAATATATTTCCTCTAATGACATCTTCTGTGTCGAAACGTGATAAATATCGCCACCTGCACCAATAATTCTTTTGACAATGAGCGGAATTTCATCCTCTGAATTCACGCTGATATCATAGGTGCGCTCTCCGATTTTTTCATATTCCATATCCTTTGGCAGACAACTTGCTTTCACCCGTACTTTCACTTTATCGGAAACCATAGAGCGAAGCTTCTCAATATTTCCAGTCGCGAATAAACTGCTTTTATCCATCAACCCGTATGTAGTACAGATTTCCTGTGCATAGCGAAGCTGATGGGTGCATAAGAAAATAGTTGTTCCGCATGCGGCAAGTTCCTGAATCAACGTATTGACATTTTGTGCACTTTCAGGATCAAGTCCGGAGGTTGGTTCATCCAGAAACAAAATCTCAGGACCATGCATCAGAGCTCTGGCAAGTGAAAGACGCTGCCGCATACCGGTAGAATAGGTAGACAGCTTGCGATTCTGTGCATCTGTCAAATCCAGCCGTTCTAAAAGATCCTTTGCTTTCTTTTCACAAGCAGACCGATTCATACCAAATAGTGTGCCATAAAAAATAAGATTTTCCATTCCCGATAAATGATCATACATTTGTGCATGTTCTGTAATCACGCCTGACACTTGATGCAACTTTTCGGGATTTTTGGTAGGATCGATGCCAAACACTCTGCAGCTGCCACTTGAGGGAGTAAGCATACCACAAAGCAATTTAATTGTTGTGGTCTTTCCTGCTCCATTTGGTCCCAAAAAACCAAATATCTCTCCCCTCTCCAAACGAAAGCTGATACCATCGACTGCCTTGTTTCCTCCGGTATAGATTTTAGACAAATTTTCTGCTAATACTGCACTCATATCGCACCTCCCAACAATTTACTTTTTAATCTTTCCACAATTCTCTGAAATTGAGGTTCATCAGATTCCTATCTGCAATACTGATTTTGCCTGTCTTTGCTTACCGAGCATTTTCATAATTGTTCGCGCAGTATTAATTTCTTTCAAATTTATCACCCTCTACCATTATTGTAACAGTAGACAAAATCAACTACAATGGATTCAGAATTGATTTAGATTGAAAAAATCAACTGTTGGTTGTCCTAAATTGTCATTTTCCACATCATCTTGCCCATAAACAGAGGGTAACGATAACAAAGCCATACAGGAGTACTCAAAACAATTCTATCATACATCTGTGTTACTGTATTTTCTCCACATATTTCATCTGCGCACCTCTGCAATCCGCCGGAGGCTTTATCTCCTTTCAGGATAAAACTATATGCGGCCATCTGCATATCCCTATCTCCAGGGCTCGTTCTTCTTTGAGATGAAAATCCGCATATCTGCAATACCAGCATCCTTTCAGGCTTTCTATTGCTTCTTCTCTGGGTGTATATGCCGGACACAGATCCTCCGGCCACACGTTTCCATTTTCATTTGGCACATCAAAGTACATCCTGTCTCGTGTCATAGATACCACCTTCAATTTCATACGAAAGTCATTTACCGTTTACTTTTTTTCGGCAATGCCGTAATCATTAAATAGAGTCCGCCTAACAGTACAACTGTTCCGATCATAATCAGCATCATATCGTTTGGTTCCACGACATTTTCCTGAAATGTCGGATTGCAATCCAGAGAATCCGCAATTCCATTTACAACCTCTGCAGGGAATCCTTTTGTTTCCATCTCTTCAAACACACCTCGAAGCATATGATTCTTAATCAATGCGGTCCCGTATGTACTTGGGAGATAACTCATGACTTTCTGCAGTCCCTCTCCAAAGTTTGAGATTGGCATATAGGCACCACAGACAAATCCGTATCCGGCACTGACAATCGTTCCTACTGCCGACATTTGCCCCTGTGTTTTCAACGGATAGCAGACAATGCTGGATAAGACAGCACCAAATAATACCAGGATAAGCAGGTCCAGCATCAAAAGTACCACATCCATCACCGTCAGATACCAGCCCATCATCCCTATGTATCCAAGGCAAAGTACCAGAGCCAATACATTCACCATCAGGGAATTCAACACTGTAGAAAAGAAATATCCAAGATAGATCATGGGCTTTCTGATCGGCGATACATCAAAATCCTTTCGCACTCCAAAGGCACGATCCTGTACCATCGTCAGATTGACACAAAAGGTTACCGTCACACAACTGACTGCCAGAAGGGCTGCCGCAAGCTGCCCTGCAACTGTTCCATTGATCAGCTTTTCTGAAATATCCGCCACTGCGGGAATATTGGTGCTAAAAGAATCCTTATACACTTTCGCAAGAAATGTTGCATACAAAACAATCAGGAT
>JBJELU010000166.1:0-1627 GCA_051879355.1 Oliverpabstia sp.
GCAACCTATAAACGTGTTCTTCAGGATACACCCATTCATTGTAAACAAACTTTTCTGCATGCAAATGTTTACAAATATAAATGTGAAAATCCTTCCTGTAATTGTAAAGTGTTTATGGAAGAGCTTCCTTTTGCAAAAGCTTCCCAGGTTCGTACCGATGCATTAAATTCCCTGATCCTTGGTGTATCTATGTTTCTTAGTAATGAAGGAGCCAGTAAGGTGTTGTCTCTTCTCGGTGTTAAGATCAGCAATGATACGATTCAACGACTGTATGACAGGATAGAGTTTGTAGATAATCCGGATGTGGAGGAAGTCGGCATAGATGATGTTGCAATCCGTAAAGGACAGACTTATGCAACTGCTGTTTATGACCTGAAAGACCATCATCTGATTGCACTACTTAAGGGGCGGGATGCAGAAACATTAACGGAATGGCTTAAAAACCATCCAAAAATACGGCTGGTGGCCCGCGACAGGGCAAGTGCTTATGCAGCTGCAATCAATGCCGTGCTGCCAGATTGTGTTCAGGTGGCAGACCGTTTCCATCTGCTGCAAAATCTGCTTGAATATCTCAAAGACATATTCAAAGCAGAAATGCCTTCCAGCATATACATAAAAGATGGAAAGATACTTGATCAGGAGCCTGAAAAAATATTGAGGGAAAAGAAACCGGATAAGAACTATCTCGCTACGCTGCATTATGACAATACACCACCCAGGAACCCGGATGGAACGGAGCGATTCTATGACAATAAGAAACACTGCCTTTCCACAAAGCAATATAAAGAACAGGCAGAGAACCGTAAAAAAAAAGCAGCTGATCCTCGAAGTCAGACAGTTCTGGGAGAACCTTGAAAAGAAAAAGATAACAACGGTTGCAGAATATTTTGGCATATCCAGTTCTGCCGCAAAACGGTATATCCATATGACTGCTTCTGAGATCGAAAGCATGGATTCTCCCAAAAATTATAAAAAACGGGAATCTCCCATGAACAAATGGCTGAATGTCATATTCAAAATGATGCTGGACGGACACAGTAATGAAACCATATATTTTTATATCCGGGAGCAGGAAGATTTTGCAGAAAGTCCGGAACAGTTGGGGAAATATATTTATCTGATCGGGAAAAACAACTTTCCTGAGCGTGTTTCCTTTAACAGGCGTTATCTCATGGAAAAAGTGATGCCGCCAGATATTATCTGTTTTAAGCGCACGGAGATCCTGAAATATCTGCTGACATGCAATCCTAAGGTTCAGAAGGATAAAGAATTAGGCAAATATATAGATCTCATAAAAGAAAAATTTCCGGCAGCATCCTATGTGGAAAACATATTTAAAGAATTCCATGCAATCCTGATGGGAAATGAACCTGAAAAGATAGATGGATTTCTGGAAAAGAACAGTGATGGAAAACTGACAGCGTTTTGCAATGGAATAAAAAAGGATATCGCCCCGGTCAAGAACGCGATATCCCATCCTGAAAGTTCTGGATTTGTTGAAGGAAACAACAACAAATTCAAACTCCTCAAACGTATTGTATACGGTAGAAGCGGATTAGTCAATCTGGAAAAAAAATGTAAACTGGCATTTATGCCTCAAACAGATGGATTCAGCCTACAATCTTTG
>JBJELU010000167.1:0-1624 GCA_051879355.1 Oliverpabstia sp.
ATTTTAGGCACATGAGGATTCTCACAGGTCTTCAGATGTTCATACACTTCCCTGCTATAAATCTTCTGCTCTTTCATAACATAAATGTGGCCATTTTCCACATGTTGTACAAGAAATATGTTTTTATGAGTACTAATATCTGCTATCTTTTTATAATAAGACAGCCTGCATTGTTCCTCTAACGTCATAATGTTGTCTCCTCTTGTCTGTTGTATAAAAATCATTTATGATAATTGTACCAAGTCGCTAGCGCGACGGCTAGCCCCAGGTACATAGAACCACTACTTTTTTCATAAAGAAATAGCAGTTTTTGTATATATGTTGTATTGTTAAGTTACCACACCAAACAATCACATATTCACAAGAACTGCTATGTTTAGTTTACCATGGATTTTTAAACTCAACAACTACATATCTTATTTTTTTATCCGTCCACCTCCTCTTTTTGAAATGTAATGGTACTACTTATTTCAACTTATTTCATTTCAAAGGAGATTTTTACGATGGACAAATATTTAGATTCTTTCAGGGAAATGATTTCCCTTCGCGGTCTCACCGACCATACCCTTAATAGTTACTGCACTTACATTCATGCTTATCTGGATTACCTCACCAACATTCTCCACAAAGCACCCGATGAGGTTTCATGGGATGAACTCCGTGATTACATCCGCTGGCTCCAAAAATCCAGAAACCTTTCTGACCGTACGATCAACTGTGCCATTTCTCAGCTGCGTTTCTTTACCATGTATGTGTTACACAAAACATGGGATGATACACAACTTCCCTTTCGCCGGTTTGATGAATATCTTCCTTACGTTCCTTCAAAAGAAGAAACCTGGCAGTTTATTTCTTCCATGCCTGATCTTAAGCCCAAAACTATGGTTACACTCATGTATTCTTCCGGTCTTCGCATCGGAGAAGTCTGCCGGCTCCGCTATGAAGATATAGACCGCAAAAATATGCGGCTTCACATCACACACTCTAAAAGCAGAAATGACCGGTATGCTATCCTTTCAAAAGCGGCTCTTGACCTCCTGACACAGTATTGGTTTGAATGTGACCGCCCTATGGGATATCTCTTCCCGAAGCAGTGTGGCGAGGACAGACCCATTGATACCTTCTTTCTCTCAAGGCACATTCACGCCCACGAGGACAGGCTGGGATGGGAGCGCAGGCTTACCTGCCATTCCTTCCGTCATGCTTTTGGTACACACCTGTATGAAAATGGAACGGATCTGCTTACCATAAAAGCTCTGATGGGACATAAATCCCTGCAGTCCACCACGATCTACGTCCATCTTTCCAGCACTTCCATCCGACGGGCGGTCAGTCCCCTTGACTATATGGCAGGTGTTTGCCATGAGTAGTTACAAGATCCGGCAGATATTTGAGCAATCTTATGATGACTATTCTGCACAGTACTATTACCAAACAGATGTACAACGCAAAGCTGCACATGCCATCTTAAACTGTAAATCTGGCAGGCTTGGTGTAAACTTAAGCCAGTGTACAGACTGCGGACACGTGGAAATACATAACAACTCCTGCCGCAACCGTAACTGCCCGAACTGTCAGGCAGTCCTGAAAGAAATCTGGGTGGATAAACGAAGGGCCGAGGTCA
>JBJELU010000168.1:0-1618 GCA_051879355.1 Oliverpabstia sp.
CCTACCGCAATACCAAGTACAGCAGAATCAATGCAGCAACGCCGATCAGACTGGCAATCGGATTCTTTACCGGTAACATATATGCCCCCTCGGCAAAAATACGGAATGATAACGCGAAGCTTTCATTTCTATATTCAGAGTTCTTCCATGTATACCACACCAGAAATATTCCTGATTTTTTCAGTCATGACCAAATGGTCCTGGGGATTTTTCGATTTTACAGACGCAATATACGCCCGAGCACCATCATTCTGCGTACCATCAGGCTCATGCTGAATATCCTGTATTTCAAAATCCAGCTCCCGGACCGATCGGATAAAGGTTCCCAACTGTACGGATTTGTCCAATTCCATGTAAAAATCCAGTAGTCTTGTTCTGCGATGTGCTCTACCTTCCCAACGGTGCAGGATTGTCAATATAACATAGATACCTATCGACGCAGTAAATGCACCCTCGTAAAATCCTACACCGAGAGCCAATCCAACACCAGCCGCTGACCATAGCCCCGCGGCAGTTGTTAATCCCCTGATCTGATTATGCTTGGTTACGATGATGGTTCCGCCCCCCAAAAAGCCAATACCGCTCACTACCTGAGCACCTAGTCTCATTGGGTCGCCTGCTCCCGAAACTTGGTAAATATACTGATTGGTCAGCATAATCAAGCACGATCCAACGCAAACAAGCATATATGTTCGCAATCCGGCAGGTCGGTTTTTCATGCCTCTTTCAAGGCCAATAATCCCGCCAATCAGGATCGATGACAGCAGGCGTAAAATAATAGCCTCATAAGTTATTTCCCTTAGAACCATTAACTCCCCTTTCCTATCAACATGGGGCATCCCATACTATGATGCCCATCACCGTATTCTACTGGAAGTGTGATCTTAAGCCTGTGCATTCTCGTCAGTTGTCTGATGCCGCTCCAAATCTTCAAATACCTTTATAAAGAAAAACGTCTGTAAGTAACCTGGCAATGCAATTCCAATAATCAAAATGATCGGAGTCGCAGCTGGATAAATCAGAATCAACGCCATCGGTAACATCATCAGCAACGCCATCATAATGGTACGGACAAAGTGTGTAAATCCAATGCAGTAGCTGTTGATGATGATCCGTCCGACACTGTTGTTATACCGGGACAACAGTACAAAGCTCCATGTTAGACTGATCAAAACCAGTGCGGTAAATAAGTAAACCGCATATCTCGCTTCCACCAGTTCAGGAATACACGCAACAAAAATCAAGTAATATTCTGCTGCAAGCGCGATAATCGCCGCAAGATACAGGATCCATAAAATGATTCCCTGCCTCAGATTCTGTCTAAACGCATGGAAGAAATCCTTTGTCACAAAGCTTGTCTCTTCTTGGCGCAGACGAAGCAACACATAATACATAGATGACAGTGATGCACCAACTGTCACAATGGGAACGCAGCAGATGATCGTTAATACATTTAAGATCATCAGGTCAGCCAGCTTACTGAGAAAGGACATAACCGGATTGTTGAAATCAAAAATACCTTTCATTATTTGCTTTTCCTTTCCGCTGTCTGGGGAAGATAGACGTGATTACCTGAATACTACCAGCGCAGCGTTCATTTGCTTTTTTATACAATGAA
>JBJELU010000169.1:0-29968 GCA_051879355.1 Oliverpabstia sp.
AATCAAAGGCAGTCCTCATGAGTTTGCATACAGAAATAAGATGGAATTTTCTTTTGGAGATGAGTACAAAGATGGACCACTGGCTCTTGGACTGCATAAGAAGGGAAGTACTTATGATGTGCTGAATGCCTTTGACTGTAAACTGGTACATGAAGATATGACAAAGATTCTGAAATGTGTAGCAGAGTATTTCAAAGCTCGAAATGTAAGTTTTTATAAAAAAATGCAGCATACAGGATATCTCCGTCATCTTCTTCTGCGAAGAGCCAATACTACAGGGGAAATTCTGGTAAACCTTGTGACTACCAGTCAGGAAGATTCAGATCTGTTGCCTTTAAAAGATGAATTGCTGGCATTGCCTCTGGAAGGGAAAATCGTTGGATTTCTTCACATTATAAATGATGGTCTTTCAGATATGGTGCGCAGTGATGAAACAAGAATTCTTTACGGACAGGATTATTTCTATGAAGAGATTCTGGGACTGAAATTTAAAGTTACACCATTTTCCTTCTTTCAGCCAAATTCTTATGGGGCAGAAGTGCTGTATCGCACAGCAAGGGAGTACATTGGAGATACAAAAGATAAAGTGGTATTTGACCTTTACAGTGGTACCGGAACCATTTCACAGATTCTGTCCCCTGTGGCAAAAGAAGTAATCGGTGTGGAAATCGTGGAAGAAGCAGTGGTGGCAGCCGGAGAAAATGCAGCCTTAAATGGAATTACAAACTGCCGTTTCATTGCAGGGGATGTACTGAAAATCATTGATGAAATTTCGGAAAAACCGGATATCATTGTTCTGGATCCTCCAAGAGATGGAATTCATCCAAAAGCATTGCCGAAAATTATCGATTATGGTGTAGATAAAATCGTATATATTTCCTGTAAACCGACTAGCCTGGCAAGAGATTTGGAGATATTTATTCAGAATGGATACCAGGTAGAAAAGTGCGTGTGTGTCGATCAGTTCTGCCAGACAGTGCATGTGGAGACGGTGTGTTGTCTACATCGGGTGAATTCGTAGAAATCCTTAGTTTTAGGCACTTTGCGAGGTATATGAGTTTCACACCCACAGGCAAACAAGGCAAGAAAAAGCAGATTATGAATGGCATTGAAGTGTCAGTAGTATTGCATCTGGTATGAGGAAACACATTCGGATGAAATTAACATTTTTTATTCAATAGCATAGAAAAGAACCGAAAGGACGCTTGTTTTCAGAGTTTCTGAAAGATGAGTGTCCTTTTCTTTTATCCAGAATCAAAGGAGCAGATAAAAAATGGCAAGGAAAAAAGAAATGTGTTCATTAAAGAGCAACGAGCCGGGTGCAGGCATTGTACTGATGAGATTGGATGAACTTCATAGCTTTGAAGGACATCCATTCAAGGTGGAAAGAAATCAGGAGTTGTTTGAACTAAGAAACAGCATTGAAAAAGAAGGAGTGTTAGTACCGTTATTAGTGCGGAAAAATCCTCATGGCGACGATTACGAAATCATATCCGGACACAGAAGAAAAGAGGCTGCACAATGGGCAGGTCTTACGGAAGTTCCGGTGATTATCCGGGAACTGGATGATGACCAGTCGGTCATTGCGATGGTAGACAGTAATCTTCAAAGAGAGAAGATACTGCCAAGTGAGAAAGCATTTGCTTATAAGATGAGGCTGGAAGCAATGAAGCACCAAGGCAGAGTGGATATTGGAACTTCGGACCCAGTGGAACCGAAGTGTGGTGCAGAACTTGTCAATGTATCAAAGCTGGAAACCGAAATACAGGAACATGGCAAAGTGAAAATAAAGAAAAATGATGATACCGGATGCAAACGGAGCAATGAACAGCTTGCAAGGATGGTCGGGGAAAGTGTGACGCAGATCAAACGATATATCCGGCTGACGAATCTGATACCGAAGATATTGGAGATGGTTGACAGGGAAGTGCTTGCCATACGTTCAGCAGTGGAATTATCTTTTTTGACAGAGGAAGAACAGTATGAACTTCATGCTGTCATGGAACTGGAACAAAGCATTCCAAATATTTCACAGGCAAATCGCTTAAAGCGGATGAGCCAGCAGAAATGTCTTGATATGGATAGAATTTATGAGATTTTGCAGGAGACAAAGCCAAATCAGAAAGAACAGATTAAGATACCTTTGGAACGGGTTGGGAAATATTTTCCGGCAGATTATACCCCGGCACAGCAGACGGAGCTGATAGAAAAGTTGCTGAAAAGCTGGGCACAACAGAATATGACAATGGCGAAATAAGAAAGGATGGAAAAAACTATGACAAAATTGACTTATACAAATGTAAATGGATATCTGATTCCAAATCTCACCTACAAATCCGGTGAACAGATGGAACAGCTTGGCAAATATGGATTTTTACGCAAAGACTACTTGAAGAATCATAGGAACTCTTTGTATCAGGTAATGCTTTTGCAGGATACAATCGGAGCGCATCTTTTGGAAGTGGACAAGGCTGCCAGAGAACGGGAAGAAATTATCCTGAAACAGTTGGAAGAAAAAGATCCATTGCCGGATAAGGAGAAAGATCAGATGGCATGGGTAAGAGCTGCCAATCAGCACAGAGCGATTGCGGAAGAAATTATTCTGAAGGAACTGATCTATGTATAAGAGGGATGAATACAAGAGATAACAGATAGATTTACCGAAAATTGAATATTATGAGCAAAGTAAGGCGTGAGTCATAGAAATGTGACCCACGTCTTTTCTTTTGCTCTGAAAGGAAGTGATGAACATGAATAAGAAGTTCCTGAAGTATTATATGGAAACGGAGCCGGAAGGTACTGCAAAGAAGTATATCTTTCTGGTGGACAATCAGGATATTGCGATGAACATCGTGATGTCCGATTATCAGGCACTTTATATCGGACAGGAAGATAATCAATACTATTTCAACGTGGACAGCTTTATAGAAGAAATGTCAGAGATTCAGTTTTGTGGAAGCTGTCAAAGCTCCTATCATTATGTGGCAGCCTGTACGACTAAATGGATGAATGACCGTATACTGGAATTCTGTAAGGATGCAGGGCTGGACGGAAAAGCCGGATGGCAGTTATTTAAAGAAAAAGAGTATCTTGGGAAACTGGATAATCAGCCGGAAATAAAGAAAACTTTGGAACAATTCATTTTGCGGTTCGAACGTGATCCTAAGGAAGAACCGAATTTAAGCCGTTTTCATAAGTTTGATGCAAAAGGAAATGTAAAAGGAGTACGAGACATGGAAATCGTAGATTATCTGGTGGAAAATGTGCAGTTCTTTGTGATGGGAGTAACCCCATATTATTACGACCATGGTGTTTATCGGGAAGATTATGAGGGTGTGAGACTGAAATACCGCATCCAGAAACTCATCTATCGGGATCAGATACAGAGCAATGTGATTAAACGAGTATATAATCTTCTGATCGCACAACCAAAAGTTCACCGGGAGTCGTATGAATTGAATAAACAGCCGGTACACTGGATCAATTTCAAAAATGGTTATTACGATCCGATCACCGGAGAAATGATGGAACACAATCCGGACTATCTGACAATCAATCAGATCCCGTTCACTTATCACCCGGAAGATCAGGAGCAGATCCTGAAAGGCGGTGAAAATATCCGAAGATATCTGGAAACGTCTATTCCGAATAAAGAAGAACAGCAGATGTTCTGGGAATATTTCGGGTATTGTATGACACAGGATACCCAGTTCCAGAAATTCCTTACGTTAAAGGGAAATGGTGGAACAGGAAAATCGGTGGCGGTGTCATTGATCCAGTATGTGATCGGAACTGAAAATACGTCCAGTATCTCGTTGCAGGATTTGAATAAGAGATTTTATGCTACCGGATTGTATGGAAAACTGTTAAATGCCTGTGCGGATATCCCGTGTAAGGCAATGGAGGCTACGGATGTACTGAAGAAAGCAGTGGGCGAAGATACGCTGATTTATGAGAAAAAAGGACAGGATGCCATTCATTTTCATTCTTATGCAAAACTCTTATTTTCCACCAATGAAATGCCACAGAACCTGGAGGATAAATCTGATGCATTTTACCGGAGACTGTTGATCCTTGATATGAATCAGGTGGTAAAAAATGGTGAAAAGGATTTGCATTTGAAAGAAAAGGTACAGGCAGAATCGGATTATGCAATCCACATGGCAATGATTGCACTGAAGGGATTGTATCAGAGAGGACGATTTACAGAAAGTGAACGCAGTAAATTCTGTGTAAGGGAAATTCAGCGTGCATCAGACAGCATCTGTGCTTTTGTGGATGAAATTCTGGTGCGTGAGCAGGGAAACCGTCTGAAACGTAGCGAAGTCTTCAATATGTACGAAGAATATTGCAAAGAGAATGGCAGACAGGGGCATGGAAAGTCCAATTTCTTTAAGAATATGGCAGACAAAGGATTCCTGTTGAAACAGTATAATGGTGAATTCTATTATCAGGATATTGCTGTCAGAGAAGAAGAATTTCATACAGTAGAACCAGATGAGAGGGTACCTTTTGAAGATGGAGAAAAAGATTATAAACAAATGGAACTTAATGTAAGACAGGAAGTTAAGGACATTTAGGGCAAAATAAGCAAAAATAAATGATACCGGAGTGAAAAAGAAAAATCAGAAAATTGCCGGAGTGCATAAAATTTTGCTTTTTTTACACTTTTTGCCCTTTATCCATTCAGTAAAGGATGTATTTGATACAAGAAATACTTTTTCCCAAATATGGGAGAAAGTCAGAAAACAAAGAAAGAACGAGGTATATGATTATGAGAATGATGAAAACAAACAAAAACGAGACAATTATGGTGATCGGGATTGATCACGGTTATGGCAACATGAAAACTGCAACAAGATGTTTTCCTTCCGGTGTGGTGAGATATGAGAAAGAGCCAATCTTCCAGAACAACCTTCTTGTTTATAATGGCATGTATTATCAGATCGGAGAGGAACACAAGGAGTTCTGTGCAGAGAAAACGCAGGACGACGACTATTATGTACTGACACTGGCTGCGATTGCAAGAGAACTGGAAGGAAAAGGAATGAACAGTGCAAAAGTTCACATTGCAGCCGGATTGCCTCTGACCTGGGTGGCTACGCAGAAAGAAGATTTTCAGAAATATCTGCTTCAAAACGAGAGTGTGGATTTTACGTTCCGCAATAAACAGTACCATATTGATTTTGCAGGAGCAGATATCTATCCACAGGGATTTGCGGCAGCTTTTTACCGCTTGCAGGACTTCAAGGGAATCAATATGCTGGCTGATATTGGAAATGGAACCATGAACATCATGTATATCAACAATTCCCGCCCGGTAGAGAAGAAATGCTTTACTGAAAAATACGGAACATACCAGTGTGTGCTTGCGGTTCGGGAAAGTTTGCTGAAAGAACTGGGAACGGTGGTAGATGATCTGGTAATTGAACAGGTGATTCGTACCGGGACAGCAGACATCGGAGAAAAGTATCTGGCTGTGATCCGTAAAGCCGCCAGTGATTACACAAAAGAGATCTTTCACAAGCTGAGAGAACGGGAATACAACCCAGAGCTGATGCGCTTATATGTAGTTGGCGGTGGTGGCTGTATGATTCAGAATTTCGGGGAATATGACAAAGACCGGGTGACGATTGTACGGGACATCTGTGCAACCGCAAAAGGCTATGAAGCTATGACGGTGAGAAAAATTCAGAAGAACGGAGGAATGCTTGTATGAGAAAAGAACGGAAAATCATTAACACGAATATCCGCCTGAATCTTTGTGACGAACAGGATCGGCAGGCGTGGGAATATCTTCAGACCATGGACAGGCAGAAATATAAATCCTATACGAAAGCGGTTGTGGCAGCCTTGAATGATTACTTTGCCAGAGAGTACCGGAATGAAGCAGATCCATATCTGGAAACCAGAGAAAAGGAAGATGCTTTTCTGGAAAGAGTAGAGAAAGCTATCCGAGATGGAGTGAAAGAATCCGTTCCGATGGCTATGGCTAAGAATCTGTTTGAAATGATTACGCCATTTGTAAAAGAATCGGTGGGAGAAAATAAATTATCTGATGGATTAGAGGAAAAACCAGAGGAACAGGACACGGAAGATGCAGTGGACTGGGAGCAGGAAGCAGATATGGATGCAGCATTGGATTTTGCAGATAGTTTTTAGCAGGAGTGACTTTTATAGTAGAAATGTGGAAGAAAACTGGCAGTATTTGAATATATTGCAGGTAATAGAATGACAGAAAAAGAGATTGGCAGTTGTGGCATTTTCTAAGGTGAAAATCCGGGGAATGTTTATGACTGCTATTTTTGTGCCTTAAAACAGAAAAGGGGAACTATTCCAAAACAATGTAGCAGGACAGGAGAGAATTGTGGCAGAGCCAATGGGACAAGGACATTATTTCCTTTTGAAAGTCTGCAAAAAGCAGGAAGCAAAGATATTGGTGCCGGATACGGCACATGATTGTCCGGTACTTCGCACCGAAGTGGCGTTTGAAAAGTCCGCTCCGGAAATATGGACAACTCTACAAAAGGGAGTAATCCAGCTTTCCTACGCAGCCTTTCCACACACCACAAGACCACCGTCATCAGTCGCTTTTTATTCTGGAAGATGCCGCAGGAAGAAACATTGAAAGCGTCTTTACAGTGGCGACAGATGACAGGCAAGTTTCGCAAAGTGGCAAGCCACTATGCACCGGAGCCAGCCTTTGGGCTGTTCCTAAACTTGCCATGGAGCGTCTGCCCCTTGGAACCCCGGCACGTCAATGGCGTAAGTGATCCTGCGAAATGTCCACAGGACATTCCTTCGGAAGACTTACTGATTGACTAGGGTTTGTCTCCACTGCCGCTCCGGTCGGCGCAAAGCTGACGTCCACTGGACGTCATGCGCCCTGCACTCACCAAAGGGGCTATGCCTGCCCCTTATGGAATCCCCTGCCAGTAGTAGCCGGAAAGTTATGGCTGATTAAATTCAGAAAATGACAGAGAAAAGAAAGGAGCAAAAGCAATATGCGAAAACGAAATTATACAGTAACAATACGAATGAACAAGGCGGAGTACGACCTGCTTCAAAGCAAAGTAAAAGAATCCGGGCAAACCCAGCAGGCGGTTGTACTCCATGCGATAGCAGACCTAAAAATTGCATCACCAGAGGAAGTGGAAGAATTGAAAAAGCTGAATCAGATACTTGCAGAGATACTCAGTCAGCTTCGTGGTGCAGCTATAAACCTCAATCAGATCGCAAGAAAAATGAATGCGGAAGGTGTTATGCCAATGGAAGAAGTTCTGTATTATCTCAATCGGAACATCCTCAAATACCGGAAGGAGAGTGAAAAGATATGGCAGTCAATAAGACGGTTAATAAGCGGACAAATTCTCATGGAGCAATGAGAAACTGCATGGAATATGTCTTGCGTCAGGATAAGACGAATGAGCAGCTTGCCTATGTGACAGGCCCTTATCTGCATGAGGAGATTAACTATGATCTGGTATATCGCACATTTCTGGAAGAAAAGAAATTGTGGAATAAAGATTCTGGAAGGATGTACGCCCACAATATTATTTCCTGGCATAAGGACGAGGAGATTACACTGGAGCAGGCATTTGAATTTGGAAAAGAGTTTGCAGAAAAATGGTTTTCTGGATTTCAGACCTTGGTTGCAGTTCATAAAGACAAAGATCACATTCACTGTCATCTGGTGACGAATTCGGTCAGTTATGAAGATGGGAGAAAACTGCACAGTACGAAAAGAGATCTGGAGAAGATGAAGCAGCTCACGAATCAGATGTGTCGGGAACGTGGGCTGACAGTTGCGGAAAAGGGAAAACACTTTGATGGTAGCCAGATCGAGAAAGGGGAAGTCATTGCATGGAGCAAGGATAAATATAATCTGTTCCGACAGCAGGCAAAAGACAGTTTTGTGGCTGACTGTGCAATGGCGGTATTAAAATCACTGGAAAATTGTATCAGCAAAGAAAAGTTTATAGAAAAAATGAAACAGTTCGGATGGAGGGTGAACTGGGCGGAAAAGCGAAAGCATATCACATTCCAGAATCAGGATGGGAAGAAAGTGCGTGACAGTAATTTGTCTAAAACTTTTCATCTGAACATCAGTAAGGAGGGTCTGGAGAATGAATTTAATGGAAATTACGAAAGGATACGAGTCGAAGCAGAGCGAACAGCAGGAGCAGACGAAGAACTCATTGGATGCTACCGACAGGTGGAAGCAGCTTGTGAAGGAACAGGCAGAAACACTGGAGAAAGTGACGGAAGAGCGGGACGAGTTGCAGGTGAGAAATCAGAAGATGAACGAGTTTATTCGGGAATTTCAGGAAAGGACACACAAGTTGAAAATGGAAAAACAGCAGTTGTTCTTCGAGAATCACGAAATGCAAGAAGAAATGCAGAAGTCGAACGACGAAATTCAGCAGATGACAGCAGAACTGTCCGAAATGCGGAAACTCAATCAGTCTTTGCAGCAGAGCAACGACGACTTGAGGAACAGAAACGGATTGATGAGCAGGAGCGAGCAAGAGAAGCTCGAAAAAGAAATAAGAGACGTTCGGGACCGGAACTCTAAATTACAGATACAGGTGAACCAGTCATCGGTAGAAGCGGTTGAACAGGCACAGCAAAAGCAGGAAGAAGCAGAAAAACAGGCAAGGCAGGCAGAGAATCAGGCTGAAAGAGAAAAGAAACGGGCAGATGTGGAGATACAAAGAGCCAGGAAAAAAGCAAAATCTGAAATTGAGGATATGAAAGAAAACCAGTTTTTCTGGGACTGGGGATATCTTACAGTCATTTTCTTTTCTCTTCTTCAGAATGGAGCATTTCAGCAGGATGTATTGAAATTCATAATGATACCAATAAATTGGTGCAAAGAATATATGGCGTGGTTTGAACGGCTGGAATATATAAGCAGCACTGCCGGAGAAATGTTTTTTAAAGGAATTTTCTCTATGCTTATGATTGCTGCTGGAATTGGTGGAGGTGTATTCCTTGTTTGGCTTGGTGCTGAACAATATAAGAAGATATGGGATGACCTGTATAAAATGGTTTTGATATCCAGTATTTCATTTGTCGCAGTACTGGGGAATTTGATAAGAATATATCTTCCACTTAATCTAATACTTTTGGTTCTGCTTATAAATGGTGGGACTATTTTGCTCAGAGTATATTTGAAAAACAAATATACTCAAAGTTATTGTTGAAGAAGATTACAATTGGAAAATAATGGGAAAAGTAACAGAACGGTTACTGCAACAGTATCGATATAACCAAATAATATACTTTTACGTATTGGTTGAAATAAGGCAGAGGTTTGGGGGAATGCGGAGGGTGATTTAGATTTATGGTAAATTAATCGCGAAAATTTCAGATGAATTAAGGATGAATATGTGATAAAATAACTCGTAGGGTGGCCTTGCTTAAGAAACTATCAAATTGAATTTGTGAAAAAATTTTATGAACTTTCCCCATTTTTCAAAGGTAGTTGCAGGAGGTGATTTCGCATGGAACTTCGAGTATTGAGTTATTTTCTAATGGTAGCAAGGGAAGAAAATATCACAAAAGCGGCAGAGCTTTTGCATATCACACAGCCGACACTCTCACGTCAGCTGATGCAGCTGGAGGAAGAATTGGGCATAGAACTATTTCATAGAGGAAAGCACAATGTCACATTGACAGAGGATGGAATGTTGCTGCGTCGGAGAGCACAGGAAATCGTTACACTGTCAGAACGGACAAAGATGGAGTTAAATCATAAAGAGGCTGTAATCGCCGGAGAAATAGCGATTGGATGTGGCGAAACCAGAAATATGTCAGTTCTTTCTGAAAGCATGGCAGAATTTCGGAAACAATATCCGATGGTTCATTTTAGCATTTACAGTGCATCAGCAGATGATATCAAGGAACGTATTGAAAAAGGACTGCTGGATATGGGGCTGCTTACCCAACCGGTTGATCTGATGAAATATGAGTTTACTCGGATGCCTTATCAAGAACGTTGGGGAATTTTAGCTAGAAAGGATTCCACACTTGCCCAAAAGGAAGCGGTTACATCGGATGATTTACGGAGCGTTCCAGTGATTACAGTTCGCAGAGAGCTTGTGAAAAACGAACTGGCAAATTGGTTTGGAACAGGATTTGATGATATGGAAGTAGTTGCGAATTATAATCTGATTGTAAATGCAGCAAATATGGTGGAGAAAGGTCTTGGAGTTGCACTGTGCTTTGATCTTGGGGTGTTTTTTGAGAACCTGTGTTTTGTGCCGTTAGCTCCGAAATTGGAAACAGGTGCGGTGCTGGTATGGAAAAGGAATCAGATATTGTCTCCGGCACATACTCAGTTTGTAGCACATGTCAAGAAATACATTTCAGGCATTTCTTGGGATTGAATATAAGCATTAGACATATAAATATGTGAAGATTACAATATAGGTGTCCCGAAAGGATGCCTATATTTTTTTGTAAAGGAATGCTGAAATGACAAAACAGGAAGCAAGCGAACAATATAATATTCCAATGAAAATATTGGATGAATACGAAGCCTGGGGTTTGTGTAGTGAAGTTAAAAAGATCATGGGAGTCTGGCAGTACGATGACAGCGATCTGGAACGGCTCAGTACCATTATGACTTTACATGATGTCGGTTTTACCAACCAGGAAGTAGAAGTATATATGCGTCTACTGCTGACAGAATCGAATACAGAAGCACAGCGAATGGAAATGGTCAGACAAAAGCGAAAAAATACATTGGATGAAATCCATTTCAAAGAAATGCAGATTGCCCGACTGGATTATCTGCGGCATGAAATTTCAAATGAACACAAATGATTGGAAGGAGATGGCTCAAATGAATCATATCACATTGAATAATAGCACAAAGATGCCGCTACTGGGGTTTGGAACTTTTCAGATCACTGATCAAGAAGTTTGCAAAACCAGTGTAAGCAAAGCACTGCAAACTGGTTATCGTATGATAGACACCGCCGCCTGCTATGGAAATGAAAAGGTGGTCGGAGAAGCAGTCAGAGAAAGCGGAATCGGCAGGAAGGAATTATTTCTCGTATCAAAGGTCTGGATACAAGATGCCGGATATGAAAAGACAATGGTTTCATTTGAAAAAACGCTCTCTAATCTTGGAACGAATTATCTGGACTTATATCTGATTCATATGCCGTATGGTGACTATCATGGAAGCTGGTGTGCTATGGAGGAACTTCTGAAAAAGGGGAAAGTAAAGGCAATCGGTGTCTGCAACTTTCTGCCAGACAGACTGCTTGACCTGATTTTAAGTCACGAAATCATTCCGGCAGTCAATCAGATTGAACTTCATCCGTTCTGCCAGCAGAAAGAACTTCGGGAATTGATGGCACAGTACCAGATACAGCCGATGGCATGGGCACCGTTTGCAGAAGGACAGAATGATATTTTCCAGAATCCTACGCTGAGTATTATCGGTCAGGAATATGGAAAGACTCCGGCACAGGTGATCCTTCGTTGGCTGATGCAGAATAATATCATTGCAATACCGAAATCTGTCCATGAGGAACGCATCGGTCAGAATTTTGATATTTCAGATTTTACGCTATCCGTATCGGATATGGAACAGATTGCACATATGGACACCGGAAAAAGTCTGATTCTGGATGTTCCGGCATTGAATGAAGTACAACGGCTGCATGGCATACGGTTTGTGCAGTAAATCAAGCTAAAATGCAGAAATAATACAATAGAAAATCACAGGAGGATTTCATTATGAAGAAAAACATTGGTTCAAAACTGGCACTTTATCCGACTCCGCTTGTTGTAGTGGGAACAATGGTTGAGGGAAAAGCAAACTGGACGCTGGTAGGTCATCTTGGCATTATCGGTCATGACCGGGTGATGGTCAGCATGGCAAGTGCTCATTATTCCAATAAGGGTATCCGGGAAGCAAAGGCTCTTTCTATCAATATTGTAGATGAGAAGATGTTGGCAAAAGCAGATTATACCGGCTGTGTCAGCGGTGCAGATACAGATAAATCGAAATTGTTTGCTTATCATGTTGCCGAAATCGGTGTCCCGATGATTGAAGAAGCTCCGGTAACGATGGCTTGTACCGTAGAAGATATTTACGAAACAGAAGGATTTGAGAGCTTTATCTGCAAGATTGCCGCAACATATGCAGATGAGTCTGTGCTGGAGAGTGGTGAGAAACTGAATTATCAGGTATTAAAGCCGGTACTTTTTGAAATGCCGACTTATCAGTATCTGAAAACGGGTGATGTCATTGGAAAATGTATGAGTATGGGAAAGATGTTTTTTAATAAAACCGCAGAGTAAAGAACCGGAGGTGGAGACATGGAATACACGACATTAGGCAATACTGGCATTCAGATTTCAAAAATGTGTGTTGGATGCATGAGTTTTGGAAAAGCAGGAACCATGCACGACTGGACTCTGGATGAAGAAGCATCAGAGAATATCATTCAACATGCTCTTTCACTTGGAATCAATTTCTTTGATACAGCAAATGGCTATTCTGCCGGAACGAGTGAGGAATATCTGGGTAAGGCACTGAAAAAGAACATCACTCGTGATAAGGTGGTCATCGCATCGAAGGTTTATTTTAATCCGGGCAGGCTGTCTTCAAAAGCAATTCATCGTGAAATAGACGGAACTTTGAAGCGTCTTGGAACAGATTATCTGGACTTGTACATCATCCATCGGTTTGATTATGAAACACCGATGGAAGAAACCATGGAAGCCTTGAACGATCTGGTGCAGGCTGGTAAAGTACGGGCATTAGGTGCTTCCGCCATGTACGGGTATCAATTCTCGAATATGCAGCAGATTGCCCATGAGCATGGCTGGGCACAGTTTGAAACGATGGAGAATCACTATAATCTGCTGTATCGCGAAGATGAGCGGGAGCTGATTCCTATTTGTAAACAAATGGGTGTTTCCCTTATGCCATACAGTCCACTGGCTGCCGGTCATCTTACCAGACCGGAATGGAATACCGATACACTTAGAAGCAGGACTGACCGGGTTGCCATGGGAAAATATGACCGTACAGAAGAACAGGATATGCAGATTGTCAAGCGGGTGCATGAGCTGGCGGAGCGATACGGAGTAAAAATGTCGCAGATTGCTCTGGCATGGCATTGGGCAAAAGGAGTAGCATCTCCGATTATCGGTGCAACGAGGGCTTCCTATTTTAATGATGCAGTTAGAGCGTTGGATGTAAAGCTGACCGCAGATGACATTGAATATCTGGAAGAACCATATCTTCCTCATTGCATTGTGGGTGCAATCGACCATAATCCGGCAGATGGCGTAATGCTGTTGGATGAGAAAAAATAAAAATAGTTTGAATAGTAAATAGATGGCGAATTTGAAGAAATAGAGGTCTTGATGAAAAAATAACAGCTTTGATAATGGCAATCCTAATGGGAGCATCGTTCACAGCTTGTGATGGAATTAACAGTTCATCAGAAACCAATTCTACTGCGTCTCAAGGCAGCCAGATCACAGAAAGCGGAAGCAACGTATTAGTTGTGTATTTTTCCGCAACAGGAACGTCAGAGAGGGGTTTCTCTGGCGTTCTATGTCTATCTGATATCTGGCTGTTAAATTTTCCTCATTTAGTGTAGTGGAGAATAAAATTTTTTAAATCAGTGCTTGGAGCAGGAATGTATAAAATCTTTGTACCAGTAAAAAGATTTCTTACGATATCTTTTTTCGTTTCCGGAGCCATCATCATTTTTGTCAACATAAATAAATCCATAACGTTTCCGGTATTCTCCGGTAGTAAAAGAAACAAGATCAATGCATCCCCAAGGGGTATATCCAAGCAGATCTACACCATCAAGGGTAATGGATTTTTCCATTTCTTTAATATGAGCGGAAAGATAGGCAATCCTGTCAGAATCATTACAGGTAAAATCAGCGTTTAGTTTATCAAATGCACCAAAGCCATTTTCTACTACGAAAAGAGGTTTTTCATATCTTTCATATAATTGACTTAGTGCATAACGCAGTCCGACAGGGTCTATCGTCCATCCCCAGTCTGTCGTTCGGGCATAAGGATTTTCTACAGTATATGGACTGCTTGCGTTCAGAGAGTTAGAAACATCTGTATGCGCCTGTGAATTTACAACATTTGACATATAATAGGACAGACCAATATAATCGACAGTACCATCAGCAAGTATTTGTTCATCTTCTGGTTCTATATGAATATGAAATCCTTTTCGTTCCAGAAATTTCTTTGCATATGCAGGGTAATGACCTCGGCAATGAATATCTGAGAAAAAATAGCGCATGTGCATTTCTTCAGAAGCAAGCATAACATCGTCTGGCCGGCAGGAATATGGATAAATAGGAACCATCGCAATCATACACCCGATTTTAAAATTGGCATTGATTTCGTGTCCTGCTTTAACAGCAAGGGCAGAAGCAATAAGCTCGTTGTGTGCGCATTGATACATCACTTCTTCTGGATTGGCAAAATCAGAAAAAATCACACCAGAGTTTGTCCAGCCAAAAATGTCATTGGTATAATTCATCTGGTTATTGATCTCATTAAATGTCATCCAATATTCAACTTTATCACGATATCGTTCAAAACAAACTTTTGCAAATTTTACAAAAAAATCAACGACTTTACGGTTACGGAATCCACCATAAACTTTTGCAAGATGAAGTGGCATTTCGAAATGACTTAAGGTGATTACCGGTTTTATATTATATTTTAATAATTCATCAAATAGCTGATCGTAAAAAAGCAGTCCGGCTTCATTGGGCTGATCTTCATCGCCATTTGGAAAAATACGTGTCCAAGCAATGCTGGTACGAAAACATTTAAAACCCATTTCAGCAAGAAGGGCAATGTCCTCTTTAAAATGGTGATAAAAGTCCACTGCTTCATGATTCGGATAATGCTTGTCAGGGTAAACTTTATCCGTAATTTGTCTTGGAACACCATTTGCTCCACTGGTAAGAACATCACATATACTTAAACCTTTTCCGTCTTCCTGCCATCCACCTTCTATTTGATGTGCAGCTACAGCTCCACCCCATAAAAAATCTTTTGGAAACATAAAAAACCTCCAGCAAACAAAATTTTCACAAATATTTCGTGTGAGATTATCTTTGCATAATCGTGCAGATTTGTCATTAGTGAAATAAAAAAAAGAAACATATTTCATGTAATGAAATATGTTTCTTAGAAAAACAAGGTGTTTTATTGGATGCTGTCGGAGGATATGTAATCCAGTTGGTGGTATCCTAATTGCTCTATGATATATAGAATTGGCACTTGTGAAGTAAAGTCCAAAGCTCCTTTTTTATTCAGGGAAATATAACAGTTTAGATTATAGTCAGATATATGGGCAAGTGTACAGTTCTGACTCATAGTGATACTGATCAAAGGGCAGCCATTTACCTTAAAACGGTTTGCGAGAGAAATGACTTCTTCTGTTTCACCAGATACAGAAATAGCGACCGCAATGGGATTTAAAAGATTATCGGGTTTCACTGGGTGAAATGGATCTGTTACACAAAGGCAGAATTTTCCGGCATTGGAGAAATAACGTGCTGCGTATTGGGCAGTACACCCTGAGTTTCCGATACCTAAAAAAATTACACAGCTATGACGGCTGATAATTTCTGCAATATGCTCTATTTTCAGCTGAAATTCTTCATGAAAAGCGTGATGAAAAAAATTCCCAATTTCACTTGCATCGTAATTCATATGAGGTTTTGACAATGAATTCAGATAATGTTTAAACTCAAGCTTGAATTCGGAATATCCTTCACATCCCATTTTTTTGCAAAAACGAAGAATTGTAGATGTAGAAACGTGTGCTGCCAGGGAAAGTTCACGTATGGTCATATATTGAACAACATTTTGATTTGAGGCAATGTAATTATAAATAGCCAGTTCAAGCTCATTCAGGTTTTTGATTTCTGCACTTGTAAACAAAATAATTCCTCCAGACATATTTATATACAATCATAGCACAGGGTTAATATAAAAAACAAGATGTTTCCCGGAAGTGACTAATTTCTTTCCGTATAGGACGTTTTATTTTCAGGCAATTTTCTTGAAGAAGTGTGGTATTTCTTTTATAACTTTATACAGAATCTGTAAACGCATTGGACTGGAGAAAAAAGATGAATGGAAGAAAAAACATATTTTTTACAACAAAAAAACTGAATGATCATATCACAAGAATTATCGGTGCATTTGGGGAAATGATGTATCTCGTAGAAGGCATGGAAAAATCAGTGCTTCTAGACACAGGAATGGGAATCGGAAATCTGCGAGAGGTTATCAATAATCTGACAACGAAGCCGGTAACGGTACTTCTGACGCATGGACACCTGGATCATGCAATGGCTGCGTGGCTGTTTGAAAACGTATATATCAACAAAGAAGATCTCATTGTATATCAAAAGCAAAAAGAATGGGAGTTAAGGGCATCGTTTGTGAGTCCTAAAAATCCAAAGCTGCTGGATGATATGATACCAGTAGGTGAAGTGAATATGAAATTTTTAGAAGACAGGCAGAAATTTGATCTGGGTGGAATAACCATCACTGCATTTTCCGTTCCAGGTCATACACCGGGGTCAATGGTTTTTCTCATTGAAGAAGATGATATTCTTCTGATGGGGGACGCATGTAACAGCAACACACTTGTTTATGACTGGTATTCGACTTCTATTGAAACATATCGAAACAGCCTTTTACAATTACTGGTAAAACTGGATGGGAAAGGAAAGACATCCATTTTCTCGCATGAGAAAGCGGAACGGGATACACAGATGGTTCTAAGAGAAGGAATTATGCTTTGTGATAATATTTTATCTGGCAAAGCAGCAGCAATCCCTGCATCATTTGCTGGCAGCAATGGATGGATGGCAAAAGAAAAAGGCAGTGATCGACTTCCGGCAGATGGAACCTATGTCAACATCATGTATCATAAAGATTGGATATATGGAAACAAAATGTTTCTTTAATGTAACAGATTTTCTTTTGACAAACAAATATCTGAGTAACTGTAAAATATTGAAAATATTAATGGCTTTTTTTAAAATAAACTTAGTGCTGAAAAGCAATTCCGGAATTGACTGAAAGAGTATGAAAAAAGTAAAAAACAGGAGGAAAGGAATATGGCAAAAAACTATACAAGTCTGGCCAGAAGCATTGTGGAAGGTGTAGGTGGAAAATCAAATATTATTTCTGTAACACATTGTTATACCAGATTACGTTTTAAGTTAAAAGATGAAGCTTTGGCAAACACGAAGGCACTGAAAAGTACAGAGGGGGTAATTTCTGTTTTACAGGCAGGAGGTCAGTACCAGATTGTTATTGGAAATGCAGTTTCGGATGTATATAAGGAAGTCTGCCTGACTGCTGATATTATTAATGACGAATCTGTAGAGATTCAGCAAGAAGAAAAGCAATCGCTTATGAACTCTCTCATCAGTGTTGTAACAAAAGTATTTATTCCTGTGTTAGGGGTAATGGCAGCACTTGGTATGTTAAAAGGTTTGCTTTCGATTTTGACGTTTGCAGGGGTATTAACAACAGATAGCAGCACTTATACGATATTGTGGGCATTAGCGGATTCCTTATTCTTCTTTTTCCCAATTATTCTTGGATATACTGCAGCAAAAAGGTTTGGACTGGATGAAATCACGGGTCTTGTTCTTGGAGCATCTATGTTATATCCGACATTACTCGGAAGCAGTGAAGCACTTCATAATAGTTTTCTGGGCATTCCGGTTGTTATGCCGGGGGCAGGAGACTATAGTTCTTCTGTTTTCCCAGTCATTATTGCAGTGTGGTTTGCAGCCAAAATCCAGAAATTTGTAAAACCCAAACTTGGAAATGCAGTTAAAAGCTTTATGACGCCACTAATTGTACTGGTTATAACATTTCCGGTTACTCTGATTGTAATTGGACCTGTGACAACAATTCTTTCTGATTGGATTGGCAGAGGAATTCTTGCAATTTATGATGTCAGCCCGGTACTTATGGGATTGATTCTCGGTGGCATTTGGCAGATTTTGATTATGTTTGGTTTACATTGGGGGCTGGTTCCGCTGGCAATCAATAATGTAGTAACTCTTGGATATGATTTACTTTCGCCGGCAACTATGGGTGGATTCAGTTCACAGGCAGGCATGACACTTGGCATCATGTTGAAAACAAAAGATAAGAAATTAAAAGGAATTTGTGCCCCGGCTGTTATTTCAGCAGTTTTTGGAATTACAGAACCGGCAATTTATGGAATTACGCTTCCGAGAAAAAAACCGTACATAGCAACCTGTATTGTCAGTGGAATCGTAGGTGCTCTTGCATGTATGATGGGAGCGAAAACATACAGTATGGGAGCGAGTGGAATTTTTATCTGGCCTACTTTTGCAGATCCAAATGGCGGTACGCTGACTTTGATGTTTGGTGTAATTGCGTTGACAGTGGGAAGTTTTCTGGTTTCCATGATTCTGGGAATGATTCTTACAAAAAATAATGAAGATGACATAAACATTCCTGCCTCAGAAACGGATATGGTGACAAAAACAGCAGATGGTGCTGTATATGCACCGGTTTCGGGAAAACTGATTGCTTTAAAAGAGGTCAATGACGGTGTATTTTCAGAAGAGATTCTTGGAAAGGGATGTGCAATCATTCCTGATGGAAATATGATAGAAGCTCCTTTTCAGGGAAGAGTAGTAAGCATTGCGGATACCTGCCATGCAATTGGGCTGGAATCAGATGACGGAATAGAAATATTGATTCATGTTGGACTTGAAACGGTAGGAATGCAGGGAAAAGGATTTCATCTTCTGGTAAAAGAAGGAGAGCAGATAAAAAAGGGACAGAAGCTTCTGGACTTTGACCGTGAGGCTATCAAAAAAGCTGGAGTTGTTGATACCGTAATTATGGTAGTTACGAATACAGATGATTATCAGGAAATATTGACTTTTGCATCAGGTAAAAAAATCCAGACTTCTGATATTGCACTGAGTGTAAGATAGAATAGAAATGGAGTATATATGACAGAACAGAAACTGACAGAACTGTTTAAATCTATGAAAAGAAAAGAAAAAATCGGACAGCTGATCCAGTTGGATGGAGGTTGCTTTAAAACGGATGCATTAGAAGAAAATGTAACCGGTCCCATCGAAAGGCTTGGATTGCCAAAGGAAACGGTTGAGCTTTGCGGAAGCGTTTTGAACGTTATGGGTGCAGAGCAGGTTATGGAAATTCAAAAACATTATCTGGAAAAAAGCCGGTTAAAGATTCCTCTGTTATTTATGGCAGATATTATTTATGGATATAAAACGGTGTTTCCAGTTCCAATCGGACTGGGATCAACCTGGAATCCTGATCTTGTCTGTGATGCTTATCGTATGATTGCAACAGAATCTGCAGCGGATGGAGATATGGTAACATTTAGTCCACCAGCTGATTTAATCCGAGATGCAAGATGGGGAAGATGCCTTGAAATGACAGCGGAAGATCCGCATCTTTTATCAAAATTTTCTTCTGCGATGGTAAAAGGTCTGCATAATGACGGAAAGTCCGGGAAAAGTGTAGCGTCTTGCGTGAAACATTTTGCCGGGTACAGTATGGTCCAGGCTGGACGTGAATATAATACAGTAGATATGAGCGAACGTAGTCTTCGCCAGAATTTTTTCCCAGCATATAAAGCGGCCGTAGATGCAGGGTGTGAATTGGTTATGACGTCTTTTAATACGATTGATGGCATACCGGCAACCGGAAATCAATGGCTTCTTAAAAAAGTGCTTCGCGAAGAATGGGGATTTCAGGGAGTTATTATTACTGATTATGCTGCTATCAGTGAATTAGTGACTCATGGAGTTGCAGAAAATGAATACGATGCTGCGTGCCTTGCTATAAATGCGACTACCGATATAGATATGAGGACGGCATGTTATGGAAACCAGCTGGAAGCATTGGTCAAAAATGGTGAAATCAGCGATGAACAGATTGATCAGGCATGTATGCGGGTATTAAAATTAAAAAACAAGCTTGGATTGTTTGAAAATCCTTATTATGGATGTATTATAAAAAAAGATGGTCAGATACAGGCTGCGTATCAAAAAACAGCATTTGCCAGAGTGGTAGCAAACCGTTCTTGCGTGTTGTTGAAAAACGATAACGTACTACCGATTAAAAATGACAAAAAAATTGCACTGATAGGACCTTATTCTGACAGTAAAGATATCACTGGATTGTGGGCTGTCTTTGCGGAGCGGGAAAAAACAGTTACATTGCAACAGGCAATGGAGGAATGTTTTGGTAAAGAACAGGTATCGTGCAATAAAGGCTGTGATTTTCTGGATCATTATGAAGAACTTGGGGATTTTGGAAATATGAAGGCAAAAGAAATTCCTGTGATGACAGAAAGTGAGAAAAAACAGGAAGAAGAAGAAGCCATTGAAAATGCACAAAAAGCAGATATTGTTGTTATGGCACTTGGGGAACATATTCTCCAGAGTGGGGAGGCGGGGTCAAGAACAGATATTACACTTCCGGAGCCTCAAAAAAAACTATTGAAAAAGGTGCATGGACTCGGAAAGAAAATAGTAGTTGTTTTATTCAATGGAAGACCATTAGCACTGAAAGATATCGAGCCATATTGCGATGCGATTCTTGAGGCATGGTTTCCAGGAACAGAAGGAGGACATTCAATCTGTGATATTTTATCCGGTGCCTATAATCCATCGGGGCGTCTGGCAGTAAGTTTCCCTTATCATGTTGGACAGGAACCTTTGTTTTATAATCAATTTTCTACGGGACGCCCCGCCATGACAGAAAATACGAACAGATTTACTTCACGTTATATTGACTGCCAAAATGAAGCAATGTATCCGTTCGGATTTGGGCTGTCATATCATTCCTGTATCTATTCAACACCGGTACTCAATAAAAAAAACATGCTGCCTGGAGAGAAACTGTCTGTTCAGGTGGAGGTGCAGAATATTTCAAACTATGAAGGAATTGAAACGATACAAATGTATTTACATGATAAAACAGGTAGTGTGGTACGCCCTGTTCTGGAACTTAAAGATTTCAGACAGGTTTCTTTAAAACCGCAGGAAAAGCAAACGATAACTTTTGAAATTTCAGAGGACATGCTTTGTTTTTACCGTCAGGATATGACCTGGGGAAGTGAAGCTGGACTGTTTGAGGTCTTGACTGGACCAAACAGTCGGGAACTGAAAAAAACGGAATTTCGATTGTGTAAAAAGTAGAAAGACCATAGCAGGAAATTCTTTCTATTAAGCAGAATGGAACTTCAGAAGTAATTGATCTGAAGTTCTTTTTGCCTTGTGATGAGAATGACGAGCATATATTTAATGCAATTCTGGGCGTGTTTTTTTCGTCCATTTTTTAGGATTGCTGTCATCTGGAATAAGTCCGGCAAGGATATCTTCATAATGCTTTACTTTGAGATCCATATATTCTACCGTAGCCTTTGCTTCTTCTAATTTCTTATATGCTTCGTCACGCTGTTTGAGGAAAATCTGATATCTGGCTGTCAGATTTTCCTCATTTTCTTCTAAATGACAGAGACGGCAGTATTCTTTGATATCTTCAATCGAAGTACCACAGTTTTTCAGACAGGTGATTCCCTGCATCCAGTTGACAGATTCTTCATCGAACACACGGCGGTTTCCGCTATCACGCTTACATGGAAGCAGACCAATGTCAGTATAATAACGGATAGTGTGCTCTGTGGTGTGAAACATTTCTGCAAATTGTCTGATTGTGTAATACATGAAAATCCTCCAAATTAAGTAGTTGTTATAAAACATTATAAAAATATGCTTGACTTCGAGTAACACGAACTTGTTATAATCATTTTAGCATGAAATAAGAAATCGTGCAATCTGATATGATATGAGGAGTTTCAATATGGAATATTTGAAGTTAAATAATGGCATCTCAATGCCCGCACTTGGTTTTGGAACATTTATGCTTGCAGGAGAAATCTGCGAGGAAGCTGTGGCAGCAGTGCTTCAAGAAGGTTGCCGCATGATTGATACTGCAGAGGCATACGGAAATGAAGCAGCTGTTGGAAATAGCATTGTGAAAAGCGGCGTTGACCGTAAGGAGCTGTTTCTTGTGACAAAGGTAAATTACAAGTCTTATGAAAATGTCAGAGAAACAGTGGAACAGTCACTGAAAAATCTGCAGACAGACTACATTGACCTGTTGCTTCTACATTGGCCATTTGCAAATTACTACAATGCATGGCGTGAACTGGAGAAGCTTTATCAAGAAGGAAAGATTCGGGCTATAGGTGTATCAAATTTTGAGCCTGCGCAACTGGTAGACCTGATCGCATATAACAAAGTTGTACCGGCAGTCGATCAGATTGAGACAAATCTGTACTGCCAGAGAAGTGCAGAACGTACATGGCTGGATAAGAATAAGGTGGCACACATGGCTTATGCTCCGCTTGGACAGGGCAACAGAAATGAGATGTTTACCGAGCCAGAAGTAATTGCTCTTGCTGAAAAGTATCATAAAAAACCGTCACAGATTCTGCTTCGTTTCCTGACACAAAAAGGTATTATTGTCATTCCGAGAAGTACAAAACCGGAACACATCAGAGAGAATTTTGATATTTTTAATTTCAGCTTAACAGATGATGAAATCAAAAAGCTGACAGAACTCGACCAGAAAACAGCAATGATTGGCAATCCAAACAACCCAGAACTTGTGGAAATGTCACTGACATGGTAAGCAAGGGAGTGTGAGGATTGTGAGTGAAACAATGACAGAAAATAAAATGGGAGTGGCACCGGTATGGTCGCTGCTCCTTAAGATGTCACTTCCTGTGATTCTGTCTACGGCGGTTCAGGCACTATACAATATTGTAGACGGTATTTTTGTAGCGATGATCAGTGAAAATGCGTTATCAGCCATCACTTATGCCATGCCGATGTATACAATTCTGACAGCAATAGGAACCGGTATTGCTGTTGGTATGAATACCATGCTGTCCAAAGCACTGGGAGAGAAAAATCAGAAGGAAGTAAATGATGCCGCTTCAGCAGCAATATTTCTTGTTTTACTGACAGGTATTTTGTCGCTGCTGATCGGTTTTACATCGCTTTCCGGTATTTTTATGAATATGCAGACAGCGAATATTGAAATCAGAAATGCCGGAGTTCAGTACCTGCGGGTATATTTTATATTTGGTATTGGAACCATTGCACAGCTTACGTTTGAACGAATGCTTATTTCTACAGGAAAGACCTTGTACAGTATGATTTCTCAGGCAGTGGGGGCAATCCTGAATATCATTTTTGATCCAATATTGATTTTTGGTATGTTGGGTTTCCCGAAGATGGGAATCACAGGTGCGGCAGTTGCCACCGTAGTGAGTCAGATGATTGCGGCAGTGATTGCACTTATATTAAATCTTAAAAAGAATACGGAGGTAAAGCTGCACTTTACCTTAAAACCACATGGACACGCAGTCAGAAATGTACTTTATCTTGGTGTACCATCGGCAGTGCTTCTTGCATTGAACAGCTTTATGATGCTCAATTTCAATGCAGTGCTTAGTAAATTTTCCTCAACAGCGGTTGCAGTATTTGGTGCGTGCTGCCGGTATACACACTTTTTCTATGCTATTTTAAATGCGTTGTGCAGTACCAGTATTCCGGTGATTGCATATAATTTTGGAGCAAAGAAGAAATCAAGAATTGATGAGACAATCCGTTACGGATATCTGTACAGCGTGATTATGATGGCTGTCGGAACAATCGTTTGCTGCGGATTCCCGGCACAGCTTCTGCGACTGTTTAATGCAACCGATGAAATGATTGAGATTGGTGTAGTCGGAATGCGTATGCTTTGTATTTTGTACATGGTAACTGCTATAAGAAACATGAGTACCTGCGTGGTGCAGGCGTTAGGTCACAGCATCCCAAGTATGTTAGTGGATCTGTCACGCAATTATCTGGTGCTCATACCGGCTGCATGGCTGTTGTCAATGACAGGCATGCTGAATATGGTGTGGCTGTCCATACCGATTGCAGATTTCGTCTGTGCAGTTGTGGGTGTGATATTGATTATTCATTACTACAGAAAAGATATTAAACCATTACAGGTGGAAGGAGTAAAATAACATGAATATAGCGATTTTAGGTGCGACAGGGCTGTTTGGAAAAGCACTGGTAAAAAGTTTATCAGCGGATACAGATTATCGTCTTACGCTGATTGCCCGTCATGCAAGAAGTGAATATCAGGATAATGACCGGATATCAGTCATAGATGCAGATGCAACAGATATCGATGCATTGAAAAAAGCACTGACAGGAACAGAGCTGGTTTATTGTGCAATTTCAGGCGAGAGCCTTCCTGCTGTTGCAGCAAATCTGGTAAAGGTGATGCCGGAAACAGGAATCACAAGATTATTGTTTATGGGAGCCGTTGGCATTTACAATGAGATTCCTGCGGAAATGGATGGGGATGACAACGTAGACAATGAGCCTGCACAAATACCAAACAGAAAAGCTGTTGATATTGTGGAAGCAAGTAATCTGAACTATACGGTACTTCGTCCGGGATATCTTCGTGAAGGCAATCCGGATGATTATGTATTGACAGTAAAAGGGGAATCTGCAAAAGGATATATCAGCACGATTCCATCTGTTGTAGAATTTGCGAAAAAACTAATTGCAGACGAGAAATTATATTCGAGAGAAAGTGTCAGCATTACGAAAAATATGGAGAAATAAATATGGATATATTTTAGAAGCAATCAAACGGAGATATTCATGTTGTGTATTTAAATCGGAGCAGATTGCAATAGTAAAAATGCGGTAATGATATATGACAAAATCATTGCCGCATTTTTACGCAATCATAATGCGAATTGGAAATATTTGTGGTTCGCCACTGCTTTGACGGTTCCCGTTTACCGCAATCATCACAGGTTTGCGGCCAGTTGATTTTCCATTCAAAATACTCATCTCTGGTAATCTCACCAGATTTCAGTTCTTCTTTTCTAAGTGTCCATTCTTTCAAAAAATCATTAAGAACCCCATAATTAAACCACATACCAACAGGTGGATGTACAGGCCAGTTATCAGAATCATGGTAGCGGATAGCGGTATCGTCACTGGAATTTGATTTTTCACCAGGATAAGTCTCCAGTTGAAAGAGATTGATCATGCCGGGATTAAATTCATCAATCCAGAACAGGATTTCCATCAGTTCAGAAGCATTCATCGTAGTTGGTTCAAGCAGTGCCAGTGGATTCACATCCAGAATCTTAGCCATTTCAGTAACCAGATCTTTACGGGGAACTCGGTAGTTGGTTTCGTATTGGGCAAGGCGGTTTGCACCCTTATCGCCCCAGCCGAGAGCAGCACCGAGTTCTGCCTGAGTCATATTTCGGAATGTCCGGATTTTTTTTATTTTATCACCAATTGTCATATCAGATTTCCTGCTTTCTTTTTGATAATTCTATTCTACTATCAAATTCCAAGAATGTAAACAGAAAGATTCGCAAATAAGCGAATGAAATACTTGACATTAACATTAAAGCGAATTATAATGACAAAACAATAAAGTTCGCATTAAAGCGAAAGCGAAAGCCGGAATGTAAATATTTTGTGAATTATTACAAAAGCGGGTTGGTAAATCGCTTTTGCCAGGCTTTATTAGTGAAAGGATTTTTGAATTTCTAAAATTGAACAACATTTTACCCTCGCAGAGCTGCATAGATGAGGGAATATTTAAAATCTTTCTGTACCTTGAAAATTGAATGAGCTGTACACCACATTTTCCTTTATAGAAGATGTAGCTAACACAGATGCCATGATCCATAGCTTTATATGGGGAGCGTTGAAGATACTCCGGAAACGGTCGGTATGCTTGGAAAGAAGCTGCCGATATTCAGAATGATTCTGATAGAGGTCAGATGTAACGCTGACAGCAGGTGTACGAATGGAAGCCAACACGCTGTATGTTTGTTGATGAATGCAAGGTTAAAAAGTAAACAAATGAATGGTATCACTTGATGATGAAAATGACAGAAATGGAGGTGATGCTGACAAATACGGGAGAAAGGGGGCGTAGCCATGAGAAAGGAACTGGAATATGCAAAGAAAATGACGCTGATTGCGAAGCTGTACCGCATGGAACTGTTATCTGAGAATGAATATGAAAAAATCAGACGAAAAATGATGGACAGTTATCTGATTGCCGGAGAACGCAGTGATGATCCGGCGAAGGCAATCGCATAATGATAAAGAAGAAAGCAGGTAAAACGAGAATGGAAACAAAAGTAATTCAATCGTCGTTAATATTTAAAAGTTTAGATAGAATGACAGTACAGAAAAACACAGCCACAGATATTCAAAAATGGAAGTGGCAGGTGAAAGAAATGGAGGAAGATTATGAGCATGAGAGAAGTACAGGTCTTACAGGCAACTAAGACTACGCCGAACAGTCGTGGCAGAAGCAACTATGCAGTTCAGCTTGACCGTATTCGTGTAGCAGCTTATTGTCGTGTCTCTACGGATGGAGATGAACAGTTAGGGAGTTTTGAATCGCAGAAGCTGTATTATGAAGAAAAAATCCGGCAGAATAAGGAATGGGCAATGGCAGGGATTTTTGCAGATGAAGCAATCACCGGAACCAAAATTGATAAGCGAGAAGGTTTTCAGGAAATGATCCGCAAATGTCAGAATGGTGAGATTGATATGATTCTTACGAAATCAATCTCCAGATTTTCCAGAAATACACCGGATACCATCAAATATGTGCGTATGCTCCGGGATAAAAATATTGCAATCCTGTTTGAAAAAGAAAATATCAACACACTGGATATGAACGGTGAGATGCTTCTGACAATTTTAAGTTCGCTGGCACAGGAAGAAGTAGAATCTCTTTCAAGTAATGTAAAAATGGGATTGCAGATGAAAATGAAGCGTGGAGAACTGGTAGGCTTCAATGGCTGTTTCGGGTATGATTACCATCAGGATACGAAGACAATTACAGTGAATGAAAAAGAAGCAGAAACAGTCAGAATGGTTTATGACCTGTATCTGCAGGGATATGGCTGTGGAACGATTGCCAAACGACTGGTAGAGCTTGGAATTAAAAATAAGCGTGGTACAGTAGAGTGGCATGACCATGGAGTGATGGGCATGATTAAAAATGAGAAATACAAAGGGGATGTCCTTCTTGGAAAAACATTTACAGTAGATCCCATTTCAAAGCGAAGACTTGCCAATATGGGAGAAGAAAATCAATATTATATCCGGGATCATCACGAAGCAATCGTATCAAGAGAAGTGTGGGATAAGGCAGAAGAAATCCGGCTCAAGCGTGCGAAGCCAAAACTGATGCAGACTACTGGAAACCGGGAACGGTACACAAGACAGTTTACGTTCAGCAGTATGCTGGAATGTGGATATTGTGGTCATAAGCTGTCCAGAAGAACAAGACATCAGACCACAACAACGAAGAAACCAGTCTGGCAGTGCATGAATGCCACCAAGAATGGAATTGACAGTTGTCCAAACTGTAAAGCAGTGGATGAAGTGATTATTGAAAATGCGTTTCTGGAAGCATTCCGGTTGCTGGCAGATAATTTTGATGACGTTCTTCAGTCGGTATTGAATACAATAGAGGATATTCTGAAAGATGATACTGAATTGAAGAGAGTAAAACAGTTGGAAAAAGATATTTCTTCTATTGAATCGAAAAAAAGCAGGTTAACAGATCTGCTGATTGATGGTAAAATAGAGCAGGAAGATTATGATGAAAAGAAGTTGAGCTTTCAACGGAAACTTCATCAGTTAACGGAAGAAAAGGCTTATCTCGAAGAAAATATCGGACAACAGAAAAATATAAGCAAGCGTATGTCACAGCTTCGGCAGACACTGGAAAATGAAGACGCTCTGGATGAATTTGACCGCATTGTGTTTGAAAGTATTGTGGAAAAGGTAATTGTCGGTGGATATGATGAAGAAGGAAATCCAACACCATATAAACTGACATTTGTACTAAAATGCGATCAGACCTTAAAGGTAGATAACGCAAAAGCAGATTACAGAGCCAGTCAGAAAGGAACAAAGGTGTCATAAATGGAGCAGGACAGAGAAGAAATATTGAATAAAATGCAGTCTGAAAAAATGTGTTCATTATGCGGTGACGGGGCTGGGGAAATGTGTTCTCCAGCCGATACCGACACATGTGGAAACAGTGTGTTTATTATCAATGAAATAAGCGTTTTTCCAAGTATTTTCGTGATAGGTTCAGTCTATTTGCCACTGATTTGTCGCCCATAACAATAAAATTATATCAATAATAATAAAAACGGTTGAACCCCCTGAACTATCAGAGATGTCCAACCGTTTATTGTATTGGGAAAACCCTACCATTCAAGTATGAGGGAGCAGGGAAACTGAAAGTGTGCTCAGCACACTTTATTAAAATTTGTTCTCTGTAGAGGAGAGATTTGTTTTTACATATTTGACAAAAAAATACAGAGTGCACTCTAAAACCATTGCATTTTGTCGAAAAAAGTGGTAACATAGATACCGTTTTAAAGATAGAATTTAGCGAAGATAAGTAATATAGGGACAAAGGAGATCAATATATGGAAGGTGGGGATCTCTTAGAGAGATTACTGAAATCTTATCAAGCAAGCTATGATATAGAAAAAGCCTATGATATCAAAGGGGATATATATGATGCACATGCAAGTTTCAATGTGACCAGTGCAAAATATGTCCTTATCAAGAAGGCGGAATTGTGGAGGGCAAATTGTTTTGAACACGTATTTTTTCGTGTGCTTGATCAATTGAATGTTGAAGATGTTGAAAGATTTCGCGAACAGATTGTTTCTTATATAGAACCACAGCTGGTACGGGGTGGCAAAAAATGTCCGGAGAAGGATCATATGTATACTTATATGACAGGAATTTTTATTGCAGAAAACGGAGTATCAGATGATGTTAAGAAGATGGTGAAGCATTTTAAATATGTAAAAAATTATCGTTTTACCATTCGAGGTTACAGTGAAGTAAGGCTGCTTGTCTTTGATCTGCAAAATAATAAAATCTTCGGCAATCATGCGGCCAAAGATCTGGTAAAAGGCTATAGTAAGGCCAGAATTATCTGACCTGTTTAGCAATACAAAACCATTACAATTATAAAGGAAATGAGGAGGAATTAAAATGAATGGTATTGCAGTATTAGTAATCGGAATTGTAATCCTTGTCGTTGCATATCTTACATACGGCAAATGGCTTGCAAAGCAGTGGGGAATTGATCCATCAAAAGAGACACCTTCACATACTGAGGAAGATGGCGTGGATTATGTTCCGGCAAAAGCACCTGTATTAATGGGACATCATTTCTCATCTATCGCAGGAGCAGGTCCTATCAATGGTCCTATCCAGGCAGCAGTATTTGGATGGGTTCCGGTACTTCTGTGGGTATTGATCGGAGGTATTTTCTTTGGTGCGGTTCATGACTTTGGTGCGTTGTTCGCATCTATTCGTCATAAAGGTCAGTCAATCGGTGAAGTTATTGCCGATACAATGGGTTCTAAAGCAAAGAAGTTATTTATTATCTTTTCTTACCTTACACTGATTCTTGTTGTAGCTGCTTTTGGCTCTATCGTAGCAAATACATTTATGGCAACTTACACAGAAAGCGGTGCAGTAGATTATGCAGCAAGTGCAGCGAATGCGACAACTGCTATGATCTCTATTCTGTTTATTCTGATCGCAATCGCATTCGGTTTCCTGGTATACCGTCGTAATGCAGGATTAGCAACATCCACAGTTATAGGTGTTGCAGCAATTGTTATCTGTATGGTAATCGGACTGAACTGGCATCCAATCTATTTAAGTAACAAAGCATGGATGATTATCGTAGGTATTTATATTCTGGCAGCATCTGTTGCAC
>JBJELU010000170.1:0-3965 GCA_051879355.1 Oliverpabstia sp.
CAGATGATACCGGATGTTCCTGATACAATGTTTGTACTGACAAATGACACGAAGGTAAATGGAGCTGCAGCTATATTAAATGATGATACCAGACAGGAAATTGCAGACAAGGTTGGAGACTTCTATGTACTGCCTTCATCTATACATGAAACGCTGATTATCCCGAAAGATGCCGGAATGGAGCTAAGAGACCTTGAACAGATGGTACAGGAAGTGAACCAGACACAGGTGACACCGCAGGAACGTCTTTCGGATCATGTTTATGAGTATGATGCAAAAGAACATGAGCTGTTCCGCAGTGACCGTGCAGAGGAACGTGCAAAACAGAAAGTGGAAAAGCGTGATGAGAAGAAAGAACGTCCTTCACTAAAAGAGAGACTTGCAGAAAAGAAAAATGATGTGATGAAGATGGATTCTGACAGGAAACAGCCGACAGCAGATAAAAAGAAAGAAGCGGTGATTTAGCCACTTCATACATAAAACACAGGAAGGCAGCCACTTTGGGCTGCTTTTCTGCTATTAGGACAAATTGAATCGAAAGGAGTATCTATGGCAGGAAAATATCATTATATATCAGCACTGGCAGAAATGACAGCGGCAGATATTGTTAAAAATGAAAATGAATGGACCAGATTTCTGACCACGGCTGCAAGGCTGTATAAATATCCCTTTAACGAGCAGATGTTAATATATGCCCAAAGACCGGATGCAACAGCCTGTGCTTCGCTTGAAACGTGGAATGAAAAGATGAATTGCTGGGTCAACCGTGGAGCGAAGGGAATTGCCTTGATTGATACGGACAGCGAACGTCCGAGATTAAAATATGTCTTTGATGTATCAGATGTGCATAAGGCAAGGAGAATCGGGCGTGATCCTTATCTGTGGGAGCTTAAGGAGGAACATAAGGCTCCCGTGCTTGCACAGCTTGAAAAGACTTATGGTGCAACCGATGTAAATATGCCTTTTGAAGAGAGGATTATGGAGATAGCTGACAGGATTGCACAGGATTATTATGAGGAACTTTTACCGGAGCTTAACTATGTGAAAGAGGGAAGTTTCCTTGATGATCTGGATGAACTGAATCTTGGAATCCGATTGAGGGAAACGCTGGCTTCCAGTATTTCCTTTACCCTGCTATCCCGATGCGGTGCCGATATGGATTTGTGGAAAGATGATATGAATTTTGAATATATCCACGAATTTAATAATACAAAGTCATTAGCTGTCATTGGAAATGCAACTACGGAAATGTGTAAGCCCCTGCTTATGGAAATTGGAAGGACAATAGGGGCATACGAGCGTCAGATTGCCCGAAATAAGGCAAGAGAAAAAGCGGCTGGGGAGCATATTGGAAGCCATAAGGAAAATGTTGAAAAAGGACTTGCAAATGCACCAGAAGCAGACTATAATGCTTTAAAGCACGAAAGTGAAACGACAATAGAAAAACCAAAGGAAACTGAAAATCATATAGAAATGGAGGGCATTGCCAATGAAACTGACATACGAAAAGAACGGGGATTATCTGATTCCGAACCTGACAGCGAACGAGGAGCCGGAGAAGGCACTGACCAAGTACGGACTGATGAGGAAGAACTTTCTGAAGGAGCACAGGAGAGGGATTTATCAGGGAATGATACTGACAGGGGAGCTGAAAGCACATTGTCTGCAGGTACAGGAGCAGGCAGAGCAGAGAATGGAAATGCTGACCGGACAGATGGCGAAGTCGGAGGGAGTGAACGAGGAACTGAAAGCAACCAATCAGATGAGCTGGGTAGCGAAGATGAACAACATCAGACACTCAGCGGAGGAAATCGTGCTGACAGAACTGATTTATATTTAAGCAGTGAGGAACAAGCTAATATTACCATGCAGAAGCCGGATAGTGACAGCAATTCATTATCCGGTTCTTTTTCGGATAAAACCGAAGATTTCACAGAGCTTCAAAAGGGAATCTTATGTTTTGATAATCACCTTATCCATAAAAGACCGGAGATTGCGGGGTATTTCCAGTCAGAGCAGGATGCGGTTTTACAGACGGAGTATCTGAAAAATTCTTTCCGTATGGAGGAATTTACAGAGCTGTATATAGGGGATGTGAGAGCCGGGTATCGTGCCGATGAGGACGGGCTTACCATGTGGAAAGGCAATTATCTGACCCGTGAAGCAGAGAGCAGGCTGTCATGGGAAGATGCAAGATACTGGGTCAATTCTTATATCGAGGATGGTGTCTATTTACTTCCGGGGGAAGTGGCAGAGCAGATTGATACAGACGGAATGTTCAAACAGCTTGACCTTTTTACCATGTTTACGGAGCAGGTCGGCAACATTGCCATGAAGCAGGCAGAAGAAAAAAGTGTTATGCCGACAGGTTTTGTACTGCCGGAGAAACAGATTGATGATATTTTACGAAGCGGCGGAGGCAGGGATGACAGCCGCAAGCGTATTTATGCCAAGTACCAGCAGAGAAAGACACCGGAGGAAATGACTACTTTTCTGAAAAAAGAGTATGGAACCACTGGAAAAGGCTTTGAGTTTGACGGAAAGCAGATAGCCGTATGGTTTGATGAAGGTGGTATGAGTGTTGGATACGGTACATCAGCAACGGAGCAACCGATACTTACGATGGAATGGAAAGATATTGAGAAGAATATCCGCAGGCAGGTAGAGAATGGCACCTATATGGGAGCCAATGAAGCTTATCTTGTGGATGAGGTGGAGCGTAGCAGGATTGCAAACCATTTATTTTTCTTTTTCCGTGACGGTATGGGAGAAATGCCGGAAGAATTGGAATTAAAGGCAGGCAATTACCCGGATGCCCATGCAAGACTGGTGGAACTTCTTTCTACACCGGAAGAGGTGGAGAGGATAGCTGCCCACATGGATCATGCTCTGCATCAGCTTGAGACCGGAGAAAAAAGCCTGCGTTTCCGTTCTGTTATGCCCAAAGAGGAGCTTCGTGCCGAACTCGACAATCTTCTGGTAGACAAGCTGACATTTCCGGCTGCTGAACATGTGGAAATTAAGCACGAGGATTTTATCACGCAGGATGAGATTGACCACAGACTTGGCAGGGGAAGCGGTTTTTCTCATGGGTCTTTCCGCATTTATGATTATTTTAAGGAAGGGCATGACAGCAAAGAAGCAGCTAATTTCTTAAAGAATGAATATGGAACAGGCGGCAGCACCCATGCACTTGCCGGGGCTGACCACAGCTATGAGGATCACGATGCAAAAGGAATAAAACTGCAAAAGGGAAATATCGGAAAACCCTACGCAGAAGTGCTTTTGTCTTGGAAAGTTGTGGAGAAACGTATCCGAAAGCTCATTGAAGAAGATAAGTATTTATCTCCGAAAGGAAAAGAAGCCTATGCACAGTACAGAGTGGAGCAGGAGCAGAAGGCTTTGGAGCAGGCACAGGCAAAGATGGAGCATGAAACCAAGGTGGCCTGCAAGAATGCCATTGAAAAGGCAATCGCTGAAAAGTTTGACGGGTATCGTCTGCCAAAGGATACAGCGGAGGGAGTCATTCAGGAATATGGCTCTGAAAGAGTAAGCTATGTGCTTGCCAATTCTGTCATGCACAAAAGACAGGACGGACGGTTTTCTCTGGAGAATAAGGAGTGGGCAAAAGCCATTGAGCCTTATGCCATGGTGAAAAATGAGGATATGGTTGTGGATTCCCACCCTGCTGTATTAAATGGATTTATCAACCAGACAAGACGGTATATAGAGCAGGAGAAAGAGCTTGCAGCACAGGCGGCTGAGAAAATCACGATTGATGGACAGGAGTGCATCAAAGTCGATGAATGGGGGACTGAGGAAGAAACCTATGTGCTTGGAAATTCCGTAACAGATAAGCAATTCTTTTATGCAGAGGTAAATGGTGTTTCATTTGAGTATGATTATCAGCCACAGCGAGGAGAAGTTGAAGAAGATTATCTCAACGAGATGGCGGAAAGGGATAT
>JBJELU010000170.1:4065-6749 GCA_051879355.1 Oliverpabstia sp.
GAACAGGAGATTTTATCTCAGTATGTTGGCTGGGGCGGACTTGCGGATGCCTTTGATGAAAGCAAGAGTGCCTGGGCAAATGAATATCAGGAATTAAAGGGACTGTTATCGGAACAGGAGTATGCTTCAGCAAGGGAGAGTACCTTAAACGCCCATTATACAAGTCCTGCCATAATCCGCAGTATCTATGATGCCTTGGACAAAATGGGATTTGAAAAAGGAAATGTTCTGGAGCCGGCAATGGGTATCGGAAACTTCTTCGGTATGCTTCCGGAGAAGATGCAGGAGAGCAGACTATACGGTGTGGAGCTTGACGGTATCACGGGAAGGATTGCAAAGCAGCTATATCCAAATGCTGACATTAAAATCACAGGCTTTGAAAAGACAGATTATCCGAACGATTTCTTTGATGTGGCAATCGGAAATGTGCCATTCGGACAGTACAAGGTGGCAGACAAGCAGTATGACAAACAGAATTTTTTAATCCATGATTATTTCTTTGCAAAGACCTTGGATAAGGTTCGCCCCGGCGGTGTGGTTGCCTTTGTTACCAGCAAGGGAACGATGGATAAGAAAAGTCCGGAGGTCAGAAAATACCTTGCCCAGAGAGCAGAGCTTTTGGGTGCGGTCAGACTGCCCAACACGGCATTTAAGGAAAATGCCGGAACAGAGGTCACTTCTGATATTTTGTTCTTAAAGAAGCGTGACCGTGTGATGGATTTGGAGCCGGACTGGGTGCATCTGTCAGAGGATGAGAACGGCATTGCCATGAACAGTTATTTTGCCGAACATCCGGAGATGATCGTGGGAAAAATGGAAATGGTCAGTGGACCGTATGGTATGGAAAGTACCTGTATGCCAGATACCACAAGACCATTTGCACAGCAGCTACAGGAAGCGGTCAGCCATATTGACGGAGAGATAGAAGCGGTGGAGCTGGATGAGCTGGCAGATGAGCTTGCGGATGCCACCATTCCGGCGGACCCGGATGTTAAGAATTACAGCTATACTCTTGTGGACGACAAGGTGTATTACCGTGAAAATTCCATTATGAAGCCTGTGGATATGTCAGCTTCCATGCAGGAACGTATCAAGGGCATGGTGGGTATCCGAAACTGTACGCAGGAGCTTATCAATCTGCAATTAGAGGAATATCCGGATACAGTAATCAAGGAAAAGCAGGCGGAGTTAAACAGCTTATATGATGCTTTTTCAAAGAAACACGGTCTGATCAACTCGCAGACCAACAAAAGAGCATTTAATCAGGACAGCAGCTATTGTCTGCTGTGTTCTCTTGAAAAATTGGACGATGAAGGCAATTTCAAAGGCAAAGCGGATATGTTCACGAAGCGTACCATTAAAAAGGCAGAGGTTGTCACAAGTGTGGATACGGCAAGTGAAGCACTGGCAGTGTCCTTATCGGAAAAAGCAAGAGTTGACCTTGATTATATGGCAGAGCTGACCGGAAAAGATGTGGATACGGTCAAGGAAGAACTGACAGGAATTATATTCCAGAATCCATTGACGGATCAATGGGAAACAGCGGATGAGTATCTGAGTGGAAATGTCCGTGACAAGCTGGAAACAGCAAAGGTCTATGCAGAGAGCCACCCGGAATACGCCGTGAATGTGCAGGCACTCACACAGGTACAGCCGAAGGAGCTGGATGCCAGCGAGATTGAGGTGCGTATCGGTGCCACATGGATTGACCCGAAGTATATTGAGGATTTTATGCGGGAGACTTTTGAAACACCGCAGCATTTGTTAGACAGAAATGTCGTGGGAGTACAGTATTCCGATGTGACAGGACAGTGGAACATAAAGGGCAAAAATGCAGACTACGGCAATTCCCTTGTAAATATGACCTACGGTACAAGCCGGAGAAATGCCTATACCATTCTGGAGGATTCCCTGAACTTAAAGGACAGCCGTGTTTACGATACCATAGAGGAGGACGGCAAGGAAAAGAGAGTCCTGAATAAGAAAGAAACCACCATTGCATCACAGAAGCAGGAAGCCATAAGGGAAGCATTTAAGGACTGGGTGTTCCGTGATCCGGAACGCAGACAGGTACTTGTGGCAAAATATAATCAGCTTTTCAATTCTACAAGACCAAGGGAATATGACGGTTCACATCTGAAATTCCCCGGCATGACACCGGATATTGAGTTAAAGCCTCACCAGAAAAATGCGGTGGCTCATGTACTTTACGGAGATAATACCCTGCTTGCCCATTGTGTGGGAGCCGGAAAGACTTTTGAAATGACAGCGGCAGCCATGGAGAGCAAGCGTCTTGGATTATGTCAAAAGAGCTTATTTGTGGTTCCGAACCATTTGACGGAGCAGTGGGCAAGTGATTTTTTACGGTTATATCCCGGAGCAAATATCCTTGCTGCAACAAAGAAAGACTTTGAGCCTGCCAACCGTAAGAAATTCTGTTCCAGAATCGCTACGGGAGATTATGATGCGGTCATTATTGGGCATAGTCAGTTTGAGAAAATTCCGCTTTCGCAGGAAAGACAGGTAGCCATTATTGAAAGGCAGATTGATGAGATTGAGCTTGCCATTGCACAGGCAAAAGCCGATAATGGAGAACGCTACACCATTAAGCAGATGGAGAAATCAAGAAAATCACTTCTTACAAGGCTTGAAAAGCTGAATGATGCATCAAGGAAAGATAATGT
>JBJELU010000171.1:0-1602 GCA_051879355.1 Oliverpabstia sp.
TCAGACTGTAGACAAAGTTGGTGCTGGAGATAATCTCCAGCACCACTTTTCTTTGAAAAATGACTTTTCTTTTAATAACCGCCAAATATTATGGATGGTTGAGATTCTTTCTTCCCTTTTGGCCAGTATCCTGGCCAGTTTTTTCAGGTTCATACATGCAAAAGTAAGCCCCGCTTTCATCTCCATCCGGGCTTTTCCTATGTATTGTGTATAACGAAATCCATGCTGCTCTTTGGCTGTTCCGAAAATCCTCTCGATTGTCTCCTTTCTTAAGTCATATATCTGTTTATTGCCAAGTGTATGCCTGATGTCCTCTGCTTTCTCCATATATTCTTCCCACACATGGCGGGTGATCACTTTTATATGTTCTTTGCTTTCCGTACATCTATGAAGATTTGGACAACTGGCACATATTTCTCCGCAGCTTACGTATTCCCTATAACCCTCCCTGTTTGTCGTATGATAGGATAATATATGGTTTTCCGGACATATATAGCAGTCATAATACTCATCATATACATACTCATATTTTCGGAAAAAACCTTCCTTTGTCATTGGCCTTTTGTATGGGAACAGCGGCTCGATACCATCTTCTAACAACTCATGGGCGATTGCTGGTGTACGATAACCGGCATCTGCTATGATCATAGCCGGTGAATAGATCTTTATCTTGTCATAAAGTGTTTTGAATGTCCGGCTGTCATGTTCATTCCCCGGATGAATGCTGTATCCCAGGATCCAGCCATGTTTATCACAAGCTGTTTCCACTGCATAGGCAAAAACATGTTTATGCTCGCCTTTACGAAACCAGCCGCTTTCCGGATCACTGATACTGCATTTCTGCGTTTTAATTCCTTCTGGAATTTCTTCTTCCTTTGTATTATCACCGCTCCCGCTGCCGGATGGGGGATCATTTTTGTCTTTTTCTTTCAAAGGCTTTTTCCCATGCGCTTCACGATCCCTGGATATTTCCTTCTGTAGTTTCTCTTCATACCAAAGGGCCTGTTCCTGTGCAACTCTTTTTCGCATTTTTTTGCTGTTTGCACATGCTTTCACATGAGTGGAATCCACAAAGATCTGATCGGTGTCCACCAGTTTAAATTTCATGCAGTCTTCCAATATTTTTGCAAAGATCTGCTCAAAAAGATCTGTGTCCTTAAAACGGCGTGTATAGTTTTTTCCAAAGGTTGAAAAATGTGGTACCGGATCCATCATGTCTAATCCAAGGAACCATCTGTAAGCAACGTTTACTTCAATCTCCTTGATAGTCTGTCTCATACTTTTAATTCCATAAAGGTATTGAATAAAAGGAATTTTGATCAGCATAACAGGATCCATGCTGGGTCTTCCATTATCAGAACAGTATTTTTCTTCTACAAGATCATAGATAAAAGTCCAGTCGATGGCTTTATCAATCAAACGCAGCATATGGTTTTGAGGAACCATGTCATCCATACAGAACATCATCATCTGTTCCCTTTTTTTGTCTGCATTTTTTGTCATCATAAAAAACACCGCCTTTCTGATATTTCAATTATATCAGAAAAACGGTCGTAAACATAGAAAAGCCCGGCTTTCGCCGGGACTTTGTCTACAGTCTGA
>JBJELU010000172.1:0-1598 GCA_051879355.1 Oliverpabstia sp.
ACTTCCTAATGCCGAGTTTTTGTTAATGCCGAGTCAATATCGGAATCCCTTTCAGTATAAGGAGTTCAACCTAAAAAGCTCGGCATTAAAAAACCATTCTTCTTCGTATATCCTTCTAGAAAAAAGGAGGATACCATCATGGAAAATGGAATCAAAATGGATGTTCTGTCCAAAAATCTGATGGACAGAATTAGAGATCATGTGAACAGCAAAGAAACATCTAAAGAATATGGAGATGTAATCGGAAAAATCTGCCGTTACTTTTCTTTCCAGGGTTACAATGAATATGATCCATGCGTCATCAGGCAATTCATGGAAGACATGAGAGGAAAGTCTATTTGTATAGGTTATGCAAGATTCATCGAAAGAGTTGTCAGAATCATGGTCAATTACGCGGAGAATGGTATTTTTGATTTTTCATACAAACCATCAAAAGGTCAGCTCTATCAGGTGAATGAGCATCACAGAATCCTCATCTCCGATATTGAACAGGAGAGCGGCCTTTCAGATGGTGCGAAGAAAGAGCTGGATCACATATTCAGACATCTTTTCTTTTTTGTTGAGCAGAAGGGGCTTACGGCGGAACAGATTACAGACGATTTGCTGATGGAATTCATCACCGAAGAGATACCGAAGACCGTGAAATACACCATGTACAGACCTGTCCGAGTGGTGAAGATGACTGCTTCGTATCTTAAGTCCCAAGGAATCGCAAATCTTAAAAATGATTTGTCAATGTTGAAAGTAAAAGGACAAAGGGAAAGGATCATTAACCCTTTCACTGCCGATGAGGTCAACTCAATACTCAACACCATTGAGAACTCAGACAGATACAATCTTAGGGACCGTGCAATAATTCTCCTGGCCTACGACTCGGGGCTGCGTTGGTGCGACATCAGGGACCTCAAGTTCGAGGACATCGACTGGAATGAAGGCACTGTAAGCGTGATACAGAAGAAGACAGGAAAGCCGGTTGTTTTACCCCTGTCGGGAAAGACAATGAATGCAATCGCAGACTACATACTCAATGAAAGACCGAAATGCTCCCTCAAGGAAGTATTTCTTTCCAAAAATGGAACACCCAGACCAATGTGCGAGACAAGCAATAACGGTATGTTGAAAAAGGCTATTCTTGAATCAGAAGTAACGGTCATAAAGGGAAGAGGGTTTCATAGCCTGCGAAGATCGTACGCCACAGAAATGTCAAATGCAGGTGTTCCGTTGGAGACGATATCCCAGATGCTGGGGCACAAGAGCATAGAAGAGGACAAGCCTTACCTTACATACAACAGGGAGAAGATCTCCTTCCTTACTTTCGACTTCAGCCTCGTCCCTATAAGTGCTGGATATTATTTGGAAAAGGAGGATGTCTGAATGGGTGTATTGAGAGACAGGATGGAGGAAATGATTGCTGTCCGTATATCCATGGGTTATGACGGAACGAGTTTACGTAACATGATCTTCCCTTTCGTTAGGTTCTGCGAGTCCGAATACCCAGATGCTGTATGCATTGGGAAGGATATGCTGGACAAATGGCTGGAATACAAAAACTATTCAATAAACATGCAGTCTGGCTTTATTGGATCCGTAAGACATCT
>JBJELU010000173.1:0-1596 GCA_051879355.1 Oliverpabstia sp.
TCAGGTTGTCGAGAAACCCCAGTTTTGCATCAGGCAAAACTGGGGTTTCTTCTGCAAATCTGGGGAAAAGGCGATATAATACAGAAAAAACAGTTGGGATGGGTGTCCCTCCACAGCCATTTTGCGTACTTTTTCAGATTCATGGCAGCATATTTAAGCTTCACCCAGTTTCTAACCTGAGCCAAGCCTCTGTATCGGGTATATCGCATCCCATGCTGCTCTTTGGCATCTGCAAAGACACGCTCAATCGTCTCTTTTCTGGCTTTGTACATCCGCTGGTAAATCGGTGTATAGCGGGCATCGTCGGCCAGTTCTTCGTAGTCTTTCCAGATGTGTCTGGTGACCGTTTTCACACAGTCCTTACTTTTCGTACACAGATGCCGTGTGGGACAGTTAGCACAGACCTGTGGATTACTTTTATATTCCCGGTATCCGTCCCGGTTCGTGGTGTTGTAGTTCAAAACCTGGTATTCCGGGCAGATCACGCAGTCATAATACTCGTCATACACATACTTCCACCATTCATGACCACCCTTCATAGTCATGGGGCGCTTGTAGGCTGTGGATAAAACTCTATTGTCTCCAAAGACTTTTTTGCAAATATGAGGCGTTTTATAGGCGCTGTCTGCCACAAAGGCGTGAACATCCGGAAACTGCTCGACCACATGGTCGTATACATCGTCAAACGCTACGCTGTCATGGACATTGCCGGGGGTAACTTCTACCGCAAGAACAACACCGTGGACATCACAGGCAGTATGCGCCTCGTAGGCCAGCTGCTTCTTGTGGTCACCCTTGACAAACAGACCGCAGTCTGGGTCCGTGGTGCTCTTTACGACTGTTTTTGTTTTCTTTGCTTCCTTTTTCCGCTTTTTCAGTTTTTTCTTGGAAGTATTGTCGCGCTTCTTTTTAGGTGAAACAGGCGGTTCACTGTCATCTTCGTCATCTGAAAAAGGCTTCTTCCCGTGGGCTTCCCGGTCTGCATTGACTTCTTCCATGAGTTCTTTTGCATAGCGCTTCGCTTCAATAGGTACTTCTTCCTTTACGGTCTTTTTGAGATTGGCATTGGCTTTGATATGGGTTCCGTCCACAAATACGATTCCGGGAGCCACATAACCGGCTTCTACCATCTCCATGAGAATCCAACTGAAAATCTGGTCAACGGTTTCGGCAGTAAAGCGATGACGGAAGTTATAGCTAATGGTTGAGAAATGCGGAGTTTCTTCCTGCAAACGGTAGCCCAGAAACCAGCGGTATGCCACATTCAGGGAGACTTCTTCCGCAGTACGACGCAAAGAAGACAGACCATACAGGTGCTGAATGAGAACCATTTTAAACAGCACAACCGGATCTACGCTGGGACGGCCATTGTCTGCACAGTACAACGGCTCTACCATGTCGTAGATTTTATTAAAATCCACCGCTGCGTCAATTTTTCGAAGCAGGTGTTCTGCGGGCACCAGACTTTCGGTGTCCACTATTTCAAATACGCCTCGTTCCATTTTCCCACTTTGCAGCATTTCTCATCACCCACGACCATTATATCATGGATAATGGAAAAAGCCCAGCATAAGCTGGACTTTTTCGACAGTCTGA
>JBJELU010000174.1:0-90576 GCA_051879355.1 Oliverpabstia sp.
CCCTCCGTTGAAGGACTAACCGCCTACCGTTTTTTGGTAGCACCCATGCAATGATTATACCAATGGATTCATAGGGCTGCAAGACCTTGTTTCGTTTTTAAGAAAATGTTTGCTTGATAAAACTGGCTACATTTTGGCTACAGAATTTTTCAAAACTACAGATTATTTGCACAAAATAGTAAAGCAGAGACAATAAAGCAACAGAAAACAGCCCTTTATCACCAGATATTACAATTTCAAAGTCCGTGAAGGTGGATGTACTGTTGGTTCTGGCCGTGTTGCTACAGTTATCGAATAATTAGAGAATATAGCAAAATAGGGTTTTCCCGCTGTGGGATTGCCCTATTTTTTGTGACGTGGTACTATTTTGGTATCACAGTATTTTCTGTGGTGAAATTGTAGAAAACGTGGTATACTATAAAAAACGGAGGAGGTAATTCGAATGGAATCAGTACAGACGGTAAGAAAATCAGATGAGAGATATACATTAGATGATGCTGTAAATGTGCTTTTTTCTAAATTGGATGCTGCGATTGATGATATGGAAAATGGAAGAGTTATCTCGGTAGAAGATATGTGGAGAGAATTAGAAAGAGCATAAGGTGATGTATGAGCCGCATATACAGTGCCTGACCTCGTTTTGACCTTGAAAAATTAAAAAGGGTCGTTTTGAATACGATTTTCAAGCGGTAAAGCATATAAAAAGAGCTTAAAATCATGGGTTTCGGAGAGTTCTCCGAAACCCTTTTTGCCGTGTGTGGTAATCCCTGAAGTAATAAATCTCTTTTCGGTATTATGGGTTTGTGTTAATATTGTTTATATACATAAATCTGAACGAAGCAGATTGAAATAAAACCATTTCGGAACATATATGGAGAATACAGAATATCAAGATTTTTAAGAAAAATGGAGGAAATAAAACATGCGGAAAATAAGTAGTAGGGCAGAGGCATTTACTGATTCCGTTATTCGCAGAATGACAAGAATCAGTGATGAATATGGTGCAATTAATTTATCTCAGGGTTTTCCGGATTTTGATCCACCGAAGGAAATACTGGATGCACTTTCCAAAGTTGTGTATGAAGGACCACATCAGTATTCTATTACGTTTGGTGCAAAAAACCTCAGAGATGCTCTGGCAAGAAAACATGGAAAAGCAATCGGACGGAAGGTGGATCCGGAGACAGAGGTTCTGGTAACCTGCGGCAGTACAGAGGCCATGATTTGTACAATGATGGCTATATGCAATCCGGGAGATAAGGTAATGGTGTTTTCACCTTTTTACGAGAATTATGGCGCAGATGCGATTCTGTCAGGTGCTGAACCTGTCTATATCCCATTGGTGCCGCCTGCATATGACTTTGATATCACATTGATTGAACGGGGATTTCAAGAGGGTGCAAAAGCAATTATCATATGTAATCCCTCAAATCCGTGTGGGAAAGTGTTTTCCTATGAAGAACTGGAGGCTATCGGAAAACTTGCGATTAAATACGATGCCTTTGTGGTAACGGACGAGGTATATGAGTACCTTGTATATGCACCATATAAACATACCTGTATGGCAGCTTTGCCGGGAATGTATGAGCATACGATAACATGCAATTCATTTTCAAAGACGTATTCTATCACTGGATGGCGGCTTGGGTATTTAACAGGACCGGAGAAAATTGTGGAAGCAGCGAAAAAGATACATGATTTTCTGACGGTAGGTGCGGCCGCACCTTTGCAGGAGGCTGCTGTGACTGCTTTGAATTTGCCGGATTTTTATTATGAGGATTTGCTGAAGCTCTATACAGCTAAACGTGATTATATGTTGAAAGGACTCGATCGAATTGGCCTGAAACACAATATACCGCAGGGCACCTATTTTGTTTTGGTTGATATCAGTGAATTTTTGCAGTTACCGCAGTTTGTGGGATATACAGATTTGGAATTTTGTGAATGGATGATACGGAACATTGGCGTGGCAGCTGTGCCGGGATCCAGCTTCTTCCGTGAAGAGGTCAATCATTTGATTCGGCTGCATTTTGCAAGAAATGAAAAAACGTTAGAGGAAGCACTTCGAAGGCTGGAAAAGCTGTCAAACTTAATTTTGTAATGTATTGCGAACAGCAACAAATATCCCGGTGTATCGGAGAAAAAATGTATTGCATTCATAATGATGAAATGATATAATAAATGCAAATAAAAAGTGTGCATAAACACTGTGAAAAAGGAGTGAAAAGCCATTGCCCAGTATGTAGTATAAACAGGAGGAAAAGTATATGCTTGATCAAAAAGACTTTGAGCGAATAGCTGAAATCGTATCGGGATCAGTGATATTCAAGTTGGATACCAGTATGCTGCAGATGGAAAACAGAATTTGTGATAAGCTGGCAGAGGTAGAAAACAGGCTTGAAGAAAGAATTACACAAGTAGAAACCAAATTTGATGAGAGAATAACAAATTTGGAAGTAAAGTACGATAATTTAGATAAAAAAGTTTCGGGACTTAAAATTACATTAGATAATGATATTGATAAAAAGATTAGTATTATTGCAGAAGGTCATTTATCGTTAAGTAGAAAGCTGGATGAATCTTTGCGTGTAATGCAGAAGCAGGAAATGATGGATCTGCACATAATTAATTTGGAGAGTAAAATACGAGAGATAAAAATGCAGCTGGGATATCCCTGCTGATATAAAAAACAAATGAGAAGTCTGTATAACTGCCTCCCACTTATTTTCAGAGAGAAGAACTGTATCTGAAAATGAGTGGGAGGTGTATTATTAGTGGGATGTCTGTGTTACTAAAGTACCGCCCCATTCTACAGTAGTGAAACCTGTCCTTTCTGTAGAAGTCAGCAGCTGCGGTTCCATTGCAATTTCTTCGTTGGATGGCTGGTATGCCATAAATACCCGGATGACCGTATCCGGCTCAGGAGAAATTGTTAATCTGGCATGGTCTGTGTACGTATCCGTCTGGAAGGAAATGATATTATAAGGGTTTTCCTGCATGAGCGGGAGCCAGAATACGATGAATTCGTTGGCTTCTTTTCTGGTAAGACCAAGTGCGGAAAGTGCCTTTTCAAGAAATTCCGCAGTCTCAGAACCGGCAATACAAAAGCCCTCGGAAAAGTCATAAGACATTTTCGTCAGTCCTTCCCAATATAAGTAGTTATAGGACTGCCCTTTCTGATCTGTAAGTGTACCGTCCGGACAGGCTGTTACGTTCCAGCCATTATGATATTCCGGATAGGTGCAGGTCAGAGTACCGTCATAATCGAGTGTAACAGATACATTCATTTTCTGCTCGGGGTAAAGGTAGATGACCGGTTTGGCACAAACTGCAAAATAGTCATCTTCAACCTTGGTGACGGTTATTTTCTTTGCAAAATGCCAGTTTTCCACACATTCATCGACATACTCATCGGCACTCTCGGTTTCTTCACCCGGTATAACATCTACCCGCATACTGCAGCCAAAAACATCCCAGTCATCGTAATCAATCGCAGTATTTTCCCAGTTCTGAAAGGCACTGTTATCCTCCCATATCAGTTCGGTGTCTTGAGTAATAACAAAACCGTAATTTTTACCGTTGTCTGTCTGTAGTTCGAACATCAGAGGATCACCGCCGTAAGTGACTACAAGACCGGAATAAACAGAATTGTCCTTGTTACAGCCGCTCATCAGACACAGAAAAAGCAGAAGAGCAGTTAAAAGATATGTACTTCGTTTCATAAAGAAAACCTCCTTTCTGTGGTGGTTACAAGGATATAACCGTGTTTTATAAGAAATAATTGTATACAATCATTTTACTATATTACACATACAAATTCTATATAGCGTACAGCATGTAAGATAATTGTAAGGTTACCGTTTAAATAAGGTTTTGGGCATTTGGATAGGAATCAAGTATTGTATTTGATTCTTACAGTGTTTATAATAGTATCCGGAGGGATGCATATGGTTAAAGTGAATATTATTCGCAGCCGACGCAAGACCATCAGCCTGGAGATTACAGACCATTTGGAAGTTCTGGTACGGGCACCGTATCAGGTATCAGATACATATATACAGAATTTTGTAAAAGAAAAATCTGACTGGATTACCGCACATCTGGAGAAAATGCAAAAACGGCAGGATCAAAAAGATGCTGCAGATAAAATTTCCATGGAAGAAATTGAAAGGCTGGCTGACCGGGCGCTGAAAGAGATTCCGGCTCGGACAGCCTTTTTTGCGAAAAAGGTTGGAGTCACTTATGGAAAGATCACCATAAGGAATCAGAGAACTCGATGGGGAAGCTGCAGCAGTCAGGGGAATCTGAATTTTAATTGTCTGCTGATGCTGACACCGCCTGAAGTACGTGATTATGTGATTGTACACGAACTTTGCCACAGGAAGGAGATGAACCATTCTCCCCGGTTCTGGGCAGAGGTGGAAAAGGTGCTGCCGGATTATCGGATACAGAAGCAGTGGCTGAAAGATCATGGTGGTCTTCTCATTGCACGGATGGGTTAGAAAGGAAATGTAATGAACAACATGACAGAAGATGAGGTATAGGAAAGAGAGGGAAATTTATGTGGTTTGTATTTGCACTTTTGTCAGCAGTATTTGCTGCACTCACTTCGATTTTAGCGAAGGTAGGTATTGAAGGCGTTAACTCTAATCTGGCAACGGCACTTCGGACAATCGTAGTGCTGGCCATGGCATGGGGGATGGTATTTCTTACTCACGCACAGAGCGGGATTACACAGATCAGTAAAAAGAGCTGGCTGTTTCTGATCCTGTCCGGTCTGGCAACAGGAGCCTCCTGGTTGTGTTATTACAGGGCATTGCAGATTGGAGAGGCTTCCAAAGTAGTCCCTGTAGATAAATTGAGTGTGGTAATCACACTTGTTCTGGCATTTGTATTTTTACACGAGAGTTTTACGATGAAATCGGCGGTGGGAGCTGTTTTGATTACGGCAGGTACCCTTGTTATGGTACTTTAACACAAATGCAACTGCCGGTTGACAGATTTTCAGGCGCACTTGCTGGTTGTCAACCGGTTTTTATGTTACAATTTCTTCAACAACAGGATACTTGAAAACAAATATTGCAGGTATCTGAGGAAGAGAGAAAGGTGGTAACTATGATTTTAGGTGATAAGATTACAAAACTTCGTAAGCAAAATGGCTGGTCACAGGAAGAACTGGCTGAAAAGCTGGGGATTTCCAGACAATCCGTCTCCAAATGGGAGAGCGGACAGAGTATTCCGGATATTGATAAGATTATTCGGATGAGCGGACTCTTCGGAATCAGTACCGATTATCTGCTGAAAGATGAACTGGAAGAAATATCTCCGGAAACTTCCGTGGAAATTAAGGAAGAGAAAAATTTACGGGAAGTGACGTTGGAAGAGGCCAATACGTATATGGAGTTGATGGAGCGGCTATCTGTTCGGATCGCAGGTGCAGTATTTGCTCTGATTTTATCGCCCTGTTGCCTGATTCTTCTGGCAGGATTGTCCGAGCGTAATGTTCTGAGCGAAAGTATGGCCGGAGGACTTGGCGTGGTGATTCTCCTCCTGATTGTAGCAGCGAGTACAGCGGTGCTGATCGGTGCCGGAATGCAGATGGATCGGTATGAGTATCTGGAGAAAGAAGTTATCACTCTTGCCTATGGTGTGCAGGGAGTTGTAGAGAAGAAAAAAGAGGCCCGGGAGCCGGATTATCGAAAAAAGATTATTGCCGGTGTTGTGTTTTGCATCCTGGGTGTGATTCCCCTACTTTTGGCAGGTGCAGCGGATGCATCAGATTTTGTATGTCTGATTTGCGTCGATATCCTTCTTCTGTGCGTTGCCTGTGGAGTGTTCCTGATGATACAGACGGGATGTGTGAATGGAAGTTATCACAAACTTCTTCAGGAGGGTGATTATACACCGGAGAAGAAAGAGATTAATCGGAGAACCTCTTTCTTTCCCGGAATATACTGGTGCATTGTCACGGCAATTTATCTGGGAGTCAGCTTTTATACACAGAGTTGGCAAAAAAGCTGGATCATCTGGCCGGTGGCCGGTGTGCTGTTTGCTGCACTGTACGGAATTGTGCAGGCTGTGACAAAACAAAAGAAATAGATTAGTTCATGATATCTTCGATATCTGCGATAGTTCTTGGAATGGATGCGGAAAGATTTTCGCATCCATTTTCTGTTACCAGGCAATTGTCTTCCAGTCGGAAACCGATGCCCCATTCTTCATGATAAATTCCCACGTCTACACAAAAGACCATATTTGGCGTGATAATTTCTGGTGCCTCTATGGCATCATGCACATCGTATCCGACGTGATGAGCACCGCCGTGCCACATATAAGTACCGATGTCATCGACAGATTTCAGGACACCTGCGTCTTTCAGACGCTCGGCATTATAACTGCGGATTGTTCCATCCACATCTTTCATTTTCATGCCGGGACGTATGATGGAAAACATATAGTTGGATGTGGCAAGCGCACATTCATACAATAATTTCTGACGGTCGGAAAAGCGGCCGTTACAAGGCCAGCCTCTGGATACATCTGTGATGTGGTTATCGAATTGTGCACCTACGTCATTGAGAACCATATCACCGTCCATGGCCTGTCCGGTATAAGAATAGTAGTGAATGCAGAAATTGTTGGCTCCGGCAGATATAATGGATGGGAATCCCGGCCCCTCAGGACCATACTGACCGATGGCACGGTCAAATTCCGCTTTATACTGATACTCGTACATTCCCGGTTTGGAGGAACGCATCATGGCAAGGATACCAGCTTTTGTGATCTCTTCCGCCTGTCTCATGGCTGCAATTTCACAGGGCTGTTTGATCGTGCGAAGCCGGCGAATCTGTTTGTTGGCATTTTTAATCTGCAGATACGGATATTCTTTCTGTATACTGCGGAGAAGCCCATGAGCAGGACGATCAAGATCATCAGGGCTCAGCCGGTAAACATCGAGATATATAGACTGATAATTGCCGACAGATGCCATTTTATGAAAATCAGTGGCAAAAGAATCAGTAAAACGGATATCAGTGATACCGGATAAAGATTCAGCTTCGGCCGGCTTCATTCGTTTCCCTGTCCAGCGTTCTGCCATGGGATCTCCCGGCAGAATATACAAACATTCTGTGACCTTGCCGGAAGAGTCTTTGGCAGCAAGTAAAATAGAGTTCTTTTGCTGGATCCCCGTCATATATACAAAATTCCGGTCAGCAAAAAAAGGATAAAATTCATCATTGGTTTTGCGAATCTCCACTCCGGCAAAAAGCACCAGCAGAGAATCTGGTTCCATCGTATTGTAAAAACAGGTACGATTGTTCATATGAAATGTTTTTTCCATGGTAATAGCACTCCTGTTAAAAATTATAATATCACCATATCGCAGTATCGGTTTTGTGTCAATCTCTATTCAAGTACGCCTCGGCGTACTTGCTGCGAGGTGCGCGTCATGCTTTGCATGACACGATACATCTGCGCACCTCTGCAATCCGCCGGAGGCTTTATCTTCTTTCAAGATAAAAATTTTACAATTTTTTCAATGATTTTATTTTGGGGAGATTTTTTTACAAATATTTTTTTATTCTTAACATAAGTCAGATAGAGTCTGCCATTTTTTTCTTTTATACTAATTTTGTTTCTGAAATACAGAATTAGGAGGATGATTATGAAGAAAAAAATTTTATGTATGTTTATGGCTTCCATGATGGTAGCCGGAATGATGACCGGATGCAGTGCAGGTACATCAGATGCTACAGATGCAAACTCTACGGCCGAATCAGAGGCAGAAAACAATGAATCGGATGCTACAGACGCGAAGGGTGCCGTTGAAACGGTGGCTACTGCGGAAACAAAGACAGATGAACAGACTCCGAAATACATCTTTTTGTTTATCGGTGATGGTATGAGTTATCCACAGATTCAGCTGACAAATTATTTTCTCAGTGCCAATGAAAATAAAGAATCTGCACAGACAGTTTCTGTGGAGGGAGAAGAGAAAACAGTTCTTTCCAGTGGAAATAATCTGACTATGATGAACTTCCCTGTGGCTGGTTCGGCTCAGACTTATGACAGTACTTCTTTTGCACCGGATTCTGCGTCTACTGCTACATCCATTGCTACCGGCAATAAAACCTGGAGCGGAAGTATCAATGTAAGTACTGATTTTACTCAGGAATATGAAACAATTGCTGAAAAACTGAAAGCTCAGAAAGATTATAAAATCGGTATCGTTTCCAGTGTAAACATCAACCATGCCACTCCAGCAGCATTTTATGCTCATCAGGCATCCCGAAATAATTATTATGATATTGGTCTGGAACTGATTGACAGTGGATTTGATTATTTCGCAGGTGGAGGGCTGCTTGCTCCGACCGGAAAAGAAGAAGATCAGAAAGATCTGTATGAACTGGCAGAAGAAGGTGGATACAAAGTAGTAAAAACACAGGCAGAAGCGGAAGCTCTTACCGCAGAGGATGGAAAAGCTCTGGTAATTGATGAACACCTGGCAGACAGTAACGCTATGGCTTATTCTATGGATCTGCAGGAAGGTGAATGGACTCTGGCAGATTATGTAGATAAGGGAATTGAAGTTCTGGATAATGAAAATGGATTCTTTATGATGGTAGAAGGCGGTAAAATTGACTGGGCATGTCATGCCAATGATGCAGCTGCAACAATTACAGATACCCTTGCTCTCGATAAAGCAGTTAAGGAAGCTGTAGAATTCTACCAGGAACATCCGGATGAAACATTGATTCTGGTAACCGGCGATCATGAAACCGGAGGTCTGACAATCGGATTTGCTGGAACAAATTATGATACTTTCCTGACAAATTTCAATAATCAGAAGATTTCCTACGCAAAATTCGATTCAGATTATGTCAGCAAATATAAAGAAGAGAAAACTGATTTTGACACGATCATGAAGGATGTAACAGAACTGTTCGGACTGCAGGCACCGACAGAAGAAGGTACTGAAAGTACAGAGAAAAAGGACAGTGCAGATAAACATCCGGAATCCGAAGATGATGGTGCTCTGGTTATGACTCAGTACGAATACGATACGCTGAAAGAAGCCTATGAGACAACTATGAGCCGCACAGGTGAAGAAGAAGAGTTTGCTCAGGATGAATATGTAAAATATGGAAGTTATGAACCACTGACTGTAACCATCACACATATTTTAAATAATAAGAGTGGTATTAACTTTGGTTCCTATGCACACACCGGTCTGCCGGTAGAAGTATTTGCTCAGGGTGCCGGACAGGAAAATTTCGCAGGCTACTATGACAATACAGATATTTACGAAAAAGTTGCGGCACTGACAGGAGTAAAATAAATTGAAAATGAAAGAAGTTTTTTTCAAAAAGAAAAACTCCGTTCTGCTGATGATTTTGATAGGAATACTATTGACAGGTATCCTCATAGCCATACCGACGGGCTATGAGGATGCCTTGATTTATCAGGATATGGAGCGGGCGGTCGGAAAAGTGATAGATACAAATAATTCAGCGATTATCACTTCCGGGCTGGTACAGTCAGGAGAACAGTCCTGCACGCTGGAGATACTGAATGGGAAATTTAAAGGAAAACAGATCAAAGGAGTAAATTTTCTCAGCGGGTCACTGGAGAAAGATAAAATATATAAAGCAGGAGAGAAGGCACTGGTGACTATCAGTTATCAGGGAGACGAAATTGGTTCAGTGGTTATGTCAGATCATTACCGTTTGGATAAAGAAGCTATTCTTATGTTGATATTTGCTGTTCTTTTAATTGTTGTAGCCGGAAAAAATGGATTTCTGGCGATTTTTTCTTTTCTCATTACGGTACTTACTGTATGGAAAATCCTGGTTCCTGCTTATTTGAAAGGATATTCGCCTGTTTGGATTGGTATCTTTATCACATTATTCCTTACCGTCATGATTATTTTTTTCGTGTATGGATTTGATAAAAGAACCCTGGCGGCTTCTTCGGGAGCAATGTTGGGAATACTGACTACGTGTGTCCTGGGAATGCTGTTTACTGATATGTTTCGAATACATGGTGCAGTAATGCCGGATTCCGAGTCCTTATTGTATAGTGGGTATCAGGATCTGAATCTGACCTCTATTTTTATGAGCAGTATCTTTATCGGTGCTTCCGGTGCCATGATGGATCTCGCGGTGGATATTACTTCAGCTGTTCATGAGGTTATTGAGAAGAAACCTGATATCACCTGGAAGGAAGCTGCAAAATCGGGAATGAACGTGGGGCGTGCAGCCATGGGGACTATGACAACAACACTGCTTCTTGCCTATTCCGGAGGCTATATTACTCTGTTGATGGTGTTTATGGCCCAGGGTACACCAATGGATCATATACTGAACTATAAATATGTGGCGGCGGAAATATTGGACACGGTAGTAGGGAGTTTTGGTCTGGTGACAGTGGCTCCTTTTACTGCACTTGTTTCGGGCCTCACTCTTACCGAAAAATTTTCCCCGGGGAAAAAGTAAAAATCCCCGGGGAAAATAGCCTTGACAAAGAACAAAGAGATTGTGATAATTTGTACATGACTAGAAAATACAGGTAACTACTCAGCCTTCAACTATCCCGCGAGGTGTTTTGGCACGTTTCGTGCCAAAATCCCGAGACATACAAGCAAAAATCCCATTGCCGAAGGCAATTTTCATTGGATTTTTGCTCGTAACTGTGAAGGTACTGAACAGTTACAAATACAGGAGTGTATGATATGAATGTACAAATTATTTTGGGGCAGATGCTGATGTTGTTTGCCATGATGTTGATCGGTTATGTGATTTGGAAGAAGAACTGGCTGGATGAGAGTGCATACCAGAAGCTTTCCAGAATTGTAGTGAATATTTTTAATCCAGTTCTTGTAATCTATGGCGTGGCTGGAAAGAGTTCAGCGGGCAATACAGGTCTGCTGCTGCAGAATCTTGGATTTGTGGCACTATATTTTGTGATCTTATGGGCTATGAGTTATGTGATTCCGGTAATTGTCCGGCCGACATACGGAGAAAAGAATCTGTATCGCCTTATGACAATGTTTGCCAATGTGGGATTTATGGGTATTCCGGTTATTACCGGTATCTATGGAAATGATTCCATGATTTATATTGTTTTCTATATGTTGGCATACAATCTGCTGATTTATACCTATGGAATTAATCTTGCAGGAAAAGCAGGAGCCATTCAGAGGCAGGACCGGGGAGAGGAACATACAGGTGACAAAGTGTCGTTCTCCTGGAAAAGAATGCTGAATGCAGGTGTCATTGCTTCTGTGGCAGCTATTTTGATTTTTATTTTTCAGATACCGCTGCCGGATATGGTGGTAGGTTTCTGTGATTACATCGGCAATGCAACCATACCGTTGTCCATGCTTCTGATTGGAGCATCCATTGCTAAAGTAAATCTGAAGGCTATTTTTTCAACAGGGAGAATTTATCTGTTCACTTTGCTCCGTATGGTGATTCTTCCTATCATTGTCGCTTTACTTTTGAAAAATATACTTCCTGTGAATGAGATGATTTTTGGAGTTTTCATTCTGCAGATGTCCATGCCGGTGGGAAGTATCGTAGCTTTGATGGCAAAAGAAAATGGTGCGGATGAGACATGCTGCACTAATGGAATTGTGCTGACAACGTTGTTGTCGCTGGTTACAATTCCGGTAGTTTGTCTTTTCCTGTAATATAAGGGAAAAATGCACAATATATAGCAGGAATAGTATTAGCACAAACGCTGAAAATAAATTTCCTTTCTGGAAAAGTATTACAAATAAATGGGAAAACTGTTAAAATAATACTATATGAACAGGAGGGATAACATGCTGAAACAGGGAGAAATGATTGTATATAAATGCAGAGGAATGTTTCAGGTGAAAGAGGTGGGAAAACTGAATTTTTCCTACATCGACAGAAAGAAAGATTACTATACACTTCATTCAGTGGAAGATGACAAGGAAACCGTTTACGTACCTGCAGATGCTCAGGATGCACTTCGAAAACCAATGAGCCGGGAAGAAGCCCTGGAACTGGTACAGCATGCGGCTGATGCGGAGATTCTGTGGGTGTCCAATGAAAAGATGCGGGAACAGGAATACAGGCATTGCGTGGAAAGTTATAAACCGGAAGAGTGGATTCGTATTCTGAAAACACTGTATATGCGAAGTAAAAAGCGTGGTTCCGTCACCAGTATGGATAAAAAATACCAGCAGGTTACAGAGCGGGCATTATACAGTGAATTGGCGTACGCACTGGGAATTCCTGTGAGTCAGGTAGAAAAAGTTCTGTGGGAACATGCTGAATAGTTTCATAGGTGAGCATAAGATTGATGAGAAAGCACATGATTCGAAGAATAATGAGAATTCGTGTGCTTTTTCTGGTGTATGGAAATAATCTGTGCTATAATGCATAAGAACTCAAAGAAAAAAATATTTCACTGTTATGATACAAGTGAGGAAGTGAGGTAAAAGGTGGAAAAAAGAATTATACAGGTAGAAGAAAAAGTCCCTGTAAAGATGCTGATTCCCTTGAGTATTCAGCACATGTTTGCCATGTTTGGCGCATCTGTACTGGTTCCGTTTATTTTCGGAATCAATCCGGCAATTGTTTTGCTGATGAATGGTGTGGGAACGTTGATGTTTATTTTCATCACAAAAGGAAAAGCACCGGCGTATCTGGGTTCCAGTTTTGCATTTCTGGCACCGGCCGGCGTGGTAATTGCCAAGTATGGTTTTGAATACGCTCAGGGCGGTTTTGTGGTCGTAGGTCTCTGCGGCTGCGTGTTAGCATTTATTATCTATAAGTTTGGGACCAAATGGATCGATGTGGTACTGCCGCCGGCAGCTATGGGACCGGTAGTGGCATTGATTGGTCTGGAGCTGGCCGGTTCTGCTGCAAGCACAGCGGGTCTTACCGGGGTAGAAAAGGTAGAGACGAGCAGCGTTATCGTATTTCTGGTAACACTCGGTGTAGCTATTTTCGGACAGGTGCTGTTTCGCGGATTCCTCTCCGTTATTCCGATTTTGATCGCGATTATTGCCGGTTATGTGGCATCAGGATTCTGCGGTCTTCTGGACTTCACAGAGGTTGCACAGGCATCCTGGTTCGCACTGCCGAATTTTCATCTGGCAAAATTCAATGCGGAAGCGATTCTGACTATCCTTCCGGTAGTTCTGGTAATTGCATCAGAGCATATCGGGCATCAGATTGTTACCGGAAAAATTGTTGGGAGAGACCTGCTGAAAGATCCGGGACTTCATCGTTCAATTTTTGCAGATAACTTTTCTACTGCAATTTCCGGTCTGATTGGTTCTGTGCCGACCACAACCTACGGAGAAAATATCGGAGTTATGGCGGTAACAGGTGTTTACAGTGTGCGTGTTATCGGCGGCGCTGCACTGATTTCTATTCTGGTTTCTTTCTGCGGTAAATTGTCTGCACTGATCAGCACCATTCCCGGACCGGTAATCGGTGGAATTTCCATTCTGCTTTATGGAATGATCGGTACCTCAGGACTGAGAATCCTGGTAGATAATCAGGTAGACTACGGAAAATCAAGAAATCTGACACTGACTTCTGTAGTATTTGTCGTAGGTCTTTCCGGAATCGCGCTGAATCTGGGCAATGTACAGCTGACCGGTATGGTTTTGGCATGTGTGGTTGCCATGGCACTGAGCCTGATTTTCTATGTACTGGACAGACTGCATCTGACCAATGACTAGATTAAGGTGGCTGAAGAATGAAAAATGAATTATTTTCCATTGGTCCATTTACGGTGTATGGATATGGTCTGATGATAGCAATCGGTATTTTGGCGGCCTATGTGACCGCAGAATACCGGGCAAAAAAGCATGGTCTGGATCCGGATAAAATCTTTTATCTTGTGATCTGGGCTGTGGTGGGAGGATTTGCCGGAGCTAAAGTATTGTATTTTCTGACGAGACTGAAAGATATCATGGAGAATCCCAGAGTGCTTTTGGATCTGGCAGATGGCTTTGTGGTATATGGAGGAATTATCGGCGGAATATTTTCTGCAATGGCTTATTGCAAAATAGAAAAACTGCGCTTTTTGAAGTATTTTGATCTGGTGATGCCTTCGGTGGCATTGGCTCAGGGATTTGGAAGAATCGGATGTTTTCTGGCCGGATGCTGTTATGGAAGAGAGACAGACAGTGCTTGGGGAATTGTATTTCATAATTCCAGCTATGCACCGAATGGTGTAAAACTTCTCCCCACGCAGTTGATTTCCAGCGGACTGGATTTCATGCTTTGTATAGTTTTGATTCTGCTTGACAGAAAGAAAAAAGGTGACGGGCAGATTGCCGGAGCCTATCTGGTGCTTTACAGTATCGGAAGATTTATCCTGGAGTTTTACCGGGGAGATTTGATCAGAGGAAATGTAGGAGCATTAACCACATCACAGTTTATTGCTATTTTTGTTGCGTTGGCAGGAGTGATCTTGATTGTAGTAAGAAACGGGAAAACTTAAAGATTGCCCCGGGGAGAATGTAAAACTCCCCGGGGCAATTGTTATTCACCCAACGGCGCAATTTTTTCTTTATATATTCTGCGGAAGTAGAAAGTACTCAATGTAACAGATACCAGTTCCGCGATAGGGATAGCCCACCATACGGCGTGTAGTCCTCCCACCTTGGCAAGGAGTGCAGCTGCCGGAAGGATGACCAGAAGCTGTCGGCAGACAGAAACAATGAGACTGTATACACCATTTCCCAGTGCTTGGAAGACAGAACCCACAACAATACAGTAACCGGCAAAGATGAAACTGAGTGCAATAATCCGGAGAGCCGGGATACCGATGGTAAGCATCTCCTCAGAGGCATTGAACAATCCCAGAAGCTGTCCGGGAATCAGGATGAACAGGGAAAGGCCAATTAACATGACGCATACAGCTGTGATGATGCTGAGCTTTACTGTTTGCATCAGACGCTGTTTGTTCCGGGCACCGTAATTATAAGCTACAATCGGAACCATACCATTGTTCAGTCCGAAGACCGGCATGAAGATGAAACTGTTCAGCTTGAAATATACACCGAAAACTGCGGTAGCAGTGGAGGTGAACTGAATCAGGATTTTATTCATTCCGAATGTCATGACTGAGCCGATGGCCTGCATAATAATAGAAGGAACACCGACTGAGTAGATGGTACTGATAATAGCCCGGTCCGGATGGAATCCTTTCATGTTGATGCTGATCTCTTTGTTGCACCGAATGTTCAGGAACAGAGCAAGGAACATGGCACAGAACTGTCCCAGAACCGTGGCTGCAGCTGCACCGGCTACACCCATTCGTGGAAAGCCCAAAAGTCCGAAAATCAGAATCGGGTCAAACGCAATGTTGATAATAGCACCGAACCCCTGAGAAATCATGGTGTGAACGGTACGGCCGGTGGACTGCAGAAGTCGTTCCAGCATAATCTCAATAAATACACCGGCACAGAGCAGTGTTACGATACGAAGATAAGTGGTACCATATTCCAGAATCTGTGTATCATCAGTCTGAAACTTGAGAAATGGACCGATGATTACGAGGCAGAACAAAGCAAATACGATACAACTGACAATGGAAAGAAAGATACCATTTCGTGCCGTATCCTGCGCCGCTTTCATATTTTTCTCACCCAGGCTGCGGGACAGCAGAGCATTTACACCTACGCTGGTACCAACTGCAATGGCAATCATCAGGTTCTGCAGGGGAAATGCAAGGGACACTGCTGTCAGAGCATTTTCATTGATCTGCGCGACAAAGATACTGTCAATGACATTGTAGAGTGCCTGAACCAGCATCGACAACATCATGGGAATCGACATCTGGAAGAGGAGTTTGGGAACCGGCATGGTTCCCATTTTGTTTTCTTTTTGTACATGAGATGACATAAGTAAAGAATCCTTTCAAAATAATAATGATATTAATATTCTACGAGAACCATGTGATACTGTCAACTCCCATGTCGGACGTTGACGCTTACCAAGCGAATATGATAAAATAGCCGTAACTGTTCAGTAACTTCATGTAGCTGTTGAATAGTTATATATATCCACTGAAAGAAGGGAAACAGTGTATGGAAGAATCTTACAGGAGTTTTGCCCGCGTGTATGATATGTTCATGGATAATATTGATTATCCTTCCTGGAGTGTATATCTGACGCAGCTTTTGAGAGAATATGGGGTAGAAGATGGTCTTCTTCTGGAACTTGGATGTGGGACAGGAAGTATGACGGAGCTTTTGGCAGAGCAGGGATATGATATGATCGGTGTGGACAATTCTGAGGATATGCTGGAGATGGCTATGGAAAAGCGGGAGGAATCCGGTCATGATATTTTGTATCTTCTGCAGGATATGAGAGAGTTTGAGCTGTATGGGACTGTCCGTGGAGTGGTGAGTGTCTGCGATTCCATGAATTATATTCTGGAGGAAGAGGATCTGCTTCAGGTGTTCCGGCTGGTAAATAATTATCTGGATCCTGGCGGTATTTTTATCTTTGATCTGAATACTCCCTATAAATATCAGGAAGTGATCGGTGATGATACGATTGCGGAGAACAGGGAAGAGGGAAGCTTTATCTGGGAAAATTATTATGATGAAGAAACCAGGATCAATGAGTATGCCCTGACACTGTTTTTGCCGGAAGATGAAGATTTATATAGAAAATACGAGGAATTTCATTATCAGAAAGCCTATGAGATTCCGGAGGTGATCAGACTTTTGCAGGAAGCGGGACTGGAATTTGTGACGGTCTACGATGCATTTACTCATGAGGCTCCCGGTGAAGAGAGCCAGAGAGTGTATCTGATTGCCAGAGAATGTCAAAAGAACAAAAAAGAGGAGAATGTGTAATGAGTGATTATATTGTTCGTGCAACAGCCGCAGATAATCAGATCCGTGCGTTTGCTGCTACAACAAAAGAACTGGTTGAATATGCGAGAAATGCCCACAACACCAGCCCGGTGGCTACTGCCGCACTGGGTCGTCTGCTGACTGGCGGAGCCATGATGGGTGTGATGATGAAAGGTGATAAAGATGTGCTGACCCTGCAGATCAAGTGCAGCGGTCCGATTGGTGGTCTGACGGTAACAGCCGATTCTAAAGGAAATGTTAAGGGTTATGTAAATAATCCGGATGTAATCCTTCCTGCCAATGAAAAGGGAAAACTGGATGTGGGAAAAGCACTGGATCTGGGTATTCTCAGTGTCATCAAAGATATGGGGTTGAAAGAGCCTTACGTGGGACAGGTGGAGCTGAAAACCGGCGAGATCGGGGATGACCTTACGTATTATTTTGCCAGCAGTGAACAGGTTCCCTCTGCTGTGGGACTGGGTGTCCTGATGGAAAAAAATAATACGGTGTGCCAGGCCGGAGGATTTATTATTCAGCTGATGCCCTTTGCGGAAGAAAAAGTAATTGCACAGCTGGAAAAGAATCTGGCAGAAGTAAATTCTGTGACAGAACTTCTGAATCAGGGCATGACTCCGGAAATGATTCTGGAAAAGCTTCTGGGCAATCTGGGACTGGAAATCAATGAGAAGACGGAGACAAGATTCTACTGCAACTGCGACAAAGTACGTGTGGGAAAAGTACTGATTAGTATTGGTGAGAAAGAATTGCAGGAGATGATTGATGAAGGAAAAGAAGTGGAATTGAACTGTCATTTCTGTAATACGAATTATACATTCAGCGTGGAAGAACTGAAAGAACTGCTGGAATTGGCAAGATAGGAACCCGGATTTGGGAGAAGGAGAAACGGGATGAAAAATGGATTTGTAAAAATGGCAGCCGGAACACCGAAGATTCAGGTGGCAGACTGTATTCACAATACAGAAGAGATTTTGCGTCTGATCGGAGAGATGGATGTCGAGGGAGCGAAAATCATGGTATTTCCGGAGTTGTGTATCACCGGTTATACCTGCAGTGATTTGTTCTGGCAGAATGTGCTTCTGGAAAGTGCGAAAAACAGACTTTTATGGCTGGCTGAACAGACGAAAGATGTGGATGCTCTGATTTTTGTGGGACTTCCCATGGAAGTGGAGTGTAAACTGTATAACGTGGCGGCAGTTCTGAATCATGGTAGAGTGATTGGACTGGTGCCGAAGACCAATCTGCCTAATTATGCCGAGTATTATGAAGCTCGTCAGTTTACAGCGGCTGATGATAAGAGCCGGGTAGTGGTACTTGCGGGGGAAGAAGTTCCCTTTGGAACTAGGCTGTTATTTTCCTGTCCGCAGATTCCGTGGATGGAAGTGGCGGCGGAAATCTGTGAAGATTTGTGGGTTCCCTGCCCGCCAAGTATTTCCCATGCTCTCGCCGGAGCTAATGTAATCGTAAATCTGTCTGCCGGTGATGAGATTACCGGAAAAGATGTATATAGAAAAGAACTGGTAAATGGACAGTCTGCCCGTCTGGTCTGTGCTTACCTGTATGCCACAGCGGGGGAAGGAGAATCTTCTACGGATCTGGTATTCGGAGGTCATAATCTGATCTGTGAAAATGGTTCTGTTCTTGCGGAGGCCAGACGATTCAGGAACGAGACCATTTATGCGGATGTGGATGCGAAACGGCTGGCAGCAGAACGAAGGAAAATGACCACATTTCCTGCGGCTGACCGGGAAGGGTACCGGGCGGTTTCATTTTCACTGAAAATAGAAGATACCTGTCTGAAGCGGGTATTTCCGGCAAAACCGTTTGTACCCTCCAATAAAGCGGAAAGGGAAAAACGCTGTGATGAAATTCTTTCTATCCAGGCAATGGGACTGAAAAAACGTCTGGAACACACTCATTGCCGCAGTGCAGTTCTTGGTATTTCCGGAGGTCTGGATTCCACGCTGGCACTTCTTGTGACGGCCAGGGCTTTTGATTATCTGGGACTGGGAAGGGAATGCATCACGGCAGTCACTATGCCCTGTTTTGGAACTACAGACCGTACCTATCGGAATGCCTGTGATCTCACCAGAAAGCTGGGAGCAACTCTGAGGGAAGTGGATATCAAAGAGGCAGTGACGATTCATTTCCGTGATATTGGACATGATGCTAATAAGCACGATGTGACGTATGAAAACTGTCAGGCCAGAGAACGTACCCAGGTAATTATGGATATTGCCAATCAGACAGGAGGCATGGTAATCGGTACCGGTGACCTTTCGGAGCTGGCACTTGGCTGGGCTACCTATAATGGAGACCACATGTCCATGTATGGGGTTAATGCTTCCATACCGAAGACACTGGTGCGCCATCTGGTGCGGTATTTTGCGGATACCTGCGGCGATAAAGAATTGTCTGATATTCTTCTGGATGTATTGGATACACCGGTCAGTCCGGAACTGCTTCCGCCCAAAGACGGAGAAATCGCACAGAAGACAGAGGATCTGGTAGGACCCTATGAACTGCATGATTTCTTCCTGTATTATATGCTGCGTGCCGGATACGAGCCGGATAAAATCTATCGGATTGCCTGTCTGACTTTTGAGGGTGTGTATGATAAGGAAACCATTCTGAAATGGCTGAAGAATTTCTACCGGAGATTTTTCATGCAGCAGTTTAAACGTTCCTGTCTGCCGGATGGCCCGAAGGTGGGAACCGTGGCTGTTTCACCCAGAGGAGATCTGCGGATGCCCAGTGATGCCTGTGCAAGGATCTGGCTGGATGAAGTGGAAAAATTGTAAATACAAATTTATGCTGCGCCTGTTTTACGGCGCAGCTTTTGCCAGGGCGGATTTGATGGCTTCCAGAAGGAGCATGGAAGTATATTTGCTGTCATCGGAATACGTAATGTTATCGGTAGACTGTGTGGAGTAAATCTGTGTGGCGATGTTTTCCAGAGAAGGTTCCATCAGAGGATACATGGCAGCGGTGGATTCGCTTAAGTTTACAAGTTCAATGGAGTTGATATGGTTGGTGTCGACGGTAACCTGTACATCAAAGGTATTGTCGTTCAGCTCTATGGCAGTGGAGTATACACCTGCAGTGTAGAGGGCAGGTTCAGAAGACTGCACGGCGGTGGCTGACGTTTCTCTGTCTTTTTTAGGACCGAACATAATAAAAAGAAGAGTGATCATCAGGATGGCAAGAATGAGAAAAATTGCTGTATAGATCACTTCTTTCATATGTAATACCACAATTTTTGTTTTTGAACTCATATGCACACTCCTTTAATTTTATGTGATACACGGATTTCTCCGCACTTTGTGCTCCCGAAATCCCAATATCTTAATATAGTATATGTGCAGGAAAGAAGGATATGAATGAAGAATCTTCTGGATTGGAGTGAGTGTCGGCTTTGTCCGCGGATGTGCGGCGTTGACCGAACATATGGAGAGAAAGGTTTTTGCGGGATGGACAGCCGGGTGATGGGAGCAAGGGCAGCCCTGCACATGTGGGAGGAACCCTGTATATCCGGAACAAAAGGTTCCGGAGCAGTGTTTTTTTCAGGATGTACGCTGCGGTGTGTTTTCTGTCAGAATTATGAGATTGCAGAAGGAATCTGTGGGAAAGAGATTACACCGGAACGGCTGGAACAGATATTTCTGGAACTTCAGGAACAGGGAGCTGCCAATATCAATCTGGTGACGGCAACCCATTTTCTTCCCGCAGTCATACCCGCGCTGCAGTCTGCCCGGAATCAGGGACTTCGGATTCCGGTAATTTATAATACCGGAGGATATGAGCGGCCGGAGACTGTAAAAATGCTTGATGGACTGGTGGATGTCTGGCTGCCGGACTTTAAGTACATGGATCCGGAACTGGGAGCTATGTATTCCCATGCAAAAGATTATCCCAAAAAAGCAGCGGTGGCTCTTGAGGCTATGGTGAAACAGACAGGTTCCTGTATATTCGATGAAGACGGATACATACAAAAAGGAGTGATTGTCCGGCATCTGATTCTGCCGGGTCATACAAAAGATTCCCGGAGAGTTCTTGGGTACTTACATGAGACTTATGGAAATAAAATATATATCAGTGTGATGAACCAGTATACGCCGCTTTCACAGGTGGCAGGGCTTCCGCCGCTGAACCGTAAAGTGACGAGACGGGAGTATCAGAGAGTGCTGGATGAGGCACTGGAACTGGGGATTGAACAGGGATTTTTTCAGGAGGGAGAAACTGCGGAGGAAAGTTTTATCCCCCTGTTTAATTATGAAGGATTATAGGAGGATGGTAGAAATGAAATTTTCGATTTTAGCACCGGGGGGAATTGCAAACTGTCTGGCACAGGCTGTACAGGGACTGGAGGACGTGGAGGCTTATGCGGTAGCTTCCAGAAGTTATGAAAGAGCAAAAGCATTTGCTGACAAATGGGGATTTCAGAAGGCATACGGATCTTATGAGGAAATGCTGAATGATCCGCAGGTAGAACTGGTGTATGTGGCAACCCCTCATTCTCATCATTATCAGTATGCAAAAATGTGTCTGGAACACGGAAAACATGTACTGGTAGAAAAAGCATTTACCGTCAATGCCGCACAGGCAGAAGAATTGATTCGGCTTTCAGAGGAAAAAAATCTTCTCCTGGCAGAAGCAATCTGGCCCCGCTATATGCCCAGCCGCAAAATGATCGATGATCTGGTGGCAAGCGGAGTGATCGGTGAAGTGACTTCCCTGACAGCAAATTTTGGATTTCCGCTGAGTCATGTGGATAGAATGAAAAAACCGGAACTGGCAGGCGGTGCACTGCTGGATCTGGGTGTATATCCGATTAATTTTGCACTGATGGCTTTTCATGGTGAAGTGGTGGATGTGAAAACAGATGCCCTTATGTCACCGGAAGGTGTTGACTGGGTAAACAGTATGATTCTGACTTTTGCCGATGGAAAACTGGCAGTCCTGCATAGTAACATGTTAGCGATGCTGGACAGTGAAGGTACGATTTGCGGTGAAAAAGGATATATCAAAATTGAGAATCTTAATAACTGTGAAGAAATCCGTGTATACAATAAGAACAGAGAATTGACCGCAACTTATCAGGTTCCGGAGCAGATCAACGGATATGAGTATGAGGTACTGGCATGCAGACAGGCAATTCTGGAAGGAAAATGTGAGTGTCCGCAGATGCCTCATACGGAAACTCTGCGTGTGATGAAATTGTTGGATCAGATCCGTGAAAGTTGGGGAATGAAATTTCCCTGTGAATAGAAACTGTTTTGATGGGAGAGAGAACGTATGTCGTTACAATTGGTTCTGGGAAATTCCGGAGCAGGAAAATCACACTTTATCTATGAACATATTGTAAAAGAAGCCGGTTTGCATCCGGAAATGACATATCTGGTCATTGTGCCGGAGCAGTTTACCATGCAGACCCAGAAAGAACTGGTTTCCATGAGTCCGCGGCAGGGAATTATGAATATCGATATTCTCAGCTTTCAGAGGCTGGCTTTCCGCGTGATGCAGGAAGTGGGAGGAGAACAGCGTCCGGTTCTGGAAGAAATCGGAAAGACACTGGTCTTGCAGCGGGTGATTCAGGAGCAGGAGAAGAAACTGGGTGTGCTGGCTTCCAGTCTGAAAAAGACAGGAACTGTCAGCCAGATGAAATCACTGGTATCGGAATTGATGCAGTATGATATTCGGCCGGAACAGCTGGAAGAGATTGTGGGGCAGACCGGGGACAATCCGTTCCTTTCCCGTAAGCTGACAGATGTGCAGATGATTTATCAGGGATTTCAGGATTATCTGAGAGAACGGTATATTACAGGGGAAGAGGTACTGGATGTACTGTGTGACAGAATCGGGGAATCCCGACTGATGAAAAACTGTCAGGTGATTCTGGACGGATTTACCGGATTTACACCGATACAGAATAAAGTTATGAGAAAAATACTCAATCTTGCTGACAAAGTATGGGTGACGGTGACACTGGACAAAAAAATGACCGGAGGAGCCTGGCTGAAAAGTCCTCAGAATCTGTTCCATATGAGTGGACTGATGATGGATCATCTGACAAAACTTGCGGGGGAAGAACGTGTGGAAATTGAAGAACCCCTCTGGATTTCATCGGGATCTAAAAGCCGCTTTTCCCATGCCCCCGCTCTGGAATTTCTGGAACAGCATTTGTTCCGGTTTGGACGACAAACGTATGAGAAAGAACAGGAGGAGGTGCAGATTTTCTGTGCCTCCAATCCGCTGGCAGAGATGGAAGAAATTGTGGAAAAGATACAGTTTCTTGTGCGCACAAAAGGATATCGGTATCGGGATTTTGCCATCATTACCGGGGATCTTCCTGCCTATGGCGTATATGCCGGTCAGGTCATGGAAGCCTGTGGGGTTCCATGCTTTATTGATGAAAAGCACAGTTTGCTGATGAATCCCTTTGTGGAATATCTGCGGGCTTCCCTTAATATGCTGACGGAGCAATTTTCCTATGAAAGTGTTTTCCGTTATCTGCGGTGCGGTTTGTCCGGGCTGACAGTTTATGAAACGGATGAGCTGGAAAATTATTGCATCGCTGTGGGAATTCGGGGCTGGAAACAGTGGAAGGAGCACTGGGTACGCCGCTATCGGGGAATGGAAGAAGGAAGTATTGAGGAAATTAACCGAATCCGCAAAAAGTTTGTGGAAGAAACAGATGGATTTGTGGAAGGTATGCGGCAGAAGCATATAACCGTGGAACAGAGAACACGCATTCTTTATGAATTCATCTGCCATAACAATATATATGAAAAATTATCCCGGGAACAGAAACTATTTGAAAATCAGGGTGAAATGGCACTGGTCAGAGAATACTCACAGATTTATGGAATTATCATGAACCTTCTGGATAAAATGGTTCAGATTCTGGGTGATGAGGTAATTTCGGCAGATGATTACCGACAGATTCTGGAAGCCGGATTTCAGGAGGCCAGAGTAGGTATTATTCCGCCGTCTGCAGACCAGGTTCTGGTGGGAGATATGGAACGGACTCGTCTGAGAGACATTAAAATCCTGTTTTTTGCTGGTGTTAATGATTCTGTCATTCCTAAAAAACAGGGAAGCAGCGGTCTTTTGTCGGAGACAGACAGGGAATATCTGGAAAACATGGATGTGGAGCTGGCTCCCGGTTCCCGGGAAGTGATGTATATCCAGAAATTTTATCTCTACCTGAATCTGACAAAGCCGGGAGAACGGCTGTACCTGTCCTACGCAAAAACCAGCGGGCAGGGACAGGCTCAGTCGCCGGCTTATCTGATTCCCATGATCTGCAGGCTGTTTCCGGGACTTACCATTCAGGAAAGGGAACAGGCGGCTCTTTGTGATGTCCAGCAGCCAGGACCGGCAGCAGAGATACTGATTGATGGACTTCACCGTGCGTCAGAGCAGGAACCGGATAAGGATTGGAAGGAACTGTTGAGCTGGTTCTGGAAGAGTGATGAGTGGAAAGAAAAGTGCAGCCGGTGGATAACGGCCGCATATTACAGTAAGCCGGTGGATAAGATCGGGAAAAGTGCAGCCAGAGCATTATATGGATCTGTGATGGATAACAGTTCCACCCGTCTGGAACAGTTTGCGGCCTGTGCTTTTGCCCATTTTCTTCAGTATGGTCTGCAGATTCAGGAACGCCAGGAGTATGAATTCCGTGCGGCTGATATGGGAAATGTGATTCATCAGGCACTGGAACAGTTCGCCAGAAATCTGAAGAAAAATCGTATGTTCTGGAGAAATCTTACAGATGACGAGAGAGAAAAACTCATTGATGAGAGTGTGGATGAGATTATCCATGATTATGGCAATACGATTCTGGAAAGCAGTGCCAGAAGCCGTTACATGATTACCCGTGTGAAAAGAATTTTGCGGAGAACCGTGTGGGCACTGCAGGAACAATTAAAGTGCGGAAAGTATGAGCCGGGACAGTTTGAGATTTCATTTGCCATGGAAGATCAGCTGGATGCAATACATTTTGATCTGTCGGAGGATGAGAAGCTCAGGCTGAGAGGACGGATTGATCGTGTAGACCGCTACGAAGAGAATGATAAAATATATGTCAAAGTGATTGATTACAAGTCCGGAAATACCTCTCTGGATCTGATTGCTCTTTATCATGGCCTGCAGCTGCAGCTTGTAGTATACATGAATGCAGCTCTGGAGATTGAGCAGAGGGAGCATTCCGATAAACAGGTGGAACCTGCTGGTATTTTCTATTATCAAGTCAAGGATCCGCTGTGTGCGGGAGAACTGGATGAGGACGAAGAAACGCTGGAAACAAAGATACTGCAGGAACTGAAAGTGAACGGACTGGTACGGGGAGAAAAGAAAATATTGCAGGATATGGATGAGACACTGGAACCCGGAAAAAAATCCAGTGTGATTCCGGCAGCCCTGAATAAAGACGGCAGTCTTTCGCGATACTCACAGACAGCCAGTAAAGAACAATTTGGTGCACTGTCCCATTATGTAAATCATAAAATCACAGAACTGGGAAGAGAGATTCTGGATGGCGATGTGAAGGCCGAACCCTACCGTCTGCGAAAGCGGACAGCCTGTGATTATTGTAGTTATCGTGAAGCCTGCAGCTTTGATGACAGATTGCCCGGATACCATTATAGAAACCTTCCGGTATTTCAGGACGAAGAGTTGTGGAGACGTTTGAATGAGTGTCTGGATGACTCCTATGCAGTCGGCAAAGAGAATATGGGAAAGAAGGAGGAATAGCAGATGGGAGTGAACTGGACGAAAGAACAGCAGCAGGTTATTGATCTGCAGAAGAGAAATATTCTGGTCAGTGCGGCAGCCGGTTCCGGTAAAACAGCGGTGCTGGTTGAGCGGATTCTGAAAAAAATGACCAGAAAAGAAAATCCGGTGGATATCGACCGTCTGCTGATCGTGACCTTTACCAGAGCGGCCGCCGGTGAGATGAGGGAACGTCTGACGGCTGCTGTGGAAAAACGACTGGAGGAGGATCCGGATAATGAACATCTGCAGAGGCAGCAGACGCTGATTTATAATGCACAGATTACCACCATTGACGGTTTCTGTTCCTATATCATCCGTAATTATTTTCATACCATAGATCTGGATCCCGGTTACCGGATTGCCAATGAAGGGGAACTGAAATTGCTTCGCATGGATGTGGCAAAAGAACTTCTGGAGGCCAGATATGCGGAGGGTAGTCCTGAATTTCATCAGTTTATTGAAGTGTTTGCCACGGGCAAGTCAGATGAAAATATAGCGGAACTGATTCTGAAATTATATGATTTTGCCATGAGTAATCCATGGCCTCAGGAGTGGCTGGAAACCTGTAAAGAACCGTATCTGGTGGAAACAGAGGAAGAACTCCTGAACAGCCGGTGGATGGAAAAACTCTGGCGGGATGTGGAGCTTTCTCTGGAACAGGCGGAATTTTATCTGGAGCAGAGTCTGGAGCTTTTGCAGGAGATAGACGGTCCCTATATGTATGAGGATGCCATTCGGTCTGACGAAATGCTGCTGGAACATCTACAGCAGGTCTGCCGGGACAGAGATTTTAATGGGTGCTGTAGCCTTTTGCAGAATCACAAATTTGCGGTGTTGTCCCGAAAAAAAGACAGTACCGTGTCTGATGGGCTCAGGCAGCAGACAAAAGAAAACCGGGATTTGATGAAAGAAATTCTCAAGGAACTGAAAGAACGGTATTTTTACGGTGACACGGAAAAAATTCTTCAGGAAATGGAACTTTGCCGTCAGCCTGTGCTGCAGCTTCTGCAGCTGACAGAGGATTTCGCAGAATGCTTTGCGGAAAAGAAAAAGAAGCGAAACATTGTGGATTTCCCGGATATCGAACATTATGCTCTGGAAATCCTGGTAAAGAAAGAAAACGGAGAGCTGATTTACACAGATGCGGCTGAAGAATTTTCTAAGAGATTTGAGGAAATTCTGATCGATGAGTATCAGGACAGCAACCTGGTACAGGAGACACTTTTGCAGAGTGTTTCCAGGATGCGTCACGGTCACAACAATGTTTTTATGGTAGGTGACGTGAAGCAGAGCATCTATCGGTTCCGTCTGGCCCGTCCGGAATTGTTTATGGAAAAGTATGATACGTACACATTGGAAGACAGCTCATGTCAGAGAATCGATCTGCACAGGAACTTCCGGAGCCGCAAAGAAGTTCTGGCAGGAGTAAACTACATCTTTGAACAGATTATGGGAAAAGATCTGGGCGATGTGGAGTATGATGAAGAGGCGGCACTGTATCCTGGGGCATTCTTCCCGGAAGCAGAGGAACATAAAGAAGAAATGGATGCATTCCGGTGTACGGAGGTATTGCTGGGAGAGACGGATACAGAGGAATTGTCAGATGACCAGGAAGAAAAGACAGCGATCGAACTGGAAGCAAGAATCGTGGGGACAAGGATTAAGGAGATTGTCGGTCACGAGTTTGTGCTGGACAAAGCTTCGGGAACCTATCGGAAAGCCCGGTATCAGGATTGCGTGATTCTGCTTCGGACCATAACCGGATGGGCGGAAACCTTTGTGCAGGTATTGATGGATATGGGGATTCCAGCCCATGCTTCTTCTCGGACAGGTTATTTCGGAACGACGGAGATTGTTACGATTCTGAACTATCTGCATATATGTGACAATCCCATGCAGGAAATCCCATTTACAGGAGTGTTGTTGTCACCGATTGTGGGATGTCAGGCTGAAGATCTGGCGGAGATTAAAATCTTCAGACCGGACCTGAAAATATATGATTCTTCTAGAAAATATCTGGAAGAAGGGGAAAACGAAGAATTAAAAGGAAAACTGGAATCATTTTTTTCTGTTTATGACCGGATCAGAGACAGGGTTCCCTATACACCGATCCATCGGCTGATTCAGATGATCCTTCAGGAAACCGGTTATGAAAGTTATGCGGCTGCCATGCCGGGAGGAATACAGCGCCGTGCCAATCTGCAGATGCTTGTGGAAAAAGCCATGGAGTATGAGGGAACCAGTTACCGGGGATTGTTTAACTTTATTCGCTATATGGAGCAACTTCGCAAATATGAAGTGGATTTTGGGGAAATCAGTACCATAGGTGAAAATGAAGACACGGTTCGTATCCTGAGTATTCATAAAAGTAAGGGACTGGAATTTCCTGTCGTATTTGTATCCGGTATGGGGAAACGTTTTAACATGATGGATGCAAACGCCGGGTTGGTGATTCACCCGGATCTGGGGGTGGCCATGCAGGGGATTGACCCGGTACTCAGACTGAAAGTGCCTACGCTGATGCGTCAGGTGATACAGAAACAGATTCGTGTGGAGAGCCTTGGGGAAGAACTTCGTGTACTTTATGTGGCCCTGACCCGTGCAAAGGAAAAACTGATTCTTACGGGAACCACCAGCAAGCTTGAGAAAAAACTGATAAAGTACAGGGGACTTCTGTCCTATGAGCCCTCTAAGCTTCCCTATGGAATGCTGGAAAGTGCGCAGGATTACTGGGGATGGGTGCTTCCGGCACTGGCACGTCATTCTGCTTTCCAGGATCTGTATGAAAGGTATGATCTCGCAGGAGAGGAAAGGGTACAGGAAAATATACCATTTCAAATTAGACTGGTAGAAGCGGCGGCGTTGACAGGAGAGGAACTCAGACGCCAGATTACACTGGAACAGCGGTATGAGGAATACATGAACTGGGATACGGAGAAAGTTTATGATGCAGATGTGAAGCATGAATTGGAAGAACGTTTTTCTTATCGATATCCATATTCGGATTTGCAGGAAATCCCTGCAAAAGTCAGTGTATCGGAACTGAAAAAAGAGTATGCACTGATGCCGGATGAAGATGCTGAAACTGTTATTTCGGGAGAAATAATCTCGTTAAATGAAGCCAAACTTTCGAGTGAGAATATTCTCTCAGAAACTTCGGAGGAGCAGCCCATACCGGTATTTATGAAAACAGAAAAAGAAGAAGTGAAAGGCGTTGCCCGTGGAACAGCTTACCACAAAGTGATGGAAGAACTGGATTATGACAATGTTGATTCAGAAGAGGCTATCCGGCAGCAGCTGTTATCTTTGGAGCACAGCGGAAAACTGGATCATGAGTCTGCATCCAGTGTCCGGGTAAATCAGGTTGCCTGGTTTGCTTCCTCCAGACTGGGGAAACGGATGCAGGCAGCATGGAAAAGAAAAAAACTGTGGCGGGAGCAGCCATTTGTGATGAGCGTACCGGCCTGTGAACACCATCCGGAGTGGGGAGATACAGAGCAGATACTGGTACAGGGAATCATAGATGCTTTCTTTGAGGAAGATAGAGGACTTGTGCTGGTAGATTATAAAACGGATTATGTGGAAAAAGGCGAAGAGGACAAGCTGATCAACAGATATCAAAAGCAGCTCTGGTATTACGCCCGTGCCCTGGAACGGGTGAGAAATCTTCCCGTGAAGGAGGCATATATTTACTCCTTCCGTCTGGGAAAGGCACTGAGAGTACCGCTACACATCAAGATATGATGAGAAAGGAAATGTTACTATGAGATTATATGCATCCTGCATCTGTTGTCTGCTGAATAAGCAGGAACAGAATATACGGAAATTTCATGATGAAGCTTTAAAATCAGAATACATGAAAGAACTTGCCAGAATTGTGGGGAACAGCGAGGAGGATGCCTGTGCCCCCTGGCTGGCGGCTGAGATACGGAAAACATATCAGAAATACTTTGGCGGCACTGGCGGATATGAGAAGGAGAAAGAAGAATTCAATCAGATTCTTCTGGATGTGGAGAAAGATTTGGAGCAGAAGATTCTGAACAGTGAAGATCCGCTTAGGACAGCACTGCTGTATGCACGAGTAGGGAATTATATTGATTTTTCTGCTCTGGAATGTGTGGATAAGGAAGAATTGTTTGAATTGTTCGACCGGGAAAATGACATTCTGGATGAAGGCGAATACAGAAACTTCTGCCGGGAAATGCAGCAGGCTAAAAAAATGGTATACATACTGGATAACTGCGGGGAAATTGTACTGGATAAGCTGGTAATTCGGCTGCTGAAAAAACAGTATCCGCAGGCTGAGATCGCAGCTGTGGTACGCGGGGAAGAAGTCATGAACGATGCCACAATGGAAGATGCGGTGATGACAGGACTTACTGAAGAAACACAGGTTATCGGCAACGGTGACAATGTGGCCGGAACCATCCTTTCCCGTATCTCGCCGGAACTTAGGCAGAAGATAGAGGAGGCAGATCTGCTGCTGGCCAAAGGACAGGGGAACTTTGAATCCATGTATGGATGTGGGAAGAACGTATATTATCTGTTCCTGTGCAAATGCGACTGGTTTATCAAAAAATTCCGGGCAGAGCGGCTGCAGGGGATGTTTGTCAACGAGCATAGAATATAGACTTTTAGGGACGCTTCTTTTGCCATGAGGAGCGTCCCTTGTCATGTTAACCCTTTCCGCTGTCTTAGTCTGAATCTTATCTGCCAGAATAAGACAAAGAATAATCAGCTTTTGCAGAATGTAATAAGAATATTCGCTCATTTTTTTGTGGTTATTATTGAATATTTCCCTCATTTTTTGTATACTATAATAGAGGAGGGTTAACAAGATGGCAGAAATTTATTTGAAGCGTAAGATCGATAGTTATTTAGTTCATTGGAAGAAAGATGTAGAACGAAAGCCTCTGATTGTGAAAGGGGCAAGGCAGGTAGGAAAGACAGAATCTGTTTGTCGATTTGCAAATGAGAATTACAAAAATGTTATTTATATCAATTTTGTAGAGGAACCGAAGTATAAGCTGATCACAGAAGATGGTTTTAGGACAGATGATATTATCCGGAATATATCCAGAATGGATCCTTCAAAGAAATTCGAGGCAGGAGAAACAATACTGATATTTGATGAACTTCAGGAGTTTCCGGAAATTGCTACTTCTTTGAAGTTTTTTAAAATTGATGGCAGGTTTGATGTAATATGCAGTGGGTCTTTGTTGGGAATTCAGTATAAGAGAATTGAGAGTAACAGTGTAGGATACAAAACAGATTACAATATGATGTCTATGGATTTTGAAGAATTTTTGTGGGCAAAGGGGTATGAGAAAAATAGTATAGACGATATGTTGTGGCATATGAAGACGGAAAAGCCATTTAATGAAATTGAGATGAAAGTATACAACAGTTTTTTTCTGGACTATTGTATTCTGGGAGGCATGCCGGCGGTAGTGAGAGAATATATCAATAAGGGGACTTTTGAAGGAACGTTGGACATTCAGCGACAACTGCTAAATGACTATCGTGAGGATATTCGTAAGTATGCAGAAGGCATGGATCAGACAAGAATTTTGAATGTATTTGAGCAGATACCGATGCAGCTGGCAAAGGACAATAAAAAATTCCAGATCAGCAAAGTGGCAAGGGGAGCGAGGTTTAAGGATTATCGAGGTTGTATTGAATGGTTGCGAGATGCCGGAATTATTAACATTTGTTATTGCCTGAATTTTCCGGAATTACCATTGAGAGGTAACTATAATGAGTCAAAATACAAATTATATTTTTTTGATACCGGAATTTTTGTGGCCATGTTGGATGAAGAGGCACAGGAGGATTTAAGAGCAAACAAAAATCTTGGCGTGTATAAAGGAGCTTTGTACGAAAATATTGTAGGGGAAGCTCTGGTAAAGGGTGGATATGACTTGTACTATTTTAAGAAGGACGATTCCTATCTGGAAGAAGATTTTTTTGTCAGAACAAAGGAGTACTTGGTACCGATAGAAGTGAAGGCAACAAATGGCATGGCGAAGTCTCTTAGGACGATGCTTAAAAGTAACAGTTATCCAGATATCAAATATGGTATAAAATTGACAGCTGGAAACATAGGTTATAGTGATAACATCTATACATTTCCGTATTTTTGTGCTTTTCTATTAAAACCTTATCTGAAAGAAGTGAGTCTTGATCGTGAGAGAAGAAATCAAAAGAATAAAGGAGAGGGTTCTTTCTCTTAAAGTATTTGTATTTCCCTTATTTCATGGTACAATTTAAGGGAAAGGCTATGGAGGTGAGGAAATGAGAATTTTTAATTATTCTGAAATAAAGAACCAAAAGTGGGATTCGGATATCCTTGGCCTGATTGCAGCGATTTATAAAGAAGCCGGAAAACAGGAAATGTACCTAAAACAGCGCCCGGATGAATTAGAGAAACTGATTGAAATTGCAAAGGTGCAAAGTACCGAGGCATCTAATGCAATTGAGGGTATCATTACAACAAACACCCGTATCAGGCAGTTGGTCGAGGAGAAAACGACACCCAGAAACCGTGACGAGCAGGAAATTGCAGGCTATCGAGATGTACTTAACATCATTCATGAGAGCTTTGATGCGATTCCGATCACGCAGAACTATATCCTGCAGCTTCACAAGATTTTGTACAGCCACATGAATAATCCAATGGCTGGCAGAACGAAGAGTGTACAGAATTATATCAGTGCGACATATCCTGATAGTCGTGTAAAAACCCTCTTTACTCCGCTTGCACCGTATGAAACACCAGAGGCTCTGGATAGAATTTGCGAAGAATATAACCGTGTGATTGGAAATATGGAAGTTGAACCTCTTATTGTGATTCCCGTTTTCATTCATGATTTTCTTTGTATCCATCCTTTCAATGATGGGAACGGCAGAATGAGCCGTCTGCTGACAACGTTACTGCTTTACAGAAATGGCTTCTATGTTGGCAAGTATATATCGTTGGAAGCAAAAATAGCAAAGAACAAAGATCTCTATTATGATGCACTCGGTCAGGCACAGGCAGGCTGGCACGAAGGCACTGAAGATGCAGTTCCATTTATCAAATATCTGCTTGGAACAATCCTTGCCGCATATAAGGACTTTGAAGACCGTTTTGCTCTTGTGGAAACAAAACTCCCTGCTCCTGAAATCGTAAGACGTGCTACACTGAATAAAATTGGACGTTTTACCAAACAGGATATTCGTGAACTTTGTCCTTCACTTAGCGTAAGTTCCGTTGAAGGTGCACTGCGTAAATTAGTGGCATCTGGCGAACTGAAACGAGAAGGCTCAGGAAAGAACACTTGCTACTACAGATTAAGGTAACCGGGGGACGGGTTCATAGCCACCAATAGTGGCTATGAACCCGTCCCCCGGTCATCTTTTTCAGGACAAAATTTGTATGAGTTCTTTTGACTTGACAGAGCAGTATTTTCATAAAAAGATAAAAAATAAAAGGGATTTTGAGAAAAATTCATGCTGTATTAATACGCAGAAAATATTAAAGTATAAGCAAGGATAAGAAGTCTTTATTACTATCATAACTGTGGAAATATTCAGCAGTTACATATCAAAGAAAAGGAGCGTGCTTATGAAAACATATGAGGCACAGATTGCCGTTATTGCAGCAGGTCCATCCGGACTTTCCGCTGCGGTGCAGGCTGCACAGAACGGGGCCAGTGTGATTGTACTGGAAAAAGCTAAGGCTGTTGGCGGTGCCGCCAATATGGGTATGGGACCATTAGGTATTGGTACAAAATATCAGAAACAGCAGATGTATGACATATCTGTAGAAAAAGCATTTAACATGTTTATGGATTATACCCATTACAATGTAGATGCGAGACTGATTAAACGTTATTTTGCCCAGTCCGGTGAGACGATTCAGTGGCTGGAAGATCTTGGAGTCGAATTTGAGGGAGCATTTAAGTATTTCCCACAGTCAGAAGCTACCTGGCATATCGTAAAAACAGGAAAAGAAATCGGTCCGCGTGCTGCTTCTTTCATGAACAGAGCACTGTATGAAAAAGCTCTGGAGTTAGGTGTACAGTTTTTGCTGGAAACTCCGGCATATAAGATTGTGAAAGAAAACGGTCGTGTAACAGGAGTTCTTGCAAAAAATGCGGAAAATGAAGAAATCGAAGTGAAGTGTCAGGCTGCAATCATTTGTACCGGTGGAGCCGGAGCTAACAAAAAAATGATTAAAGAACTGACAGGATATGAGCATGGAAAAGATATGTTCAACTTTGCAATCCCGGGAATCATGGGTGATGGTCTCCGTATGGCATGGGAAGCAGGTGCAGATCAGCTGAAAGTCCGTATCGAGCAGGCCTGTGACTTGGGCGGCGGTGAGCAGGCCTGTGGTGGTGTGATTAATATATTTAAACAGCCCAATCTTCTGGTAAACCGGTTTGGTAAACGTGTGATGAACGAAGATTATATGCAGAATACTACATACCTCAGTAATGTGGCAGACCACCAGAAAGACAAAATTGTATTTAGTATTGTAGATACATCTATTGTAAAATATTATGTAAAACATGGCGTAGAAGTTACCAGCCTTGTAAATCCAAATCCAGATGTGTCTGATTTCTATGAGGGAATGGAAACTCTGCTGAAAAACGGGTCTAAAAACTTTTTCTGTGCGGATACCATCGAAGAATTGGCTGAGAAAATCGGCGTAGATTCAAAGGCTTTGAAAGAGACTGTTGAGAACTACAATTTCTTCTGCGACAGTAGAGATATGGAATTCTTTAAAGATTCCAAATATTTAAGACCATTATTTAAAGCACCATATTATGCATGTGCAATTCATCCGGGCGGATATGGAACCGTAGGTGGTATCCGTATCAATGAAAATTGTGAAGCATGTGACAAAGAGTTCATGCCGATCCCGGGTCTGTACTGTGCCGGTGCAGATTCCTGTAATATTTATGATGACAGTTACATGTTCCTGCTGCCGGGTAACTCCATGGGTTACGCAGTCAATACCGGACGTATCGCAGGTATGAGTGCAGTGGAATATGTGAATAAACATGCAGAATAAGGAGGAGCGTATGGCTACAATTACCATTGATGGTATCCGTCTGGAGGTACCTGAGAATAAGTGTGTGCTGGAAAGTGCACTGCAGGCAGGGATCTACATCCCCCATCTCTGCCATCATCCGGATCTGCCGGAGAACGGCTCCTGCCGTCTCTGCGTAGTAGAGGTAGATGGAGTAGAAGGTGCAGTCCCATCCTGTACATTAAAACCGAAGGATGGCATGAACATCCGTACAAAGAGTGACCGGTTATCCAGCCTGAGAGCAATGGCTCTGGAACTGCTCCTGGCAGGCCATCCGGAGGACTGTTCCACCTGTCCGAAATACGGTAACTGTGAACTGCAGACCCTGATGCAGTATCTGGGTGGTGCAAACTCCCGTATGAAGGAACGTGTCAAAGGTTTCAAAGAAAACAGTGCGAACCCGCTGATCGACCATGATATGGACCGCTGCGTACTCTGCGGAAGATGTGTCCGTGCATGTAACGACCTGCGTGGCGTAGGCGTGCTGAACTACCGTAAAAAAGGTCTGGAAACATATGTAGGAACCCTGCATGATAAACTCCTTTCCGATGCAGACTGTCGTTTCTGTCAGGCATGTGCAGAAGTATGTCCTACCGGAACCATCCGTGACAAACTGATGATGAACAACACGGAGAACAAACCAAAAGAAGATGTGATCGTTCCGTGTAAAGCAGCCTGTCCGGCACATACCGATGTACCGAAATATGTCCGTTTTGTAAAAGAAGGAAACTATGATGCAGCAGCCGCAGTTATCCGCGAGAAAGCACCGTTCCCGGGCTGTCTGGGACATGTATGTACTCATGTGTGTGAGCTGGACTGTAAACGTGGAATGGTCAACGAAGCAATGTCCATCCGTGAGATCAAACGTTATGCAGCTGCCCATGATACAGGAAAATACTGGAAGGGAAAAGGCAAACAGCTGCCGGATACCGGAAAGAAAGTCTGCGTCGTAGGCGGTGGTCCTGCTGGTATGACAGCAGCATACTATCTGCGCAAACAGGGCCATGATGTGACCCTGAAAGAAGCACTTCCGACCGTAGGCGGAATGATGAGTTACGGGATCCCGGCTTACCGTCTTCCAAGAGAACTTGTTGCAGAAGAGTATGCTTATATTGAAAGCACAGGTATCCACACAGAAGTAAATACAAAAGTAGAAAAACCGGTAGAACTGCTGAAAGAATTCGATGCAGTGCTGATGGCGATCGGAACCCATAACGGTGTCCGTCTGCCGATGGAAGGAAGCGAACTGCCGGGCGTTCTGATCAACACAACCTTCCTGCGTCAGTGCAGCATGGGTGAAGAGACAGGACTTGGAAAACGTGTCATCATCCTTGGCGGCGGAAACGTAGCATTTGACTGTGCAAGAAGTGCGAAACGTCTTGGTGCAGAAGAGATCCATCTGGCATGCCTGGAAGCCCGTGACAAGATGACTGCAGATGAAGAAGAAATCCTGCAGGCACAGGAAGAAGGCATCTTCGTGCATCCGGCTCAGACCTTCGAACGTATCACAGGAGAAGACCATGTGACGGGTGTTGATTTCATGAACGTGGAATCCTTCACCTTTGACGAGAACAGAAGAGCCATCATCAAGAAAGAACCGGGCTCTGAACATCATATCGATGCGGATACCGTTATCTTCGCAACCGGCCAGAGAGCAGGGATCACCGAAGATGCAGGTCTTACCCTTGGCCGTGCGAACAGCATTGCGACCAAAGCAGGAAGTGCAGCTACTTCTGTAGAAGGCATCTTTGCAGCCGGTGATGCCGTATACGGAACCAAATCCGTGATCATGGCCATCGAAGCAGGCCGTCAGGCAGCAAGTGAGATCGATAAATATCTGGGTGGTGACGGTGATATCAGTGAGAAACTGGCACCGGAACAGAATCCGGATCCGAAAATCGGAAAGATCGAGGGATTTGCATACCAGAAACGTACGAAGACAGAAGTAAAACCTGCAGCAGAACGTCAGGACAACTTCAAACTGATGGATTTTGGTATCTGCGACAGCAAGATCTGTGGAGAAGCATCAAGATGTCTGCAGTGTGACCTGAGACTGAAGATCACACCGCCAAGACTGTGGGGCGATTTCAACAAGAATGAGGAGGGACAGGCATGAGTTTTTTGGACACATTAAAAGGATATGAGAAAGATGCCATCCTGGACCTGATCCGTGGAGCAGGCATCCGTGAATACGGAGCAGAAAATGAGGACCTGGCTTCCAAGATCCAGAAAGTTCTGGAAGAAAACAGCGGAGAAGAAATGATTGTGGCAGGAGGGCTGAACAACCATGATTTCTCCGGCATGCTCCTGAAGATCGTAAAAGAAGATGCACAGAAAGTACTGAACGGTCTGGAAGCCATTGCATATGTGACAGGGGCTGTAAGAAAGATCCTGTATCTTCCGGAAGAAGAGACAGAGCTTGCAGAAAGCCTGAAAAAAGAGATCGAGAGCCAGGGTCTGGCTATCGAAGTAGAAAATGATATCGTAAATGCAAGACTATTGAGAGACGGCATCACCTGCCATGTGGAGACACTGGCAGCAGTTGCTGATGCAGTAGAAGGAAAGTATCAGGCACAGACACTGGTGAGTGTTGTAAGATATGCGGACAGTGAGACAGCAGAAGAAGTGAAAGCCCCTGCATCTGTGGCATTCGGAACTTCCGTAAAAGAACTCATCGGAGATCTGGAAGGCGTAAAAGCCGTACAGGTGGGAGATGTCCTGTATCTGCCGGAAGAAGTGGAAGACCTTGTGCTCACAGCAGAGCTGGAACTTTGTGACGGAGTGATCCGTGTATATACAGAGGGCTGCTGCCTTCTGGATACAGCAGTGAAGAAGCTGCTGGCAAGCAGAAAGAAGAGCTGCGGCAAATGTACCTTCTGTCGTGAGGGACTCCTGCAGCTTTACACCAGAATGAAAGAAATCGTAGAAGGGAAAGGTGATCCATCCAGCCCGGCGATCATGGAAGAGATCGGAAGCGTGATGTCTTTCTCCGGAAGCTGTACCCTTGGAAACTGCGGAAGTGCATTCACTCTGGAAACTATCCGTAAATTCGAAAACGAATATACAGACCATATCAAGAAGAGAAAATGTACAGCAGGAACCTGTACTGCATTCATCAACATGTACATCGACCCTGCAAAATGTTCCGGCTGCGGAAAGTGTATCCCGGCATGTGCAGAAGACCTGATCGAAGGCCTGCCAGGCTACATCCATATGATCGAGGATGTGGACTGTACGAAATGCGGAAAATGTATGGGATCCTGTCCAGAAGGAGCCATTGTGCGGACAACCGACAGAGTACCGCGTATTCCGGATCGTCTTACAAGAGTCGGCAGATTCAAACGCTATTAATCCAATTTTTACTTTCTTACGTCCCCCCGGGAAATATTTCCCGGGGGATTTTTCATATCATAGGAAAGTCTTCTGACTTTCCTATGATATGAAAACCCTCCGGGGGGATGCACACTTTGTTTCCTTTAAAACAGTATTTGCTGATTTTGACATTTTCTGATATAATTGACTGCATAGTAGTATACGGAAATTGGAGGAAAAAAGATGGATGCAGTTGAATTTTCGTTTTTAGTACAAAAAGATGGCAATGTACATATCCATGCAGACATTGAATTGTTTTTTGTACTGGATGGAGCTGGTGAGTTCACTTTGGAGGACAAAAAATATAGTTTAAAAAAAGAAGATTTTATTGTGATTAACTCGAACCAGAAGCATTCGTTTCATTCATTAGATGAAAATTTCCTGGGTGCCAGTATTATGATTTCTTATGTGAAGCTCAGCCGAATGATAAAAAAAGAGATGATTTTTTTTGTGTGCAATTCTTCTGTGGAGGAGAATGAGATTACAGAGGAATTACGTAATATTCTGCACAAAATTGTAAGCGAGCAATATCAGAGTAAGGATGATAATGAAATTTACATGAGCAGTTTATATTATGAACTTCTCCATATTTTGACTACGGATTTTCAGATTGATAAAGATAGGCGTAATTATTGTGCAGAAGAACATAAATTTGATGACAGAAAATATAAAATTACAGAATATGTACAGCAGAATTATGACAAGGATATCAGCCTGGGAGATCTGGCGGAGAAACTCTATTTGTCAGTTCCTTATTTGTCAAAGTATATTAAACGTCAGTTTGGCATGAATTTTATAGATTATGTGAATTCTATTCGTCTGAATTATGCAGTGTCACAGCTTTTATATTCGGATAAGCCCCTTGTGCGGATTGCGATGGATACTGGATTTGCAAGCTCTGCAGCGTTGAATAAAGTTTTTAAAGAGAAATACAACATGACTCCTACCGAATACCGTGGACAGTGGAAAGAAAAAGAAATGAAAAAACGCAGCACAGTGGAAGAAACAGAAATTATTCAGAAGCAGGTAAAAAGGTTTTTTAAAAACAACACATTGAATCTGCAGAAAAAAGGCAGTCAGTTGGAAGAATATGTGGTACTTAATCAAATTGAGCGGATTCCGTTGAATAACATATGGACGAAAATGATTAATATCGGTGCTGCTTCAGACCTTCTGCATTCGGATGTGCAGCAGCATGTCCTGTATTTGAAAAATACCCTTCATTTTCGTTATGTGCGTTTTTGGGATATGTATTCGGATGAAGTTTTGATGCGAAGTGGTAAGGAAGTTGAAGATTATAATTTTGATAAACTGGATCGAATCTTGGATTTTCTCACAAAAAATGACTTGATTCCTTATATGGAACTTCGTATTAAGCCAAAGATTCTCATTCAGAATCGGGTGGAAAATCTGCAATTTCAAGACCCGTCCAGTGATCCGGGTATGGAATTCAGAAAAAGCTTCATGAAACGTTTGATTATTCATTTGATTAATCGCTATACAGCCACGGAGATTGAAAAATGGTATTTTGAGATATGGAAAACAGAACTTGGAAAATATCAGAATGCAGTGGAAATTGATGATATGGAGGAATCTATTGATTTATATCTGGATGTATTTGATTCCATTGCAGGTACATTGCGCCACTATTTACCGGGTATTCAAGTAGGTGGGGGAGGCTTCGCCCTTCGATGGGGAGAAGAACATTTCTGCCAGATTCTGAAAAGGTGGAAAAAACGCAGGCAGCTTCCGGATTATATCAGTGTGTATTGTTATCCTTATACGCAGGAAACGATTTTGTATGAAAAAAACCAGACTCTGGATGTGGATTTTGTACAGAAATATCTGACAAGAGTGTGGGAACTGATGGAAGAAGCAGAGTTTCCTGTGAAAAAACTGCATGTGACAGAATGGAGTTTTTCGGTTTCCAGCCGAAATATCCTTAATGATCATTGTATGAAAGGTGCATACCTTGTGAAGAATATGATTGACAGTATAGGAATGGCTGATTTTATGGGGTATTGGGTAGGGTCTGATTTATTTGCCGATTTTTATGATTCAAGACGTATTCTAAACGGCGGCGGAGGTCTTGTTACCAAAGACGGTATTCCGAAACCTGCTTATTATGCCTTGGAGTTTATCAATCACCTGGGGAAATATCTACTGAAAAAAGGTTCGCATTATGTTATCTCGGATAATGGGAAAGGCAATTATCGAATTGTGTGCCATAATCTGAAGAGTCTGGGGTATCAGTATGGTCTTTTGGGTGAGGATAAGCATAAGTTAGATAATGTAAATAATCTTTTCACAGATACAAAGAAAAATCTTATACATTTTGAACTTCCAGCCCAGAAAGATGGAAAATATGTACTTCGTGTGTATTCCATTAACAGGAATACAGGAAGCATTCTGGACGAATGGATGGAAATGGCAGGTGAAGGAGAACTGATGCCGGAGGATCTGGTATATCTGAAACGAATTACGATACCAAAGATGATCTATTTTAACTGTGAAGAAAAGGGTGGTAAAATAAGATATGATGCACTTTTAGAGCCTAATGAAATCCGGTTTATTCATGTGTCATTTAAATACGCAGAATAAAAAATACGAGGGTAAATTTTATCCTGTTAAAGGTTAAGAAGAAATATTAGGAGAAAAGAGAACATGATTTTAGATAAGAAAAGGGACGTTTTATTCGTTCCTTTTTCTTATAATTATACTAATGAAAATTACAAACAGGAGGAAGATTATGGCAAAAAAAGTTCTGGGAATTTCCTTTGGAAGGAAGATGAGTAACTGTGACATTATGGTAAAGCAGGCGTTGATGGAATGTGAGAAGGAAGGATGCGAGGTTGCATTTCTTCGTGCTGATGATCTGAATATCAGTAACTGTACAGGATGTATTGCCTGTGTGATTCAGATTATGATGGGAAAAGGTCGTGGGTACTGCGTAAGACATGATGATTTTGATATTCTGGATGAGTGCGTGATGCAGTCTGATGCAGTGATTCTGGCATGTCCGACATATGAGACATCTGTAACAGGAAGATTTAAAACGATTTGTGACAGAATTGGACCAAGTCATGATATTACATTCCGTAAGGCTGCTTATGAGGAAGGAAAAGCGGCAGGAAAACCGGAATCAGAACTTCCGGATGTAAGAACTTTCAAGAAACGTACAGCAGCGCTGATCTCTGTAGGTGGTGCAATGACAGAAAACTGGATTGCCCTGACCATGCCGATGATGTATGAATTTACCTTCCCTCTGGGAATTGATGTGGTTGATACTGTGGAATATTATGGTGCAATGGCTCATGAGTCTGTTCTGGGAAATCCGGAAATGATGAATCGTATGACAAAAGTAGGACAGAACATCGTTGCTTCTCTGAATGCAGAAACAGAAGAAGAGAGAACTCAGTGGAGAGGGGATGAAGAAGGTGTATGTCCGGTATGTCACACCAGACTTCTTCAGGTTTCTCATGATGCTAAAACCGTGGACTGTGTCGTATGTGGAAGTCATGGAACAGCAGAGATCGTAGATGGAAAAATCAAAGTACATTTTACTGAGGAGGAAATGGATCGTTCCCGCTTAAGATGGGGCGGTAAGCTTGAACATTCTACGGAAATCAAGACCCAGGCTCAGCCTTCCGGAACGATTAAAAATCTGAAAGAATTGAAGGCTCCGTATGCGTCCTTTAATCCGGGAGCATTTGAACCAGATCCGGAAAGCTTCGGAAATATTAAAAAATAATATTGGACTTTATTAGCCTTGCAGTGAACAGCAGCCTGACGATTTCGTCAGGCTTTCTGTTTATAAACCGAATCAATGCTATTTGAACAATAGTTTTGAATATACAGGATTATTTTTGTTGAATATGACACTTGAAATGGTTAAGAATTAGCATATATTATTTGTTGCTTTAACAAAAATAAATAGAAAATGATTAAAAAAATGATAAATATGGGATAATTCCAAAATTGAAGAGGATTCATAAAATAGGCATAATAAATACAACAAAAAATAAACAAAGGAGATTTTTTATGGGAAATCAAAATGCAACAGTGGAAAAAACTGACAAACTGACCGGTTTTTGTTACAGTTTCGGTGAAGTTGGCTCACAGTTGTCCTGGTATATGATTAATACCTACCTGACTGTGTTCTATACCGACATTGTAGGATTAACTGCGTCAGCCGTATCTCTGATTATGCTGATTGCGCGTATCTGGGATGCTATCAATGACCCGATGATGGGTGTAATTGCGGATCGTACAAGGAGCCGCTGGGGAAAATTCAGACCGTGGCTGATGTTTGCTTCCCCGTTTCTGGCAATTTTTAACGTGCTTACTTTTACCGTATTTCCGGTACAGGGTGTAGCGAAAGTAATTATTTGTCTAGTATGTTATATAGGTGCAGGTATGGCTTATACTGCGATCTGTATTACATACGGTGGTCTGGTAAATCTGATTGCAAGAGATTCACAGGTACGTATGAACTATACATCCTGCAGAGCAACAGGTGCTTCTGTTATTAAGATTATCCTTTCAGCAGTGGCAATGCCAATGGTTCTGTTTTTCAGTAAAAGTGAGCAGGCAAATGCAACCGGTTATTTCTGGACAACCGTAATCTGCTCTGTTGCTATGCTTCCTTGTTTCTGGCTCTGTGCATGGAGATGTAAAGAGACAGTAGTTGTAGAGGCACCGAAAGCGGTCGGAGAAAAGAAGCCTGTTATACAGTCTCTGAAAAAAATGTGTAAAAACAGCCAGCTTATGATTACAGTATTCAATGTATTTCTTGGAGCTATTGCAATTATGAGTCGTATGTCTATGCTGGCATTTTATGTAATCTATGTTGTTGGTGATCCGAGAATGATTGCTCCGATCTTTACAACTATGACAATTACAGAGTTGATTGGATGTGTATTCCTTCCATGGGGAACAAAGACGTTCGGAAAAAGAAACTGGCTGTTGATTTTGAATGTGGTTATGATTGCAGGATTCATTACTATGTTTGTAGTCACATCTAACAGCAGCATATTCCTGATTAGCGTTAGTGCTGTTATCGGTTTCGGAAACTCTGCAGCAAATGTTTCTACAGGTATGTTATCTGACTGTATTGAATACGGTGATTGGAAGTATGGTATTCGTGAAGAAGGTCTTACATATTCTTATATGAGTTTTGGTGTAAAACTTGCTACAGCAGTGGGTGGTTCTGTAACAGTTCTTCTTCTGGCAGCATCTGGATATGTACCAAATGTTGAACAGACAGAAGCTGTTAAGACAGGTATCAATGCGGTTGTAAATCTGATTCCGGCTGCATGTATTATCGTTTCTATGATTCCGCTGTTCTGGTACAAACTTGATGCAAAAATGATGCAGAAAATCCGTGTGGAACTGGATGAAAGAAATGCAGCAAAATAGGAAAGCTGAGTTGAATGAATAGTTAAGTGAGCTTTGATATATGAGAGGATGTTATACGAGTGGTAGGACATCCTCTTTTGGCATAAAGAAAACTTTTTATGTGTGAAAGAGAAGGAGAAAATTTATGGGGAAAATTTATTTACAGATGTATTCATTTATGGATGGAACAGAATATGACAGCAAAAAGAACTTTACTGCAGCATCCGATATGGGATTTGACGGAGTTGAATTATTTGGACCGAATCTGGAAATTCCTGTTGAAGAATTAAAAGCGTTGCTGGAAGAATTACATCTTGAATCAATTTCCATGCATGCACCGAAAACGGAAATGATCGAATCTATGATTCCGTTTGCAAAAGGAATGGGAATGCGTTTCATCGGTATCGGTATGGAGTGTATGCCGGATGATGCATCTGTGCATCGTTTTGCAGATACTTTGAATCAGCTTGGAAAGAAATGTGCGGAGAATGGTCTTACTTTGACTTACCATAATCATACGCAGGAGTTTTTGCCCTGTGAAGAAAAGAAGGTTATTGATGTTCTGATGGATGAAACAGATCCGGATTATGTGAGCTTTGAACTGGATGCAGGATGGTGTGCAGCAGCTGGATTTGACCCGATTGCGTTAGTACAGGAATATAGCGGCAGAATTAAACTGATTCATATTAAGGAAAGCAGCAGAGTGATTGGTCCTCAGCCTCCGATGGATTACAACACGATTCCAAGAGATGAACAGGGAAAACCAATTTTTACGGAAGAACAACAGAAGGCAATGGATGAAAGTAAAAAAATCAACTGCAGAGCCGGAGAAGGGCTGGTTGACTGGAAAGCTCTGAAAGAAGCTGCTGACCAACATGGATGTCAGGCCTATATCGTAGAGAGGGAATATTCCCCGGAAGGAAGCCGTCAGGATTGCCTGAAAGCAGATATTGAATATTATAGAACACAGATATAAGACTCAGGGACGCTGCTTTTGTCATAAAGAGCGTCCCTTTGGCTATGTATATTTGGATTGTGCGTGACAAAAAACACTCCTCATGGCAAAAGCAGCGTCCCCAGCGAAAGAGAGGACAAAAAAGCATTAAATTAATTATGATTTTTGTCCTGACCCAATGTTCTGGACGAAAAGTAGAAAAAATTTAGGCAGATATTAGATAAAAATGAAAATGTGAAAAAATAGTCAAAACGATACAATGATATCATCAAATAAGGGTAATACAATTATCAGGAAAGGAACGTGTAATGCTCCGATGCATTATACAGAGGGAAGAAGATGGAATACCGTATTTTAACCATTAACCCAGGCTCCACATCCACAAAGGTTGGATGTTTTCAGGGGGAAAAGGAACTGTTTACTGTGAATGTTTCTCATGACGCTGAAAAATTGAAAGAGTTTGAAACCATCAGTTCTCAGCTGCCATATCGTAAAGAAACAATTCTTCAGGCATTGAAAGAAGCCAATATTAATCTGGCAGATGTAGATGCTTTCGTAGGCCGCGGCGGCGGATTGCTGGCTGTAGAGGGCGGTACTTATGAAGTAAATGAAACACTTCTTGATCATGCAGTACGCGGAGCAAATGGTGTGCAGCATCCGGCACAGCTGGGTTCCCAGATTGCTCATGAGTTTGCAGCTCAGTACAACAAACCATGTTTTGTTGTAAACCCGCCTGATACAGATGAACTTACCTTGTGTGCAAGAATGACAGGTATCAAAGGTGTATATCGAAACGTACATCTGCATGCACTGAACCTGAAAGAAACAGCGATCCGTCACAGCCAAAACAATGGATGGAAATACGAAGATAAGAACTACGTTGTTTGCCATATTGGCGGTGGTATTTCTATTTCTGCTCATCAGAAAGGAAAAATGATCGATGGTAATGATATCGTGGGCGGTGAAGGCCCGATGGCTCCGACCAGATGTGGTGCTGTTCCGGCAGCAGAGATGATTCGTTACTGTTTCGCTCATGATGATAAAAAAGCTGTTTCTTCTCTGTGTACAAAAACAGGTGGTTTTGTAAGTCATCTGGGTACTTCTGATGCACTGGAAGTCATCGGACGTGCAGCTGAGGGAGATCAAAAAGCAACTCTGATCTGGGATACGATGATTTATCAGATTGTTCGCTACATTGGTGCTATGGCTGGTGTTCTTCATGGAAAAGTGGACGGTATTCTTCTTGGCGGCGGTATGGTGCATAATAAAGAACTGGTTGCACAGATTACAGAAGCCTGTTCCTGGATTGCACCGGTGAGTGCTTATCCGGGCGAGTTTGAGCTGGAAGCGATGGCAGCAGGTGCAAGCCGTGTATTAAACGGTGAAGAAGAAGCGAAGATCTACACCGGCAAACCGGTATGGTCTCCGGAAGAGATTGGAGAGTAATCCATGACAAAAAAACAGGAAGCCATGTTTACATTGATTCAGAATCTGGTACTTGCTTTTGTGATTAACTCTGCGGCAACGATTTTAAATGGTGGATTTGCAGATACCTGGGTTTACCTGGTGGGTATGTTTGAGGCATTTTCCATCAATATGGTTGCAGGATTCATGATCCCGGTTCCGAAGATCGGAAAAAGCGTGGCAGATGCACTGAAATTAAAAGAAGGAACGTTTTTACATAAACTTGTGAGAGTATTTGTGATCAATGCGATTTTTGTTACTATTATCAGTTTCAGTATTGCACTGATTAACTGCGGGCCGGTTTCCAATATCGTATCCATCTGGATAACAACTTACCCAATCTTACATCTGGTTGGGCTGTTGACTTCACTGCTTAGTGAGAATGCATGTATCGAACTGGCCAAAACGATCGTATCTGAATAAAAAATTAGATTCATAGATAGAAGGAGGAACATGAATGAATCAGACAAAAATTAACAAGTATGCAAGAAGTGTGTCTATCATCGGTGTGGGATGTACTCCATTTATGTACACGGTAGACAAAGAAGAAACCAATGGTCTTACAGAGGGCGAAATGTTTGGTTATGCCGCACTGAAAGCAATGGAAGATGCCGGAGTAAATCCTCAGGACATAGATTTCTATTTCCACGGTGAGGCAAGTGCATTAAATGGTTCTAATTATCTGACACCGAACGTTCAGATTGCAAATTGGTTCGGAATGAAAGGAAAAGCATCGATTCATCACTCTGAAGCGTGCTGTACCGGTTATTATGCGATTGAAGAAGCGGTCAATGCAGTCGCTTCCGGTAAATATAACTGTGTTCTTTCCGGATGTGTAGAATTCGGTGACAGCGTTGCAGTTGGAACTCATCCTTACAAACGTGAAAAAATGACTATGGATAAATTCCTGCAGACAACTTCATGGCTGTATGACAGAAACTATACCAGAAGTCTGATGGCAGGTCAGGAACTGATCTATGATGATGCCGCTGAGTGGTATAAGAGAACACGCGATCTGACTGATGAACAGATGGATGATACCCTGAACTGGATGTGTATCAACAACCGTAAAAATGCATCTGTGAATCCTCTGGCAATTGAAAGAACTCCTTATGAAGTTCTTGCAAAAGAAAAAGGTTTTGATAATGTAATGGATTACATGAGATCCCCATACAATCCGAAAATGGGTGATTTCCTTCGTGCCGGCGGTATCGAGCTGAAATGTGACGGTGCAGCAGCAGTAATCGTTTGTGCTACTGACATGGTAGATAAATATATGGGCAACAAGAGTCATAAGCCAATCGAAGTATTAGGTATCGGATGTGCAGCATGTGAAGCAACCACTCCTCACTTCGAAGTTCGTGCAACAGAAGAAGCAATCCGTCAGGTTTATGAAGTGACAGGTGTAAAACCGGAAGAAATCGACCTGTTTTACGCAAACGACTTTATTATTACTTCCCATCTGGTATCTGCAGAGATCGCAGGCTATCTGCCATATGGAGAGGGATGGAAATATATCTGTGAAGGACGTACTGCCTACGATGGAGATAAGCCGATCAATACCAATGGCGGACGTACCTCTTTCGGACATGCACATGCGGCATCCGGTCTTGCAGATCTTTATGAAGCAGTAAAACAGATGCGTGGAGAAGCTGGCGAAGGTCAGGTAAAATTCACTCCGAAAACAACAATGCTGCGTGGATACGGCGGTGCTCAGAATATCTGTACATATATCATCAGAACTGTTGAAGGATAAGGAGGAGAGAAAAGATGGCAATTAAATTAGAAAAAGTAGTAGAAAAATTCTACCAGAATCTGGAAGAAGGCAAAATTACCGGTAAAAAATGTACCAAATGCGGTGCAGTAGAATTTCCTCCTGTTTATGCATGCAATACTTGTGGCTGCTGGGATATGGAATGGGTAGAAATCAGCGGAAAAGCGAAGATGCATTCCATTGTAATGCCGGCAGCCCTGTCCTCCAAGCCGGAGTACAAGGCTCTTGGAAAATATGCCTACGGCGAAGTTGAGATTGAAGAAGGTGCAAGGCTGAACGCTGTTGTCAGAGGCATCAACAAAAAGAAGAGAAAAGAAATCCTTGCAAAAGGTCAGATTCCGGTAAGCTGTCATGCATCCATTTACCAGAGAGACGGTTACAAAACCGTTGTATTTGATCTCGATGAAGAAGAAGCATAATTGATCAAAAACATTGCGGGAATCCGCATCATTATTATAAAATCTAAAGGAGAATAGAATCATGGACAGAAAAGAATTAGAAGCAAAAGTAATTGAACTCGTTGAAATTTCCTATGGAAAAGCTGCTGGAGAGGTAACTCTTGAGACAAGCTTTAAAGATGATTTAAAAGGTGCTTCTGTGCAGATGGTTGCTCTGGTATCTGAGATCGAAAATGAGCTGGACGCTATGGTTGCTCTTCAGGATGCTTCCGCATGTGCAACTGTTGCTGATCTTGTGGATGCAGTAGAAGCTGAAATGTAAGAAACAGTTTCATAGAGAAGAAACCTTGGAGGAATAGCGATGAGCGTTTTAGATGCAATTTATGCAAAAGCCAAAGAAAATCCTCAGAAAGTAGCATTTCCGGAAGCGGCCAATGAAAAAATGATGCAGGCTGCTTACGAGACAGGAAAAGATGGCTATATCATTCCTGTACTGGTAGGAAATGCAGAAGAATTGAAAGCACTTGCTGAAGAAAGAGGATATGACACATCTGTATTTACATTCGTTGATATCAACGATGAAGAATACAAAACTAAAGTAATCGCTGAGTATGTGGCAAAACCAGATACCAGACTGAAAGAAAAAGCACTTGGCCGCCGTATGCAGGACCCTCTGTATTTTGCAATGGCTATGCAGGCTGTGGGAGAGGCTGATGTAACCTTTGCCGGCATCGATAATACCACAGGAGATGTGCTTCTGGCAGGTCAGATGATCATCGGTTTAAAACCGGGCATCAGTACCATTTCCAGTATCGGTCTGGCCGATATTCCGGGATATCAGGGAAGTGAAGGTTCCCTGCTGGCCATCGGGGACAGTGCCGTATGTACCAATCCAAATCCAGAGCAGCTGGCAAGCATTGCCATCTCTGCCTGTGATACCGTAAAAGAACTCCTTGGCTGGGAGCCGAGATGTGCCATGGTATGCTACTCTACCTTGGGAAGTGGTCAGGGGGAACTGATTGACAAAGTAACAGATGCATTGAAAATCGCCAATGAACGTCGTCCTGATCTGGCGATTGATGGCGAATTCCAGCTGGATGCAGCGATCGTACCGGCTGTAGCTGAGAAGAAAGTAAAACGTGAAAGCAAGGTTGCAGGTAAGGCAAATGTTCTGATCTGGCCAGACTTGAACGTAGGAAATACAGCAGTAAAACTGATTCAGCAGTTTGGTCATGCAGATGCTTATGGTCCGATGCTTCAGGGCTTCAACAGCATTGTATGTGACTGCTCCAGAGGGGCACCGGTTTCTGAAATCAAAGGAAACGTAGTAATCTCTGCAGTACGTGCTGCAGGAAGCAAAAAGTAAGACGGTTGTATCTGGATATACAGATATTACCATAGATAACACCTTGCCATAGTGTTGTGAGTGAAGAAGTCCCGGATTTACCGGGATTTCTTCGTATAATGATAAGGAGAGAAGTATATGCAGAATTACATTTTTCCATTTTTGTGGATGCGTGGGGAAGCGGAAGAAGTACTTCGCGAGGAAATAGAAAAAATACATGAATGCGGTATCCGTGCAATCTGTGTGGAAGCGCGTCCTCATGATGATTTTTGTGGCCCCGGCTGGTGGCATGATATGGATATTGCCATAGATGAAGCCAAAAAACGTGATATGAAAATCTGGATTCTGGATGATAAGCATTTTCCGACCGGTTATGCAGCAGGTCTTATTGAAACAAAATATCCGGAACGGAAAAAATGGTATCTGGCAGATACCACAGCGGATATTTTTGGCGGAAAACATCCGTACACATTGAATGTCAGCCGCATGCTGAAACCGGTGATCGGGTACTGGCAGATTGGACAGCCTGCCAATTATGCAGAACGCGAAAATAATCAGCTGTTTGCAATTATTGCAGTAAAATTTGTCTCTGAGAATACATTTGGAGAAGAGACCATTAACCTTACCGAACAGTACAGGGATGGAAGTGTACAGTTCACTCTTCCGGAAGGACAGTGGCGTGTTCACGTACTCTATAAGACCCGTACGGATGGAGGAAATGAAGCCTATATCAATATGATTGACCGGGTCTCCGCCGGTACCCAGATTGAGGGTGTCTATGAAGCACATTATCACCATTACGGAGAAGAGTTCGGAAAGACTATTGCCGGATTTTTCTCAGATGAACCGGAACTTGGCAATACAAAAGAGGTCAGCTATGATGCGAAAGTCGGCAAGAAAGGGATGCCTCTTCCATGGAGTGATGAACTTGAGGAGATGCTGAAGGAACGTTATGGAGAAGAATATAAAGCCTTTTTGCCATTCCTTTTTGCAGAAACAGACATTATGAAGATTTGCCCTCAGATGCGTTATGATTACATGGACTGTGTGACCAGATTGTATGAGAAAGACTTTTCCTGTCAGATTGGTGACTGGTGCAGGGCGCATGGGGTAGAGTATATCGGTCATGTGGTAGAAGATAATGGTACACACAGTCGTACTGGTCACGGACCGGGACACTGGTTCCGTTCTATGACAGGTCAGGATATGGCGGGAATCGATATGATTGGAAGCCAGGTGATCTTTGGCGCCCCAATCCAGACCAGAAAAGGAATGGGCGGGATGGAGATTGACGGTGAATTTTATCACTACATTCTTGGAAAACTGGGAGCTTCTGCAGGCCATCTGGATCCGAAGAAAAAAGGTCGTACCATGTGTGAACTTTTTGGAGCTTACGGATGGAATTTCGGTGTCCGTGATATGAAATATCTTCTGGATCATCTGTTGTGTAAAGGTGTGAATCATCTGGTACCCCATGCATTTTCCATGGCGGAGTATCCGGATATTGACTGCCCGCCTCATTTCTATGCCAGAGGAAATAACGGACAGTTCCCATGGTTTGCAGAACTTATGAAATATGCCAACAGAATGTGTGCCCAGTTAAATGACGGTACCCATGTGGCATCTGTAGCTGTGCTGTATGATGGTGAAGCGGACTGGATTGGTGATCATATGCCTATGCAGAAGGTGGGAAGAACACTGATTGAAAACCAGATTGAATTTGATGTGGTATCCATTGATATGCTGAAAAATCTGATGGCTTACAATGGAAAAATAGATGGAGGAAAGATGGAGATCAACGGAGTTGTTTTTGAAGCGTTGCTCATTCCATATACCGCATATATTCCGGATGAACTGGCAGAATTTATTGAAAAGAACAGTGATTTCCCCGTTTATTTTGTGGGTGGATATCCGGATGAAGTACTGAAAGGGGCAGAAAGAAAACTTCCTGAAAATGATAACTGGAAAAAGGCAAGTAAAACGGTAAAACTGAAAGAGTTGGCTTCTATGCTTGAGAAACAGGGAAGAAAGAAAATCACTCTGAATCCTGCATTCTCTCAGATCAGTGTTTACCATTACAAAAAAGACCGTCAGATATTCATGCTGATGAATGAATCTCCTTCTGAGACTTTTACAGGAAAGGTTACTTTGCCTGTATCAGACAGCCTTGTAGTTTATGATGGAATACAGGAGAGATATCTGGATGTGGCAGGCGAAGTAAAGAACGGACAATCTACAGTGATGCTGGAACTTCAGCCGGGACAGAGCTGCCTTCTTATGGAAAAGAAAGAAATTACATCTGCAGGTGTATGGAAATCTTTCACAGCGCAGAGAGAGGAATGTACAAATATGATGGATCTGACGGATGGATGGGACGTAGAGTTTATCAGACCGAAAGAATATCCGGCTGCTTTTAGAAAAGCAAAGATGAAAAAACTCGTTCCTGTATCCGATCTGGAACCGCAATTTTCCGGAATTATCCGTTATACAAAAGAATTTAAGCTGGATCAGATTCCAGAAAAGGCCTATTTCTTTGCAGAAAATGTATATGAAGTAATGAAACTGTACATCAATGGGGAAGAAGTTGGAAAATGTCTGACTCCGCCATATCAGATGGAAGTTGATTATCTGCAAGAAGGCAAAAACATCATGGTTGTTGAGGCAGCAAATACACCGGGCAGAGATCAGCTTAATTATCCAATGCCGCCATTTGACTTTTCTCATGAACCACTGGAACCGTCCGGAATGTTTGGAAAAGTAGAATTGTATTACAAATGAAAGGGAGAATATCATGAATAAATTAGTAAATCCGATTATTGAAGGTTTTTACCCGGATCCTACTATTTGCAGGGTGGGAGATGATTATTATATTGCCTGTTCCAGTTTTGAACTGGTTCCGGGTCTTCCGATTTTTCACAGCAAGGACCTGGCTCACTGGGAACAAATCTGTTATGCGATGACAGAAGAGAATGGACTTCATATGGAAAAAAACGGCATGGTAGGAGGTATTATGGCACCTACACTTCGCTATCATAAGGGTACTTTTTATATCATGAATACTAATTTCTGTGATAGAGGAAATTATATCATCACGGCTACTGATCCTGCAGGCCCTTGGTCTGAGCCGCACTGGCTGGATGATGTGCCGGGAATTGATGCATCTTTCTTTTTTGATCATGACGGTCAGTGTTATGTGATGGGAACCGGAGATGTATGGGACAATGGTGCAGGTAAGAAGGAAAGAGGTATCTGGCTGGCAAAGTTTGATATAGAAAATTTCTGTATGGCTGGAGAGCCTGTGACGATTTTCAATAGTGCTCTTCGTGGTGCTGCAGCACCGGAAGCTCCACATATTTACCATATTGGCTCCTATTATTATCTGGTGATCGCAGAGGGAGGAACAGAGCATTATCATTCTGTTGTGGTTGCCAGAAGTAAGGAACTGTTTGGTTTTTATGAAGGAAATCCGGCAAATCCAGTAATGACACATCGCCATATGGGATTCAAAGCTCCGATTATCAATGTAGGCCATGCGGATCTGGTAGAACTTCCGGATGGAAGCTGGTATGCCGTGATGCTGGCATCTCGACTGATTGATGGAACCGGTAAAAATCTTGGACGTGAGACCTTTATCTGTCCGGTAGTATGGGAGAGAGACTGGCCATTATTTTCTCCTGAAACAGGTAAAGTAGAGTGGGAGTATGACGCTCCTGCCTGTCTGCCATGGACACCTGTAGAACCTGAGATTACAAAGGATGATTTTGATGATGAAAGACTCAATCTCTGTTGGTCTTTCTGGGGAACACCGTATGAAAAATTTTATGAAATCAAAGATTCTAAACTGAGCCTGAAATGTATTTCCCAGAGTCTTACAGATGATTTGAGAACTGTAGGATTTGTTCCAAAGTTTCTGAAAGATCAATACGCTTCTTTTGTTTCAAGAAGGCAGAGAAAAATTAATACAATAGCTACCTGTCAGATGTCCTTTATGCCAAAAGGAGAAGAAACAGCAGGAATGGCTGTTATGCAGTCCATGAATCACCAGTATCATCTGGAGAGAGCGGTAAAAGATGGAGAACAGGTGTTGCGTGTTGTATTATATACTTCCGATTATGATGTACCACCATATTTTCCCAATTTCAGCAGCGTAACCAGAAGACATGTAGTGGCGGAAACGCTCTGGGACAAAGAAGACATTATTCTTCGCATAGATATGAATGGGGAACAATTTACGATGAGTTATGGAACCGCTTTGGATAGACTTCAGACACTGTGCATGGTGGATGGTAATAGTATTAACTCTGAGAAAGTAGGCTGCATGGTGGGAACAATGATTGGAATGTATGCCACTGGCAATGGGAAGGATATTGATAATCAGGCAACATTTGACTGGTTTGAACTAAGATAAGAATGTCAATACGTATTATTGCAGGGGCATTTTCAAATGCCCCTGCTTTTATACACAAAATTGTCTTTAAATAAACAGATTAATATTTATAAAGCTCAACCATATAACACTGTGCCATATCTCCCAAACGTACAGACATTTTCTCGTCTCCGTTTAATGTACGTCCTGGAATCCATTTTCCGTTTTCTAATTCACCTTCTTCAAAATGAATCATATCAACTTTTACATTCTCACCGGCTTTCGGGCGGAAAGTAAGTGTGGACATCATTCCGATCATCAGGAATTTATTAGGCTCCAGTTCGTAAATCATACCAGCTGCCAGAGGTTTGCGAGGCATCCTTGGTGCATAAGCAACCTGAATATCATAGTTTTCAAACTGAAGGAGAGTTCCATAGTCGTTTTCGGACTTACGTACATAGCTTTGCAGTTTTTCAGTACCGCGGTATTTCAGGTAAATTGGCTTCATATCTTCCATCAACTGATATACACGGGCGAGATAAGCCTTACTTCCTTCAATATCAAAGGCAGAAGGATCAATGTTTAATGCAATCATAACCTCCATAGGCGGTTTGTCAATAGAATTCGGATCCATTGCAAGCTCTTCTACTCCAAATGGAGAATAGCAGATAGCATTATGTTTTCCAAAAGCATACATACAGTAAGAAGCAGTGACAGCATCTTTACGTACTTCCGGAATGAAAAGAGGGTTTCCTTCATGATGATACTCATCTAAAATCTGTGGTACGTAAGGTACATAAATATCAGGTGCGAAGGTAAAGAGTGACGGTGCGGTTGCACGCCAGATGGAATGCATTCCCACTACAGGTCCGCCGCTTGGATAGGAACCTGTAAACCATGGATACTGTTTCAGCCATGCATTTGCATAACAGGGAAGCGGGTATTCACTTCTTCCTGCAGCGGTGATTTCTTCCACTGCTTTTGCAAAATAATATGCCATAAAGGATTCTTCTGCATCGTTTCCAAATACTTCTTTCCATGTTCCGCCGGAAAGTCCAAGAGCAGAAGTTAAGCATTCAGGAACAGTATTTTCGAAGGCTTCATTTGCAGTATTACAATAATCACGTTCCGTGCCAAGAAGTCCAATTTCATTTTCAACCTGAATGGTGATGACTGTACTTTCCTGTTCATCAATTTCACGGATAAATCGAAGCAGTGAACGGAAAACAGAAGCATCTTTTTTGATGGCTGCTTCACAAAGTGGTGATATTGTATTGAGTGGTTCTCCGTTTACTTTTTTTGCACGAAAGTAAGTAGCAGTATCTTTTTTCATCCATCCGGGAACATACATGGACTCCGCATTTTTCCACAGGCCAAACCACAGGAAGATAAGCTTCATGCTGTTTTCTCTTGCCTGGTTAATAAGACCCTCAACAAGTGAGAAATCATACTTTCCTTCTTCTTTCTCAATCTGTTCCCAGTAGATTGGGACAATGACGGAATTCATATTTAGTTCTTTCAAATTATTCCATACATTTTTTTCCATAAAGTCAAGATTACTTGCACTGGAATTATGAATTTCGCCGCTTAGTGCCAGAAATGGTTTGTCATGAACGTACAGTGTTTCAATGCCATTATCATTTCGAATTTCTGGAATCATAGTAAAAACCTCCTTGGTATGTGTTTATATTTGTAAGTATAAAGGTTTTGGGTTGACATCTCAATCTAATAATTGTTATATTTATATAAGAATAATACAGAGGAGAATAAGGACATGATGTACACCTTCAGAATATCAGGAAAAAGGATACATAAAATTCCACTTTCAATTACTATTATGGGAATAGAGCATCATCAGGAGCCGGTAAACAGACCGCAGGGAATGACGTGCTTTCAGTGGTTTTATTGCGAAAAAGGCAAGGGGGAAGTGGTGATTAATAACAAAAGATCAATCATTGCACCAGGCCAGGGAATTCTAATCTATCCAAATGAATCCCATTGCTATTATGCGGCAGAAGATGAATGGATCGTCAGCTTTATCGGATTTGAAGGCAATAACTGTGCGGAAATTCTTAAAACGCTGCATATGCATGAATCAGGGGTTTATCAGTTTGCACAAAAAGATATTTTCAGAAACTATCAGGACAGAATACTGAATCTGAAAAAAATGCCAAGGAGACAGAGAGAAAGAGAATTGTCGGTACTTTGTTATGATTTTCTTCTTACATTATCGGAAAATGTTCGTTTTATCAGCCTCTTTGTAATGTCGGAGGGAAATGAAACAGTTCAGAAAATAATCAGCTATCTGGAGGAAAATTATAATCATGCAATTACCATGGATGACATTGCCAGAGAGGTGAACCTTTCCAGAGGATATGTACAGACAGTGTTCAAAAGAGAGATGCATCAGACAATCGGAAAACATCTGAATATGATTCGCATTAGCCGAGCAAAAATCATGTTGGTTCAGCACCCCGAAAGAAAGGTGGCAGAGATTGCTCAAAAATGTGGCTTTGAAAGTCCCAGTTATTTTGGAATGTTATTCAAACGTGAGACAGGAAAGACGCCAGATCAGTATAGATATGGTGGTTTATAGAAGCAGAAAGGGTTCAATTGAAAAAAACAGTCAGGGAACATATCGGCTAGTGAATAAAAATTGATAGTAAACATATTAAAATTTCTATAGAAGTTACGGAAACAATCGGCGTATATTTAAAGATAGAAAAATATCAAAAGGAGAATAACTGTCGAGGAGGTACTGCTATGCTTACAGAAAAACAGAAAAAGCGTGTTGAGGAGCTTTTATCCATGATGACTCTGGATGAGAAAATCGGTCAGATGAATCAGGAATCTCCGTCCATTGTGGGGGGATTTGATGTTCCGTTCCCGGAACTTATAGAAATGCTGAATGACGGAAGAATTACCCAGGAGGAATTCGGAAGAATCATGTCCACTGCCGAGAGAGACTTTCATGAAGATGACATTCGTGCAGGTCTGGTTGGCTCCATGATGGGAGACGATCCTGTAAAAGCAAATGAGCTTCAGAAAATTGCTGTGGAGGAGAGCAGACTGGGGATTCCATTGATTATGGGATTTGATGTAATTCATGGTCTTCGAACGGTTTATCCCATCGCTATTGCAGAAGCCGGATCTTTTGATACAGATTTGTTTGAAAGAACCGCAAAGGTAGCTGCAAAGGAATCCAGAGCTCATGGGATTAACTGGAACTTTGCTCCTATGCTGGATGTGGCAAGAGACTCCAGATGGGGCCGTGTATCGGAAGGCCCGGGCGAGGATCCCTATCTTGCATCCTGTTTTGGAAGGGCAAAAATTCGTGGTCTTCAGAATGACCATTCATCAACAGAAAATTATGTGGCAGCCTGCCTGAAGCATTATGTGGCATACAGTGCCTGCGAAGCAGGACGGGATTATAATACAACCAGTATGTCCATTTCTCAGCTTCATAATGTATATCTTCCACCTTTTAAGGCAGCAGTGGAAGAAGGGGCTCTGACCGCTATGGCATCCTTTAATGATCTGAATGGTGTACCCTGTACCGTAAATTCTTATACTCTTCGCCAACTATTAAAGGGTGAGTATCAGATGCCCGGCTTTGTTGTCAGTGATGCCAATGGAATCCGTGAGTGTGTGGCACACGGAATCGCCCAGGATGATGCAGATGCCGGAATCCAGGCAGTAAACGCAGGTCTTGATATGGATATGGGAACACATATTTACAAAGATTATCTGAAAAAAGCAGTAGAAGAAGGTAAGGTTTCCATGGACGTGCTGGATGATGCCGTGCGCAGAATCCTCAGCGTAAAGATGTGGCTTGGTTTGTTTGAAAATCCATATGTGCCGGAAGAAGTCATTGAAAAATACCAGACGATTCCAGCGGAACACAAAGAAATTGCATTGGAGGCAGCGAAAAAATCCATCGTACTTCTGAAAAATGAAGGAAACGTGCTTCCTTTGAAACGTACACAGAAGATCAGTGTTATCGGCACACTGGCAGAGAAAACAGAAGAAATCATTGGTGCATGGGCGATGAGCTGGAAACGGGAAGACTGCGTATCTGTTCTGGAGGGAATGAGAAATTCCGGTGCAGATATTACCTATTATCCATGCGGTGGACCGGAAGGCGAGATTAATTTCCAGGAAGTGAAAAAAGCCTGTGAGGAAGGTGATGTTGTAGTGGCAGTTGTGGGAGAACTTGTTACTATGTCCGGGGAAGCATCATCGAAAGCCTGCACAGAGATGCCCGGCAAACAAAGAGAGATGCTTCAAGCAGTTCTGGATTCGGGAACTCCTCTGGTTACGGTACTTATGAACGGACGCCCTCTTGCCATTGGATGGGAAAAGGAACATCTTCCGGTTATGGTGGAAGCATGGCATCTGGGAATCCAGATGGGGAATGCTGTTGCTGCTGTCCTTTTTGGAGATGAAAATCCGAGCGGCAAGCTTTCTGCCACATTCCCCTATGTAACGGGTCAATGCCCCATTTACTACAATCATCCGAGCACAGGAAGACCGGGAAGCAAGAGTAAATTTACATCCAGATATCTGGACGTTCCATTTCATCCGGCATTTCCATTTGGCTATGGTTTAAGCTACACGACTTTTGCATACGAAAATATGAAAGTAGAAGAAAAAGCGGAAGAATACTGTGTTTCCGTGACGCTTAAAAATACAGGAAACAGAGCAGGCTGTGAATCGGTACAGCTTTATATGCAGGACATTACGGCAAGTCTTGTAAGACCGGTGAAAGAATTGAAGAACTTTATCCGTGTATTTTTGAAACCAGGAGAAGAAAAGAAAGTTACCTTAAGCTTGCAGAAAAAAGACATGGGATTTTATGATAATCAGGGCAAATATATCCTGGAAGATGGCAAATTTAATATTTTTGTGGGAACAAACTCAGAGGAATGTCTCTGTGAGCAGATTGATGTAATATTTTAACCACAAATAAAATGATGCGAGGAGGAAATTTCTATGAAAATTGAAACCATTGTACTCAATAAAGAACGTCATGTGACTTTAACAGCCATGATTCAGGATGTGGGCGGGGAGTACCGTCATGTGACAGCCAGACCGGCTATTGTGGTTATTCCGGGCGGAGGATATATGTTCTGCTCTGATCGGGAGGCAGAACCAGTGGCGTTAGAGTATTTAAGAGCTGGTTTTAATGCTTTTATTTTGCGCTATTCTATAGGCAAGGATAGTGCATGGCCACAACCGCTGAATGATTATGACGAATCTATGGAATATATCATTGAGCATGCGGATGAATGGCATGTCATGAAGGATAAAATTGCAGTTGCAGGTTTTTCAGCAGGTGGACATCTGGCGGGTGCGGCAGCGACCCTGGCAAAACATCGTCCTGTTGCTGCAATATTAGGATATCCGGTTGTGAATGAACAGATTATAGAGATTAATCAGAATGCACCAAGTATTGTGGCGTCTGTAGACAGTCAGACAAGTCCTTGTTTTATTTTTGCCACAAGAACGGATAATGTTGTTAAAATTCAGAATTCGATCGATATGTTAAATGCGTTGAATAAACATGGCATTTCTTTTGAAACTCATATTTACAACTATGGGCCTCATGGATTTTCAACAGGTGATTTTTCAATCCAGGCTAAAAACACATTGATTTCGTCAAGAGCTAAGAACTGGGTTTCAGACAGTATCAGTTGGCTTAGAGATATGGTCGGTGACTTTGGCACAGAGGGACTGGAGAAGCCTCGCTGTAAGGCGCATATGACTGATGATGGGGAAGCATGGCTCTCGCTTGATTGTACAATTGGTCGTGTTTTGGGAAATCCGGAAGCTGTTCGCGTATTGGATGATGTGATTGCGGAGATGAAAGATAAAATCACACCATTTTCTCCAGATATGACCTTTGATGACATGATGCAAGTGCTCAGTTCTATGAAACTCAGAGATCTTCTTGCGGAGAGAGGATTATTTATAGAAGAATTTGACCAGTTGGATAAAAAACTTGGAAAGATACCCAATATTTGATTCCTTCATAGTGTTTAATGAAAAGCATAGTTTTATATGGAATCAGTTTGATAGTGGGCTGTTGATAAGATGAACAGGTTCCTTCGTATTTGGATAGCACAAAGAAAGAATTTGCCCTTTTTCTAACTGAGTCTGCCAGCAGGATATTTTTGCCAGAGAGCAAGTAATATTGAAGGAGTCTGAGTGCTGGCAGAATGAGAAGGAAAAAGCGGTAAGATCTGTATCTACACCAGTTCCACTCTGCTTGACAAAAGCTTCTTTTAAGGTCCAGAAGCGAAAGAACCATTCCTGTTCGTTTTCTTTGCTGGAAGACATTTGCTGGAGAAAATGGATTTCTTCCTTTGATAATGCTTTTTTTATGAGAACAGGAGCAAAATACCCAGGCAGTTCTGCATCAATTCCAATCGGATGACTGTGAAAGGCACAGGCGGCCAGACCATCGCAGTGAGTAATATTAAAGTGAATCTCCGGGTGAGCAGATAAAAAGGGTTTGCCATTGGCACTCTTTTTCAATATTTTCTCCAGTTCTTCCGGGGAATAACAAAGTCCATAAAAACGCTCTAATCCAGCTATCAAAAGTTGTCTTCCCAGTTGATGTTCCTGGGCTGTGATGGCAGGAATCGAATCAGAAACAGGAGTGTAGTAGCTATAATAAATACAGGGCATAATGAAATCTCCTTTGAAAATAGTGAAGTAATGTTATTGTAAAATTTGTTACTGAAAAATGTCAAGACAATAAAATAAGCAAAAGATAATTCGTTGGGAAGGGACGGAGAATCTCTGGTATTTTTAAGAAGCAGGCCGCTCCTCCTCAACTCTGCACTAAGCGCGACTAATTGACGCTCAGGAGAGCCTTCGCGCCAAAGTCTTGCTAAGTGCATATTTTCGGACTCGCTTTCCCCAATGCTTCTGAAAAAATGATAGGAAGTTTCCGTCCCTTCCCAAAGTTTACAAAAAATAATCTTATAAAGTATGAGGAGAATATGTATGTATCTGGAAAAAGAGGATGTATCGTTATATTATGAAGTAAAAGGTGCGGGAGCGCCCCTTCTTTTAATCCATGGTGTAGTAGTGGATGCCGGACTTTATGACCGGACTTCAGAGCTTCTTGCAGAGCATTTTCAGGTAATTACATATGACCGCAGAGGAAACTCCAGAAGCAAAATGAAAGAACAGAAAGCATTTTCCATGGATGACCAGGTGGAGGATATCCGTGATCTTCTGGACTCACTGGGGATTGAGAGTGCATACATTGCAGGATGCAGTGCAGGTGCTGTTGTGGGTGAATATTTTCTGGAAAAATATCCGGAGAGAGTACGTCATCTGATTATGTATGAGCCGGCCATGCTTAAGTTTCTGGAAAATGAGCCGGGTCTGAAGGAATGGGTAGATAAGATTAATCATCTGGTGGAACAACGTAAATTCAACAGTGCGATTTTACAATTTGCCCAGCATATTGCCTCCTTTGATGAGAGAAGTCCGAAAAAGGATATGGAGATTGCTTTCCGTGAAATGGGGAATCATGAGCATGCACTTGCGTGTGAATTCCCGGGATTGGCTACCTATGATCTGAATCTGGAGAAGATGAAAGAACAGGCTGCGAAAATCACTCTGGCAGCAGGGGAAAAGAGCGGAAATACCGTTTATGAAAGGGCAGCTGTACAGCTGGCGCAGAGGATTGGAAAAAAAGCGGTATACTATCCTGGATATCACAATCTTCCGTATGACCTCCCGGTTGAATTTGCTATATGTGTGATAGGAACTTTGATATTAAATAGGGCATAAAAAGACTCAGGACTGCATTGTGCAGGTTCCTGAGTATTTTTTTGTGAAACTAGTTTTCAGCTTTTGCAGTCTCTTTTACAGGCAGAGGGGTTTTCAGTCTGGTGGATAAAAAATAATGTCAAAAAAAACAAAAATTCTATAGCAATTGGTGAAAAAGACAGCTTATGATAGCTATATAAGAAGTTAATCAATATTTAGAAGAGAGGGTTAATCGTCATGATAAGAGTTACTGTCTGGAATGAATTTGTTCAGGAACAGCTGGACGAAAAAGTGTTTGAGTTTACGAAGTCATGGACAGAAAACGAAGAGGCAAAACAGATGATGGTGGAAAGAGCACGGGAAATCCGCAGGATTCACGGTACGGGAATTCATGAAACCTTAAAGAAACTGGTGGAAGAGGATTCCGAACTGGTGGTGAAACATGTGGCTACTTTGGATATGGAAGAGTGCGGACTTACCAGAGAAGTGCTGGATGACACGGATGTGCTGATTTGGTGGGCTCACATTGCCCATGATCAGGTACCGGATGAGATTGCTGCCCGTGTCAGAGAGTATGTGCTGAAAGGAATGGGGATGATATTTCTTCACTCTGCTCATATGTGCAAACCTATGCAGATGCTGTTGGGAACTTCTGGTACTCTTCGCTGGAGAGAGGGAGATTTCTGCAGACTATGGACGGTAAGTCCGGCACATCCGATTGCATCAGGTATTCCTGAATATGTGGAACTGGGAGAGGAAGAAATGTACGGTGAGCATTTTGATATTCCCAATCCGGATGACCAGGTGTTCTTAAGCTGGTTCAGGGGTGGTGAAGTGTTTCGTTCCGGCTGTACCTGGACAAGAGGAATGGGAAGAATCTTCTATTTTCAGCCAGGACATGAAACGAATCGTTCCTATTTCAATGAATATATTCGAAAAATCATCAGAAATGCTGTAAAGTGGACTGCGAATACAGGAATGAGAAGAGAAAAAATAGACTGTATCCATGCACAAAAAAGTCCGGAATCCAAATAAATGAAAAGGAGAATAGATATGAAAAAATATGCATTTGGTGTAGACATTGGTGGTACTACTGTAAAGATGGGATTATTTGAAACCACAGGTATTCTGTTAGATACCTGGGAAATTCCTACGAGAACTGTGGATGGCGGAAAAAATATTCTGGGTGATATTGCTGAAGCCGTAGGAAATAAAATGACGGAAAAGGGTATCGAAAAAACAGATGTGGAAGGAATCGGAATGGGAGTTCCGGGACCTGTGGGAGCAGATGGAACTGTTTTAAAATGCGTTAATCTTGGATGGGGTGTTTTCAATGTGGAAAAGGAACTTTCCGGACTTACAGGATTTAAGGTGAAAGCAGGAAATGATGCAAATGTGGCTGCACTTGGTGAAATGTGGCAGGGAGGAGGTAAAGGCTTCAAAAGTATGGTCATGGTGACCCTGGGAACCGGTGTAGGTGGCGGAATCATTATTGATGAACATATTCTTCCGGGAATTACAGGTGCGGCAGGAGAAATCGGACACATTCCTATGAATGATGAAGAAGAAGCGTGCTGTGGCTGCGGTAAAAAAGGATGCCTGGAACAGTATGCATCTGCGACAGGAATTGTTCGCATGACCAAAAAATATCTGAAAGAGAATCCGGGAAAAGACACTGTTCTAAAAGGTATATTCACGGCTAAGGACATCTTTGATGCAGCAAAAGCAGGGGATGATGTGGCAGTTCTTATGGTAGACAGACTGGGAATGATGCTTGGAAAAGCCTGTGCTTCTATTGCCTGTGTGGTGAATCCGGAGGCATTTGTTATTGGAGGCGGTGTTGCAAAGGCAGGCCAGATTCTTTTGGATACAATTGAGAAGCATTATAAAAAGTATGCTTTCCACGCATCCAAAGAGACTCCGTTCAAACCGGCAACACTTGGAAATAATGCAGGAATTTATGGCGGTGTTCGCCTGATTCTTGAATAGAGATTAAAAATGCATCAGTTTTTTTAATCTGGCATCAATTTTATTCGGGTATTTTGAGAAATAAAGCAATATTTGGGTATAAATGTGTTAATTGATTAGAAGTTATACGGGTGTATTCTGTTTATAATTATCTCATAAAGCAACTTTCCAATATGAAATTTTGCACAATGAACAAGGAGGATGTCATGGAAAAAATCAGAGTAGGAATCGTTGGTCATGGATTTATGGGGCACGAACATGAGACGATGCTGTATAATATGGAAGGTTATCAGATCATTGGTATTTCTGATATTGATCCGAAACAGCTGGAAGATGTAAAACCGGGGATCAAACGTTATCGTTCCAATGAGGAACTGTTTGCAGATCCGGAAATTGATGTGGTTTTGATCGTAGCAAATAACAATCAGCATCATGACCTGGTTATTCAGGCAGCAAGAGCCGGAAAAGATATTATCTGTGAAAAACCGGTAGCTATGAATGTGGAAGAACTGGATGATATGATTAAAGTCGTAGAGGAGTGCGGAGTACGTTTTACCGTACATCATCAGCGCAGACTGGATCCGGATTTCCGTACGATGAAAGAAGTATATGATCAGGGTTCTCTTGGAGATGTTTACACAGTAAAGAGCAGCCTTTACGGATTCAATGGAAATATGCATGACTGGCATGTATATATCAGCGAAGGCGGCGGAATGTTGTTTGACTGGGGCGTACATCTGATCGACCAGATGCTGTGGATGATGAAAGGCGCAAAAGTAACTTCTGTTTTTGCGGATGTAAGAAACGTTATCAACTTTGAAGTAGATGACTACTTTAAAATCATTCTGCGGTTTGATAATGGAGTGACAGGGGAAATCGAACTGGGAACATATTTCCTTTCTGATAAGATTCAGGAGAAATGGTTCGAGCGTCACTGGATCATGGGCGGAAATAAAGGAACTGCTTATGTAGATGGATTTGGTCCTCAGGGAAAAATCGTAAGAACCTCTCATCTGCTGACCAATGTTCGTGGAACACGTACCATGACAGCAGCCGGCCCTACCCGTTCTTTCGGACCGCCGGCAGAAGGAACCATACTGACTGAAGAACTGCCGCAGGTAAATACAAAACATGAAGATTACTTTGTAAATTACCGTAAGGCATATGCAGGAGAAGAAGAATTCCTGATTAAGATTTCTGAGACAAGAAGAGTATTGGCCCTGATGGAAGCAATTCGTGAGTCTGCAAAGACAGGAAATTCTATTCGTTTTGAAGATTAAGGTGATGTGCTTGCCCGAAAGGGCAGGCATTAAAAAATTAAATGAGAATTGTTTCATGAATAGGTAAAAAATCATATATAAATTTTTGTTCTCATATGGAGAATTACAAAAGAAAACGAAAAAAAAGTGATTTATTGACTAGAAAAGAGATAAATGAAAGAAAGTAATTATCTTCTGGTTTCTATATAATACAATCATCAGGTAAGAGGTACCGGAGATGAAACCTTTGATTAATAAGAAAAGGAGAAGAACAATGAAATTTGGATTATTAACAGCAATCTGTGAAGGCATGACATTGGAAGAAGTTGTTGATTTTGCGGCAGAGAACAATCTGGAATGTCTGGAAGTTGCATGCTGGCCGGCAACAGGTGCCAAGAGACGTTATGCAGGCGTGAGTCATATTGATGTGGTAAATCTGACAGAAGAAAAAGCAAAAGAAATCAATGCTCTTTGTGAAGAAAAAGGTGTTCAGATTTCTTCTCTGGCATACTATCCAAATACTCTCGATCCGGATCTGGAGAAGAGAGAAAGCTATGTGAACCATCTGCATGCATTGATCGATGCTTCTGCTATGCTGGGTGTTAATATGATCAGTACTTTTATCGGACGTGTTTCTGATAAGAACATTGATGAAAACCTGGTAATCGCAAAAGAAGTATGGACTCCACTTCTGAAACATGCGGAAGAAAAAGGTGTTAAAGTTGCCATCGAGAACTGCCCGATGTGGTTTACCAACGATGAGTGGCCAGGCGGACAGAATATTATGACAACTCCGGCAAACTGGAGAAAAGTATTTGAGGTTCTGGACAGCCCGAATCTGGGAATTAACTACGATCCGTCTCATTTTGTATGGCAGCAGATCGATTACATCAAACCAATTTATGAATTTAAAGATAGAATCTTCCATGTACATTACAAAGATATCAAAGTATATCAGGATAAACTGGCAGACGTTGGTGTTATGGCTAATCCACTGCAGTATATGACACCAAAGCTTCCGGGGCTGGGAGATGTTGACTGGGGCAAATACGTTTCTACACTGACAGACATTGGATACAATGGATGCAGCGTTATCGAAGTGGAAGATAAAGCATATGAAGAAAATCTGGACAGTGCAAAAAGAGCTGTGATTCAGGCAGCAAGATATCTGAGAAATTTCATTAACTAAGTAAATAAAATTTAGGAGGAAATATAAAATGACAAAAGTAAGAGTAGGAATCGTTGGATGTGGTGGTATTGCAAATCAGAAACATATGCCTTCTTTAAAGGCAAATGCAGAACTGAATGAGATCGTTGCGTTCTGTGATATCATTGAAGAGCGTGCAGTAAATGCAAAAGCTAAATTCGGAACAGAAGACGCTAAAGTGTACACAGACTACATGGATCTGGTAAATGATCCGAACGTAGATGTTGTTCATGTTTGTACACCAAACGTAGCACACTGCCCGATCACCGTTGCAGCGTTCGAAGCCGGCAAACATGTTATGTGTGAAAAACCAATGGCTCACTGCACAGAAGATGCACAGAAAATGATCGATGCATGGAAAAAATCCGGAAAGAAATTCACAATCGGTTATCAGAACCGTCTGAGAGACGATACACAGACTCTGCATGCTTCCTGTGAAGCCGGCGAACTGGGTGAAATCTACTTCGCAAAAGCACATGCTCTGAGAAGAAGAGCTGTTCCGACATGGGGTGTATTCCCGAACAAAGCTCTGCAGGGCGGCGGACCTCTGATCGATATCGGAACACATGCACTGGACATCACTCTGTGGATGATGAATAACTACGAACCGATGTCTGTATCCGGTGTTGTTAACTACAAACTGGGACGTCAGGCAGATGGCCCGGATGGAAACGTATTTGGACCATGGGATCCGGAAACATTCGAAGTAGAAGATTCTGCATTCGGTCTGGTTAAAATGAAAAATGGTGCATGTATTTATCTGGAAGCATCATGGGCATTGAACGTACTGAAATCCATGGAAGCATCTACCACTCTGTGTGGAACAAAAGCAGGTGCTGAAATCCATCACGGCGGAAGCTATCCGAAAGATGAACTAATCTACAATACTGTTGAACATAATCAGTTGATGGAAAAAACAATCTCTCCTGCAGGCGTTGTTGACTTCTTCGAAGGCGGAGCATCCGCAGAAGGTGTTCGTGAGCAGAAACAGTGGCTGGAAGCTATCATCAATGATACAGAGCCTCTGGTAAAACCGGAACAGGCATTTGTTGTAACACAGATTCTGGAAGGTATTTACAAATCTGCTGAAACAGGAAAAGAAGTATTCTTTGACTAAGAAATATTCTTTCCATTAAAAAGATGTGTAATTGTGCAGACCCCAGCACAATCTGACTTGCATGATTGTACATAGATGCACCGATGTGCGGCTGCTTGCCAGCTTTCCTCTGCACATCGGTGCAATCCAACTCCTAAAATGACGAGAAAGGACGAAAAAAATGGCTGCTAGACAAATTTATAATCCGGATGGATTTAAAAATATAGAAGAAGACGGTAAAATTACTGGATATCAGTTCCAGTTCAAGGCTCAGTATTATCGTGGGATTACATTATCTATCGTACACAATATCAGTGTTGAGGTAGATGGAGAAGCTGCTGCACGTGAAGACATTAGCCTGACTGTAAATGGTGAGACCTTTACTCTGGATCAGATGCTTACCGTAATTGATTCAGATTATCGTTGGGAATTTGGTGAATATGCAACTGTAACTGTGAAAAAAGAAGGCGGACTGGCTGCCGGCAATCATCATATTAAGGCAGTACAGCTGATTGTTCCTTCTTATATGCCATTCCCTGTTGAGGCTACCTGTGAAACCGATTTTGTGATTGAATAGTTAGGAGGAAATGATAATGAGCCACGATATTAAAAGAAGTATTTCCCTGTACAGCTATCAGGATGAATATTATGATGGAAAATTAGATCTGGAAGGATGCCTTCGTGAAACTGCAAAAACAGGTGCCACAGGTGTTGAGCTTCTTGCAGAGCAGATGATCAAGAAATTCCCGAATCCGATTGAAGATGAAGCTTTCCGTGCAAACTGGTTTGCCATGCTTGACAAATACAATCTGGTTCCATCCTGCTACGATGCTTTCCTTGAAAACCGTATTTTCTCCAATCGTACCCTGTCTCTGGGCGAGCAGGTAAATATGATGAAGAGAGACATTCGTCTTGCTCATCTTCTTGGTTTCCCTGTACTTCGTACCCTGGTTTCCACACCGATGGACGTAATCGAGGGAAGTTTGGATTATGCTGAAGAAATGAATGTAAAAATCGGTCTGGAAGTTCATGCACCATTCTCCCTGAACTCAGGATGGGCAGATGGATATATGGAAATGATCAACAGAACAGGAACCAAATATTTCGGATTTGTTCCGGATATGGGTATTTTCTGTAAAAATATTCCGGATGTACTGAGAGACAAAGCAAGAAGAAAAGGTGCATCTGAAGAATGTATTAAGATTGTTGATGAAGCATATGCAGAAAGACTGGCAAAAGGCTTTGTAAAAATCAAATACGATCTTGATCTTGGAAAAGCAAATATGGAATACCGTATGGCAAATGGAATGAAAGAAATGATGGATGCACTTGAAAAAGCAGGTGCCGGCCCGGCTGATATGATGTATGCAGGATCTTCTTTTGCATACTCCTGGTCTGAACCACAGGATATCATTGATAACATTGATTACATTTTCCATACTCATGCAAAATTCTACAATGTTCATGAAGATTATACTGAAACAGCAGTAGCTATCCCGGAAGTTGTGGAAGCATTCAAGAAAGCCGGATATAAAGGATTCTTAAGTTCTGAATATGAAGGCGGAGAACATCTGAGAGATGTAGGTGTTGACAGTATCGAACAGTGCCGTCGTCATCAGGAAGCACTCAGAAGAGCAATTGAAGGTTAATTTAATTTGAGATAAGTAACCCATTAAAACCTCTTAAAGAATATTGATTATAGTAATAGAAAGCAGCCAGATCGGAAATTGTCGTTAACCGGTTTGGTTGTTTTCATATGTGGATGAAATTTAAATGGACAGGAGAATAGAAAATGGAACATACGATTCAGAAAAAGTTGACAAAGAAACGATGGCTGATACTTGCAGCCAGCTGTCTGATTAATCTTTGTATTGGTTCCCTTTATGCGTGGAGTGTTTTTGCCGGACCTCTGGCGGAGAGAATTAATGTGCTGACAGGAAGTTCACTGACAGCGGCAAATCTGGCAATTATCTTTACAGTAGCCAATGCGGTAGGACCGATCACCATGATATCCGGTGGAACCATTAATGATAAATTAGGTCCCAAATGGGTAATTTTCGCAGGCGGCCTGCTGTTTGGCCTGGGGCTCTTAGCCTGTGGATTTGCAGGAAGTGTTTCCTTCCTGATTGTGGCCTATGGTCTTGGCTGTGGTCTAGGTATGGGAATGGTGTACGGCTGTACCATCAGTAATTCCGTGAAATTCTTCCCCGATAAGAGAGGTCTCATTGGTGGTATCGCAACAGCCACTTATGGATTAAGCTCCGTATTGGTTCCTCCGGTTGCTAATGCTCTGATTGGAAAAACCGGAGTAAGCAGTACGATGAAAATCCTGGGTGCCGTATTTACAGTGATAATCTGTGTGGGTGCATTCTTTATTGAAAAATGTCCGGCGGATTTTACTCCGGAAGGATGGAAACCGAAGACTGTACAGCAGGCATCCTCCAAAACAGTTCCGGATAAAACCTGGAAAGAAATGATTACAGATCCGATTTTTTATGTCATGATTTTAATGTTGATGTGCGGGGCATTCAGTGGTCTGATGGTAACGTCTCAGGCATCTCCTATGGCACAGCAGCTTGCAGGCATGTCAGTGGGACTGGCAGCAACGGCTGTTTCCGTGCTTGCTCTGTTCAATGCGGCAGGTCGTGTGGCAGCAGGATTTCTGTCGGATCGATTTGGAAGAGTTCGTGTATTGCAGGCGGCTTTTGTACTGGAAATCGTGGGACTTCTCCTTCTTCTGAATGTCCGGGAGGGAAATTATGCAGTCTTTTTTGTGGGAATTTCTGTCATGGGAATCTGCTTCGGCTCCCTGATGGGCGTCTACCCCGGGTTTACGGCGGATCAGTTTGGTACGAAAAACAGCAGCGTGAACTATGGAATCATGTTCATCGGCTTTGCCGTGGCCGGAATCCTTGGTCCCACAATCGTCAGCAAGATTGTATCTGCCTATGGAATTTATACAAAGGCTTTCTATGTGGCATCAGGCCTTGCAGCGGCAGGGATTATCTTATCGGGTATTTATCAAAAATTGAATAAAAAATAATTGAGAAAATGATGTCAGTAAGCTAATGGATTAATCGAATCGTTTGGTTTACTGACATTTTTATAATATTATATTGACATCTAATATTATATGGTGTATAGTATTAAATATAAAATAATATTAAAGGTTGAATAATATTATAAAAAGAAAGGATGCGCAGTTATGGTTTTTAATACAGGTGCGGCTCTTCTGGATGCGATTGTTCTGGCTGTTGTGTCCAAGGAGAAGGAAGGCACATATGGGTATAAGATTACTCAGGATGTGCGGCGTGTGATTGATGTCTCCGAATCGACACTGTATCCGGTACTGCGGAGACTGCAGAAAGACGATTGTCTCATGGTGTATGACATGGAATTTGCAGGAAGGAACCGGAGATACTATAAGGTGACAGACAGAGGAAAGGAACAGCTGAAGATGTATGAGTGGGAGTGGAAGAATTATTCCGACCGGATTACCAGTCTGTTTGAGGGGAGGATGTAGCAGATGGACAGAAAAGAATTTATGAGACAGCTTGCAGTGCTGCTGAGGGATTTGCCGGACAGTGAGCGGATGGAAGCTATCCGGTATTATAATGATTATTTTGATGAGGCAGGCCCGGAGAATGAATCACAGGTGATTCAGGAACTGGGAAGTCCGGGAAAAGTTGCCGCACAGATACGGGCGGACGGAGGCCAGATTACGGAAGAGGAACAGGTGGAGAATCCGCCGCAGGAAATCCCCAACCCCTCTTCAAACACAACCCGCCAGAGAGGAACAGGAAAGTGGGCGCTGATTATTATTCTGGTTGTGTTTGCCTCTCCCCTGATTCTGGGAATAGGCGGAGGAATCTTTGGTGTTTTGCTTGGAATCATTGGTACTGTTTTCGGAATCCTGGTTTCTCTGCTGGCAGCCGGTGCGGGACTGGTTGGCGGCGGAGTGGCCCTGATGGTTAAGGGTGTGATCCGGTTGATATCTTCACCGGCTTCTGGGCTTCTCAGTATTGGAGGCGGTATGATTGCCCTGGCTATTGGTATTTTTGCAATTATGCTGCTGTTGTGGGCTGGATTTCGTCTGCTTCCCAGATTGATTCGGGCGATTGTGAATTTTATATCCCGATTGCTTCATAAAAGAAAGGGGGCTTCGGAATCATGAAAAAATGTATGAAAATACTGGCGGCGGCAGGAGGGATTTTTGCCGGAGTCGGTCTGATTTTTCTCATTGCCGGTCTGATTCTTTCCGGTGGAAGAATTGACTGGGAGGATGTATTTTCTGTCAATGGGAAAGACCTGTTAAAATATAATATCAGACTGGGTGACGACAAAGAGGCTCAGGAATGGGATGAAGTTTTTGTCGAAGATTCCGGTGACTGGAAATGTACAACGGTTTCAGGAGTCAGAAATCTGGATATCGAGATGGCTGTGGGTGATCTGCAGATTAGTACCCATACGGGAAAAGATATTAAGGTGTACGTTGATCAGTCTGACAGCAAAACGGAAGTTAACCAGGACGGGGATGAACTGGAGATTCGGGTGAAGAACCGATGGTGGGAAGATAAGGATAGAAAAGTAAGAATCCGTATTCCGGAGGATTATGTATGGAAAGAAGTAGATTTGGATCTGAAAGCTGCCAACGGACTTGTCGAATCTTTGAAAGCCAAAGAACTGTCTGTGTCAGTGGGAGCTTCGTCTCTCGAGATGACCGGAAAAGTGGAAGCAGAAACCAGTGAATGGTCTCTGGGTGCGGGTAGTATCGATGTGAAGCAATTGGCTTCAGATGATATCTCTGTTCAGTGTGCCGCAGGAGAAGTTGTACTGGGGCTGGACGGAGAAGAGGAAGATTACTTCCTGGATGGTGAAGTGAGTGCAGGAAGCCTGTCTTTTGGGAATAATTGCTGGGATGGCGTAGGTCAGGATGTGCAGTATGGAAATAAAAATGCAAAGCACAGGATCGATGCGGAATGTGCTGCAGGAAATATAGAAATTACAATGTATCATGATACAATGAATCATGAAGATAAAAACACAGGAGGTATTCATCATGAGTGACAAGAGATTATATCGTTCATCAACAAACAGTATGATTTGTGGAGTATGTGGAGGAATTGGTGAGTATTTTAATATCGATCCGACACTGGTAAGACTGGCATGGGTGCTGTTTTCTTTCCTGGGAGGTGCAGGAATACCGGCATACATCATTGCCGCCATCATTATTCCCAGATAAGAACCTTGTGAAAACTGAATAAAACGGTAAAAAAAGGTCATACTCCAAAGGAAAGAGAGGAGTGTGACCTTTTTATGTCTAAAAAGAAAAAACCAGATTTTGAAAATATGTCACGGGAAGAACGAATGAAATATGAAATCGCGGAGGAACTGGGACTTTTGGACCGTGTTCTGGAGGATGGTTGGAAAACCCTGTCTGCAAAGGAGACAGGGCGTATCGGCGGTCTTGTGACAAGAAGAAAAAGGGAAGAAAGCAGTCGTTAGGCTCTGAGCTTCCGAAAAGTATCCATCCAGGTTTCCGCCAGAATCCGGTTTCCCATGGCAGTCAGATGAATGCCATCAACAGTTATCTGCTGAACCCCATAAATGGAAGCTGCATGATTCAGGATTTCATTTGCGGGAAGAAAAGCGGCATCAAAACGGAATGCCAGCTCCCGTATGATGGAGCTTTCCATTTGCAGATAGGATTGCCAGTTCTGATATTCCTGAGGTATGGAAAAAAGAAAAGGTTCTATCAGAATCATCCGGGCTTCGGTCCGGCAGGAAATAAATTCCAGAATTTCTGTATAATATCGTGAAAACTCATCGGGAATACGATGATGACTGGTATATACCTCCACTGGGATATCATTGACACCTGCCAGCAGGGAAATGATATCCCAGTGTTTTTCAATTCCATCCCGCTTCAGCATACGAAGCACCTGTTCCACAGTAAATCCATCGTGTCCTCGGTTGCAGAGGATACACTGATCTGCTGCTGTCATTTCTGCAAGGACAGATACATATCCCTCGCCTAAATTTGCAGGATCGAACAAATGCCCTGCATCTGTAATACTGTCACCCAGAAAAAGGCAGTTAGCCATAGAAATTCCCCCCCCTGTCAGTTAAGCAATGTTTCAAGATTCAATTTGAGAATACGGTCAATTTTCAGTGCAGAGCTAGCACGGTAGTTATAAGCGGCTGATTCAAAAAGTACGTATAAATCATCACCATCCACATATATTTGTTCCAGCTTTTCCGGAAAGTAAATTTTATCGATTGCAGCATTTTCTTCCAGCAGTTTCTGCAGAGAATTGTTAAAAATCTGCAATTTGGAAGGAAAAATACCATACGAATGTGAAAATATAAGTTTTCCCTTGTAGAATGCTACTCCCTGTGCCTGTTCTGTGATGACACGCATATCATAGGGAAGCGCAATTGGTGTAATGGAGTCAGAACGTTCCAGAGAGTCGGCTGGAATCTGAGTAGCCAGGGTACCGTCCTCTGTGATGAGATATTCTTCCATGACACTGGCAGTATTTTTCGTGTAATATCCTACATAAAGAGAATTATCATAGTAGGTCAGAAACGAACAACGGGATATCGAGTACAGGTCATAAGACTGAGAGTACATAATAGGCTCGTGATCATCCTGAAAGGAATACTCTTCCAGCTGCGCCAGAGAAATGGCATTGACCTGTGGGATACCGCGGGACATTCCGGCAATCCAGAGATTCTGATGAATCGGATCATAGGCCAGTCCACCCACGTGGGATTTATTACGAAGAACAATCTCCTTGATAAATTCGTGACTTTTCTTATCAATCAGGTATAACACAGAATTGTGAGTTTTGGATCCGCAGTATGCACTTACGATCAGATAATCTTCTGTGATTGCCAGCCCCTGAGGGGTCATGGAAGTACAGACGGCAGAGGTGTTCTTCTCTTCAAATACCTGAGTCTCTGTGGACAGAAGACCGGGCACCACATAGGTTCCGTAATCAATCTCCGCAGCACGGCCATTAAAGGCGGCCGCTTTTACTTCAGGCATCAAAGCAAGAAAAAAACGATGATTTTTCAGGTCATACAGGGGTTCTGATGTGGTTACCGTGGATGTGGGTTCCGGTTCATGATTCACACGGTAGACGAGAATATAATAAAAATAAGCAGACCCAATCAGTACGAGCAGTGCAAAGAGCAACAGCAGCAGGGTTTGCTTAACTTTCTTTTTGGTACGTGATGATTTTTTTTTCGCAGTTGATCCTTTTTCTTTCATGTGTTTACTCCTGATGTTTACTGGTACTATGATAGCCTATTTTCTCAAAAAAAACAAGGATATTCACCATAAAATGAGGAAGGGCCGGAATCCCTTCCGGGATGCCGGCCAATATGAAAAAGGAAATCTAAAAATAACTGTAACCACATATAATGAGGGGGGACGGGAGATTGTATCTAATCTCCCGTAACAAAGTGTGGTTTGCTTTGTTGAGTATTATCATACATGGTAAATGTGACAAAAGTGTGTTCCCAACCTAAAGCATTTATAAATTTTCATAAATAAAACAAAAGAGATTCTTACGATTTTATACAGAGACTGCGGCAGCGGTTCAGACAGGCGAATATTTCCTGCTTGCGCGGCATTGCCAGATTGGGTGCAACCCGTCCTCCTTCTGCCAGCAGTTCCAGTCCCTGAGAATCCAGTTTCTGCATAATCATCCCAACAGCCTCCTGCATGGTCATTTTTCCGTTAAAAATGGACAACTGAGCAAAACGGAAAAGGGAAGACAGAGCATTTACCTGTTCCGGATCAGCAAGTTGTTCCACATAGCGCAGATCAATGGACTCATGATTGATGAGAATACTTTCCTTACCCTGAGTTTTCATTTTCGTGCGCCGCTCTTCACGGAATCCGGCATCCGGGTAAATCTTCCGGTTGAAATCAGGCTGCGGTTTTTCTGGCACGGAAGGCTGGATGGCCGGGAATGATGATGCTTCTTTTTTGGCAAATGCTGTAATATCTGTGGGTCTGTAATGATCCATCTGAATGATGGTATCTGCCGGATGAAAATAGGAACCGGAGCTTCCTGCCACAAGGATAGTGGAAATCCCCTTTTCCTTGGAAAGCCATTGTACCCGTTCAATAAAGGGAGTGATGGGTTCCTGACTGTGATGAATAACCCGCTGCATCAATTCATCACGAATCATAAAATTGGTTGCACTGGTATCTTCATCAATCAGTAACAGATGACTGCCAGCCTCCATGGCTTCGATTACATTGGCAGCCTGAGAGGTACTTCCACTGGCATCTTCCGAGCAGAAAGAAGTGGTGTCCTTTCCATTGGGAAGATCATTGATGAAAAGTGAAATATCTGTATTTTTGATGCTGCGTCCATCCTCTGCACGAATTTTCACTGCATCCTCATCTGTGATCACATATTCTCGGCCATCACCGGCAATATGGTTATAGACTCCAAGCTCCAGTGCCTTCAGAAGGGTGGATTTACCGTGATACCCTCCCCCCACGATCAGGGTGATTCCTTTGGGAATACCCATTCCTTTCATTTCCCCATAGTGGGGGAGAGTCATCGTAACTTCCAGTGAGGCCGGAGACAAAAAAGGAATTCCCTGTTTCATAGGGCGGGGAGAAATACCGGATTCTCTGGGGAGAATGGAACCGTTGGCGACAAAAGCCACCAGTCCTCGTTTTTTTAACTGAGAACGGATGTAAGTTTGGTCTTCGGCAAGGTGGCAGTTCTTCTCCAGGTCCTTTGCATTAAGATTCTTGTAATACAAAGCTCTGCTGACACAGTCCGGAAGAAAATCAAAAAATATTTTAATCAGTTCCTGTGAGTTAATCGTTCTGCCATTGGCTGGGAAACCTACTTCCAGCCGGACAATCATATTCCCTGTAGATGGTTCCATCGTACAGGCAGTACGTTCCAGAACTTCCTGTCGGCAGCAGGTAATGGCAATCAGACCACTCTTACCGGAACCTTTCGCCTTGAAATTATACCGGTCAATCTGCCTGTGAAACTGCCGGATCAGATAATCCTGCAGTGCAATGCGGGTTTCTTTCGTGTAATAAAGCCTTTGTGGAAAACCTGCCTGCTTACCACTGACCCGGATACTGATTTTAGAAGGCGCTGCAAACGGGTCACCCTGCACATGATCGATGGAAAGATTATATCCCGGGAAAGAATAAACACCGCGGGTTTCCTTATAAGCCGGATAACTTTTCCTGTTAATCTGCAAAAGTAGATGACGCAGATCCTCTGATGAATTCATATAAAAACCTCCTTGTTTGTGATTATTTTGGAAGGAACAGAGAATCTTCTTGTCCCTATTCAAATGAATTACAAAAAAGTATAGCAATTGGAAATTAATTGTGCAAGTGTATCTTTCGTGTTAGAATTGTGTAAAGGAGTGGTGATAAAGATGGAAATAGAAAGAAAATATCTTGTAAAAGAGCTTCCGGAGAATCTGGAGCAATATCCGCATAAGGAACTGGAGCAGGCTTATCTGTGCACAGAACCTGTAGTTCGTGTGCGCAGGGAGGGAGAAGAGTATGTTCTGACGTATAAATCAAAAGGTCTTATGGTTCGTGAGGAGTATAATCTTCCGCTGACGCGTGAGGCATATCTGCATCTTTTGGAGAAAGCAGATGGCATTGTGATAACGAAAACCCGGTATGTAATTCCGGAGAAGAATAATCTGCATATTGAACTTGATATCTTTCATGGAAAACATAGTGGCTTGATTCTGGCAGAAGTGGAGTTCCCTACAGAGGAAGAAGCCAATCAATATTGTCCTCCGGACTGGTTTGGGGAGGATGTAACTCTTTCTACACGCTATCATAACAGCAATCTCAGCAGAGAAAAAGAATAAACATTTGCATTTACCAATCCTAATTATTTGAAATTTAATTTAAAATGAGAAATTGCAAAATATTGGATTGTTCCATTTCTGCTGTAACTGCGGTAATCTAGTAGATAGAAAAGAAAGGAGCGAGACTATGGATTACAAGCGGATGAATGAATTTCGGTTGTTAGGTCTGACCATTGCATATTATCGTAAACTGCGTGGCATGACACAGGCCGATCTGGCAGAGGCTACACAGTTGAGCCGTACACATATCAGCAACATAGAAGCACCAAATGGAAAAACGTCCATTTCGCTGAATAAGCTGTTTGATATCGCAGAGGTACTGGAAGTACCGATGAAAGATTTGTTTGATTTTCGGGATAAGTAACATCAAAAGAAGTGACTGGGGGACGGGTTCATAGACACTTTTCGTGTCTATGAACCCGTCCCCCAGTCACTTCTTTTAAATTATTCCGCAGGCATTTCCTTGCGGATTTCTTTTGTTCTGATCTCTTTGCAGATGTCATCGATAAACTGCTGAAGTGGTTTCACTCCCTCATCTCCGGCAAAGCGGCTGCGGACAGAAACAGTATTGTCTGCTTCCTCCTGCTGTCCTACAACCAACATGTAAGGCAGTTTGTCCATACGTGCTTCGCGGATCTTGAATCCGATTTTTTCGGAACGGTTATCTACTGTTGCATCGATACCGTTGGCTTTCAGTGCTTTCAGAACTTTTTCAGCATAGTCGGTGTATTTTTCGGAAATCGGAAGTACACGTACCTGTTCCGGGCAAAGCCAGGTCGGGAATTTGCCGGCGTATTTTTCAATCAGCCATGCCAGTGTTCTTTCATAACAGCCAAGAGAGGTTCTGTGAATGATGTAAGGACGAACTTTGTTTCCGTTCTGATCGATATAGGTCATATCAAAGTTCTCAGCGATTGCACAGTCAAGCTGAATGGTGATCATGGTATCTTCTTTTCCATATACATTTTTGGCCTGAATATCAATCTTCGGACCGTAGAAAGCGGCTTCTCCGTCTGCTTCTGTAAACGGAACATTTTTTTCACGCAGTACTTCACGGAGTGCGTTCTGTGTGGACTCCCAGTATTCATCATCACCCAGGTATTTTGCTTTATTATTCGGATCCCATTTGGACAGACGGAAAGTAACATCCTCTGCCAGACCCAGAGTATCCAGAACATAATATGCCAGATCCAGGCAACCTTTCAGTTCTTCTTCTGCCTGATCTGGACGGATAACCAGATGACCCTCGGAAATCGTAAACTGACGGACACGGGTCAGACCGTGCATTTCTCCGGAATCTTCGGCACGGAAGAGGGTAGAAGTCTCACCCATACGGTAAGGCAGATCACGGTAGGATTTCTGTGAATTTTTATATACAAAATACTGGAACGGGCAGGTCATCGGACGAAGGGCGAATACTTCTTTATCCACTTCTTCATCGCCCAGTACAAACATGCCGTCTTTATAGTGATCCCAGTGACCGGAAATCTTGTAAAGATCGCTCTTAGCCATCAGAGGTGTTCTGGTACGTACATAGCCCCATTCATTATCTTCCAGATCTTCGATCCATCTCTGCAGCTTCATGATCATTTTGGTTCCTTTGGGAGTGAACAGCGGGAGTCCCTGACCAACAACGTCTACGGTTGTGAACAGTTCCATCTCGCGGCCCAGTCTGTTGTGATCCCGGCGTTTGGCGTCTTCCATACGCTCCAGATGAGCTTTCAGGTCTTCTTTCTTATTATATGCAGTACCGTAAATACGCTGCAGACGGGCTTTGTTGGAATCTCCTCTCCAGTAAGCCATAGAAGAAGAAGTCAGTTTGAAAGCTTTGATTCCCTTTGTGGACATCAGATGAGGACCTGCACACAGGTCAACAAAACCGCCCTGATCGTAGAAAGAAATTTCAGAACCTTCCGGAAGATCCTGGATCAGTTCTACCTTGTAAGGCTCTTCTCTTTCTTCCATATATTTAATAGCTTCTTCTCTTGGAAGAGTAAATCTTGTGATGGGATGCCCTTCTTTGATAATTTTCTTCATTTCTGCTTCGATTTTGTCCAGTGCTTCACGGCTGAAGCTTTCACAATCAAAGTCATAATAGAATCCGGAATCAATGGAAGGACCGATTGCCAGCTTGGCATTCGGGTACAGTCTTTTCACTGCTTCTGCAAGAACGTGGGAGGCAGTATGACGGTAAGCTGCTTTTCCGGCTTCGTCATTGAATGTAAGAATGCTCAGAGTGCAGTCCTTGTCAACAACGGTACGAAGGTCAACAACTTCGCCGTCGATTTCTCCTGCACAGGCAGCTCTTGCCAGTCCTTCACTGATATCTTTGGCAATATCATAAACGGACATGGACTGTTCATATTCTTTCTGGGATCCGTCTTTTAATGTAATAATCATGATCGTCGTTCTCCTTTTCGCTTGAATGTTATAATGGATAAGTATAAATGATTACAGATACAGAAAAAGCCCGTCTCTTCCGGCTCTTTCTGCCGAAAGGGACGAGCATATCAACTCGCGGTTCCACCCTCTTTGGTGCATCTGTGCACCCGCTTCATTTGATGATAACGGAATCACCGTGCCGTATTAGGGCCGCTCCGAGGTGGTCTTCAGACAATAATCAGGCAGGATGTTCGCACCATCTCATCCCTCTCTGGAACCGTTTTACTGCTTACTCTTCTCTTCAACGCTTTATATACGGATATTATAGCATCGATAAATGCTTTGTCAAGCTTGAAAAATAAGTTGCTGCTCATTACATCAAATGATATAATAAATATATCATTTGATGTAAAAACAGAGGTGTATCGATGGAAAAGAAACCAAAATATCGTATGATTTATGAAGAGTTGGCAGATAAAATCAAAAATGGAACTTTCAGTCCGGGACAGAGAATTATGACAGAAAAAGAAGTGTCCGAGCAGTATGAGGTGAGCAGAATTACAAGTAAGAATGCTTTGACTATGCTTGAGCAGGATGGGCTGATCGTTCGAAAACGAGGAGCAGGTTCCTATGTGGCAGATGGTGTCAGTCTGCAGGAAGAAGTACCGGAGCAGAAGATAAGTTCTGAAGGAAAGAAAATTACCATAGGGGTGCTGTTTGATTCTTTCGATTATACATTTGGATGTGGGATTCTGGAAGGAATAGAAAAAATCTGCAGTGAGAGGGATATCTACATGTATTTCAGACGTACGAATTCAGATATTTCTCTGGAAAGAAAGTATATCAATGATTTTATCGATCATGGAGTTGACGGAATCATTGTGATGTGTGTCCATAATGATATTTATGATGAAAGAATCCTGCGTCTTACTCTGGATGATTTCCCTGTTATCTTACTTGATCGGGATATGGCCAATGTAAATATTCCCTGTGTTGCCACAGATAATTATGCGGCGGCAAAGGAGCTGGCAGAAAAGCTGCTTGACCGTAATCACCGATATGTGTCCATAATATCTTCTGAGGAGGAAAATACGTCCACGATCAGAGATCGAATACAGGGTGTGCAGGCTGCTCTTCAGGAGAGAAAAATTTTATATGATCCAGCTTTAAATATTACAGGAATCCGCAGTCATCTGGGGAAGGATATGTCAGAGGATGAGCAGTGGGAAGCAGCGAAAAGAATGATCAAAGATTTTATGGAAGAGCATCCGGATATAACTGCCTATATGGCTGTGCAGGGTCCGGCCGGAGTCATGGCACTTGAAGCGGCCCAAAGTCTCGGAAGAACAGATGATATGGAAATCAGTTTTTTTGACGGACCGGTAAGAAGCTATTATCCGAAACCCTATTATGCCAGAGTTATTCAGAACGAAGAGCTTATGGGAGAAAATGCAGTTTTATGTCTGCTGAAACGAATTCGTGGTGAACAGGTTGAAAAAAATATTGTTGTTCCATACCAAATTGTTACAAATTAGCATATCAAATATTGACATAATGATATAAAAATGATATATTCAAAATATAAAAGATATAACTAATTTCATGAAAAGGAATTGATATTATGGTGTTGTTGAAAGAACGTGTGGGGAAACTGATTGAAACAATCGGTGAAATGATTTATGAAGAAAAAATACCTGTCCGTGAATACCGTATGAAAAAAACAGACGGAAGAGAATTGAATCCGGAAGGATTGGATGTTTCGGACTGGGAAGTTATGACGAATCGCCAGATTTGGGGAGGTCACCGGGAATATTATTATCTTTATACAGAATTTACTGTTCCTGAAAGACTGAAAGGCAGACAGCTGGTTTATGAACTGAGAACGGGACGTGAAGGTGAATGGGATGCTCTTAATCCGCAATTTCTCGTATATGTCAATGGTACGGTAAAGCAGGGATTTGATGTAAATCACCGGGGAACTGTTTTGACAGATTCTGCTGAACCGGATGAAAAATTTTGTATTCTGCTTTCTGCATTTACCGGTGACAATAATTTTTCTCTGCTGCTTGATTCGGAAATCAAAGTTACAGGAAAAGAGATTTATCAGTATTATTGGGATGTGAGAGTACCTTATGAAGCAGCCAGTCTTCAGCCTGCGGATTCAGATAATCGCATGGTAACAATTCAGGCTCTTAACGAATCCCTTAATTTGGTTGATCTGCGCAGACCGTATTCAGAAGCATTTTACCAGTCCATTGAAAAAGCAGAACAATATTTGCAGGAAAATTATTATGAAAAGTATTGTGGAAACTCGAAACATACTGTTTATGCAGTGGGTCACACTCATATCGATCTTGCATGGCTTTGGACTTTGCGTACAACGGCAGATAAAACTGTCAGAAGCTTTTCCACTGTACTTGAACTGATGCGTCGTTATCCGGAATATAAGTTTATGCATACACAGCCGCAGGAATATCTTTATGTGAAAAATAATGCCCCGGAAATCTATGAACAGGTAAAACAGCGGGTGGAAGAAGGAAGATGGCAGCCGGAAGGCGGTATGTGGGTCGAAGCAGACTGTAATCTGACATCCGGGGAATCACTGGTTCGTCAGTTTTTATATGGCTGCAGATTTTTTCAGAAAGAATTTAATAAGAAATGTGAAATCCTGTGGCTGCCGGATGTGTTCGGGTATTCTGCTGCATTACCGCAGATTATGAAACAATGTGGAATTAATTACTTTATGACAACTAAAATCAGTTGGAATGAGTTTAATAAAATGCCTTATGATACTTTTATGTGGGAAGGTATTGATGGAACTAAGGTATTGACTCATTTTGTTCCGTGTCGTGATTATAATGCACCGGCTGTTGAAGGTGGTACAGAAACAGAACACTATACTACATATAATGGCATGATGAATCCCTCTCAGGTTATGGGAGGATGGCAGCGATACAGCCAAAAAGACTTAAATCCGGATATTCTGATGTGTTATGGATATGGTGACGGCGGAGGAGGTCCTACCGTTGAGATGCTGGAAAATCAGCGCAGGCTTTCCAAAGGCATTCCGGGTGTTCCTAAAACAAAACAATGTCTGCCCACTGAGTTTTTCCATGAGTTGGAAAGACAGGTTCAGGGCAATCGTTATCTGCCGGAGTGGAATGGAGAATTGTACCTGGAATATCACAGGGGTACTTATACAACCATGGCAAAGAACAAACGGTATAATCGCAAATCTGAATTTGCCTATGAAAATCTGGAATTTTATTCTGTTCTTGCAAACAGGTTTGTGGGAGCAAAATATCCGGAAGAAGAACTTCGTGAAGGGTGGGAAACCATTCTCAGAAACCAGTTCCATGATATTATTCCCGGTTCTTCTATCAAAGAAGTTTACGACGAATCATGGGAGGAGTATGAAAAAATTCTCGGCACGGCAGAAGTCCTCATTGACCGGATGACAGAGGCGGCAGCCGGAGCAATTGAAGGAAATTGCGGAGATGTTGTTGTATTTAATCCCAATGGAAGTTCGGCTGAATCACTGGTAGTATTGAACGGGTTATCAGACCAGACCAGAGCCCTGGAAACAGATGGAAAAACATTCCCTGTTCAGAAGACAGAGGATGGATGGATTGCTATGGTTAATCAGGTTCCGGAGCACGGATATCGGGTACTGAAACAGGTGACAGAAGAAGTTGGATGTGCAGGGGAATTTGAAATTGCAGTGGATAAGGTAGAAACTCCGTTTTTCCATTTCGAAATTAATGAAAAAGGCCAGTTTACCAGTATTTACGATAAAAAAGCAGATCGTGAACTTCTTCAGGCGGGGAAAGCCGGAAATGTGCTTATGACTTATGAAGACCGCCCGCATAATTATGATGCATGGGATATCAATAATTATTATACGGAAAAATCATGGGAAGTTGAAGAGACTTCTGAAATCCGTGTAATTGAAAATGGACCGGTACGGGGATGTATTTGTGTTAAGCATCCGTATGGCAATTCTGAAATTGTACAGTATCTGTACTTTTATCCGGATCAGTATCGTTTTGATATTCGGAATGAGATTGACTGGGCAGAAGACCACGTTCTTTTGAGGGGTTATTTCCCTGTTGATATTCACACAAACGAGGCGACATTTGACATTCAGTATGGTAATGTAAAACGTCCCACCCATTATAATACTTCCTGGGATTTTGCCAGATTTGAAGTATGTGCACATAAGTGGATTGATGTTTCGGAAGATAATTATGGAATCAGTGTTTTGAATGACTGTAAATATGGTTACAGTGTGCACGATAGTGTTATTGGCCTGACGATGCTGAAGAGTTCCAGCTATCCGAATCCTGATGCAGACAGAGGTCATCATACATTCAGCTATTCTTTCTGCCTGCATGATGGAGATTTTAGAGACGGAGATATCGTATCAAAAGCATATGCATTCAATAACCCCTGCAAAGCAGTCATCAAGCAGGAGAAAACGGAAAAAGGAATGGATACGGCAGCGTCTTTGATTTCTGTCGATAAACCGAATATTGTCATTGAAACAGTTAAGAAAGCGGAGAACAGTGAAAGTCTGATTGTCAGATGCTATGAATGCTATAATCGGCGTACGAAAGTGAACATGAAAATCGGTATGCCAGTGGACAAAGTATGTGTAGTAAATCCTCTGGAAGATCAGATTTTGGAGGAACTGGAAACAAAAGATGGAATCATTTCTTTTGTTATGAAGCCTTATGAAATCAGAACATTAAAATTGATGTGATGTAGGAACCAGTACAGTTTGTTTAAAGAGAGGATAAAAAATGAACAGAAAATATCAGATCGATACACAGGAAAACAGAGCTTTTTTGAAAGAATTGAGGGATGATCTGCTGCAGTTTGGTCACAGATTTCCGTCTGAGCAGGGAGGTTCTTATTATCTGGGTGATGATGGAACACCATGGAAAGATCGAAATCGTGAGACCTGGATTACCTGCCGGATGTGCCATGTATACAGCATCGGATCATTTCTCGGACACGAGGGCAGTGAGCAGTTGGTGGATGCGGCACTGAAAGGATTGAAGGGAGAACTTCATGATGAGAAACATGGAGGATGGTTCGCAGGACGTACCGCTGAAGATGGAATTGTTCCCAATAAACAGTGCTATGCTCATGCATTTGTGATTCTGGCTTCATGTTCAGCTTTGCTGGCAGGCAGAGACGGAGCAAAAGAATTGCTGGAAGAAGCCTTGGAGCTGTATGATCTTCGGTTCTGGAACGAGGAAGAAGGGCTGGCCTGTGATACCTGGAATACTGAATTTACAGTCCTTGATGATTATCGGGGCATCAATGCCAATATGCACACCGTAGAGGCATTTCTGGCGGTAGCTGATGTGACAGGAAATGAGATCTACCGGAAAAGAGCCGGAAGAATTATTGAACGTGTCATTGGCTGGGCTGAAGAAAATGCATGGAGAATTCCGGAGCATTTTACGAAAGTGTGGCAGCCGGACCTGGAGTGCAACAAACAGCAGCCGGATGATCCATTTAAACCATATGGAGCGACTCCGGGCCATGGAATCGAATGGGCAAGGCTGATTGTGCAGTGGGCACTTTCTACCTATAATGGTACCCCGGAAGCAGCAGAAAAATATATTAATGCAGCAGAAAATCTGTATAACCGTGCAGTGGCAGACGCCTGGAATGTGGATGGTACCCGCGGTATCGTATACACCACAGACTGGGAAGGAAAACCGGTGGTTCATGACCGCATGCACTGGACCCTGGCAGAGGCAATCAACACGGCGGCAATTCTTTATCATCTTACACAAAAGACAAAATATAGTGATGATTATGCAGAATTTATGGAGTATCTGGACGAGGAAGTTCTGGACCATGTGAATGGTTCCTGGTTCCATCAGTTAGATCAGCACAATCAGCTGATAGGAACCGTATGGCCTGGAAAATCAGATATTTATCATGCGCTGCAGGCAACATTGATCCCCTATCATACGCCGGAAGTTTCGATTGCTCTGGCTGTGAAAGAGAATAAATAGAAAATATGAATGAAAAAACTGTTGGAATTGGTACTATATTAATTCTGGCAGTTTTTTCTGTTATAGGTGCAGTTTCATTTTCTGGAGAAAAATCAGCAGGCAAATCTTTATATTTTCTTAATGCCACAAAGAATTTCTTTATACAAACTTTAAATGGTAAAAATGATAATAAAGCTACAACGTTTTGGGAAACGTTCTTGATTTAACAAAGGAGAGTGTGGTAAAAATGAAGTCGATTCTGCTGATAGGATTAGGAAGATTTGGAAAGAATATTGCATTGAAATTGCATGAACTGGGACATGAGGTCATGGCAGTCGATAAAAAAGAAGAAAGGGTGGAAGAAGTTCTGCCATACGTAACCAATGCACAGATTGGGGACAGCATGAATGAACTTTTTTTACAGTCACTTGGTGTGGATAACTATGATGTATGCATTGTGGCCATCGGAAATGATTTTCAGAGTTCTCTGGAGACCACGTCTTTACTGAAAGAACTGGGGGCAAAGAAGGTGGTTTCCCGGGCTGCCAGAGATGTGCAGGCCAAGTTTCTTTTGAGAAATGGTGCAGATGAGATTGTTTATCCGGAAAAACAGTTGGCAGCATGGACCGCAATCCGTTATAGTTCGGATCATATTTTTGACTATATCGAACTGGCTGGAGATTATGCTATTTTTGAGATTGAGATTCCGTTTTCCTGGATCGGAAGATCGGTAGGTGAGATTAATATTCGGCAGAAATACAATATCAATATTATGGCACTGAAAAGGGATAACAAAATGGAACTGACGATTACATCAAGTACTTGTTTTAAAAAAGGTGATGCTATGCTGGTCTTGGGAAAATATAAAGATATTCAGAAATGTTTTCATATATGAGTGATGAGGTGATACCATGGAAATGCTTGTAATCGTACCGATATTTGTTATAATCGGAATCAGGGGTTTTTATCTGATGGGAAAATGGGATGATTTTCTTGGAAAAAACTTTGTTTCAGAAGAAGAAAAAACAGTATCGGCAGAAAAAGAGAATATTTCTGACGGTGTCTCGGATGTAGAAGATGATATGGACATCATCCGTGAGAAAAAGGAAAAATATTTTCATATCAGTGACGTGATAAAAAGTGTGGGAATGATCATTCTGGCATCGTTGATAGGTTTTGGCTTCTGGAAAATGGGGCTGAGTGAGGCCAATATTATTATGGTATATATTCTTGCCGTTTTAATTATTTCTGTGATTACAACCCAGCGGATTTACAGCCTGATTTCCTCGGCGGTAAGCGTGATTGTATTTAATTTTTTATTTACGGTTCCTCAGTATACACTGCGGGCATATGAAAAAGATTATCCGATTACCTTTGTCATCATGTTTGTGGCTGCTTTTCTTACGGGAACTCTGGCAACGCAGGTTAAAAAACAGGCGGCAAAAGCGGCGGAAGCAGCATTGATCGCACAGAAAGAACAGCTTCGTGTGAATCTGCTCCGTTCTATTTCCCATGATCTTCGGACACCGCTGACGTCTATATCCGGTCATGCCAGCAATCTGTTATCCAATGGTGATAAATTTGACAGAAATACCAAAGAACAGTTGTATCTTGATATTTATGATGATTCTATGTGGCTGATTAACTTGGTGGAAAATCTGCTGGCTGTAACCAGAATTGAGGATGGAGAATTAAATATCCGCTTATCCACAGAAATTCTGGATGAGATTATCGCAGAAGCTCTGCAGCATATCAACAGAAAAAAAGAGGAACATAAAATTGTGTTTTATCCGCAGGAAGATTTTATTCTGGTGATGGCAGATGCAAGGCTGATCGTGCAGGTTATTATAAATATTGTGGATAATGCGATCAAATATACACAGCCAGGGTCTGAAATTGTAATTACGACACAGAAGGAGCAGGATCGGGCTATCATCCGTATTGCAGATAACGGACCGGGAATTCCGGATGAAATGAAACCTCAGATATTTGATATGTTTTACAGCGGAGCTAAAAGCGTTGCAGACAGCAGGCGGAGTCTGGGTTTAGGTCTGGCTCTGTGTAAAGCGATTGTAGAGGCTCATGGGGGGACTCTGGAACTTTCAGATAATGCTCCCCGGGGGGCTGTATTTACATTTTCACTGCCGGTAAAAGAGGTAAATCTACATGAATAAAACTTTAATTTTAGTTGTGGAAGATGATAAATCAGTACAGAATTTGATGGTGACAACACTGAAAACTCATGAGTACAGGTATCTGACAGCGATGAGCGGGGAAACAGCCATACTGGAAACATCTTCGCACAATCCGGATATTATATTGCTGGATCTTGGTCTGCCGGACATGGATGGTGTGGATGTGATCCGTAAAATACGTACATGGTCGGATACGCCTATTATTGTGATCAGTGCAAGAAGTGAGGACACAGATAAAGTGGAGGCTCTGGATGCCGGAGCGGATGACTATCTGACCAAACCATTTTCGGTGGAGGAACTTCTGGCGCGACTCCGCGTGACAGAGCGGCGACTGGCTGCTTCACAAAACGAACAGAAAAAAGATGCTGTTTTTGTGAATGGAAGCTTGCGGGTAGATTACTCGGCGGGATGCGCTTATCTGGAAGATGAAGAACTTCATCTGACACCAATCGAATATAAACTTTTGTGTTTGCTGTGCCGGAATGTGGGAAAGGTTCTGACACATACATTTATCACACAGAAAATCTGGGGACACAGCTGGGACAATGATGTGGCTTCTCTTCGGGTATTTATGGCAACACTTCGAAAAAAACTGGAAAAAAATTCGGATTCTGTACAGTATATACAGACTCATGTGGGTATTGGGTATAGAATGGTAAAAGTGTAAAAATGATATTGAAAATGGTTGTGTACGAATGCCGGATAAACATTGACAATTGATTTTAAATTCCTTATACTATATTTAGTGAAGTATCACAAAAATGTCGAAAAATGTAAAGGATAGGTGAGCATTATGTACATGGATGATTATAAGCGCTGGATGGAAGCGGATCTGGAAGATGCAGCGCTGAAAGAAGAACTGGAATCTATTGCCGGTAATGAAGAAGAAATTAAAGATCGTTTTGCAGTTGCCCTTAAATTCGGTACTGCAGGTTTGCGCGGTGTCCTGGGAGCAGGTTCCAACCGTATGAATATTTATGTGGTTCGTCAGGCTACACAGGGTCTTGCCAACTGGGTGAAGACACAGGGCGGCAACCAGCTTGTGGCAATCAGCTATGACAGCCGTATCAACAGTGATGTTTTTGCAAAAACAGCAGCATGTGTTCTGGCAGCTAATGGTATCAAAGTTCGTATCTATGATGCTCTGATGCCTGTTCCTGCTCTGAGTTTTGCAACCCGTTATTATGAAGCAAATGCAGGTATTATGGTTACAGCTTCTCACAATCCTGCAAAATATAATGGATATAAAGCCTATGGTCCTGACGGATGCCAGATGACAGATGAGGCAGCAGATATTGTTTACGCAGAGATTCAGAAAACAGATATCCTTGACGGAGCTAAGATTATGGGCTTTGAAGAAGGCATGGAAGCAGGTCTGATCTCTTATGTGGGAGATGACTGTAAAGAAGCTCTTTATGCAGCCATTGAAGCACGCAGCGTTCGTCCTGGTCTGTGCAAGACAGCAGGACTGAAGCTGGTATATTCCCCACTGAATGGTTCCGGTCTGGTTCCGGTTACCCGTATTTTGTCTGATATCGGAATTGATGATGTAACCATCGTTCCGGAACAGCAGTATCCGGATGGAAACTTCCCGACCTGTCCGTATCCAAACCCGGAGATTTTCGAAGCACTTCGTCTTGGTCTGGAGCTGGCTGAAAAGTCAGGTGCTGATCTGATGCTGGCAACTGACCCGGATGCAGACCGTGTAGGTATCGCTATCAAGTGTCCGGATGGAACTTATGAACTGGTTTCCGGTAACGAAGTAGGTGTTCTTCTTCTGGACTATATCTGTGCGGGACGTATTGAGAATGGAACAATGCCGAAGAATCCGGTTGCAGTAAAATCAATCGTTTCTACACCGCTGGCAGATGCAGTAGCAGCTAATTACGGTGTAGAACTTCGAAGCGTTCTGACAGGATTCAAATGGATCGGTGATCAGATTGCAGGACTGGAAGCAGCAGGTGAAGTGGATCGCTTTATTTTTGGATTCGAAGAGAGCTATGGTTATCTTGCAGGACCGTATGTACGCGATAAAGATGCTATCATCGGTTCTATGCTTATTTGTGAGATGGCTGCTTACTATCGCAGCATTGGTTCTTCCATCAAAGAACGTCTGGAAGAAATCTATGCAAAATACGGTCGTTATCTGAATAAAGTAGACAGCTTTGAATTCCCGGGACTTTCCGGAATGGATAAGATGACCGGTATTATGGATGACCTTCGTCAGAATCCTCCAAAAGAAATTGCCGGCTATAAAGTTGTAAAAGTTACAGATTACAAGAAACCGGAAGAGACAGGTCTCCCGGCAGCTAACGTTCTGATTTACGCACTGGAAGGCGGAGCAACTGTAGTTGTTCGTCCGTCTGGTACAGAACCAAAGATCAAAACATACTTTACAACACTTGGAAAAGATCTGGCAGAGGCAGAAGCACAGAAAGAAAAACTTGCGGAAGCGTTGAAACCGATTTTTGCATAATCTCAAAGGGGCAGGATGTGAGTTGCATCCTGCTCCTTTTAAAATATTTGAAATGACACTTGCTGATGGTAGTAGTCTTATTCAAGAAATACCAACTGAGAAACATTTTTTCCGTTGTGAGTATTTCACATTTGGAGACAAAAAAGCTCAAATGCTTGAAAATAAGCATTTGAGCTTTAAATTTAAAAAGCACGAGACGGGATTCGAACCCGCGACCCTCGCCTTGGCAAGGCGATACTCCACCACTGAGCCACTCGTGCATAATCATTATGAAGCGGGTGATGGGAATCGAACCCACGTATCCAGCTTGGAAGGCTGGTGTTCTACCATTGAACTACACCCGCAAGTGTTTTGTGTTGTCCTCAACAACAAAATCTATTATACATGATTAGTAGGTTATTGTCAAGAACTTTTTTTGAAAAAATTTAAAATCTTTTTTTAGATTTTTAAATGCCCAGAACCGGAATCGAACCAGTGACACGAGGATTTTCAGTCCTCTGCT
>JBJELU010000175.1:0-1583 GCA_051879355.1 Oliverpabstia sp.
GAAAGAACTCAGTGCTGTGAGTATATGACAACCTTTCAGATTGCCAGAAGAATATTTGCCAGGTTAAATGCACAATGCCTGATTTCAGGGGCATTTGGTGTCTTTCGTAAAAGTGCTCTGTTGGAAATGAATGGGTATGATACAGATACGGTGGGGGAAGATATGGAATTGGTGCTTGGAAAGTTGGTTTAAGGATTGAGTGGTGGAATGGGTAAAGGACACTGGGTGGATGGGATTGAGTGGAAGAAAAGAAGAATGGCCAGAAAGGCCAAAATAGATAGATAAAGGTAGTGTAAAGTAGCCTATGAAAAATTGGAGCTGAAAAAATGGCTCCATTGGAACCTTGAAAATTGCAGATATGTTACTTTTCGGCAGTGTACGCCACCCTTGACGGCACACTAAAATAATGCTCTGAATGTCTTACCGACGGCGAAGAACTCAAGAACAGATAGGTTTCTCCGTCTGATTCACAGCATTGTAGCATTATTTTAGTGTGTCATCAAGGGCAAAGCCAGAACCAAGGGTTCTGGTGGCTGGATATTTACCTCCGGCTCGGAATCTAAGAACAGATAGCAGCTTCGCTCTGTTGTTTCAGGATTACCTGCTGGCCAAGGTAGATGAGAAGTTGCCATTTGCCGGGCATGTTCCCAGCACCTTCTAGAAGTTCCACTTTGTTTAGTGGTTCTTTACCACCGGATTTTTCATGTGGGCGTAAGAAATTGTAATAAGCAACCCAAAGAGAGACGCTGTGGATGGCGCCATCTTCTGTACCATAGCCACAGGTAATGCGATAGGATTCCTTAAAGGTACGATTCAGGCGTTCGATGAGCTGCTTGAACGGGCGGTATTCCTTAGATACTTCATCGTCATTTGTAAGACCAATGACCTGAGTGATAAAGACATCCCAGTCTTTCTCAATCTTAAACTGTTGGGCAGCAAGTGGGTAGGCACTGTATCCATCTGCGATGAATTTCAGGGCTTTGCCAGGGAACTCCTTAAACTTATCAAATGCCATCCGCATGGTAAGGATGCAAGGACCGACATCTCTGGATGTTGAGACCTGATACCCAAGAATGGAGCGAGATATTTTGTCCATGATTAGCCACACGTAGGATTTAACGCCTTTGATTTTTATGTAGGTTTCATCGGCAGCCAGTTCATTGGAAGGGTTGTAGTCGTAGGAATCCACGAAAGGCCGTATGATGACAGCAGCGGTTTTGGCATAGTTGTTGACCATGGTGTGTGAGATTTCAATCCCGTGGATTTCTTTCATAGCCTGTACAGTCTGGCGAAGAGACAGTTTGAGGTTTACACGGTAGGTAAGGCACAATCCCATGATATAGGCATTGTTCTTCTTATACTTGAAAGAGGTTGCCCATTTCGGAAGCTGATTCAAATCCATGTCGAAGAAGTTTACGGAGAACTCACGGTAGAGATATCGCAGCTTGTATTTCCAGTATTCTGATTTTGGAAGATCTTTGGGAATCTTTTTCAGATTCCGCTTGTAATAGGAGCAGTTGTCATTGACGCATTTGTGGACACGGAAGTGCTTACGGTCTTTGACTGGCTGGAGGGCATGACCG
>JBJELU010000176.1:0-29223 GCA_051879355.1 Oliverpabstia sp.
TGATTCGTCAGAATACAAGTGAAGTAGATGGGATAAGTGGAGCTACGATGTCGAGTAAGACCATTAAAGCAGCCGTGCGAAATGCATTAGCTCAGGGAATGAAATGATGCTGAAACGTTTATATTGACAATATGAACGTTCGTTAGCTATAATAAAGAAACGAACGTTCGCATTCTAAATGTGTTGAAAAAATGTATGGAAAGGAGAGCGGAAAAGATTGTGAGTAAACAGGAGAATATTATAGAAATAAATCATTTGAATAAGAGTTTTGGAATGGTAAAGGCAGTCAATGATCTGAGCTTTCGTGTAAAAAGTGGAGAACTGTTTGCATTCCTGGGCGTAAACGGTGCAGGAAAAAGTACGACAATTTCCATGATCTGTGGTCAGTTAACTGCGAATGGAGGAGATATTTGGGTCAATGGATGGAATGTGAATCGTTCAGAACATAAAATCAAAGAAATGACGGGTGTTGTATTCCAGGACAGCGTGTTAGATAAACCATTGACTGCAAGAGAAAATTTGAAAAGCAGGGCTGCACTGTATGGTATCACAGGGAAAAAGTTTAAAGATCGTCTTCAGGAGTTGGTTACGATTTTTGAACTACAGGAATTTATTGACCGCCCTGTAGGAAAACTATCAGGAGGTCAGAGGCGCAGGGTGGATATTGCCAGGGCTTTGATTCACAGACCGCAGTTATTAATACTGGATGAACCGACTACCGGACTGGATCCCCAGACCAGAAAAATGATCTGGAACATTATTGAAACACTTCGTGAGGAAGAGGGGCTTACGGTTTTACTGACAACTCATTATATGGAGGAAGCAGCATCTGCCGACTATATCGTGATCATCGACCACGGCTGTATTGCGGCAGAAGGTACTCCGTATGAATTGAAGAGTGAATATGTGAAAGATTATCTCTCTATCTATGGAGTGACCAAAGAGGAAGTGGAAAGTCTGGGGATGGCATATGAAGAAATCAGAGACGGATACAGGATTGCCATTGATACTCCTCTGGCAGCTACTGATCTGATTGTAAACCATGCATCTGTATTTCGTGACTACGAGATTGTAAAAGGTGGAATGGATGATGTATTTATCACAGTGACAGGAAAAAAACTGGGAGGTGATCAGAGATGAGAACATTTATCGCATTGATTGAAAGAAACAGGAAACTTTTTTTCAGAGATAAGGGGATGCTTCTTTCATCATTAATTACACCGATGATTCTGATTGTTTTATACGCCACATTTCTGGCGAAAGTGTATAAAGATTCCTTTACCTCTAATATCCCGGCTGTGATGGATATTTCAGAAAAACTGATCAACGGAACGGTGGCAGGGCAGCTTGCGGCAGCTCTTCTGGCAGTCAGTTGTGTGACGGTAACCTTTTGTGTCAATCTGACAATGGTACAGGACCGTGCCTTTGGAGTGCGGAAGGATTTTGATATATCACCGGTCAGAAAGCCCATGATCTATCTTGGGTATTTCTTTTCCACAGTATTGAATTCCCTGATGGTGAATGCATTGGCTCTGGTACTCTGCCTTGGATATATAGGGATGCTGGGCTGGTATCTGACAGTGATGGACGTGGTTCTATTGGTTTTTGATTTGCTTATCCTGGTATTATTTGGTGCAGTTTTATCCAGCATTGTCTGCTATCCGTTGAAAACACAGGGGCAAATGTCGGCAGTTGGAACGATTGTCAGTGCAGGATACGGATTTGTCTGTGGAGCCTATATGCCAATCTCCAACTTTGGAGAGGGTCTGCAGAAAGCCATGAGTTATCTCCCGGGTACATACGGAACCGCATTGATTAAAAATCATATGCTTCGAGGTGTGTTTGAGGAGATGGAAACAAAAGGTTTCCCCGCAGAGGTCATAAATGGAATTGCAGATTCCCTGGATTGCAATCCGACATTTCAGGGAAATGTCGTGGAACCAATGGATATGATGCTGATTATGATCGGAACAGTTGTACTGTTAGGCGGACTCTATGTAATGATTACGGCATTGCCGGAAAAAAATAAACGGTAAATGACTTTTGTATGAAATTTGGAACTGAGGGACGTTTCTTTTGTCATGAGGAGTTTTTCCGTTGGTGTACATCTAAAAATGAAAAAAAACAGCAACATTGAATTTGAGAGTAAATCCAATTGTCAAAGAACGGGCAGAAAAAGTATTGTCTCAGTCAGGTGTTCCCATGTCAACAGCGATTGATATATATTTGAATCAGATTTCTCTTACAGGTAGAATTCCATTTACAAATATTTCTGAACGAGTGCTAAATTCCAGATTTCCGTGCGCACACAAAATGTAAATGCCAGGCAGATACGCCTGGCAAATATTATTTGTGGGCATTGTTATAAAGTTTTTGAATATCCTTTGGAAGATTATCTGGGAGCATTGCATTAATCTTATCTTCATTGCCATCAGCGATGGCGGTGTCATAATACCAACATTTAAATTCCAGCATGGAGAGAGTTTTTTCAAGCTGTTTTATTTCCTCTTTGACGGCAGCCTTTCGGTGTTCAAATAATTCTTTTCGTTTTGTATAGCTGGAGGAGCCTTCTGTAACCCATTCAAAAAATTGTTTTATATCCTTAATTTCAAGACCGGATCGTTTTAAGCATTCGATTACACGGATTGCTTCAAGCTCGTTCTCGCTGAAGTGCCGTATGTTACCTTTTCTTTCAAGATCAGGGAAAAATCCCTCCTTGTCATAATATCTCAATGTTGATATAGGAAGACCAAACATCTCTGAAACCTGACCTATTGTGTACATAGAAATTCATCCCTTTCAAAAATATAAAAAATACTTGCCCTAAAGTTAGATTTAGGTTGTATAATATATCATCATAGCAGAAAAAACTGTAAAAGTAAAGGAAAGAGGACAATGAAAGCAGGGTTGTTTCATGAAGAATAATCAAAACTGTTAAACAGTGCACTTTTACGAGGGTTATGGAAGCTATACAATTTTTCCATAACCCTCGACTTTTTTCACTGTAGAGGTATAATATTTGTATAGTATAGGTATATTCACCTGTATAGAAAGGAGGATATTATGCCAGTAACAGAAAAGAGATATCCAGACTGGGTGCAGGCCCAGCGGACAAGGGGAACCACTGTGAAAAAGCAGGGAGATAATTATTATCTTTATAAACGCACTTCCAAACGTGTTTCCGGGAAAAAATACCCACAGCCGGTAGATACTTATATCGGTATCATTATGCCAGAAGGGGTCATAAAAAGTGAAAAGAAAAAAATATCCCTGGCAGGGATCGAAGTAAAGGAGTTTGGATTCTCCAGAGCAGTTTGGCAGCTCTGCCCAGAGGGGTGGAAAAATCCTTTGGGAGATGACTGGGAAGATGTCCTTTCAATCCTTCTATGGAAATGGTCTCCGGAAACTTACCTTTTGAAAGAGAGAAGGTTGAAAGCAGAGCAGGATTTCCACTATCAATTTTCGTCCCAGGCAGCATCCCTGAGCAGACGGATCCATAAAGAGCATGGGGTGGATCTTAAGGAGCTGCAGATCCTTAAGAGTATCTATCTGTTATATTTTGAAAAAGAAAGAGTGCTATCAAAGATCAGCCCAGAGCAGCAGGAAAACAAAACATGACCATGCAGAAGTGTTGGTATGCCTTGTGTGCGGTTTTCTTGTAGGGAGAACTACTATACGCAGAAGTTTGAAGTGGTGTGAAAAGCATATAGAAGAATTGAGGGAATATCTTCTATTAAAGAACGGTATCGCCTCCCCATCGACAGCATGCCGGCTCCTGTCAGGGATTGATGAGGAACTGTTTGCCCTGGAATTCATGGAATGGATCGGTGAGATAGTGAGTACGAAAGGGATCCATCTTTCCATTGATGGGAAAGCCCTGCGTGGGGCAATGAAAAAAGTGAAGGATTTCAGGGCACCGATGATCCTGAATGCGATAGATGCGGTGACAGGACTGGTGGTGGCCCAGATTCCTATAAAGAATAAGGATTGTGAGATCAAGGCGATACCAGAGCTGTTAAATCTTCTGGATATCCAGGGAAGCACGGTTACAACAGACGCAATCGGGACACAGACACGCATCATGAATCAGATCATTTCCCAGGAAGGGCATTTTGTACTGATGGTTAAAAAGAACCAGCCGCAGTCTTATGAGGAGATTGTGAAATATTTTGAAGAAATGTCAGAAGATCATAAAAGAATGAAGGAAGAAGAAAACTACAGGCCGAGACACCCTGAAATGCAGGAAAAATATGAAGAGATCTGGCAGAAGGAGAGAAACCGTGACAGACAGGAATACCGTGGGTACAGCATATGCACGGAATGCAGCCTTCTGACAAAGACACAGAAAGAATGGCCTTTTGTAAAAACAGTAGGATTAGCCAGACAGATACGGATACCGATAGAAAGAGATGCACAGGGAAATGATACCACACCGGATATAAAAACTTTTTTGGAAAAGGGTTCAAGACGGAGGCTAAAACCTGTCCAGGATGAAGAAACAGGAAAAGATATCCAGAAAACAGGGATGATCTCGGACATGGAACTGACGGCGGAAGAAATGGGAAGGATAAAAAGAGAACACTGGGCGATTGAAAACAGTCTGCACCATGTGTTGGACGATACATTCCGTGAAGACAGGTCACCAGCGAAGAAATCAAAAAATAATCTGGCACTGATCAGGAAGTTTGTTTACAACATCCTGCGGATATCCATACTGTGCGGGGACTGTCCGGAGATCATGACAGAAGCTATGGATGATTTCTGCGATGACCCTTATTTAAGAAAGAAATATGTCTTCAACGGAATTTACAGTTTTTATTAATATAAAACAAGTATACAGGATTTGAAAAAAAGTGTAAATAAGATAGAGGGATATTTTGTGCTTTTTTTACCGGGTATGAGCTGCTGGTAAAGAAGATAAATTGTAAAGACAGCTATCCAGTTGGATTCCGGACGGCTTGACAGCAGATTCATAATAAATGATGCCGTTGGGGAAGCTTCATGAAACAACCCTGAGTAATTAATGGGCATACCTTGATTTTTGGCGGGAGAGGATGATATAATGTAATTTAATTTATTATACGTGGATTTGACTTTTATGATAGGACATAGTTTTTCTTCCAATGGCCGATAAATCTGATACGGATGAGAGCCGCATGTTCTTGAAGGTAAGAGTCAAACTACAAGAGGGAGAAGAAATATAAAAATGAAAAGAGCTGCTTATATTTTGCTGTCAGTAGTCATGGCGGCAGCGACGCTGACCGGCTGTGAAAGCCAGAGTGTCAAAGAAGAAAATGTTGTGGAAAATGACGGGTTGCAGGCAGAAAAAAAGGAAAAGGTCGTAGTCGCCTGTTGGGGAAATCAGATGCTGGACAGTTATACCCAGTACCTCTGTGACCTGTTCCCACAGGTGGAGTTTGAATTTGTTCTGGCAACCAACTCCACGGATTACTACCGTTTTCGTCAGGATCATGACGATATGCCTGACATTCTGACGGTGCGCCGCTTCGCACTGAAGGATGCGGTGCTGTTGAAGGATTATCTGTATGACCTGAGTAATACCGATCTGGCTAATACCTATTACGGTTCCTATTTGGATAGTTATACCTATGATGATGGGTCGGTGAACTGGCTTCCTACTTGCGCGGAGGTGGACGGCATTATCATCAATAAAACTCTGTTTGACGAATACAATGTACCCCTTCCCACGGATTATGCCAGCTTTGTTGCTGCCTGCGCGACTTTTGAGGCAGAAGGGATTCGCAGCTTTGTGTCTGATTTTTCTGCTGATTACACTTGTATGGAGGTTCTTCAGGGCGCTTCCATTCCCGTGCTTCAGAGTATCGAGGGACGTAAGTGGCGTCAGCAGTATGAGAGCGGTGCAGCCAAAGAGCTTTCTGAAGAAGTGTGGCTGCCCGTTTTTGAGAATTTCTTCGATTTCGAGGAAAATGTCGGCCTGAGCGCAGAGGATGCCACCTACCCCAATAGAACACCTAAGGAAATGTTTAGCGAAGGCAAAGCAGCCATGTTCCGCGGTACCGGTGCGGATGTCATCAGCTTCCCCGGCCGTGGTCAGGATGAGGTGCTGCTGATGCCCTATTTCGGTCAGACAGAGCAGGATAACTGGTATCTGACCTATCCCACTTTCCAGATTGCGGCTTCTAACAAGGGTATGGATGATCCGGAGCGTGAAAAACTGATTCTGGAAATCATGACTGCTATGGTGAATCAGCAGGGGCAGGATCATATCTCCTACGGTAAGAACATGGTGCCTTACAAAAAGGATGTAACACTGGAATTGATGCCGGAGATGGATAATCTGAAACCCTATGTTGAGCAGAACAAGCTGTATATACGTCTGGCATCCAATGAGATGTTCCGTATTTCCGAAGATGTGGTGCAGATGATTCTGAACAATGAAGTCAAGACTCCGAAGGAAGCGTTGGAAGCATTTAATAAGGAACTGGCGGGAGAAGAACCCGGCACGGAGATTGTTGCTCATATTGATACCGGTTACTCCAACGATTTCACTCCGGAACACGGTAATCAGGCGGCCTCTGCTATTGCCAATACCATACGTGTACTGTCCGGCGTGGATCTGGTGTTTATGCAGTCCTGCTATGTGGCCAACGACGTTTATATGGGCGACTATTCTCAGAAGGATCTGGGTTATATTGCCAAGAATGACGGAGGCTGGCCCGGCCTGATGGAGCTGACCGGCGATCAGATTTATACCCTTGTGGAGACGACTCTCTCGATGACAGGTAACCGTGGTGCAGTCTGCAATGACAGTACGCTGTATGTTTCCAGCGGCTTCGAGATGGACATTACAAAAACTGACAGTGGTTATACTCTTAATTCTCTGACGATGGATGGTAAGGAACTGGATCGCAGTGCAACCTATTCCTTCTTAATCTATGGTGACCGCGACTGGTATATGTCCGAGGTTATGGAGGAGATGGGAGTTTCTGAAGTTGATACGTCCGGTCCTAAGGCAGAAGGATATCTGATGCAGCGTCTGGTGGAACAGGGGGGACAGCTGGAAGCACCTACGGATTACATAATTTTGCGTTAAAATGCAGGCGGGTCGCTGACACACAGCGCATAAAAGAGATTTTGGGAGAACACTCATATGAAAGAGAGAAAACAGACAACTAAATATCTTTTGCCCGTTGCGTTTGTGATGATTCTGGTCGTTTCCCTGATTTTTGGCGTGTTTTTCATGCGCAATTCTCTGATGAAGCTGACCGTTGAGGAACGTTCCAACCAGCTGGAGGAAATGGTTGCTCAGATTCAGGCAAATCTTACCAGCGGCCTTCAGACTCATTGGAATCTGGTGGAAGGACTGAATAACGCTGTACAGGGGCAGTATTTTGAAAACTCACAGGAATTGTGCGATAATATTGCTCTTTTGGAAAAAGTTTTTTGCACAGAAATGTATGGCAGTCAGGTGATGCTTCTGGATGCACAGGGAACGGCGTATCTGCGCAGTGGCCCTGTGGGCATATGGAACGATGTCAGTCATCTGATAGACGGGAGCAGCCAGCATACCTTTGTTTCCGAAACCGATAACATTGATGGATGCTTTCTGGTGTTTTCACGGGAATTATCTTCCCCCATCACAATGGGTGAAGATAATGTACGCTTTACTCATGTGGTGCTTTTGAAGGATATTAAAACGGTAAAACAGTATTATACCACCATGACCTACGGCGGCAGTGCAGCAACCTATATCATCAGAAACAACGGAACACTGGCCTATTTTGATGCAGATGATGACGATGTCATTGGTGCACGGAATGTTTTTAAGGCACTGGGAGAAGTGGAGTATGTTCAGAAGCAGAACTTTGAAACAGTCAAAGCGCAACTGGAGAGGGATGGATTTGCTACTGCGGATATTCGTCTGGACCAGACGGAATATTTCTATTGCCTGACATCTCTGGATGATTATAATATGATACTGATGCTGCTGATTCCGGCAGACTCTGTGGCGGTCAGCACTATGAATATGATGGATTCTACCATTCGGACGGAGACGATCTTTATTTCAGCTATGGCTTTGATGATGCTGCTGGCATTTTTCAGTTTTATTAAAGTTCAGCGCAGCAGTCAGATGGTAAAGCTGGAGCAGGAAACAAACAAAGAACTGAATCGTCTGCGTACGGTGGCAGAAACAGCCAATGCCGCAAAAAGTACTTTCCTCAACAATATGTCCCACGACATTCGGACACCCATGAACGCTATTATCGGCTTTACCAATATTGCCTTGAAACAACATCCATCTCCTGAAATCAAAAATTGCCTGGATAAAATCAGTGACAGTTCTGAGCATTTGCTTGCTCTTATCAATGATGTACTTGATATCAGCCGTATAGAAAGCGGAAAAATTAAATACGCACCAACACCTGTTGATATTGTTGAAGTTTCGAATTCGGTGCTTACCATAATGTATGGTTATCTATCCAATCGTAATATCACCTTCAAAACCGAACTTGAAGAACCACAAATGCGCTATGTATTGACTGATGCAGTGCGTGTTCGGGAGGTACTGGTAAACATTCTTGGAAATGCAGTGAAGTTTACGAATGATGGAGGTACCGTCACCTATACGGTCAGCTACTATCCTGGAAAAGATGAACACCATATCAATGTACAATATCGGATAGCCGATACCGGTATTGGTATGTCTGAAGACTTTGTTGACCATATTTTTGACGAGTTTTCACAGGAAGAACATGGAGCCAGGACGCAGTATAAAGGCACCGGTCTGGGCATGGCCATCACAAAGCGGTATGTTGACCTGATGGGCGGAACGATTTCTGTGGAGAGCAAGAAGGGTGTTGGTTCAACCTTTACTGTTGATTTGCCTATGGAGATTACGGATGTCTGTGAGGTCGAGACAAAGAATTATTCTGTTGGCAATATAGATTTGACAGGACTGAAGATTCTTTTAGCTGAAGATAATGACCTGAATGCAGAAATCGCAATTGTTCAGATGGAAGAACTGGGAATGCAAATTACCAGGGCTGCTGATGGTGAAGAAGCAGTGCAGGCCTTTGCAGACAGCCCGGCAGGTACGTTCGATGTGATTCTTATGGATATTATGATGCCAAAGATGAATGGCTATGAAGCTACAAGAGAAATCCGCAATCTCACTCATCGGCCGGATGGCCTTTCCATTCCGATTATTGCTATGACTGCGAATGCATTTGCCGAAGATGTCCAGGCTTCTCTTGATGCTGGAATGAACGGACATTTATCCAAGCCTATTGTGATGGATGAGGTTGTAAAAAACATTGCAAGGAATCTGGACAGGTAAGTGGATTTTCATTTGGCATCATTTCATTTATAATAACAGCGACATTCGTTAAGGTAGATTATGTGCTTGTAGTAGATATTATTGATGTGACTGTGTTTGGTATGATCAGTGCCGTTGTGTGTACATACATGATGAGTTTAAAATGTCAGAGATTTTTGTATGCACGGAAAGTGTCGATATTAAGTGAAACAGACTTGCTCACGGGTTTTTGTAATCGGAATTCTTATGAGCAGAAGCTGGAAGCATATTCTTCCATGTGCAATCAGATGTTATCTTGCGTTTTAGTCACTGACGAAAAAGAAGAAGTGATACAGGCAAAAATTGACCGCGTACAGATTCTTGTTGAGAAGGAATCTTATCATATCTCCATTGGATATTCTGTAGGAAATACATCAGAAACGGATGTATCTTTGTTGATAAGCACTGCAGAAAAACGAATGTATGAAGCAAAGCAATTGTTTTATCAGCAAAGAGGAGTTGACAGATGCGCAAGAAAGTAAAAGAGACAGTTGTTGAAAACGGGACAGGAATCAGACCTCTGTCCCGTTTTAATTCTCGGGGGCATGGGAAATGTTTTTCGGTTCTTTCTTAACTTGGGGTATTTTGTCAATTTGTAATCCGGCGAAATGTCTATGTGGGGTCTATACAGATTTTTCATTGTACAAGTTCCATTTTTCCTTAATAAACTTGCTTTTTTCTTGCATAGACCCTGCCAAGGCATATCACCAGTTATTTTACAACTTCATTCCACTCTACTCCGTCCTCATCAGTCCAAGTATCCGTTCCATTATAGGTAAAATGGCGCTCAATACGATCCATATAGGTGCCATCTGCCAATTTATATACTGTCGTCTCATCACCACGAAGATTTACAAGTTCTACTACATCTGCTCCCGGATAATTTTCTTCGGAAGTAACTTCTTCTGCTTCGTCAGCCACTGGCTCATTTTCTGGTTCTTCAACTTCTGTTGGCAGTTCTTTCTCCAATTCATCTGATACCTGTGTTTCGGTTTCTTCTTTCTCTGAATTGTTTAAGTTCTTTCCATCCCTTCTTATATCACATGCACAAAGCGACCCAACCAAAAAAATAACAAGTAAACTCATAATAACTTTTTTCATCTTCTTCACCTTCCTATGTATAATCCACGTTAATTAACAGCATGTTGCGCTTCCCTATTCTCCCAAATATCTATTTATCAACCGTCATTTTTATTCTCGGCCACATGGAGCAATCCCAGCAGGTTTTCCTCTTTTATCAAAGCAATCCCCTGCCCTTCATCACCTAAAACGACAAGGTTATCTCCCGGAGTAATATGAAAGATTTTTCTTGCCTTGGCCGGGATTACGATTTGTCCTTTTTCACCCACCTTAACCATTCCAAAGATGTGTTTACCTTTGGGCGGTATCATAAGTCCCATTCCAGTCGATTTTTCATAACTGATCAGATCATCCACCGTAATGCCGAACACATCTGCCAATGCCTTGCATTTTTCAATATCCGGCAAGGATTCACCTGTCTCATATTTAGAGATGGTCTGTCTTGAAACACCGATTTTCTCGGCCAGTTCCTCCTGAGACAGATTATGATATTTTCTCAACTCCATCAGATTATCCGCAAACATTATTTTCTACCTCCAATTCCACAGACGCACCATCTCAAAACCGGGATGCGGCTAATAATTTCATAAAGTAAAAGTGCTCCGACAAAAGCAGCTGCTCCCACCAACAGGTACATAGACACGGGAGGCAATTCGGTGTAAAGATGCAAATACCATGCGCAGGCAGCGAGGGGCAGGTAGTGGAACAAATAAAGTCCACATGCTTTCCGGCTCATAAAACGGGAGAACGTATTTTCAAAATCACCCCACTTTTTCATCACTGAGAGGACCGCCAGAGTGGTAATCCAGGCATATACATTGCACAGGAAAGTGTCCAGCACCTGATGCTCCGCATAAGGTTCCCCCCCAAAAAGGTAAACACAAATCCAATGCTAAGCCCTAACGCCGCCAAAGTAAGGATTAACCACCATTTTTCCAGCCTTTCCATCACTGCATCATGCGAGAAGATAAAATACCCCAGTAAAAATCCCACACCGTAGATACCAAAACGATACACCACAATCACAGGCGTGTTTAAAACCTGGGCGGCACCCCAGATTACCGGCGTCATGCAAAGCAAAACAGGAAGATTCGCCTTTTCACATAACCCATAGAGCCTGTCTTTCTCGATTTTGCGTAAGAGAAGCAGGAACAGAGAAACTACCCAGAGCAGTTGGATATACCATAGAGCACCGATTCCACTGACCGCCATTATGACATACAGGAGTGGTTTGGGTACTGCGGACATATGTTCAAATGCACCTGCAATCATCATGTTGTAATAGCCCAGAATCCACCAGAAAACAAACAGGCCTATGGTAGATGGGACCAGCAGCTTCCTCGTCCTGCTTTTCAGAAATTCCTTTTCTGTATGCCCATTAAGGTAAAACCTTCCACTCATACCGGAGATTACAAATAAAAGCAGCATGAACCATGTAGGTTTTTCTCATATTCATACCACCTTTGCTATTGTTTTTAACATCATGGTAGCATGAACGAGACAATCTTTCTACCAACGAAAGCAAACAATTCTGAATAGTTTTTGTCAAAAAAAGTGGCAATTTCTGTTTTCATTATCAAATCTCCGCTGCAGCGTCCATCGCCAATTTCATAGCTAATACAAACGTATCATTTCCCCAATTTCTAGTATCGTATGATTCAATATTAGCCAGAGAATCCGCTGTAAACAGCAGCTGGCCGAAAACTATATTGCGAAATTCTGCGCAGGCAGCGAGAGAAGCACATTCCATTTCTACAACGGAATAACCTTCCGCTTTACGATATTCCACCATTTCTTTTGTTTCACGATAGAACCCGTCTGTCGTCCACGTTTTACATTTTTGATAATTGTATTTGTGTTTGCATAAGATATTCTCAATCGCATTGATAGCTGATTGATTAATTTTGACCTCCCGTGAAGGTGGCAGATAATGATAAGAGGTACCTTCTTGCCGCAGTGCCGAGGTGGGAATGTAAAAATCTCCTTCATTATCCGCAACTAATGCACCGCAGCAGCCTGCGGCAACAACCTTTTTAACGCCTCCTGCAATCAACTGTTCCATAATCTGTGCTGCAGCTGATCCTCCTAAGGGGGCCTGGCAAATTGCCAGTTCTACACCATTATGTACTGTTTTATAAACAGAAAATAATTTTGTAATTGTGATAAATTGGCCGATAATCTCACATTCATTTGCCACGGCATAATCCTCTATTTCACTATCCATAAACAGCATTACCGCTCTCTCAGGGAAATGAAAATCCGTGCTGTGTCCTGGCATAATAATTGCTTTGTCATTGGTGTCATATTCTAAAATTGGTATATCATTTTTTATTAAACCCATTTTCTTGTTCCTTTCTTAGATTATTGATTACACAAAGATTATAACGATTTTCTCAGATATTCTGCCGTGATGTTATGCACCTGTTCGATCACAATGACGGTATTTCCCTTCTTGTCCCAATCTTTTGCCAGCTTTACACGCGGAAGCTCGCCGCTAGACAGGACACATACCATTGGGATTGTTAAAAGAAAAGTAAGATGCGGTTCCCGCATAAGGCTGGCTGATACGGGACTGATCTACTTTTGTTATATGACTATGCTATAGCCTTCCCTAAGGGACGAGTCAAGAGACAAACCCATTCTGATTTCATAATATTTTACCTAAAACGCGAACGACTGTTCTCTATATTATAGCTAACGATCGCTTCCTTTGTCAAGATAAACTAATCATGGAGGGGCTATATAAGAAAAAGGAAACTTATCTAATTTACAAAGCTATGGGAGCTGAACTGACAGATTGTCCAATAAAAGAAATTGCAGAAGATGAACCATATGATCTGCAAATGGTTTGTTTTGTCTAATTTGTTCATTTTTGTTCTTGATTTTTCATAACATATATGTTATGGTGACAAAAATGTTATAAACCATAATTATTTAGATAGGATTTATGATATGAAGACAGCGGAAATAATTAACAATATTTGCTCTCATTTAGGGATTGCAAAAGCAGATCTGGCAAAGCGAATGGGGTTGCACCCATCTTCTTTGTATAGAAAGCTTTCCAAAGAAAGTATGACCTTTGAAGAACTTCAGAAATGCCTTGATATCCTGGGGGTTTCGTTTGAACTCGAATTTCATTACCCGGATGGGGATATCTTAAATTCCCAAACAAATCATGAACAGCTCATTGATAGAATGGCTATTTTGGAAAAGGAACTGGAAGCTGCCAGCAAAGTTGATGAGTTCCGAAAAAAAGCATTAAGAGATATACGAACAGAACTGAATAGTGCGGTTGGATATGCAGAACTTTGTCGGAGTCATGGTTCACAGATGGATTTATATTTGGATAAACTCAGCATTGTTCATGGTAACATGGAAAAAACAATATCTTTTGCACTTGGCGAATCAATCAATGATGAGCCTGTGGAGGTCGATGTTGACCAAATCAATGCATTGCAGGGAAAAAGGATTCTTCTTGTTGATGATAATGAATTGAATCGTGACATTCTTGAAGAAGTGCTTTTGGATCATGGACTATTCGTTGAGAAAGCCAATAACGGAAATAAAGCACTTTCGGCTGTGACTGAGCATGCTCCAGGTTATTATCATTTCATATTGATGGATATTGAAATGCCGGAGATGGATGGTTACGAGGCAACATTGAGAATTCGGAAGCTTCCTAATCGAATTCGGGCTAACACTCCGATTGTTGCTTTTACAGCAAATGCAGTTCCTGAAAACCGTGACAGAGCAGTTGCTGTAGGTATGGACGGTTTCCTTGTGAAACCTGTGAATACATCACGTTTACTATCCTGCTTAGCAAAGTTGCTGTGAGTGTATATCAGATGGGAGATGACTCCCGCCTCATTTCGCAGCGAAACATGCGGTTAATTAACGTGTCAGTACACTAGAATGTCATATAAATACGATTACGATAAAAGGAGAAAGAAAATGAGAGTAAAGAGGTTAGTCAGCCTGGCTTTAGCAGCGGTTATGGTGTTAGGCCTGGCGGCTTGCACAAGAACCGGGAATGAAAAAGAGGTAACAGAAAGCACAAATGGAGAACACGAACCCATTACCATTATGTCCGCCAATAAGGATTATACAGGATTCATTGAGTATGTGAAGTCTGTGTATCCGGAGATCAACATTGAGGTCGTTCCCTATCGCGGAGCGAACACTACCCAGTACATGTATGATCAGCTCTATACCGGTCACATGCCTGATATTTACACTACCACACAAATGTTCACCTGCTATGATAAGTATGCAGAGCACCTGATTGACCTGTCCAAGTATGACTTCACCAGCTGCTACAACGAAGCGCGGATTGCCCAGTATGAGCTGGATGGCAAGATATATCTGCTTCCTACAGACTACGATGTCATCGGTCTTGCGTACAACGCTTCCCTGTTTGAAAGAGAGGGCTGGGAAGTTCCTACATCTTTTGAGGAATTGGAGGCGTTTGCACCTGTTATCAAGGAAGCGGGTTACGACCTTGCCGACTGTGCGACTCACCTTCCGGGCTTTGGCTTCCAGTACCTGTGTAACATCGCCGACACTCATTTTCTGCGCTCCATTGAGGGCATCAAGTGGCAGCGCGATTTCCTTGCGGGTAACACCACCGCCGTGGAAGGACTTTCCAGCACCTTTGATTACATCCAGCGGTGGGTGGACATCGGCATGCTGGAATACACCTCCGATGACGAGTCTCCCAACAAGCATTTTCTGGAGGGCAATACAGCCTTCTTCGTGGGTAATCTTTACGCATGGAACACAAAGGACGACGGCACGGGAGACGTCATCAAGCCCCTGCCCTACCTCTCCGAGGACGGCACCCAGAACATGTTCATCTCTAACACGGTGCGCTCATACGGTCTGAACAAAAAGCTGGAAGAACCCGGCAACGAGCAGAAGCTGGAGGACGCACTCAAGGTTATGGAGCTGCTCTCCACCGAAGAGGGCATGACGTACATCATGGAGCGCTATGAGACGCCCTCTGCAAAAATCTGCTCACTAAAGGATTGGGAAATGCCCGAAACCAGCCCTTACTATGACTACAAGGAATTCATTGCCGAGGGTCATGTGGCACCGCTGATTTACGCGGGCTGGGAAAATATCATGGTGGATATCGGCAACGCATTTTTCGCCTATCTGCGCGGGGAATGCACTGCCATGGATGTACTGACGACTGTTGACAAACGCCAGGCAGAGAACCTTTCCTCCGGCGTCCATGTATACGCCACCGTGGAAGAAATGCTTGAGGTGGAAGACCTCGCAAAGCTCACCGGCATGGTGTTCTGCGAAGCAGCAGGTGCAGACCTCGCCCTGATATCTCTGAATGAATGGAAGGAAGGCGTCAGTGCAAGGAATGAAAACGCCGATGGAATCGGCGGAGCCATGATGCCGCTTGATATGACGGAGATGGATATTGTCTGCTGGCTGCCCACCGGTTGGTATGGTACGATTGAGACCTATTCCTTCACCGGTGCCCGGATTAAAGAACTGGTTCAAACCGGTTTTGACTACAATGGTGACGGAAATACTTATCCTTATGTTCTGGTTGCACCGGACGGCTTTGAATTAGATGATAATACGGAATACACTGTGTATTTTGCAGGAATCACCGAGGAAGTCGCTGCGGAAAGCACCATGAAAGACAGTGAAATTTTGGGTCTGGCAGCAATGGAAGAATATCTTGATCGTGTAGATATTTCAAAGCCTGCTGACATTGTCTGGAAGAGATAATATTGTATTGAAATTCAAAGGAGTAGAATCGAGCTTATGAAGAAGGGTATAAAGAAAAACAAAATATTGCTTCCGATTCTGCTAATGATCGCGGTAGGAATTGGAGCCCTGCTTGTATTCCGTTCCTACAACACCTATCTGGATGAACTGATTTACCAGGAAAGATTAAACCAGATGGGTGAGGTTACGAATGAGCTGTATTCCAGTATGGATTTGCTCATGAGTAATGAGTGGGGTACAGCGCAGTTTATCAGGGATGGAGTAAACCGCGAACATCCTGAGACGGTTGAACAATTGACAGCTTATCTGCAAAGACTTCAGAACATCTATCAGACAGGCGCAAACGAACTCACACCCATTGCAATCGATGGAAGCGGCAGATACTACTCCGCTTCCGGCAAAAAGGGAGTCATTTACAACATCGAGGAACTGGTGGACTGCGAAGAACGAATCAGCAGCGTTACCAATATCTTTGGCACGGATGCTACGGATATCCTGTTTCTTTATAAGCTGGAGGAACCGATTTCAATGGAGAATAACACAATTCTGTATTGTGGATATATTAAGGATTTTTCCATTATCATTGACCGCTATCATACGGACGCTTTTTCCGGGCAGAGTATCGTGTATGTTATGAATGGCAGAGGAACGAAGCTGTACTCCACAGACTCAGAGAATCAGGTTTTTGTGGGCAGAAATATTTACAGTATCCTGGAAGACATGACATACACCCATGGAAACAGCTATGCGTCCTGTATGCAGGTTCTCGAAGAAACCGGCAACTCCATCGCCAACGCCTCCTTAAATGGAACAGAATATTATCTGTGCCTTCATCGGATGGAAGATACCGATTGGGTTCTATTGCTTGCTATACCTGCTCAATATGTTGCAACTAATACGCAGATTCTGGTGAATTCCGTTGTAAAAACGCTTCTTTTTGCCGGTGTTGCTCTTGTAGTGATCTTTGTCATTCTTCTTGTCATTTTTATGCGGATGCAGCAGCAGGAGCAGTTGTATCGGCAGGAGCAGGAAAACAACGAAAAGCTGGAAGTATCTCGTCGGGAGGCGGAAGAAGCGTTTATGGTGGCAGAGGCTGCCAATAAAGCAAAAAGTACTTTCCTGAATAATATGTCCCATGACATTCGGACGCCTATGAATGCTATTATTGGTTTTACCAATATTGCTATGAAACACAGTCCGCCTCCGGAAATTAAGAGCTGCCTGGATAAAATCAGTGATAGTTCTGAGCATTTACTTGCTCTTATTAATGATGTGCTGGACATCAGCCGTATTGAAAGCGGCAAGATCAAATACACTCCGACGCCTGTTGATATTGCTGAAGTTACGAATTCGGTGCTTACCATAATGCAAGGTTACCTGTCCAATCGTAATATCACCTTCCAAACCGAACTGGAAGAACCGAAAATGCGCTATGTGTTGACCGATGCAGTGCGTGTGAGAGAGGTGCTTGTAAACATTCTTGGAAATGCGGTGAAGTTTACTAACGATGGGGGTACCATCACCTATGGGGTCAGCTATCATCCCGGAAAAGATGATCGCCACATCAATGTGAGATATCGGATTGCCGATACCGGTATTGGTATGGCTGAAGAATTTGTCGGCCATATTTTTGACGAGTTTTCGCAGGAAGACCACGGTGCCAGGACGCAGTATCAGGGTACCGGTTTGGGTTTGGCCATCACAAAGAGGTATGTTGACATGATGGGAGGAACAATTTCTGTGGAGAGCAAGAAGGGTGTTGGTTCAACCTTTACCGTTGAATTGCCTATGGAGATCACGGATGCCTGTGAAGTAAAGAAAACAGATTATGCTGTTGGTAAAGTAGACTTGACCGGTTTGAAAGTTCTCCTGGCTGAAGACAATGAGCTAAACGCTGAGATAGCAATCGTACAGTTGGAAGAACTGGGAATGAAAATTACCAGGGCTGCCGATGGTGAAGAAGCAGTAAGATTCTTTGCTGAAAATCCGCAAGGTACATTTGATTTAATTCTTATGGATGTCATGATGCCGAAGATGAACGGATATGAAGCTACGAAGGCCATCCGTAGTTTGCAAAATCGTTCGGATGCCGATACCATCCCTATTATTGCAATGACGGCAAATGCCTTTGCCGAGGATGTGCAGGCGTCTTTGGATTCCGGAATGAACGGGCATTTGTCAAAGCCGATTGTGATGGATGAGGTAATCAAAGCCATTGCACGGAATCTGAATTAAAAAACAGTATACGAAATAATCGGTTTTGCTGCAATAGCCGGGAAATATGATAATGAAAGACACGGAGCGAACATAATGAAAAAGAAAAAAAATTGTTTATTGCTGGTTCTCATCATGATTATGACGCTGTTTGCGGGGTGTGGTGCAAACAATACTGCAAAAGAAGATGCGGACACAATCACTGTGTATTTGTGGACCACTGCAATGTATGAAAAATACGCACCCTACATCCAGTCCCAGCTTCCGGATGTAAATATCCAGTTTGTGGTGGGCAACAATGATCTTGATTTCTACAAATTTATGAATGAGAATGGAGAATTGCCGGATATCATTACCTGCTGTCGTTTTTCGCTGCATGATGCTGCACCGCTGAAGGACGGCCTGATGGATCTGTCCACTACCTCTGAAGCCGGTGCCATTTATGATTCCTATCTCGCCAGCTTTACGAATGAGGACGGCAGCATCAACTGGCTGCCGCTGTGTGCCGATGTGCATGGATTTATTACCAATAAGGCGCTGTTTGATGAGTACAATATTCCCCTGCCTACGGATTACGAAAGCTTTGTATCCGCATGTCAGGCCTTTGAGGAGGTAGGAATCAGGGGGCATGTTGGTGATTATACCTATGACTATACCTGCATGGAAGCTCTGCAGGGACTGTCCATTCCGGAGCTTACTTCCGTAGAAGGAAGTAAGTGGCGGACGGCTTATTCAGATCCTGCAAGTACGGATCGTGTCGGATTGGATGATATAGTCTGGCCGGTTGTCTTTGAGCAGATGGAACAGTTTATCAAGGATGTAAATCTTACGCCGGACGTTCTGGAGTTTGGCTATGATGTCCCGGTTAATATGTTTGCAAATGGTGAGGCAGCCATGATTACCGGCAGCTCAGCAAGAGTATTAGAGTTTAGGAACCAGGGGATTGATACTGTGATCTTGCCATACTTTGGTCAGAATGGCGAGCAGTGGCTGATGACCACTCCTTATTTACAGGTGGCGTTGAACCGCAATCTGGAGAAAGACGAAGCTCGTCGTGAGAAAGCGATGAAGGTTCTGGATGTGATGATTTCCGAGGAAGGTCAGACAGTGCTTGCCAATGGTCAGGATGTTCTGAGCTATAGTCAGGATGTGGGCATTCACCTTACCGATCATCTATCAAACATTAGACCCCTTATTGAGCAGAATCATATGTATATCCGTATTGCATCAAATGACTTTTTTGCCGTGTCTAAGGACGTGGTTTCGAAGATGATTGCAGGCGAATACAACGCACAGCAGGCCTATGAAGCCTTTGATGCCGGGCTTCGTGAGACCAAGGATGATTCTTCGGAGGTTATTTTGACTTCCGGGAAAGCATACTCCAACATTTTTCACAGCAAGGGTGGCAACGAATCCTACTCTGTTATGGCTAACTCTCTTCGTGGGGTATATGGCAGCGATGTGCTCATCGCAACGGGCAATAGTTTCACAGGCTCTGTGCTTCAGGCGGATTACTCTGAAAAGATGGCAGGCAACATGATTATGCCCAATGGCCTGATGTCTTTCCACCGGGATATGACCGGTGCGGAACTGAAGGAGACGATCAAGGCTTATGTGGAAGGCATTGAAGGAGGGTTCAAGCCTTTCAACCGCAGTTCTCTTCCTGTGGTCAGCGGCGTCACCATCGAAGTTGAAGAGAAAGAGGGGGTTTACATCCTGACAAAGGTGCTGAAGGATGGAAAGGAGATAAAGGACGATGAGACCTTCTCTGTGACCTGTCTGGCGACTTATGCACATTTTGCTCCTTTCCTTGCAGATGAAAGTCGTGTGTTCACAGAAGGCGAAGAGAGTGTAAAGAACATGTGGATGAACCAGGTCAAAGAAGGCAGCGTTGTCCTTGCCCAGCCGGAACATTACATCACACTGAAGCCTTTGTAAAACAAAACTGGATCAATCTGTATGATATTCTGAACGCTTCTGTGGAAGCGGAGCCGATGCACCCGGACGAGGCAAAGAGAAATATTCAAGAGGTTGCTGCCTTGAAGTTGCAGAAAATAAGATAGATAAAGAGAGGTAAAAACTCATGGAGACATATAATAAACTATTACAGGAAATATCAATAATTTGAATCATTGGGCTGCTTGGACTTGTTATCTTGATTCTTGGTCTGATGATTTACCGCCTGTTGATAAATGGTAAAAAATTATCCGCGGCTTTAGAAGAAGCAGAGAGGGAAAGAGAATATGCATATAAACTAAATCTTAGTAACAGTGAGCTGCAAGTAAAGGCAAATCAGGATCAATTGACCCAGATTGGAAACAGACATTACTTTTTTATGAAAATGAATGAAATACTCATGTCAAACGAAAAGTTCGTACTCTGTTATTGTGATTTGGATAATTTGAAATATATCAACGACAAGTATGGACATGCGGAGGGCGATTGTTATATTCGCCATTTTGTCGAAATTGTAAAGAGCAACATCCGTGCAGGAGATGTTTTTGCCCGTATTGGAGGAGATGAATTCTGTATCATACTAAGAGGATGTATGCAGGAGACAGCGGAGAAGAAGGTACAACAGATGCAGAGACTGTTTAGCTGTCATTGTTCGAAGGAATATCCGAATAGTTTTAGCTGCGGAATTATTGAAGTGCCAGAGAATTATGAGGAGATTGACATTATGGAGCTGCTGAAACAGGCAGATGCTGTGATGTATGAGCAAAAGATAGAACATAAGAAGATGTTCCCGGCATGATAATATTATCTTTGTCCTGAACATTGCAAGTAATCTGGACAGGTAAGTTAATAAGATGGATAAACACATGAAAGGAAAAATATCTGAATGAACAGGTTTATAGATTACATTACGAGAGAATTATTTTATGCAGGAATGTCACAGGAAGAGTACAAGCTAATTCAAAATGATGTACAAGAAGAGAACAGAAAAAGTCTTTTGACTTTTTCTGCAATAACGGTTGTCTTTCTGTTTATTATGTTTTTTGTATCTTTTGTTTCTGAAGATGTGGAAGCTAACCGTTGGGTTTATTTGTTCGTTATGATAGTAACGGCTGCCATGTTTGCTGTAGCATACTTAAACAAGCATGGAAATTATGCGGTTTTACTTTTGGATATTTATGCTTTTGTGATTCTCCTGTTTTCATTTGGTATCGTTTTAGGTACCGTTACAAGACCTGATGAACAGACGGTCACGTTTGTTGCATTACTGCTTACAGTTCCACTGCTCTTTACTGACAGACCGATCAGAATGGTCATCTGTATATTTATTGCTATTATTTCTTTTATTATAACAGCGATATTTGTTAAGGAAGATTATGTGCTTGTAGCGGATATTATTGATGTCACTGTGTTTGGTACAATCAGTGCTGTTGTGTGTACATACATGATGAGCCTAAAGTGCCAGAGATTTTTGTATGCACGGAAAGTGTCTATATTAAGTGAAACAGATTTGCTTACGGGTCTTTGTAATCGTAATTCCTATGAACAGAAGTTGGAAACATATTCTTCCATGTATAATCAGGTGTTATCTTGTATTTATGTAGATGTCAATGGACTCCATGAGATGAACAACAGGAGGGGACACGCAGCCGGAGATAAAATGCTTCAGTTTGTTGGAAAAACATTACAGAAAGAGTTCGGAGAAAGAAATTCTTTTCGAATTGGTGGAGACGAATTTGTTGTTTTAGTCACGGACGAAAAAGAAGAAGTGATACAGGCGAAAATTGACCATATACAGATTCTTGTTGAGGAGGAATCTTATCATGTGTCCATTGGATATTCTGTAGGAAATACCTCAGAAACGGATATATCTTTGTTGATAGACACTGCGGAAAAACGCATGTATGAAGCAAAACAATTTTTTTATCAGCAAAGAGGAGTTGGCAGAAGTGCAAGAAAGTAAAAGAGATTCTTGTCCTATAAAATACAAAGTGGATGAAGATGATACATGGCATGTTATAGAAAGTGGAAGTTCACTTAATCGAATCGAAAAGGCGTCCAGCTGGGCTGGATGCCTTTTTCGTTACAGCTCCGCCTACCACTCTTTCATGTTCTAAAGAATTATTTGCAGTCCAAATCTTGAAGACGGGACAGACTCCTGTCCCGTTTTAGTGTGAAAAACGGTAAAAATAAGGTGAAAATATGGAAAATACTCGATTGACAAATGGGAACTTCCTGGATATACTGAGAGTAGATTAACATCTCAGGATATAGGGGGGTTTTACTATGACCATTGAGGAAATGAAAAAGAAAAAGCGGGAAAGAGGTTATACCTATGCACAGATCTCAGAATTGACCGGTGTGCCTCTGGGAACAGTTCAGAAAATTTTTTGCGGAGAGACTGTAAGCCCCCGCTATGATACGCTGCTGGCATTAGAGAATCTGTTTCAGGTGAAGCCTGTGCTCAGGGAAGAAGCTTCCTATCAAATTGAAAAACAGGGAATCTATACCGTTGAAGATTATCGGAATCTGCCGGAGGAACGGAGAGTAGAACTGATCGATGGATATTTTTATGATATGGCTGCGCCTACACCCGCTCATCAGCTGATTGCAGGGGAGGTATATCGACAGATTGCAAACTTTATTCAGGGGAAGGGCGGAGACTGCATACCGTTTATTTCACCCATTGACGTCCAATTGGACTGTGATGAGAAAACCATGGTGCAGCCGGATGTGGTCGCTCTTTGTCAAAAGGAGAAACTGAAAAAATGGGGGATTTATGGAGCTCCGGATTTTGTGCTCGAGGTGATTTCGCCTTCTACAGGGCGAAAAGATTGCATTAAAAAGCTTTATAAATATGAGAAAGCAGGGGTACGGGAGTATTGGCTCTTAGACCCCAGTCAGAAAAAACTTCTGGTTTACAATTTTGAAAGAGAAGTCTGCCCGATCATCTGTGGGTTGGAGCAGCCTGTTCCTGTAGGAATTTATCAAGGGGAACTTGAGATTGATTTCTCCGGGGTGGTTCAGTGGATGGGTGACTACCTGTCGAAAAGAAATATAGGGTTATAGAGTTTTGTACATAACTAAAATGGAGGTTGAGAAAATGGGCTGTATATTCAGACTGGAAAAGTAAAAGCCGTATATAAACAGCTCAAGGCAAATCCAAAAGCAGAAATCTGTGCATTCACTAATAATCAGTGGCTTCGTGTTTCAGGCGAATTGATCGAAGATGACAGAAGGGAAGCACGCCAGTCTATGCTGGAAGATTACCCTTCTCTTCAAGCCATGTATTCTGCGGATGATGGAAACACAGCAGTATTCTACTTTCAAAATGCAGAAGCAATCTTTAGCAGTTTTCAGACGGAGGCAGAAGTAGTGAAATTCTGACAAAGTATAGAATGTAAAAATTGAGCAAGAATGTAAAGGGAGAATTGACTGATGAGATATACATGGATTGATGAATATTTACTTTGTAAGCCAGGTGTGACAAAGGATCTCCAGAAGGATTGGAATTGGATTCGTTATCAAATAGGTGGAAAGATGTTTGCTGCCGTCTGTTTGGATGATGATGACGAGCCATATTATATTACACTGAAGCTTGAACCATCAGAGGGTGATTTCCTGCGGCAGCAGTATGAGGATATCATACCTGGATACTATATGAATAAAGTACATTGGAATTCAATAAAACCGGATGGTGAAGTTCCTGATGATCTATTAAAGGATTTACTGGATAAATCGTATCAACTTGTTCTTGGAGGATTCAGTAAAAAGAAGCAGCGGGAAATTCTGGCTGGAGAGGAACTTTAATAAATTTTCTAATTTGAGGAGGGTAGTATATGAAAAAAAGTTGTAAATGTCCAAAGTGCGGCAGCAGTGATGTTTTTATTATTGATGGACATGCCGGCAGATACGGGACGGGGAATAATATTGAAAATGGTCTGACGGTTTTTACTTATATTCCGGTTGATCGATATGTATGTGGAAAGTGTGGATTTACGGAAGAATGGATTCGTCAGGAAGATATCGACAAAGCAAGAAATTCAAAGAGAGCCCGGTTTGCAAATAAATGGGTTTGATGATCTGGTGCCGTGTGAACAGTAATCATTTTGGAGACTCTTTGACAGACTTATTTTGTTGATAAGTCTGAAATGTTGAAAGAATTGTTTCCGCTTGTGAAAGGCGAAAATAAGCATATATGCCTGACAAGACCAAGAAGGTTCGGGAAAACAATCATGGCGAATATGGTGGATTCTTTCTTTACGAAAGCCTGTGATACAAAAGTGCTTTTTGATAATCTTGCAATTGCAGAGGCAGAGGAATATGAAACGTATAGAAATAAGTATGATGTGGTTCATATATCTTTTAATGATGTGCCAAGAAACTGCAGTTTTTATAGCCAATATATCAAAAGAATAGAAGACTACTTAATGAATGATCTCCAGAGAGAGTATCAGGATGTGAATTTTGATGCTCAGGATGCCCTTTGGGATGCTTTTATGATGTTGTACATGGAACATCCGGACATTCAGTTTGTATTTGTGCTGGATGAGTGGGACTTTATCTTCCATCAGGATTTTGTATCTGAATCTGATAAAAAAGCATACCTTGTTTTTTTGAGAAGCCTTTTGAAAGATCGTCCGTATGTGCGGCTTGCATACATGACCGGAATCTTGCCGATTTCCAAATATTCCAGTGGGTCAGAATTGAATATGTTCGTGGAATATACTATGGCAAAAAGCAGGGCTTTCAGTGAGTATTTTGGCTTTTCGGATGATGAAGTAGATATGCTTTATAGAAGATATTGCAAAGAGCAGAAAGAGAAACTTTTTGTAGAAAGAGAAGAATTACGGCGCTGGTATGATGGATATGCTACATTATCCGGTGTCCGCTTATATAATCCACGTTCTGTGGTCCTGGCCCTCAGTAATAATAGCCTTGATAATTACTGGACCAGTTCAGGTCCTTATGATGAAATTTTCTATTATATACGAAACAACGTGGATTCTGTCAGGGATGAGATTGCACTGATGATATCAGGCGAGAGCGTGCCTGCAAAGATACAGGAATATGCGGCTACCTCGCAAAGTTTAAAAACCAAGGAAGAAATTTTTTCTGCAATGGTAGTATATGGATTCTTAAGTTATGAAAATGGTATGGTCTCCATACCCAATAAAGAGTTGATGGATCATTTTTCGGATATGCTGAAAAGAGAAAACTCCCTTGGGTATGTATATCAGCTTGCGAAAGAATCTGAGAAAATGCTCCGTGCCACACTTACAGGAGATACCGGGACAATGGAACAGATTTTAGAACTGGCACACGATACGGAGTCACCCATCCTTTCCTACAACTTTGTAGATTTCATTTTTTATCCGGAGACACCGCTGGCAGAGGATGGTATTATTCTTGAATTGAAAGTAGATCATTCACCGGAATATGCAATTGCACAGATAAAAGCAAAAAACTACGCAGAGCGATTTACGGTAAAGGTGACCAAAACAGGAAAGAAGCCGCAGAGGATTCTTTTGGTAGGTATGGCATACGATAGAAAGAAAAAGAAACATAGCTGTAAGGTAGAAGTACTGAATTATCCTTAGGGACGTTACTTTTGACCCCAGCATCTTGCCATGAAGAATGACCATCTGCGTTCTGAAGGCCAACAGCCTGGGAAAGCATACCGGCGAAAAAATCGTAGCACGGTTTGCTCTGGAGAAATTCAGATATGAGATTTGAAAAAGAGCTGTGTACCAGACATATGGTACAACAGCTCTTTTGTTATTTACAGTGTTCTCAGATCAATCTTATAATCTTTAGCACCTTCACCGTTTACCGTATAGAATGCAGTACGTTGTTCTGCATTGATGTAGATTTTGATATCACCTTTCAGTTTCTTATCTGAAACCTCGTTTTTGACAGCCTTTTCTATAGCATCAAGGGATACATTTGTCTCAAAAATCTCAACATTGACTTCAGAAATTTTTGTACAGATTTCCTCTGCTAATACTGGAATTTCTTCTGCAATCTTATCAGCTGCTTTTTCAACTGTTTCTTTTACAGTTTCGACAGCTTTAGTGGTAGTTGTTTTGATTGAATTGGTTGTTTTTTGTGTTCTTCTTTTTTTCACAATAATCACATCTCCTCTTACTTTTTTACAACTGGACTACTTTATCATTAATTTTTGGGAATGTCAAATAAATAATACGCTGAGTTTTTTTGTTGTATTGATATGTTAAAAATGTTCTGATAGAATTATATTCAAATGGTTAGATTATGTAAAATGAGGGAAACAGGAGGATTTTTATGACAGAGCTTTATTATGGATGCGGCAGTCAGAATCAGTTTGATGAATATATTGATTTCATTAACTATGTATTTGGTTTCAACGGAGATGAGGAAGATTTTAAGAAATTATTGCCCAAACTGTTTCAGAGTGATTGGAATCCCATGCCGGGAACTTATCTTGTTACAGATCATGACAGAATCAAGGCTGCAGTGGGAGTTTATGAAGGCGAAGTCACCGCAGGGGGTATGACGCTGCGTACGGCAGGAATCGGAAATGTGGCAGTACATCCCTATGAGAGGTCAAAGGGCTACATGAAAAAGCTGATGCATATGGTAGTGGATGATATGATCAGGAACCAGATTGATTACTCATTTTTAAGCGGAATCCGCCAAAGGTATAATTATTTTTCTTTTGAGAAGGCGGGTGTCTGCTATTATTTTGGATTGGATAAAACGAATATCAGACATGTTTTTGGAGATGTAAAGGCACCATATCAGATGAAAATGGTGGAAGCGGATGATGATGCGGCACTGGATGTGATTGATAAGTTGATCCGGTCAAAAAGTTATGTGCCTGAACGTAAAAGGAAAGACTTACACAGGATTTTATGTTCCTGGTATGCACATCCGTACATCTTTTTAGATGAGGAACGCATTGCAGGATATTGTGTAATAAATGAAAATGAAGTGACAGAGATTCTGGCAGAGCGGGATGAGGATTTTTTGAAAATAATCCGCACTATTGCAGCAGAGAAAAATGAAATAACTGTTTTGCTCCCGGATTATCTTACTACATATAAGGAAGCATTGGAACCCGTAGCAGAACAAGTGAGAGTGGGAAGCAGTGTTATGTTTTCTGTATTCTGTTATCAAAGGGTTATTCAGGCATTTATGCAGCTGAAAGCAGGTTATACTGTCATGCCGGATGGAACTTTTACCGTGCGGATTCATGGCAGAGCCGGGGAAGAGAATCTTACGATTACGATCAGGAATCAGAAAGTGACAGTTACTGAAAGTATAGCAAAGCCGATGACAGAACTTTCTCATTTGGAAGCCATGCGTTTTTTCTTTGCTCCGATATGTGAAAAACGCAGACAGATGCCGTCGTTTGTTCAGTGTTGGTTCCCTCTGCCGCTGTGGATTTATGCTGCGGATAATGTCTGAATTGTACGACCAGTTGCTTTGTCGCTGAAAAAACATTCTGCGTCATTAGTTTGAAAATGAACGTGTCAGTACTTTTCCCTTATTAATCCAATGAAAGTTCTCCTTATAATTCATAATTACCTCCTGAAATATTTTTTCTTCTTCGAAATCAGTTTGGTTAATGACTTGACATTATGGTGAGAACACGATATAATGAACAATGTTCATGAAAGCGGGTGGTGAGTTGAATACAGGTATTACATCAAAAGAAGCTATCTTAAAAGTATGCCGTGATATCGTTGCTTCGAAAGGGTTGACTGTAGTAAGTATGCGTTCTGTTGCTGATAAATCGCAAATTGCGCTTGGAACTTTATACAATTATTTCGATAATAAGGATGAGTTGTTGCTTGCAGTAGTGGAAGATATATGGAAGGACATTTTTCATATAGATAGCAGGTGTTCGGCAGAACAGTCTTTCCCGGAATATGTGGACTATTTTTGGGGATGTGTTCAAGCGGGAGCAAAACTTTACCCTGGTTTTTTCTCGGCACATTCTATTACTATAGCTAATTCCGAAAAAGCTAAAAGCACTATGGGAAACTATTTCAAGCATATGAAAGAAAGCATGCTTGAAGTTTTGAAGGCAGACAGCGCTGTTTCAGCGGATGCCTTTTCATCCTCTTTTGAACAATCGGGATTTATTGACTTTGTGCTTAATAACATACTGATGTTACTCGTACAAGGGGAAAAAAAATGCGATATGCTTATTGAAATCATCAAAAGATCAATATATTAACATAAGGGAATCCGTCATCTGGCGGTTTTTCTTTTGATGGATTATGAACGATGTTCATCTGAAGAGGAAAGAGAAATGTAGGCATTATTTGAATCTATCCCTGATTTATGCATTTGCAGCAATGATCTGCGGAGTCCTCTACCGGGAAATTACCAAATGGAACAGATATACTGAAGTAACTACACTGGGAAAAGTACATGCACATCTGTTTGTGATGGGTACGATTGTGCTTTTAATAGTCGCATTGTTTTCGGCATATCAGAAATTGGAAAAAATCAAGATGTTCCGTGCCTTTTTATGGGTATATAATATTTGCTATACAAAATTATTGAAAAAGGAGACTGTAACACAATGACAAAAGATACTTACAAACCTCGTGTACCAGACTTGATGGAGGCAATCTTCGACGTTTGCTATTTAACGTTTGATTTGATTGCGGGAATTTTGTTTTTTGCTTTTTCAAAAGGGAATGTGTTATTTATTCTTTACGGAATGCTAACATTAACTCTTTGTGGAGGAGATGCGTTTCATCTGATTCCTCGTGTAATTCGGGCAATAAAAGGAAGTAATGAGAAAATCAAGAAGCAGCTTGGGATTGGACTTCAGGTCTCCTCTATTACAATGACAGTATTCTACATAATACTACTTTATATTTGGAAATATA
>JBJELU010000177.1:0-1574 GCA_051879355.1 Oliverpabstia sp.
CCCCGGGATTTTGTGGAAAAACCCGGGTTCTTTTCGCCCCATTTTTACGCCGCTTTTTGTGTGGCTCGTTTTTTCATATGGTACTTATGCAAGTTAAAACCGCAGGATATGAGGCCAAGTTCCAAAATTACGCCGTCTATTCCCCTTCGACGCAGCCGTTTGTAGCCTCGATTCCACTTAATGATACCATAGGTGCCCTCCGCCTGGATGCTCCTGTTCATCCGCAGAAGCGCCCCATGGATGCAGTTCAGATTGCCCAGTACTTCCTGGTGAAACTGCGTCAACTCCTCATTGATCCGAACAATGCGGTCTGTGCTGCTCTTATGGCATTTCTCCCGGTGCGCACAGCCCTCGCAGCTCTCGCACTGGTAATACTCCTCTGTCCGTCCGTACTGGTTTCCCTTGACTGGCGCAGTTTTGAGAAAGTGAAATCTTTTCCCGTTCGGGCAGACCATATTCCCCTCATGGTCGATATCAAAGTTACAGGCTCGATACGGGTTGTTTCGGTACTTTTCGTCCTTGCTCTCTTTCTCATACATGGTGAATTTCATGTACTTTTCCATGCCATGTTCCTGGCAGTACAGGTAATTGTTAAAACTACCGTATCCGGCGTCTGCCACCGGATAGCGCGGATAAAAACCGTACCGTTTGCGGAAACCCTCCATTAACGGCTGGAAACAATCCATGTCAGATGCGTAGGGAAACACGTCATAATGGGCAATGTACTCGTCGCAGACCGCCATCTGCAGATTATAGGCCGGCAGAAGCTGGTCATTACCCATATAGTCCTTCTTCACCCGCATAAAAGTGGCGTCATGGTCTGTCTTGGAATAACTGTTCCTCTTCTCTCCGCAGATTCGGATGTGCGTGCTGTACTTTTTCAGTTTTTTCAGGCATTCTTCCACTTTTTCGTACAGCTTTTGCTCCCTGCTCTTCCGCTTGCCGCTGCCATGGACAAACTGCGACGGCTCCAAATCCACCGTATGCAGAAAGGTTTGGAGTACGTATTCCACATACTCGATGGAGTACTCCTGCCTGACATCGAACCTGACCCGGTATCCAACGAGTACACTGTCGTTGATCTCTGTCAGCAGAGCCGTCAGGTCGTTATACACTTTATTTCGGCTCTTGATGCTGCTCTTCTTCCACACCCAGGTGTATTTCTGTGCATTGGCCTCGATCTTGGTTCCGTCAATATAGGTGTGGTTCAGATCCACCGACTGGCGTTCAAAGATATAGCTGTTGATGTCTGAAAAGATCTCTGCCAGGCTATATCTAAGTTCATTCTGGATAAAATTTTGGATCGTCATGAAGCTGGGCGCTTCCTCCTCATCCAGCAACCACAGAAAACGGATGTCTGTTTCACACAGCTTTTGGATCATGCGCACAGAGCAGTAGCCAAACTCCATGAACGCGAACAGTACGATCTTTAACAACTTCACACGGTCATATCTTGGGCGACCTGTTTTGCAGTCCTTCGCTGCAAAATATTTGTCTAGGTCGATATGATCCATGACTTCATTGAAAGAATATACTGGGTCAGAAATTTTAATAATTCTCTCCATATCCACTGG
>JBJELU010000178.1:0-1574 GCA_051879355.1 Oliverpabstia sp.
GCAACTCCCTTTGCCCAGTGCCAGGCCAGTGCGATCTGCTGCATCTTCACGCCATAACGCTCTGCCAACTCATGAACCCGGAGGACAATCTGCATATCCTGTTCCTCCGTACTGTCGTATTTTCCCATAGCTACCCGGTCAGTTTGGCTGCGCAAAGTATCCGTATTCCATTGCGGACGGGTCAAATGTCCTGCTGCCAATGGACTGTATGGCATAAGAGACACGCCCATCTGCTTACAAATGGGAATCAACTCTCTCTCGTCTTCGCGGTAAAGCAGATTATAATGGTTTTCCATAGCCTGAAACTGTGCCCAACCGTGGTCGCGAGCGGTAAGCTGCATATTATAAAACTGATAACCATACATGGCAGAAGCACCTAACGCCCGTACCTTTCCATTCTTCACCAAATCGTTCAGGGCTTCCATCGTTTCCTCGATAGGTGTGTCATAATCAAATCGATGAATAATATACAGGTCGAGGTAATCGGTTCCCAACCGCTTGAGTGTACCATCAATTTCCCTATGAATTGCCGCAGCAGACAGTCTTCCAGGGTTAAAATAAACCTTAGAGGCAATTACTACCTGATCACGGGAAATATTCTTTTTCAGCGCCCGTCCCAGATATTCCTCACTTGTCCCGGCAGAATATCCATTGGCAGTATCAAAAAAGTTGATTCCCAGTGAAAGGGCATGTCTGACAATCTTTTCTGTTTCCGTTTCATCCAGCGTCCAATCGTGCATTGTCCCCGCCTTGCCAAAGCTCATACAGCCTACGCAGAGCCTGGAGATTTGGATATCGGTATTTCCTAATGTTGTGTATTCCATTCTGCATTTCCTTTCTGTTCCATTCATACGACTCAAAATTTATGATTCTGCTGCCTTTTGAATACAGCTGATTGCATTCAGACTGCGTGGATATCCAATGTACGGCAGACACTGAGATACCACCCTGACAAGAAATTCTCTGTCATTACCCAGATTCATATTTCCTTTTGCATGGGCGATGAGCTGTGGTTCGCAGCCTCCCTGTGCCATGAGAAAACAGAACGTGATCATCTCACGCTGTTTAAGATCGAGTCCGGTGCGTGTATAAAAGTCACCAAAACAATTTGCAGCCAGCCAGCGATTCATATGTCCTTTTTTCCATGCCTCTTTCATCTGCTCCCCAAAAATTGCAGCCTGTGCTTCTGCACCCTTTTCCAGACGGTCATCCATCGTTGTGGTGGCCTGCCCAGGCAGAGGCAGCTCAATTCCTTTCTGTGTAAAAACATCATTGGTTGCATTTAAAAAAGGAAGTACCCGTCCGTAGCCGAGATAATCCGTCGCCTGATAGACAGTCTCTTTGACCATGACCGGAGTCACGCCGTTATCCATTGCTGCAGGCAACATCTCCCGATAGGCATCCACACCACCACAGCCAATCAAAGTGGAAATAATCGCTAAATTGCGTGTAACTGCATCAAGCTGCTGGTTTTCTTCATTTACAACCTCGTCAAAAGCAAAGTGATAGAAACGCTCTGCAAATTCCGGATCAGTCTTTCTAAGTTCCATAATTGTCCCTCCTGAATTAAAATT
>JBJELU010000179.1:0-6575 GCA_051879355.1 Oliverpabstia sp.
ACTTGTACTATCAAAAGCATACTCAGAGAAGCAGGAATGAAACATAAAGGTTTATGACTTTTTATAAGTTTTCAGTAACGGAAATAGAATGCCCATAGGGATATTAATTAATTCATTTTCTATTATTGTAGGAGGAATTCTCGGTGCAATAGCAGGAGGAAAACTTTCTGAGAATTTCAAAGAAAAACTTAATATGATTTTTGGTGTTTGTGCCATGGGAATGGGAATCAGTTCTATCGTATTAATGGAGAATATGCCTGCCGTTATCTTTTCAGTCATTTTGGGGACTATAGCTGGTATAAGCATTCATCTCGGAGATAAGATAAATAAAGTATCAGGTGGAATGCAGAAAATTATCGGGAAATTTGTAAAAACCGGAAACAATGAGATTCCGGAAGACGAATTTATGGATACGATGGTTACAGTAATTGTTTTATTCTGTGCCAGTGGGACCGGTATATACGGTTCATTGATTTCAGGTATGAACGGTGACCACAGTATTTTAATCGCAAAATCTATCCTGGATTTGTTTACGGCTTTGATTTTTGCTTGCATATTAGGGATAGTTGTATCTGCCATAGCAATACCTCAATTCATCGTTTTTTTTCTGTTGTTCTTATTAGCAAGGATTATTTATCCTTTGACGACACCTGAGATGATTAATGATTTTAAAGCCTGTGGAGGCTTGATTATGTTGGCAACAGGTTTTCGCATGATTAAAGTAAAAATGTTTCCGACAGCAGATATGATACCTGCGATGATGTTGGTAATGCCTTGTAGTTGGATATGGGGTACATATATTTTACCATTGATTAGTTAATAAGCTTCCTGGATTTGTAAGTGATAGGGTACAAGATGCACTTGCTTTTAAGAGCTTTTTAGAAATAAAAGGGTCTATCTAAGAAAAATGTCTTCCAAGACCCCGAAGACTGAAATGAACAGGGTCTAAGAGGATATTTTTCTTGTATAGACCCTGTTTTTCTTTATTCTTAGTACTATTCAGGCGTTTGCAAGGAAAAAGGAGACTTTTACAATCATTATTTTCTATAGACCCCGCCAGACATCTCACCAGATTATATGTTGACGTCATACCGAAAATGGAGAAAGAACTGAACTGGAAAACACTGAAAAAACCATGTTTTCATGCAAAATACAACTTGTAAAGACATGCATACAAGTTCTATGATATAAATAACAGACAAGAAACGGATAACAGAAAGAAAGGAGGAAAACACGTATGCCGGACAACGGAAAAACAAAGTATATCATCCTGATGGAAGATTTGAAAGAAAGAATCTTATCCGGTCAGATTCAGCCGGGTGATAAGATGCCTTCGGAGAATGAGCTGGCGGAGTCCAATGGAATCAGTCGACACACCGTTCGGAAGGCACTGGCGATTCTGGAAAATGAAGGATATATTACCGCAGAGCATGGGCGGGGTACATTTTGTTCTGAGCGAAGCAGAAGCCGGGGCAATTCTAAAAATATCGCAGTAATCACCACTTATCTCTCGGATTATATTTTTCCGCGGCTGATTCAGGGGATGGATCGTGTACTGACGGAACAGGGATACAGTATCATCCTGAAAAATACCAGTAACAGCAGGAAAAAAGAAGCTCAGTGTCTGGAAGATATTCTGACGAAGGATGTGGATGGATTGATTATTGAGCCCAGTAAAAGTCAGATTTTCTGCAGAAATATGCACCTATATGAGAAACTTGATGCTTGTGGGATTCCCTATGTATTTATCCAGGGCAGTTATCCCCAGATGAAAAATAAACCGACGATTCTTATCGATGACAGAAAAGGGGGATACCTGCTTACCCATTATCTGATTGAACTGGGGCATCGACATATTGTGGGTATTTTCAAAGCGGATGACAGTCAGGGGGCAGAGAGGCACAGAGGTTATGTGGATGCCCTGCAGGAAGCTGGTATAGCCTACAATCCAGAGCGGGTGATCTGGTTTCACACAGAAGACAGAAAAATAAAGCCCTCAGTGATGATACAGATGATGCTGGATCAGCAGATGAACATCGATGCGGTGGTCTGCTATAATGACCAGATTGCAGAGGAAGTCATCCAGACTTTGAAAGAAAATGGAAAGCATGTTCCGGAAGATATTTCCGTGACTGGATATGACAATTCTTATTATGCCAAGTCGGGAGGGCTTACAACTATTGCACATCCGCAGGAGAAACTGGGGGAGATGGCAGCACAGCTTCTTCTGGAGCAGATACAGGGAATTGGTGAGCAGGATAGTCAGGTTAAACGACTGATTGAACCGGAACTGATTATCAGGGATTCCTGCAGTAGGAGATCACTATATTAACATAGTACAAGAATCTCGTTTAGCGAGTCTTAAATATAACAAACAGGAGGATTAAAAACATGAAAACAGGTAAAAATTACAAATTCTGGTTTGCTACAGGTTCACAGGATCTGTATGGTGACGAGTGTCTGCGTAAGGTAGCAGAACATTCCCGGATTATCGTAGAAGAACTGAACAAATCCGGTCTTCTGCCATATGAAGTTGTGTGGAAACCCACGATGATTACTAATGAAGTCATCAGAAAAACATTTAATGAGGCAAATGCAGATGAAGAGTGTGCAGGTGTTATCACCTGGATGCACACATTTTCTCCGGCAAAATCCTGGATTCTGGGACTGCAGGAGTACAGGAAACCACTGCTTCATCTGCATACACAGTTTAATCAGGAAATTCCATATGACACCATTGATATGGATTTTATGAACGAAAATCAGTCTGCCCACGGTGACAGAGAATATGGTCACATTGTAAGCCGCATGGGTATTGAGAGAAAAGTAATCGTTGGTCACTGGGCAGATGAAAAGGTTCAGAAAAGAATTGGCTCCTGGATGCGCACTGCTGTGGGTATTATGGAAAGCAGCCATATCCGTGTAATGAGAATCGCTGACAATATGAGAAATGTAGCCGTTACAGAGGGCGATAAGGTTGAGGCACAGATTAAGTTTGGATGGGAAATCGATGCATACCCGGTGAATGAAATCGCAGAGGCAGTACAGGCAGTAGGCAAAGGCGATGTGGATGCTCTGGTGGAAGAGTACTACAGCAAATACGAAATCCTGTTGGAAGGCAGAGATGCTGATGAATTCAGACGCCATGTGGCAGTGCAGGCACAGATTGAAATTGGTTTTGAACGTTTCCTGGAAGAAAAAAATTACCAGGCGATCGTAACACATTTCGGTGATCTTGGTTCTCTTCAGCAGCTTCCGGGTCTGGCCATTCAGAGACTGATGGAAAAAGGTTATGGCTTCGGCGGTGAGGGTGACTGGAAAACAGCCGCTATGGTTCGTCTGATGAAAATCATGACAGCAGGCATGAAGGATGCAAAAGGAACTTCTTTCATGGAAGATTACACTTACAATCTGGTTCCGGGAAAAGAGGGAATTCTGCAGGCCCATATGCTGGAAGTATGCCCGACGGTCGCAGAAGGTCCGATTTCCATCAAAGTAAATCCGCTGTCCATGGGTAACAGAGAAGATCCGGCAAGACTGGTATTTACATCCAAGACAGGACCGGCTATTGCCACCTCCCTGATTGATCTGGGAAATCGATTCCGTCTGATCATTAACGAAGTTGATTGCAAGAAAGTAGAAAAACCAATGCCGAAGCTTCCGGTTGCCACTGCATTCTGGACACCGAAGCCGGATCTGGCTACCGGTGCTGAAGCATGGATACTGGCAGGCGGCGCTCATCATACCGCATTTTCCTATGACATCACCGCAGAACAAATGGGTGACTGGGCAAATGCTATGGGTATTGAAGCTGTATATATCGATGCAGACACTACAATTCGTCAGTTCAAAAACGAACTTAGATGGAACTCTGTGTATTATAGATAGGAGTTTGTTTGGAAAGGGGACGGCGAATCTCTGGAAATATTCAGAAGCAGGCCGTTCCTCCTCAACTCTGCACTAAGCGCGACTAATTGACGCTCAGGAAAGCCTTCGCGCCAAAGTCTTGCTAAGTGCATATTTTCGGACTCACTTTCCCCAATGCTTCTGAATATTTCCAGAGATTCGCCTGTTTCATTCCAAACGGTGAGAAAGGTGTATTTTGTTTCGCTTGGGAGATATCCGTCTTTCACCATGTAAATTACAAAAAGGTATACGTGTGAGTTTTAATTTGTTATAATGAAATCAGAGTCAAACGTCATCAATTAGGATGACAGAAAGTGGGGTTTTTATTATGTGTAAGGATAAGACAATTGCTGCGATTCAGAGTAGAGCGACAAGTCTTGGTATCGAATTTGGTTCTACAAGAATCAAAGCAGTGCTGATTAATGATGAGCATGAGACGATTGCATCAGGAAGTCATGAATGGGAGAATCGTCTGGAGAATGGTATCTGGACATATAGTCTTGAGGATATCTGGAATGGTCTTCAGGATAGTTATCGTGACTTGAAAGAAGATGTGAAGAAACAGTATGGTGTAGAGCTGGAAACTATCGGTGCCATTGGATTTAGTGCTATGATGCATGGGTATATGGCATTTGATGAGCAGAATGAGCTGCTTGTGCCGTTCAGAACCTGGCGTAATAATATCACAGAGCCTGCGACAAAAGTGCTGACACCTCTTTTTGGACAGCAGATTCCCCAGAGATGGACGATCGCTCACCTTTATCAGGCCATTTTGAACGGTGAAGAGCATGTGTCAAAGCTCGATTATGTTACTACTCTGGCCGGATATATTCACTGGCAGCTGACAGGAGAAAAAGTGTTGGGAATCGGTGATGCATCCGGTATGTTCCCTATTGATTCGGATGCTCTGGATTACCATGAGGAAATGGTACAGAAGTTTGATGCGCTGATAGCAGATAAAAATTATCCGTGGAAATTGCGTCAGATTTTCCCGCAGGTTCGGACTGCCGGACAGAATGCAGGTGTTCTGACGGAAAAGGGAGCAAAGCTTCTGGATCCATCCGGAACACTGAAACCGGGAATTCCTGTCTGCCCGCCGGAAGGTGACGCCGGAACAGGAATGGCTGCCACTAACAGTGTGGCAAAACGGACCGGAAATGTGTCTGCAGGAACTTCTATTTTCGCTATGATCGTACTGGAAAAACCATTATCAAAAGTGTATGAGGAGATTGATCCGGTAACAACGCCTGACGGAAGTCCGGTAGCTATGGTACATTCCCAGAATTGTACTTCCGATCTGAACGCCTGGGCTGGATTGTTCAGAGAAACTCTGGAGAGTTTTGGAGTGAAAGTGGATGCCAATGAGTTGTATGGAACTCTTTACCGGAAAGCTCTTGAGGGTGATGCAGACTGCGGCGGACTCCTGTCATACTGCTATTATTCTGGAGAGCATATTACGCATTTTGAAGAAGGACGTCCATTGTTTGTGCGGACACCGGACAGCAAACTGAGCCTTGCCAATTTTATGAGGACTCATCTTTACACCTGTATGGGCGCACTGAAACTGGGTATGGACATCCTTTTGAAGAATGAGGGCGTTGTAGTTGACAAATTGCTTGGTCATGGTGGTTTGTTTAAGACTAAAGGTGTGGGACAGAAGTTCATGGCAGACGCTATGAATGCCCCGGTAGCTGTTATGGAAACTGCAGGAGAAGGCGGAGCCTGGGGAATTGGAATTCTGGCTGCTTACATGAAGAATAAAGAAGAGGGCGAGAGCTTGTCCGCATATCTGGAGAATAAAGTATTTGCAGGAAAAGAAAGTACCCAGATTGCACCGGAACCGGAAGGAACAGCCGGATTTGAAGCATTTATGGAACGCTATAAGAATGGACTTGCTATTGAACGGGCAGCTGTAGAATATTTATTTTGAAAGTAGATAAGACTCCCACTTTGCAGTAAGTATGCCGAGGCGTACTTGAACCGGAAAAGTGGTTAATTGGAGGAATAAAGAATATGTTAGAAGAATTAAAGAGACAGGTGTATGAAGCCAACATGCTTCTGCCAAAACATGGACTTGTTACATTTACCTGGGGAAATGTAAGCCAGATTGATAAGAAAACAGGCTATTTTGCCATCAAGCCAAGCGGCGTGGATTATGATAAACTGACACCGGAAGATATGGTTATTATGGACTTGGAAGGTAATAAAATAGAAGGAAAATATAATCCTTCTTCTGATACGCCAACTCATCTGGAACTGTACCGTGCATTTCCGAATATCGGAGGTATCGTACATACCCATTCATCCTGGGCAACCAGCTGGGCACAGGCGGGAAGAGGAATCCCCTGCTACGGAACAACCCATGCAGATTATATCTATGGGGAGGTTCCCTGTCTGAGATGTCTGACAAAGGAAGAAATTGATACTGCTTATGAAAAAAATACAGGCCTTCTTATCGTAGATTATTTTAAAGATAAGGATTATGAGGCAGTACCGGCAGTACTTTGCAAAAACCATGGTCCTTTTACCTGGGGAAAGGACGGACATGAGGCTGTACATAATGCCGTTGTTCTGGAAGAAGTTGCAAAAATGGCAGCAAGATGCGAGATGATCAATCCGCAGGTTCAGCCGGCGCCGCAGGAACTGCAGGATAAGCATTATTATCGCAA
>JBJELU010000180.1:0-1570 GCA_051879355.1 Oliverpabstia sp.
GTTTCTATTCAGCCCGTCGGGAGGGAATATCCTGCGGAAGGAACATCAATGCGATAAAGCTGATATGATCTTGACTTTTGATGAAAGTGTCTGTTAAATTCGATTGCCACTGCAAACTTAGTTGAAAAATTCACTAACTTTGCAGTGATATTAATTGGCATCACTATGGTAATAGCACGCGAAGAGTATATAAATCAGCTCATATCAAAGAGTTGGAATGGGAAAGTGAAGATAGTCACGGGTATCCGCAGATGTGGAAAATCTTTTCTACTCAACACACTTTACAGGAATTATCTGCTTGAAAAAGGGGTGTCAGAGGACGAAATCATTTCCATTGACCTGGAAAAGAAATCCAACGCCAGGTACAGGAATCCTATAGCCCTGTTTGATTTTGTCGTAAAGAACACTCATGACAAATCCCGTCGGTTCTATGTGTTCATAGATGAGATACAGATGGCAGTCAGAGTGAAGAATCCGGATCTTGGAGATATTGAAGTCATGGAAGGGGATGATGATATGTTGTACATAACCTTCTATGATGTCCTGAATGACCTGATTGCCATATCGAATCTGGATGTGTATGTAACCGGAAGCAACTCCAGGATGCTGTCAAAGGATATCGTGACAAATTTCAGAGACAGAGGCTCGGAAATCAAAGTGTATCCTCTTTCTTTCTCAGAGTTCTGTAGCGTCTCATCTGAGGAGAAGACTGATGCTTTTGAAACATATATGAGATATGGTGGCATGCCGTCCGCAGTAATAGAGAGCGATGAAAAGGAGAAAATGAAATATCTCAAGGAACTCCACGGGAAAGTATATTATAAAGATATAGTAGAACGATACAGTCTTAATGACGATGTAGTTCTCGACGCACTTGTTGACAGCCTGTATTCCGCTGTCGGCTCCCTCACCAATGTCCACAATCTCGCGAATGCGGCATCGACCCTTATGAAGAAAGGAACCTCTGACAATACGGTAAACTCCTACATCGACTATCTTGAGGATGCCTTCCTTATACAGGAAGCCAAGAGATATGATATCAAGGGAAAGAGATACTTTCAATACCCGCTGAAATACTATGCCGTGGATGTAGGACTCAGGAATGCGAAACTGAATTTCAGACAGATGGATTCCGGGCATCTTATGGAGAACATACTGTTCAATGAACTGATAAGGAGAGGCTACTCGGTCGATGTGGGAGTCGTGAAAATAAACACAGTCTCAGAAGGGAAGAAACATATGTCCCAACATGAGATAGACTTCATCGTTAACAAGGGAGCAGACAAGGTCTATATCCAGTCGGCCTTGAATATAGATAATCCAGCCAAAGAAGATCAAGAAACTCTGTCCCTGAGAAGCACAGGTGATTTCTTCAGAAAGATTGTGGTTTTAGGAGGAAGCAGGAAGATGTGGACAGATGAAAACGGTATTACCTATATCGGAATCATACCATTCTTGCTTCAGGATATAATCTGAATAGGATGAATCCATACGTCCAACATTAAAATTAATGTGATGACAGAAGACAGACTCAAGCAGATAGTGGAATTCTGCAAACTCATAGACAAGG
>JBJELU010000181.1:0-1562 GCA_051879355.1 Oliverpabstia sp.
GGGTCACTCTAAAAATCAGTGGGATTTAGCATCGCATTTCTTCCATTTACAGTTATTGAAAAAACAGTTGCATAAGAAAAGGACCTTCGGTATGATAATTGAGTGCATCTTGGCGGATGTTACAACTCAATCTCGGAGGTCCATACATGAATTATATACAAACAGAAGCCAATGGTCAAATGAAATTTTCACAGGAGCGTTGTTCATTTCTGATGATCCCATCTGCGCTGAATGGATTCAACAATTCGGATACGACGACAGAAGTGTCCAAATCCGGTCGAACAGTGTACTGTTTCAATGGCACATTGGATGATGATATGGACCGCACATGCCCTCAATGCGGCAGCAAAATGCATGTGAACAACCATCTGGGTGTTGAACTGCGTCACCTGTGCTTTGGTGGAGCACTTACACAGATTAGATTCAGCAAATTGCAGCTTCGTTGCCCGAAGTGCGGAGCTACACGCATGCAGGATGTTCCATTCAAGGCAGAACATCACCGCATTACACAGGAACTGTACAACTACACCCGGGATCTTCTGGCTTTAGGCAATTACACGAACCGACAGGTCGGTCAGATTACCGGACTTGACGAGAATACGGTCAAATCAATTGACAAACGCCGGCTGCAGGAGAAATACACGGTTAACGGCAACGAGCTGATTCAGCCGGAGCATCCGGCACGAATTCTTGGGATTGATGAGTTCAAACTGCATGACGGCCATCGCTATGCGACACACATCATCGATATGGATACAGGGCACATTCTGTGGATATCCCATGGTAAGAAAAAGCAGGTCGTATATGATTTCATCGAACACGTTGGACTGGAGTGGATGGAAAATGTCGAGGCAGTAGCCTGTGATATGAATTCCGACTTTCAGGAGGCCTTTGAGGAAAAGTGTCCGCATATACAGCCGGTGTTTGATCACTTTCATATCGTCAAGAATTTCAATGAAAAGGTAATCAGCGCTGTCCGTAAAGATGAACAGAAACGACTTCTGGAAGAAGGTGACGAAGAAGCCGCGAAGGCGTTCAAGAGAAGCAAATACATCCTGACATCATCAAGGAAGACGCTCCAGCGAAAAGACGACGAGGCAAGAGACGGTAAGGTTATCTCCAAGGGGAGTAATCTGTTCCACAAAGAAGAAGTTCGGCGTAAAGGCGGATATCTGGAGAAGTATGAAGAACTGTTGAAACAAAACCAACTTCTGTTCACAGTGGACCTCGTTAAGGAAAAACTGGCTGACGCATACAGAATGGACAATGAACCGGAGATGGCCGAAGCAATGAACGAAATCATTGATCTCTGTCGGTCAACCGGAAACAAACACTTCAACTGGTTTGCGAATCTGATCGAAAACCACTTTGAAGGGATTATTGCACATGCAACGTACAAGCTCACTTCCGGCAAAGTGGAAGGAATCAACAACAAAATTAAGACCTTGCGGAGACAGGGATATGGATATCCGGATGATGAATATTTCTTCTTGAAGCTGTTCGACATCAGCAGGAAAGACTACATCCGCAACATCCCATCCCACAAGATTTTAGAGTGAGGC
>JBJELU010000182.1:0-1555 GCA_051879355.1 Oliverpabstia sp.
ATTCTTCCTTTCCTATGGACAAAGATACCCCCTGTGCCTGAAATTCAGACACAGCGGGTAGGTTTGCCTAGTTTTTTGACTCGTATCCCCAAAAAAGCAGGACCAATGTCCTGCTTATACCTGGGAATATGAAGTCGTATGCTGGAATTCATCATAAAAAAGCAAAATATCTTTATATACATCCAGCTTTTTCTCTTCGTTGAGTATCTCATGACGCATATGTTCATACAGTTTGCTGCTGATATTTGTATAGCCCAGCTCCGATAAAAAAGCGATTAGGTGTTCAAATTGCTTTCTTGATCGAATAACCGGGTCTTCTTCACCGGCAATGACAAGAATTGGCAAATGTGGGTTGCTTACATGCCAGTTTCTTTTCTCAAAAGCCGCTTTTTGTAGCTTCAGAAGGTTGACAAACCCATTTGTGGTAAAGATAAATCCACATTTCGGATCTTGGTTGTATTGTGCAACATTGGCTTGGTTTTCTGAGAGCCAGCCATTCGGAATCGAATTTCCGGCATTAAACTGCGAAAAGGCCATAGCATTCAACATTTTATTCGGAGCCTTTTCCTTAATGAAGGGTTTTGAAAGCCTGGCCAGAAGCAGACCAAGCCCCGCTGCCGCATTATAGGTCGGCGGACCGCACAGAACAACTTTGTCAATTTCCGAATCATATCTTTTCAGATAACCCCGGGCAACAAGCGTACCCATACTGTGACTAAACAGAAATACAGGAAGGCTAGGATAGATATGTTTAATATACCGTGTAACGGTATGCAGATCCTCAATAATTGCCTGTTCATTCTCGGTATAGAAAAAGCCATAATCCTCTGCCTTTTCCACACTTCCACCATGTCCACGATGGTCATGAATAACACACACATATCCATGATCGGAAAGATAATTCATGAAGTCGTAGTATCTCTCCTTGTGTTCAGCCATACCATGGGAAAACTGAATAACGCCTTTGGGATCCCCCTCTGGCACAATCACTGCGATTTCCAGCCCCAGTCCGTCAAACTCAGAAAGTATTTTTTCGATTCTCATGTTGCCTCCTTTTCGTTATAAGAGCGAAGAAAAAACATCCACTCGGATTTTGTTACCACATTATCAATCATTTTCAAAAACTTTCCACAGACAAAATGCCCCCTGTGCCTGAAATTCAGACACAGGGGGTAGATTTGCCTAAAGACTATGACCGCATTTTCTCACAACGGTCAATGAGATGCTCCAAATCACCGCGCTTTAATTCTAAAATCCGCCGAAACCGGGCCATAGCATTCGGGTTCATACCGGTTTCCAGCCAGCCCATGATCATACCGAAGCTGACACATTTCAGATAATCTACAACGGTGGTATAATCCTCAGATGTCATTTTTCGGTTGCCTAGAACGCCGTCTACATACGCCCTGACCACATAAGTACAGACCCGCCATTGGTATTGCTCATAAATGTCCCGGTTGACGGAATGATAGATATGAAGCACCGCTTTCCGATTGGCTAGAGCAAATTCCAGTGCTGCATTGATACAATCGTCCAGGGAATCGATGGTAGGATG
>JBJELU010000183.1:0-1552 GCA_051879355.1 Oliverpabstia sp.
GTTAGTGTAAAATAGTTGTGGAGTTTTTAGAAAAAGAAATAGAGATTAATTCCAAAGTGATATAATTAATTTACCACAAAAAACCATCACGAAAGGAATAATCTCTATGGAACATATTATACAGCAAATCACAGTGGAATTGGTAAGAAAAATCACAGAAAAAGCATGCTCGGGAGAAATTTCAGATGTGGACGCTCTGGCCTCAAGTGTTTTGCAGGATTGCAAGCAGGCATCAGCTTCAATAATCGAGGTAATCTGTTCAGAAATTAATTTGCGAATACGCAAGGATAAGTCGGTAAGAAAGGAACTTGGTCTTGTTCTCAAAGAAAAAGAAAGACCAAGAGAAATTCTGACTGATCTTGGAAAACTTAACCTGCCTCGTGACTACTACTACGATAAGAATCAAGAAAAATATGTTTCACTGCTAGACCATATGATAGGTCTTAGAAACTATGAACGTATAGGTGATTCATTAAGTGCCAGAATGGTAAGACTGGCAACAGATATGTCATATGCAAAGAGTGCAGCTATTGCCACTGAAGGAGCTGTAAGCAGGCAAACAGTAAAAAATCATATAAGAAAAATTAATATCCCGGAAAAACAGCCTGAAAGCATTGAAAAGAAAGTTGTCAAAGAGCTTCATATCTATGCAGATGAAGACCATGTGCACATGCAGAGACCAAACAAAGAAAGAGGTAAGAAAAACAAAATCGTACCGCTGGTAACAGTAACTGAAGGAATGCATATGGAAAGCTGCGGGCGAAATCGAACAATAGGTACCATGCATTTTGTAGATGAGCATTTTGACACAAAGAACCTGTGGAAAAGTGTAGAAGGATACATAGGTCGGGCGTATGACCTGGAAAAGCTGGAAAATATATATGTTCATGGAGACGGAGGGAAATGGATTAGAAATGGATTGGATGACTTTCCCCAGACGATTCATGTAATGGATGGATACCATTTAGGAAAAAACATCCGTGCACTTTCAAGGAAATTCCCAAAGAAGAATGTATCAGGGAGAATCAGAGCGGTACTGCAGGAAAGCGATAGAAAACAAATCGACAAAATATTGCAGGGTCTGTATGATGCATCTGAAAATGAGCAGCAGAGAAAAAGTGTTTCCGACTTTGGGAAATATGTAATGGGAAACTGGACTGAAATTATTAACAGAAAAGTTTTGAAGATACCGGGAAGCTGTACTGAAGCACAAGTAAGTCATGTGCTTTCCGAAAGATTCAGCAGGAATCCGCTAGGATGGAGTGAAGAGGGACTGGGCAAGCTTGCGAAGCTGAGAGTGTACAAAAAGAACGGAGGAAGGATCAGTGCAGCTGATTTCAAAGATAAGAAACAAGGAACATACAGCGAATATGCAGATAGAATTATTGACGAAGCGATGTCCGGCAAAAATGACTGGAGCATTTTCGATGGAGAACCATTAGTGTTTGACAGAGCAAGCGGAACGCAAACATTGTTACATGAAATCAGCACAACTAGAAATACCCTTTGGAATTAATGTCAACAAAAAACTCCACAACAACTTGACACCGTC
>JBJELU010000184.1:0-1552 GCA_051879355.1 Oliverpabstia sp.
GTTAGTGTAAAATAGTTGTGGAGTTTTAGAAAAAAGAAATAGAGATTAATTCCAAAGTGATATAATTAATTCACTACAAAAAATCTTCACGAAAGGAATAATCTCTATGGAACATATTATACAGCAAATCACAGTAGAATTGGTAGAAAAAATTACAGAAAAAGCATATTCAGGAGGAATTTCTGATATTGATGCACTTGCCTCTGAGGTGCTCCAGGATTGCAAGCAGGCTGCAGCTTCAATAATCGAGACAATCTGCTCGGAAATTAATTTGCAAATACGCAAGGACAAGTCAGGAAGAAAAGAACTGGGGCTTGTTCTCAAAGAGAAGGAACGCCCAAGAGAACTACTGACTGAGCTTGGAAAACTAAACCTGCCCCGTGACTATTACTATGATAAGAATCATGAAAAGTATGTTTCACTGCTTGACCATATGATAGGTCTTAGAAACTATGAGCGTGTAGGTGATTCGTTAAGTGCCAGGATGGTAAGCCTGGCAACAGACATGTCCTATGCTAAGAGTGCTTTCATCGCCACAGCCGGAGAAGTAAGCAGACAGACTGTAAAGAATCACATAAGGAAGATTAATGCTTTAGAGAAGCAGCCTGAGAACCCTGAAAAGAGGGTTGTGAAGGAACTCCATGTATATGCAGATGAAGACCATGTGCATATGCAGAAGCCAAACAAGGAAAAGGGAAAAAAGAGTAAGATTGTACCTCTTGTAACAGTGACAGAGGGAATGCATATGGAATGCCGCGGGAGAAACAGAACTGAGGGAGCAATGCATTTTGTGGATGAACATTTCGACTCAATGAATCTATGGAAGAGTGTAGAAGGCTATATAGACCGAGTATACGACATTGAAACCCTTGAAAGGATATATGTCCATGGAGATGGAGGGAAATGGATTAAAAACGGACTTAACAGTCTGCCGCAGACAATTCATGTAATGGATGGATACCATTTGGGGAAATACATTCGTGCCATCTCAAAGAAATTCCCGAACAAGAACGTTTCCAAGAGAATTAGGGTAGCACTGCAGGAAAACGATAAGAAGCGAGTAGATGAAATCCTGCAGAGCCTATACGATGCATCTGAGAATGAACACCAGAGAAAGAGTGTCGCAGACTTTGGAAGCTACGTAATGGGGAACTGGAATGAAATCGTTAACAGAAGAAAGCTGGAGATACCGGGAAGCTGTACTGAAGCACAGGTAAGTCATGTACTTTCGGAAAGGTTCAGTCGCGATCCACTTGGATGGAGTGAAGAAGGACTGGGTAAGCTGACGAAGCTGCGAGTGTATGAAAAGAACGGAGGCAGGATTACTGCAGCAGATTTCAAAGAGGAGCAGAAAGAGACGTACAGCGAATATGCAGACAGGATTATTGATGAGGTGATGTGCAGCAAAAATGACTGGAGCATTTTCGATGGAGAACCGTTGGTGATTGACAGAGCCAGCGGAACGCAAAGACTGCTCCGAGGAATGGGCACATCGCGAAATATATTTTGGAATTAATGTCAACAAAAAACTCCACAACAACTTGACACCGTC
>JBJELU010000185.1:0-6438 GCA_051879355.1 Oliverpabstia sp.
TCTGACACAGCCATCACCGGCGGAGCAGCAACTCAGGGCGCTGCTGACACCACCACCGGATGTGCTTTCAGCAGACCAGATGACACAGCTCAGCAGAACACCCTCACTGTTAAATCATGCGTCAGAGTGGATAACCCTTTCCGGTCAGCAGATAACGCGACTGACAGAATTACCGCTGGCGTACAACCTGCAACGCAGTGCGCAGTTGCTGCAGCAACTGAGGGTGCTTTTCCCTGACAATCCCCGTGTTCAGGAAATGGTGGATAACTGGCAGAAGAGTGTAAGGAACCGGGCGCTTCCGGAAGAGGCGATGACGGGCTGGAACGAAGGCATGACCCGCTTACAGCAGCTGGCTGAGCGCCTGAACCGTCTGGATGAACAGCGGGGAAAATACATGACAGTCAGTGAACTGAAAACGGAGGTGTTTGGCATCATGCAGGCTTTTAACCGGCATATCCCGGCAGAAGAGCAGTTACGGCGTTATGATGAAGTCCGCAAGCAGAATGGCAGTGAACAGCAGCAAAAACAGGCTGAAATGGCGCTGAATCAGTTGATTAACCGTTATCAGATGGAACACACAGGCAATCAGGAGAGGCAGCCATAATGGCTGAGATAAAACATGGAAATGGAAAATACCCCCGGAAGAGCGCGCACACCATGGACAATCGAAGATATTCGCTACCTTGAAACGCATTATGGCGTGAAGAAAACCCGCGAAATAGCGGCATACCTGAACAGAAGTGCGACAGCAGTTCGTGCCATGGCGTATCTGGTGGGGATAACAGCACCAGTGGCTGCGGACTGGTCAGAGACAGAGATTGAGATTGTTCGCAGGGACTATCCGGCAGGCGTTGCGCTTGCTGATATTTGTGCCCGTCTGAACGGACGAGCGCCGAAATCCGTGTGCTGGATGGCCCGCAGGCTCGATCTGAAACGCCCGGGTTACTGGTGTGCAGAAGAAGATGAAATTCTGCGGCAATATTATCCTTCAGAAGGTGTGAAAGTGAGCCGACGCCTTTCCGGACGTACAGAAAATGCAGTAAAACTGAGAGCGCGGGAGTTGGGGGTAAAGTTCACGGGGAACGGGCGATTACGTCTCTGGACGGCAGAGGAGTGAAATATATGAGCTTACTGATTCATCAGTTCATGGCGATATAAGCATGATGCAATATAAAGGTTATTGCCCACCTGTACCGGGATTGGAGATTCGAAACTCAGAACATGAAATTATTGCAACTGTAGAAGCAGCGTGGCCAGAGATCAAAATTGCAGTTAATGTTACTCCTGTCGAAGTTGATGGATGGAAAATATATACCGTGGGTGAGCTTGTTAAAGATGTACAGGGCGGTATTTTCATTACGGCGTAGCTTTCAACTGACTTGTGGGGGAATTTTATATGCAATAAGAAATTAAAATGTTTTGTGAGCAGTGTGTTTAAATTATCTTGAAACATCGGATAACTCTTTCGGTTTCAGGGGGGGGGCTATCTTTTAACGCTTTAATTTTATATTTTATCAGTAAGTATTATTATAATGCAGACCACATTATATTTAAGTGATTACAGATCACTCCTTCTTTAGGATTGTAATGGCAGGCGATAAAGAATTACACATTGGTGACTTTTTTGTAGGGAATAGTACTTTTGGAATTTTTTTTCTGGTTAGGATGTTTGTGCTGGTTCATCGGAATTTGTGCTTATGCTGTTTATGCATATCGGCAAACTGTTATTTTTACAGTCTTTGCTATTTTGTTTCTTACGATATATTGGCGTGTTAATATGTTTAGCAAAATAAAAGAATTACATAAGACTTATCGAAAAAATCAGAAAGAAACGATTGTTGTTGATATTCACTCTTATCACAATGATGTTGCGGATAATAATCTCACAATCGCCAGTTTTCTGAATAAAAACAGCGAGTCAGAAGATGATTCATTTTTTCATGATGGATTGTCTAAAAACACAACGTTTATTGCCAGTAATATGACAATAAATGGAAATGTTGTTGCGGATGGTATTGTTTATATTCTGGGGAGGGTGAACGGAAATATTAGTGTTGTTGATGGGACGATAAAAATAATTAAAAATGGAGTGGTTAACGGTAATATGGTTGCAAGATATTTAATTTCTGATGGGCATTCAGAAGGAAAAGTAATTGCAAGTGATATTGTTGTTCTTGAGAATGGACATATAAAAGGTTGTGTGATTTATGATTCATTATCTATTCGTTCCGGGGGGGTAATTGATGGTAAAACCAGTCTCAGGAAGAAAAAGTGACACAGTAAAATCATTAAACCTCAGAAATGCCAGACAGGCAGGGATATTGTTATATTTTTTATGTAATGCAATATTTGTTTATCACATCAGAAGTTGTGCTGATGAATTACATCCTGTGTGAGTTACAGCCTGAAATATGAGGCTAACAGAAGAAACTCTGAATTTAGTCATTGATACTCTGAATGATTTATGAAGAGAAATGTTGAGCAATGGAAATTGCAACAGCCCGTTTAATGCAGTAATAGTCATTACAGTGACAAAAGTAAGGATAAGCAGAAAAGAGACATTGTCCCTCGTTTTTCAGATACGGAGGTAGCATGGAATGAGGTAGACGAGACTCTTTCGGCAGATGCCCGGGAGGAGGTACCGGACAACGGAATTTGTAATCCCCTTTTCTGACCGGCGGAGAAACCAGGGTGAACTCCGTACGGTATAGCCTGTAAAGTTACACAAATCAGAGAATAGCCTGTAAACAGGAAACTCTATTTCATAAAATCTAAGGCAGGATCCGCATCTCCGGAATGTCAGTAAGTGAATATCTACAAAATCGGGGAGTGTTAAATCCGGAACCGGAAAGGGAAACAGTTTGCTTTTTTACTGAGGACTTAATGAGCTATTTTATTGAAAATAGCTGTGATGTTATTAATGGTATTTATCTTAACGCATAAACAGATCTATTCTGCGTAAAGTCAGGAAAATGAGTGATACATTTTTAACTGAAAAAATTCTTACCGGAGAAAATGTTCTGCGTGCAGCAACCGCCCGCATTGAGTGGATTTTTGAAACATTTCAGTCTGTATGCCTGTCTTTTTCAGGTGGAAAGGATTCCACCGTGCTTTTCCATCTTGTGGCAGAGGTGGCCCGCAGGAAAAGACGTCGTTTCTCTGTACTGTTCATTGACTGGGAGGCTCAGTATCAGTGCACAATTGCGCATATTCAGAAAATGCTGGAGATGTACCGGGATGTGACGGAGACCTTTTACTGGGTGGCGCTTCCCCTGACCACGGTAAACGGCGTTTCTCAGTTTCAGCCGGAGTGGATATGCTGGGAGCCTGGTGTGACCTGGGTTCGCCAGCCACCGGAATATGCCATTACGGATATGGCGTATTTTCCCTTTTACCGGTATGCCATGACGTTTGAAGAATTTGTTCCGGCATTTTCTTCCTGGTTTGCCGGTAACCGGTGTGGAGTGGCAATACTGACTGGTGTCCGTGCTGATGAATCCCTCAACCGCTTTATGGGACTGGTGTCTCAGCGCAAACTGAGATATGCAGATGATAAACCCTGGACCACAGCGTCACCTGAAGGGTTTTATTACACTATGTATCCGTTGTATGACTGGAAAGCCCGCGATATCTGGATATATAACGCCAGAACCTGTGCCATCTACAATCCTCTGTATGACCTGATGTACCGTGCCGGCGTGCCGTTACGCAACATGCGTGTCTGTGAACCTTTTGGTCCTGAACAGCGTAAGGGACTGTGGCTTTACCATGTTCTGGAGCCGGAAACCTGGGCCAGGATGTGTGAACGGGTGTCAGGGGCTGCCAGCGGAGCGCTTTATGCCAATGAGAGTGGTGCCTATTTTGCCCTGCGTAAGCGTATTTCAAAACCAGCCCATCATACCTGGCGCAGCTACGCGATGTTCCTGCTGGATGTGATGCCGGAGAGAACGGCAGAACATTACCGCAACAAGATAGCCGTCTATCTCCGCTGGTATCAGACACGGGGATTTCCGGATGATATTCCGGATGAACAGGAGAATGACTTGGGCTGCCGGGATATCCCGTCCTGGCGACGTATCTGTAAGACTCTTATAAAGAATGATTTCTGGTGCCGTACTCTCTCCTTCAGTCCGAACAAACCCCGGCACTATGAACGTTACCTGCAGCGTATGAAGGAAAGGAGGAAGGAATGGGGGATTTTGTGACACCGGAGATACTGAGCAACATGATTCGTCAGTACTTCAGCCAGGAACGGCCAGAAGAAGAGGCCATACAGGCCCTGAATCATCTGCGCAGGGTACTTCATGAGGTCAGCCCTTTTGCACAGGAGCCTGTGGACTGCGTGCTGTGGGTAAAAGCAGATGAGGTGGTGGCCAATGATTACAATCCTAATGTCATGGCGCCGGGTGAGAAAAAACTGCTGAAACATTCACTGGAGCAGGATGGTTTCACACAACCGGTGGTGGTGTCTGAGGAAAAGAACCATTACCTGGTGGTGGATGGTTTTCATCGCCAGGTGCTGGGCAGGGAAGCAGGTACGGGAAAACGTTTGAAGGGCTGGCTGCCGGTGGTCTGTATTAATCCAGAGAGAAAGGGACAGGCCTCACGTATTGCTGCGACCATCCGACATAACCGGGCCAGGGGCAAACATCAGATAACCTCAATGTCTGATATTGTCAGGGACCTGTCGCGCCTGGGCTGGACGGATGAACGTATTGGTACGGAGCTGGGTATGGACCAGGATGAAGTGCTCAGGCTGAAACAGATTAGCGGGCTGACGGAACTGTTTCAGGAAGAGGATTTCAGCCCGGCATGGACGGTTCGCTGAGACTGTCATACATATTATTTCAGTGAGTTGATGTTTTGAGCAGGAAAAAGAATACCACGGAAGTTGTGGAAGACACGGTTGCGCAGAAACTGGAGGCTGCAGGTTGCTGGCGCAGAGCTTCTGCCCGCTGGCTTTTCGTCATGGGTAATTTTGAATGTACAGAAGCACAACGGGAGTGGTTGTTGTTGCGCAGGAATTATTGCCTGACACAGATATCGTCCCCGCCGCTACCTGAAAAGCTGGATATCAGCGAGGTGGCGAAAGCTGCAGATGCCACGCTGAGGCGAATGGGGATTGCCAGTCCGTCCGGGGAGGTATTCAGAAAAGGTGAGCCTGTTTAGGATTCTGTGTAAATGCCTTTTCTCAGAAGTGACCGCCCAGGCGGTCACCGAACTCGATAATAAAGCGGCTCATTGCCATTCGCCAGTTCTTCAACGGCATCGTCCATTTCTGGGACGCAGACTGGATTGCCAGCCACACCACTTTTTTCACCGAGTCGTCTGTCGGGAACACTTTACGCTTTTTGATCGCATGGCGGATCACGCTGTTTAGCAACTCGATGGCATTCGTCGTATAGATCACTTTGCGGATGTCCGTTGGATAAGCGAAGAATGTGGCAAGATTCGGCCAGTTAGCCTGCCAGCTTCGGCTTATCTGAGGATAGCGACTGTCCCAGGCCGCAGCGAACGCTTCCAGTGCCTGCTGACCTGCCTCTTCCGTGGGAGCCTGATAAATCGCTTTCAGGTCGCGAGTGACGACTTTGTAGTCCTTCCATGACACGAAGCGCAGGCTGTTGCGCACCATATGCACGATGCATAACTGGATGTGGGCCTTCGGATACACTGTGTTGATGGCATCCGGGAAGCCTTTCAGGCCATCCACACAGGCGATGAGGATATCGTTCAGACCGTGGTTTTTCAGTTCAGTCAGCACATTGAGCCAGAACTTCGCCCCTTCATTTTCGGCCAGCCACATACCTGGCAGTTCTTTCTGACCTTCGATATTGATGCCCAGTGCCAGGAACACCGATTTGTTGATGACGCGACTGTCCTGCCGAACTTTCAGGACGATACAGTCAAGATAAACAATGGGGTAAACAGCATTCAGTGGTCTGTTTTGCCATTCTACAACCTGCTCCATCACGGCATCGGTGACCTTTGATATCAGTACCAGTGAAACATCTGCGTCATACAGTTCTTTGAACGCAGTAGCTATCTCACGGGTGGTCATCCCTTTGGCATACAACGAGAGGATCTGGTTATCCATCCCGGTAATACGGGTCTGATTTTTCTTTACCAGTTGTGGTTCGAAGGTACCGTCACGATCGCGTGGAGTACGCAGTTCCAGTGGACCGTCGCCTGTGATAACGGTCTTTGTGGAATAACCGTTGCGGGAGTTAGCTCCTGGTCTGGACTGATTTTTCTCATACCCAAGATGGTGTGTCATCTCTGCATTGAGAGCGGCTTCAACGCTGAGCTTTTTCAGCAGCCGATCAAACTGACTGAGGTCTTCAGGGGTTTTGAGGTTTTTGGCCAGTTCGTTAGCCAGAGCCTGTAACTGTTTTTCGTCCATAAATTAACCTTCATTTGATGCTGGATTGAACATATCAA
>JBJELU010000186.1:0-1539 GCA_051879355.1 Oliverpabstia sp.
AAAATGGGCTTCGCACCTTGAAAATTCAATATTTCAGCTAACAAAATAGTAGTTTATGCCGCTGTAGCTACTGGATGAAGTGCTTTACGCAGATATTCCGGCAGTCTGGCCTCGAAGTCAGCAGTGAACGCAGCAAGTTGTTCATCACTCAGCTTCAAGATTTCCTGAAGGCTCGCCATTAAGGCATCCATCAGGATGCCAAGAGATTTGCAGAAAGTAATATCTGCCATTTCATCGACGAGAAAAAAGAATAGTTCTCCAAGAGTTCGCTGGTCTTCATTCTGTCGTTGTTCCATTGCCAGTAACATATATCTGGCGAACACGATTGCTACATGAGCGGTCAATGCATCATAAGATAAACTGTGACATTCTCCAACCAGATTGAGCATTGATTTACAGGTCTTGAAAAACACCTCAATTTGCCAGCGTTTTCCATAAACACGGATGATTTCTTCTTCACTAAGAGATGTATCAGTGCATATGAAAGCAAGCCAATCCTTACGATTCGCTTTATTTCGAACACATACGATTTTTGCCGGGAGAGGGTTTTCTTTCCCTACCAAAACATCAACAGAAAGAAGATATTTGGATCTGCCACGGCGCTTCTTGTTCCTGGAATAGATCTCCTTGATGTTAAGTTGTTCTCCGTTGTAACTATACTTGATCCGGCTGCTTTTCTTAATCATGGCAATTACATCCATCTCCTTGCTCTTGATCGCTGTAATCTGGGCAGGATTTGAGAACCAGGAGTCGAAAAGAACGTATTCTGCAGATAATCCGGCAGAAATGGCTGTATCAAGCAGTGTCAGCATAGCTTCTGGTGCCTTAGTCTGAGCAAGCTTACGACGTTTTCCAGCAAGTGTTCTTTTATCGAATGCCTTAACTGGGCCAATGACGTTTGATTCCTTTGACGAAGCAAGCAGGCAACTGTTTACAGGAATAAGTGTATTTCCATCGCTCCAGCTAAGAGTCAGCATACGGAACCCCTTTTTGTATTTCATTCCAGTATGATCAAAGACTTTGGAACCCAACTCGGTTTTCTTACAACTGGTTCGGTTAAAAAGACTATCATCGATGATGAATACATTCTTACGAGAATCATCTGTAAGATTTCGGATATCATTGTTCACAATATCGGCTGCGAGGAGTGAGGTAAAGCGGAGCCAGTTGGTTTTGGTAGAATTCAAAAAACGATAAAACGTATTCTTAGAGAAATCTTCCTTGAAGGAACCGGTACGTTGCTGCATGTACATGCTTTTTCCTACGAAAATGTTTCCAAGCTTATACTTCAGTAAGGCAACTGCAGAAACACCTTTCTCTTTGGTCCCGTTACACTGCTTCAGAAGCTTTCCCACATGATGCTTGGAAAAAAACTTCTGGACACAATCAAGTAATGCTACCTCATCTGTATGATTCTGTGGTAAAATGGACATGGCATAAATCTCCTTTTCTATTTTGGTTTCTGGACAATTCCATTATACCAAAGGAACGTATTTATGCCTTTTTTATTGGCTGAAATATTGAATTTTCAAGGTTCAG
>JBJELU010000187.1:0-28138 GCA_051879355.1 Oliverpabstia sp.
CGGTGGTGTGAGAGGTCGGGAAAATTTATTTAATTTTCCCTCCTACTCGATTTATTGATATTATTAAGTATAAATGGTATAATGAACGTTGTTCATGTAAGGAGGTAGGATGTATTACAGGGATTACATCAAAAGAAGCCATCTTGAATGTTAATGATTCCAAAAACATGTGCCTATATATGGGTTGTCTTGATCGGCTATAATGTGATGAAAGATTTTCAGAATTTTCTATTATACTTAGTGTTAAAAATACGCAATGGCAGAATCAGGAGAACTGCCCTTTCGGGTAGTTCTCCCCAACACTTTTACAGTATATTTCTCTGTCCTGCATGATTAAAGCAGCGGTGCCACAAACTTCATGATATTTCCCGTTAATTTTACATACCATTTCTCGTTCTTAATAGTTTCCAATGTAACGACCAGGCATTTGTCTAATGTTTCCATAAAATCCTTTTTCATATCCAGAACACAGGGTGTATCGTAAAGGTAGGTTGCACATTCAAAGTGATGGTATAAACTTCTATAATCCATATTGATCGTACCTACTACAGCCTTTATATCATCACTGACAAATATCTTTGCATGTATAAATCCCGGTGTATATTCGTATATTTTAACCCCTGCTTTCAGCAATGATTTGTAATAGGTTTTAGCCAATGACTGAGCCACAAAGCTGTCTGAAATATGCGGTAGAATGAGCCGAACATCCACATTGCGCTGTGCAGCGAAGTTCAGGGCTTTTTCCAGTTCTCCATCCAGAATCAGATACGGGGTCATAATGTATACATAATCATGGGCACGATTTAAGATATCCATGTATACGGATTCTCCCACATTGTCCTCATCTAAAGGACAATCACCATAAGGCATAACGAACCCCCTGACGGAGTTTACTGATGATAAGTTTTTATCAACTGTTGTTAAATACGGTGAAAAATCGCAAAGTTTTTCATTTACATGCCACATCTGGAGGAACATCAGGGTAAAGCTGGCTGCCGCATCACCTTTCAGCATCACACCGGTGTCTTTCCAGTGTCCATATGGATGTATATGGTTGATGTACTCATCAGCAAGATTGACACCGCCATTAAAGGCTGTCATACCATCAATTACCATGATCTTTCGATGGTCCCGATAATTATAATGGGTAGAGACAAAAGGGGTAATAGGTGCAAATACTTTGCATTGAATTCCCAATGTTTTCAATTTTTTAGGGTAGGTTCGCGGCAGTAAGGCAAATTCACATGTTCCATCGTACATAAGCCGGACATCTACGCCCTCCCTGGCTTTTCTTGACAGGACTTCCAACAGCTTTCCCCACATATATCCTTCATCCAGAATGAAATATTCCAGAAAAATAAATTCTTTTGCCTTTTCCAATTCTGCAAGCATGGATTCAAACATTTTTTCTCCCAGAGGATAATAGATGACTTGGGTGTTTTCGTATACAGGAAAGCATCCGGTACGATTAATGTAATATGTCAGATCTGCCAGTTCTGGACTTTTTGCTTCTGCTTTTTGAAGAACTTCTTTATCTTGAGAGATAGTGCTGCTGGTGTCGGCAATAATATGTGTTATTCTCTTCTTTAAAGCTCTGTGGCCAATATCTACACTGGTATAGATGTATAAAAAAGCTCCAAAAACAGGAAAAAGAACCATTACGATGAGCCAGGTGATTTTCGATGAGGCATCGTGATCGCTATTAACCAATACCACGATCATTATAAGATAAAAGAGTGAAGAAAGCCCTATGTAGTGTGGAGCCATCTGTCTGAATTTGAAAAAGAGACCAAAAAGGAAGAATATCTGCACAAGAAGAAGAAGGAGGACGATACCAAATCGGCTGAAAATCATGTGAATTACTCCCTTTTTTCCTTTTTCAAGAAGAGTGATATTGTCCTTTGATTGTTTTTGACTGTTCATAGTTTTTACCTCCACTAAATTCTCCAGTTCTTCTTTGGAAACAAGAATAATTATACATCAGTTTTTGATAAATTGAAATATTATTTTGTTTTTGTAAATCTGCATCTCACTATTTTTCAAGGTGTTTTCACACTGAAAACATGATAATATCTATCATTGCCATTTTTCCAATGAACTGTTATAATATGCAAAGTATAGATGAAACAAGATCGCCGGGGAAATCCGTGTATCATAGGGGTCAAAATATCTTTTGAACCCTATACATAATATAGAGAAAAGGAATTTAAAATATGAGAAAAAGATGGATTGCGGCTGTTTCGGCTGGAATGATAGCACTGTCTTTTTTGACAGGCTGCGGAGATGGTCAGACAGCGAAGAGTGATGTGGTGAAATTAGACCCGAATAATCCTGTTTCACTGACGATATGGCATTATTATAACGGTGCACAGCAGGCTGCATTTGACCAGCTGGTGCAGGAGTTTAATGCATCTGTCGGTAAGGAGAAGGGGATTTATGTGGAAGGCTACAGTCAGGGGTCTGTTTCTGATCTGGAAAAAGCTGTTTCTGATTCCGTGGCGGAGAAAGTGGGTGCACAGCCTCTGCCGGATGTATTTTCTACCTATGCAGACACTGCATATGCTGTGCAGCAGCAGGGAAAGCTGGCTGATCTGAACCAGTACTTTACCGCAGATGAATTGTCGGATTATGTGGATGCCTATATTCAGGAAGGGCATTTTTATGACGATGAAGCACTCTATCTCTTTCCGGTAGCGAAATCTACCGAGGTTATGATGCTGAATGCTACAGACTGGAAAACGTTTGCAGATGCGACAGGTACCGGTACAGAGGAATTGAAGACAGTGGAGGGAATCGTGGCAGTAGCGCAGCGTTATTATGAGTGGACAGACAGTCTGACACCGGATGTACCGGACGACGGTAAAGCGTTTTACGGCCGTGACTCGATATCTAACTATTTCATTATTGGTATGAAACAGATGGGTGTAGATATTTTTGATGTGGCAGACGGCAGTGTGACTCTTCACCCTGAGAAAGAATTGATCCGTCGGTTGTGGGAGAACTATTATGTGCCATATGTGAAGGGATATTTTACCAGCATGGGTAAGTTCCGCTCAGATGATGTAAAGACAGGGGATATTATTGCTTATACCGGTTCTACATCTTCTGCGATGTATTTTCCTGATGAGGTAGTATTGGATACAGGCAGCAAGCCAATTGATTATCAGATACTTCCCGCACCTGTCATGGAGGGAGGAGAGTACTACAACGTACAGCAAGGTGCCGGTATGGCGGTAACCAAGTCAGATGTTGCGCATGAATATGCCGCATGCGAATTTTTGAAGTGGTTTACTGCCAGCGAGAATAATCTGCGCTTTGTCTGTGAATCTGCTTATTTCCCTGTGCGTAAAGATGCGAATACAGTGGAGGCACTGGACAAGATTGTGAAAGATCAGGAGATGAATATTTCTTCCAAGACTTATGATTGTCTGACCAGTATCCTCAATGACTTTGATTCTATTAAATTTTATACGACAAAGTGTTTCAGTACCGGATATGCCGCCCGCAAGTTATTGGACTACAACCTTTCTGATCAGGCGGTGGCTGACAAGGCTGCGATCGACGAAGCTGTAGCAGCCGGAACACCCCGGGCAGAAGCTGCTGCACCCTATGTGACAGAAGAAGCATTCGATACCTGGTATGAAGACTTTTGTCAGGCACTGGAAGGCGCGGCATTTTCCTGAACCTATCATGAACGTGGTTCGGACTGAACAGGAGAGAACGCATGAAACGACGAAAGAGAAAATTGACGTATTTGCTTTTGATTCCACTGGCACTGGTTGTGCTGCTCCAGGGACTTTTGCCGTTTTCTATTCTGCTTGTCAGCAGGGCAAAAGAGACGATGGAGCGCAGTGCAGTTGATAATGACAGCAATTTAGTGGAAAATCGCCGGGTTGTACTGGAAAATGCCATGACGGATCAGTGGAGCGAGGTGCGTTATGAAAGTGCCTTTCTGAATACGGAACTCAAAGCATTTTTGACGGAGCACCAGGCGGATATAAGCAGATTTCTGGCTGATAAAGAAATGCAGCGTGCCTATACACAGCGTGTTTTTGAAGAAATGCTGAATTATCTCAGGGGTGATGATACCTGCGGTGTATTTCTGATTTTGGGCAACGATGGGGAAGTGACTGCAGCACAGGAATATGTGGGATTCTTTTTACGCGATTCCGACCCTGTTACGAAAACAAAGACGAATTCGGATCTTTTGTTTGAAAGGGGAGATCAAAGCCTTGCAAGAGAGGCAGAAATAGCTCTGGACAGTTCCTGGTTTCCGTATTTTAGTTTTCTTGGCAGTGGTGTACGGGAGGCGGATGATTTTTTCTATATGCCGTATCTGCTGGCACAGCAGAATACGGATGCGGATATGGAGGATCTGGGGTATTGGTCCATGCCCTTTATTCTGGAGGATCACGTGTTGGATAACCATCAGATGATTACGTATTCCATACCGCTTTGTTTTGATGGAGAGATTTATGGTATTCTGGGCACAGAAGTTTCTACCAGCTATATCAGCAACAATTATCTGCCGGTGCGTGATCTGGACCGCAATCAGAATGCGGGTTATGCCATTGCTGTGGAGCAGGGAGAAGAAACTTATCTGTCTCTTTCCGGAAAGGGGTCTCTGTTTGATACGATTCGCCGTGAGGGCATGCAGTATTCGCTGAAATCTACGGAATACAAAGATTTGTTCCTCGTAGAGAATTCAACGATTGGCATCCAGAACATCTATTGTGTTATGTCGAAACTGAATCTGTACAGCGGTAAGGTGCCTTATGAGAATACGAACTGGGTACTTTGCGGATTTGTAACAGAAGAATCTATTTATGGTTTGGGAAATCAGTTGTACCGCAGTATTCTTACTACCATTGTAGTGTGTGCCCTTGTAGGAGTGGCTGTAATGTTTGCTGTGGTACGTTATATTTCTGCACCGGTTTATCGTTTGATGGATAGTGTCCGGGGCGGGCTGAAAGGTCTGCAGGGCTTCCATCCGTCGCATATTTTGGAAATTGATGAGCTGCATGAGGTGGTACAGAACCTGACAGAGAGTGAAATATCTACGGAAAAGCAGCTGAGGGAGGAAAAGGAGCGTTATCGAATAGCTCTGGAAAGTTCAAATGATGTGTTTTTCACGTATCGACAGAAAGAACAGACGCTGGAGATTGTGAACAGCAAAGAACATGATGGCATATGGCCGGTCGCAGAATTCTGGGAAAAAGTATTTGATCCTCAGCTTTCCGCCGAGGATCAGGAGCTTATAAAAAAACTGATCAGGAGTAGAAAACCGGATGTTCATGTCCAGATACGCCTGATGATTCAGGGAAAGCCGGATGGACTTTGGATTGAAATCAACGGGAAAATGATGATGGATCAACAGACCGGAAACTGGACGATGGTAGGCTATTCCCGGAATATTCATAAAGCGAAAATGCGGGAACTGGAACAGGAAAAACGGCAGAAAATGGATTCCGTAACAGGCTTCTATCGTCTGAAGCAGGGCAAAAATGCGCTGGTAAAGGCACGCAGGCAGGAACCTCAGGGAGTGCTTATTCTTATGGATATCTGTGCTTTTTCCACGATCGTGCAAAATTATGGCCTGACCTTCGGTGATGTGATTCTCAATGAGATTGCCGAACTGGCTGCAAAGAATTGCCGGAATATATGTCAGAGCTGTCAGGTGCTGATCCGTGCCGGTGCTGATGAATTTTTGATGTGGCTGCCCAACACAGGGGCAGAGGAGTGCCGGCAGATGCTATTCCATCTTCAAATGGAGTTTTCCTCAATCATCCGGCAAAATGCGTTGGAACTGAAGTTTTGTGCTGGAATGGTCTCAGCTTTCGATGAGACAACGGAAGAACTGATCTGCCGGGTTCAGGCTGCATTGAGAGAAGCAGTGTATCGGAACTGCCAGGTGGTACAGTGGGAGAAACGTCAAATGACGAAAATGACGGGTAAGCCGTTCAGTGAAGTGGTTTCACAGGACTATATCAGTCGGATGGGATTGGCTTCTCTGATCCTTAACCTGTTTGACCGGAGTGCTTCCTTTACAGCTGCACTGGATCTGGCGGCATGCCGCCTGGCAAAACAGTTTTCACTGCTGGATCTGCTTGTCACATCTTTCAGTGGTGAATATCTGTCCGGTGTGGTTGCGTACTGTTGGAAATATCCGGAAACCCCGGAGGGTATGGAACCGGTCTATTATTGTTCAGAATCAGAGTATCAGAGGATGAACCGAGAGGCACAGATGCATTTGCTCCATTCCATGGAAGAAGCGGCTGATATATCGGCAGTACTTAAAAAGAATTGCTGTCCGACCAAGGGTATTGTCTTTCCTATGTCTGATAACGGTAAGTATTCCGGCAGTATTTATTTTATGGGTATCGATCCTGTTATACTGGATGAAAAGGATAACTATGACATTCTGTGGGAGATTGGCACCATTATTCAGAACCGTATCAATCAGGAGCATCATGACCAGTCTGCGCAGGCCAAGTCAGACTTCCTCGCCCGGATGTCTCATGAGATCCGTACTCCGATGAACGGTATTATCGGTATGACAGAGATTGCTCTTCAGGAGGGTCAGTCAGAGCAGGTGCGGATTGATTGTCTGAAAAAGGTACGGACTTCTTCAGATTATCTGCTGGGACTGCTGAATGATATTCTGGATATGTCGAAGATTGAAAGCGACAAAATGACGCTGATGAAGGACGATTTTGATTTGCCCAATCTTTTGGATGAACTGCATCCGGTGCTGGATGGAGAATTTGCAGAAAAGGGACAGATTTTTAAAACTGATATTCAGCTGATTCACAGCTGGTTTCATGGAGATGCTCTGCGTATCAGTCAGGTGCTCATCAATCTGCTGGGCAATGCGGTAAAATACTCGGATAGAGGAATGGAAACTCAGCTGACAGTGAAAGAGACTGTCCTGGAAAATGGCATGGCAAGTATCTACTTTGCTGTCACTGATCACGGAATTGGTATTAGTGAAAAGGATCGTCAGCGGATTTTTGGGGTGTTTGAACAACTTGGCAACGCTTCCTCCCATCGTCAGGGCAGTGGTTTGGGCCTTGCCATTTGCAACCGGTTGATTCATATGATGGACAGCGAAATGGAGCTGGAAAGCGAGCTGGGGAAAGGAAGTACTTTCTTCTTTACCCTTGTGCTGCCTGTGGCAAAGGCACCACGCAAGCAGGAAGAAGAGAATCTGGAAGAGGTTGATCTTACCGGAATCCGGGTTCTCGTGGCAGAGGATAACGAGCTGAATATGGAGATTATGCGGACGTTTCTTGAGAATCTGGGCTGTTGTGTCGATGGTGCATGCAACGGTAAGCAGGCGGCAGAGATGTTCAAGGCATCGCCCAAGGGTACTTGGGTACTTACCACATGATTTTTATGGATGTCATGATGCCGGTTATGGACGGTTTGGAGGCAGCACATTTGATTCGTACTTGCGGACACCCGGACAGCAGCAGGGTTCCTATGATTGCCGTCAGTGCCAATGCCTTTGATGAGGATATTAAGCGCTCGAAGGCCAGCGGAATGAATGCTCATCTGTCTAAACCAATTGAACCGGACAAGCTGAAGCAGGCGCTGCAGCAGTTTATAAGTCGCAATTACTAAAAAAGAATCCTGCTTTGCAGGATTCTTTTTGTGCAAAAATCAGTTTTTTAGATATCAAGCAGATATGCAAGGCAAAGGTTTACTGTATTGGAAAGCCCTGTTACGTGTGTTCTTTCAACACCGTGACTTGCATATACAGCCATACCGAAGGCACCGTGAGCAATGTTATAGCCGGCTTTGATTGCTGCATTGCAGTCTGTTCCATAGTGGAAGAAGGTGTCCACTGCAAAGTCGCATTCACCTTTCTTAGCATATTCAATCAGTCTTGTGGTAAGACCGTAATCATAGTTGGAGAATGCATCTTTCGCAGCAATACTAACGGAGTATTCATCTCCATCGTTATCCGGTCCGATTAATCCGATATCACAGCAGACATATTCAGAAACCTCTTCAGGAATGTAGGAACCGCCATGTCCGATCTCTTCGTAATGAGGGAAAGAGAAGATTGTGCGGAATTTCGGTTTGAGATTATTTTCTGTCATATATTTGATTGCTGCGAAACAGCAGGCAACAGCAGCTTTATCATCGATAAAACGGGATTTGATATATCCGTTTGGAGTAAGTGTATACTGCGGATCGATAGAGATGATGTCACCATGCAGAATGCCAAGGGCTGTTACATCTTCTTTGGATTTTACAGGCTGATCAAGAATAATCATCATATGATTTTCATCACGCTCTTTTGTTCTTGCATCATCAAATGCATGAACGGAATGAGATTCACAGCACATAAGACCTGTGTATTCTCTTCCATCGCGGGTATGTACCGTAACATTAGCTCCCTCTAAGCTCTGGTAGCTTACGCCGCCAAGCTGACGAACGCGGATCCATCCATTGGAATCAATGCGGCGGACGATCAGGCCAAGAGTGTCAAGATGAGCACCGATCATAACTGTCTTGGAGTTATCTTCGCCGTCCATGGTAATGTATGCAGTATGTTTGTTGTCATATGTCACATCATAACCAAACATTTTTGCATATTTTTCTACAATAGGATTTACCTGTACATAGTAGCTGACAGGGCTTGGAGTTTTGACAAATTCTTCAAAACAATCGACTGTAAATTTTTCATCAATTTGATATTTCATAACTTATGCCTCCAAAAATATGAGTTTATCTTATTTTATTTCAGCTGATCGCAAAAATGGCATGCACAGAAGTGAGAATCTGTATATTCAGTAAGAGCAGGATCCTCCTGGAAACATTTTTGCTGTGCATATTCGCAGCGAGGAGCAAAACGGCATCCCGGTTTGGGATCGATCGGAGAGGTGATTTCTCCTTTCAAAAGGATACGGTCTTTTTTTCCTTTTAAGCTGGGAACAGGAATTGCGGATAATAAAGCTTTTGTATAAGGATGCATTGGATGCTCAAACAAATCTTCTGCAGATGCATGTTCTACTACCTGTCCAAGGTACATAACAATAATCTCATCAGAGAAACAATTGACCACCGACAGGTCATGGGTAATAAACATATAAGTGAGACCCAATTCTTCCTGAAGATCTTTCAACAGGTTGAGAATCTGTGCCTGTATGGATACATCAAGAGCAGATACCGGTTCATCACATACAATAAATTTTGGATTCATAGCAAGGGCGCGGGCAATACCGATACGCTGCCGACGTCCGCCATCCAGTTCGTGCGGATAGGTGTTCACCAGACGTTCAGAAAGACCTACCAATTTCATAAGTTCCAGAATACGGGCATCCTGTTCTGCTTTTTTCTTGTAAACTTTATGAAGAATCAACGGCTCTGCAATCAGCTGACTTACCGTTTTTCTTGGATTCAGTGAAGCATATGGATCCTGAAAAATCATCTGCATTTCTGTACGAAGATGTTTCATCTCCTTCGGAGATGCGTGCACCACATCTTTTCCTTCAAAAATAACTTCCCCGCTTGTGGGCTCGTGAAGACGGAGGATTGCTCGTCCTGTTGTGGATTTCCCGCATCCGGATTCTCCTACAACTCCCAGTGTTTTACCTTTTTCCAGTTTGAAGGTAAGACCATCTACTGCATGAAGCACACCGGCCGGTGTCTGAAAATATTTCTTTAAATCTTTTACTTCAATTAAAACTTCACCCATTAGTTGTCACCTCCTAATTTTACTCCCGTTCCCTCTTCGTATGCAAGACAGCAAACGGAATGAGTATCGCTTAACTGTGTTTTGACCGGAAGTCGTTTTGCACAGGCTTCTGTCGCATATTTGCATCGAGGATGAAATGGGCATCCACTTGGGAGATTTGTTGGATCTGGCATCAGTCCCGGGATTGGTGTCAATCTTGCAGTACGATTTTCAATATTTGGAAGAGAATCAAACAAACCTTCGGTATAAGGATGAGCAGTAGATTCAAAAATGTCTGCCAGTGTACCATGTTCTACGATACGTCCGGCATACATGATACTGACTTCATCACCGACTTCAGCAACAATTCCAAGATCGTGGGTGATCATTAACATGGAAGTGTTGTATTTTTCTTTCAGATTTTTCATCAGGTCGAGAACCTGTGCCTGAATTGTAACATCCAGAGCGGTGGTAGGTTCGTCTGCGATGAGCAGTTTTGGATTGCAGACAAGTGCCATGGCAATGATAACACGCTGCTTCATACCACCGGAGAACTGATGAGGGTATTCATCCGCACGATTACCCGGGATACCTACCATCTCAAGCATTTCCTGTGCTTTTTTTGCAGCTCCTGCTTTATCAATATCCTCGTGCAGCTGGATCACTTCTGCAATCTGTTCCCCGACTGTCATAACCGGATTGAGGGATGTCATTGGATCCTGGAAAATCATGGATACCTGATTGCCGCGGATAGACTCTAATTCTTTTTCTGAATAATCAAAAACGTTTTTCCCCTCCAGAATAACGGATCCATCTGTAATAACTCCAGGAGGATTTGGAATCAGGTTCAGGATGGAGAGGGCAGTAGTAGTTTTACCGGCACCGGTTTCTCCCACAAGACACAGGGTTTTTCCCTTTTCAATCTGCAGATCCACACCGTTGATGGCTTTTGTAATACCATCAGAAGTACGAAATTCCACAGAAAGATTCTTTATATCTAAACATAATTTATTATCTGTCATAACTTCCTCCTACTGTTTCAGCCTTGGGTCAAGAGCGTCACGGAGACCGTCGCCAAGTAAGTTCAAGGCAAGAATTGTAATTACAATCGCAAGACCGGGGAACAGTGTAAGGTGAAGAGCATCACGCATATACTGACGGCCGCTGGAAAGCATGGCACCCCATTCAGGATCAGGCGGCTGAACACCAAGACCGATGAAACTTAATGATGCCGTGGACAAAATAGCTCCGGCAACAGACAGAGTAGCCTGCACGATGATAGGAGCCAGACAGTTTGGTAATATTTCTTTGAAAATAATCGTTGCGTTGCTGGCACCCATTGCTTTGGAAGCCTCGACAAACTCCTGGTCTTTGACACTCATAACGGCTGCACGTACAATACGGGCATAGTTTGGAACGCTGGAAATACCAATCGCAAGCATAACATAAACCAGATCGGTACCTAAAGCAGCTACGATGGTCATAGAAAGTAAGATACTCGGTACGGCAAGAAATACGTCCATCACACGCATGATAACCATATCTACTTTTCCACCGTAGAATCCGGCAAATGCACCAAATGCACCACCGAGGATCAATGCGATGGATACAGAAATGATACCAACTATCAAAGATACACGGGAACCGTGAAGAATTCGTGCGAAAATATCACGGCCAAATTCGTCCGTTCCGAACCAGTGATCTGCACTGGGACCCTGAAGACGATTGGCAATATCCTGCTTAATAACCATAGTGTCGTAGTCGCAGATAACATCTGCAAAAATAGCACCTAATACAAGAATGAAAAGGATGGCGAGACCGACCATGGCCATTTTATTACGCTTTAAACGCTGCCAGATTTCAACAAACTGGCTTCGCTTTTTTGTCTGATTTGTACTCATGTGGTCACCTCCTTATTTATATTTTGATTTAATACGCGGATCAATGTAAGCGTAAAGAATATCTACGATAAGGTTTACAATACTAAAACAGATGGAAAAGATAATGACACAGCCAAGTACGGCATTTGTATCTTTGGCTTTAATACTGTTTACCAGATAAGTACCGATACCCGGCCAGGAAAATACCGATTCAGTAAGTACGGCACCACCGAGAAGTGAACCGAACTGAAGACCGATAACGGTAACAACAGGGATTAAGGCATTTTTTAAGGCATGTTTATTGATGACTTTATTTTTACTCACACCTTTTGCCTTTGCAGTACGGATATAGTCCTGTCGAATTACCTCAAGCATAGAAGAACGGGTTGTACGGGTAATATTTGCCATACATCCTGTTCCCAGAGTGATAACCGGAAGTATCAAAGAAGCAAATCCGTTTGTATTGCCGCCGGATGGAAGCCATCCAAGATGCAATGAAAAAACAATGATCAACATAAGTCCAAGCCAGAAGTTTGGTGTTGCAACACCCAGCAGGGCAAAAATCATACTGACACTATCAGTTAATGAGTATTGTCTGGTGGCCGATATAATACCTATCGGTATGGACAGAGCGATGGCGAATACCATACCCCAGAATGAAAGTTCAAGTGTAGCCGGAAAACGTTCCATAATTTCGTTAAATACAGGACGTCCGGATTTGTAAGATTTTCCTAAATCTCCCCGAAGCATACCCTTCATATAATTTACGTAACGAACCGGAACGGGGTCGTTAAGTCCAAGTTCCTCACGCAGTGCTTCTAATGATTCCACAGGAGCGTCTTCACCGAGAATGGCTTTGGCGGTATCACCAGGAGCCATAGCCATGATAAAGAATACCAGGAATGAAACACCAATAATGACAGGGATCAGCATCAGGAGACGTTTTGCTATGTATTTATACATATCAGTAACTCCTTTGCTTTATAAATTGTATTGTTATCAGCTTTATGCCTCAAATAGGTGAATGGCCTGTCTTACTCCAGACAGGCCATACTTTTAGGTATCAGGATACTAAAATATCAATGTCATATATTAATAATGAAGTGCGTATAAATTATGCATTCCAATCGGGGAGTTATGAACACCCTTAAGGTCTTTGTTGTATGCAATCTGATTGTCCAGAGTATAAAGAGGAGCCCAGATAGCATCATCAGAGATAATCTTAAGAACTTCCTGATAGCTTGCATCTACTTCAGCCTGATCACGTGATGTGGAAGCTGTATTTACAAGCTCTAACACTTTATCGTTAACGTAATGAGAGTAGTTATTTCCGCCTTCTGTTGTCCATAAAGCACGGTATGTATTATCCGGTTCAGCGTTCGCAATCCATCCGGCGAAATATGCCTGCTGTGTGCCGTTACCGCATTCTTCATAGAATGTAGAAGCTTCCATCTGTTCGATTTTCATTGTTACACCAATTTCAGCAAGAGTTGCCTGAATAACAGTAGCACTCTTAGAACGGGTATCGGAAGCAAGAATAGCTGTGAACTCTAATCCGTTTTCATATCCGGCTTCTTTCAGAAGTTCTTTTGCTTTGTCCAGATTATAATCATATTTTGTAACAACATCATAATAACCAATTGCTGCAGAACCGATATAGTTGTCAAACGGTTTTCCTTCATTTTCTGTAGCAACAGCAACTACAGCTGCTTTATCAACCGCATAGTTGATAGCCTGACGAACTAACTTGTTGTCAAATGGAGCTTTTGATGTATTGAATCCCATGTATTCAATCCATGTGGATGCTACCTGGCTCAGTTCGAGATTAGCGTTGTCACGGATCTTCTGAGCATCAGTGGAAGGAACCTTCAGCATAATATCGATTTCTCCAGTTTCAAGAGCAATCGTTCTTGCAGAATCTTCCAGATAGATTTTCATCTCAATGCCATCGTTCTGAGCTTTACGTGACTCGTCAAAGTAATCATCAAATTTCTCCAGTACACAACTGGTACCCGGTGTCCAGCTTACAAATTTGTATGGACCTGTTCCCATTGGTTCATCTGCCACTTCTTTGCCGGCTGCTTCTAATGCTTCACAATGAGCTTTATTTAAAATACCTGCTCCGCTGTGGAAGAGAGAAGAAACAAGTGCATTGGAAGGTGTGTTCATATGAACTGTAAAATGAGTGTCATCTACAACTTCAACACTGTCGATCATTTTGGTCAGATGACCAACTTTGGAAGAGGTAGCAAGTCTTTCCAGTGTGTACTTAACATCTTCAGATGTAAGAGTTTCACCGTTATGGAACTTAACTCCTTCTTTTAATGTGAAGTTAACAGTTACGTCATCTGCATATTCCCAGCTTTCAGCAAGGTCACCGACAAATTCATTGTCATCGTTTAAGGTCACCAGATTGCTGTAAATGTGTCTGGTCATATAAGCAGATGTGGTGTCATTGTGGTTTTGAGGATCAAGAGATGTGATATCTGAGCTCACACCAACTTTGATCACTGAGCTTTTGCTGTCTTCGGATGGTTCAGAAGAGCTGGCTGTATTGCTCTTGGATCCGCTGCAGCCTGCCAACATACCTGCACAAAGAGTAAATGCAAGTACCATGCCTACAAGTTTTTTCATGTTCTTTTCTCCTTCTTACAATTTGTAGTTCTCATAATCCAACCTGATACCTGGATGGAAAACTATTTGCGGGATAGCAATATCCAATTTTTAGATTATACACGATAAATCGATAAAAATCTACTAAAAAATATAATCAAAAACAAAAAAATCATGGAAAGTTTTTCTTTGTTTTCCCACATATGACAAAAAATGTAGTATAATAATGGTTAATATGATGAAAAACGATCAAATGGAGGTACATAACATGGAAATTTTATTAGATACAGCGAATTTGGTGCAGATTAAAAAATACACGGATCTATATGATATTACAGGTGTCACTTCAAATCCCACCATTATTTCCAAAGAAAATACGGATTTTTGGCCTCTTCTTCTGGAAGTAAGAAACATTATCGGTGACAAACAGCTTCATGTACAGGTTACAGCAGATACATGGGAAGAAATGATGAAAGAAGCGGAGTGTATCCGTGCAAAACTTGGAAATGACACCTATATCAAAGTGCCTACGACGGAGCAGGGAATCTGTGCTATGAAGCATTTGAAAGAAGCAGGAGCAAAGGTAACTGCAACAGCTGTTTATACAACACAGCAGGCGATGATGGCTTCCAGCGTTGGCGCAGATTATGTGGCTCCATATTTCAACCGAATGAACAATCTGAATGTGGATAGTAAGAAAGTAATTGGCGACATGGTAAATCTTTTCAAAAACCATGATAAGAAAACAAAAATTCTGGCTGCAAGCTTCAAAAATACGGAGCAGGTCATGGATGCACTTATGGTAGGAGCACAGGCAGTTACGGTTTCCGTAGATCTGCTTACAACTATGGTAGAAAATGCGATTATTGATTTTGCTGTGGATGGTTTTAAGAAAGATTGGATCAAAACCTACGGAGATAAAAAAATATACGAACTCTAATGTAGGAGGAAGAGTATGGGAAAATATTTGCTGGCACATGATATCGGTACATCAGGAAACAAAGCCTCCCTTTTTTCTGTGGAAGGTGAACTGATAAAAAGTACAGTGGTGGGTTATTCTGTAAACTACCAGGACGGTGGACGTGCAGAGCAAAATCCACAAGACTGGTGGGAGGCCGTCTGCAGCTCCACTCGTGAAATTGTAGCATGCATCGATCCGGGTGAGGTTGCCGCAGTATCTTTTTCCGCACAGATGCAGTGTTGTCTTGTGGTTGATCGTCAGGGAAATGTTCTTCGGCCGGCGATCATCTGGGCTGATCAGCGTGCCCAAAAACAGGCCATGCATCTTTGTCAGGTATTTGATGAGACAGAGGCCTATCAGCTTCTGGGGCATCGGCTCAGTCCGGCTTACAGCATTGAGAAATTGATGTGGATCAGGGAAAATGAACCGGATATTTATGAAAAAACATATAAAATGCTGCAGGTGAAAGATTATATCATTTACCGGATGACAGGGGAATTTGTTACAGATTATTCCGATGCGTCAGGTACGAATGCATTTGATCTGGAGAAGTTGAAATGGTCGGAAGAAATCCTTGCGGCAGCAGGAATAGATATGGATAAACTGCCCAGACTTCATGCTTCCACAGATATTATAGGAAATCTGAAGCCGGATGCTGCGAAAGAGATGGGACTGACAACGACAACAAAGGTGGTCTGTGGAGGCGGAGATGGTCCATGTTCTGCTCTTGGTGCGGGCTGCATAAAAAATGACGAAATGTTTCTGACATTTGGTACTTCTGCCTGGATTGGAGGTACCACGGAGAAAAAATTTCTGGATGATGACAAGATTTTCTTCTGCTTTGCCCATGTAATTCCGGGAAAATATATGCCATGCGGAACCATGCAGTCGGCAGGAAGTTCTTATTCTTATGTACGAAATACCTTTTGCCAGGATGTGATTCAAAAGGCAAAAGAGGAAGGCATCAGTTCCTGGGATTTGATGATTGCTATGGCAGAAAAATCTCCGGCAGGGGCAAAGGGACTTCTTTTTCTCCCGTATCTGGCCGGAGAAAGAGCTCCCCGGTGGAATCCCGATGCGTCAGGAAGTTTTGTGGGAATTCATATGTATCATCAAAGAGAGGATTATATCCGAGCTTCCCTGGAGGGCGTAGCCATGAACATTGCGCTGATTCTGCAGGCATACAGAAAATATCTGGATATTGATCGGATGATTCTTACAGGAGGCGGGGCAAGAGGTGGTATTGTAGCACAGATTCTTGCTGACGTGCTGGAAGTCAGCCTTGTCCGTCCGGATCATGTGGAGGAAGCAACATCTATAGCTGCTGCAGTGATTGCCGGAGTCGGTTGTGGAATCTACGAAGACTTTGATGCCATACATAAGTTTCTGAAATTCCGAACTCCTGTAGAGCCGGATTTTGGAAAAAAGACTGTTTATGACAGACAGAAAAAAGTATTTGATGATGTGTATCAGGCTTTGGTGCCTCTTTATAAAGAGATGAACTGCAAGAAAACTATATAGTTAGTCAAAGGGATGCTGCTTTTGTCATAAGCAGCATCCCTTTGACTATTAATAATTTGAATTATGGATGACAAAGGGCTCTCCTCATGACAAAAGAAACGTCCCTAAACATCATTTCTGCAAAGATCCTCGAAAGTTTCCCTGCGGACTGCCACATAGCTTTTATTTCCGGATAACATAACGACGGGAGGCTTACCAAGGCGGTTATAATTAGACGCCATGGAATAGTTATAGGCACCTGTTGTGCAGACGGCAGCGATATCGCCTCTGCCAACGCTGGCCGGGAATTTGACATTTTCCTGGATGATATCGCCGGATTCGCAGCAGCGTCCTACAAGGGAGCAGGTGAAGGTGCATGCTTCCTCCATTTTATTTGCCAAAAGGCAGGTATATGCGGAACCGTAGAGTGCAAAACGGGGATTATCACCCATGCCGCCATCGATGGAAACGTAGTTCTTATAGCCGGGGATTTTCTTTACCGTGCCGACAGTATATAAAGTCATCCCTGCATCGGCAACAATGCTGCGGCCTGGTTCCATATGGATCTCAGGGATGTCCAGGCCAAGTCGTGCACAGGCGTCTTTAATTGCATCGGCAACCTGACCGACTTTTGTCTCGATATCGAGATATGGCTCTGTATCCACATAGCGAACGCCATATCCGCCGCCAAGGTCTAAGACACGGGCTGTGAAACCATAAGTTTCTTTCATTTCAGCGATGAATTCCAGCATAACAACAGCAGCACGTTCAAAAATGTCTTCCTCAAATACCTGCGAGCCAACGTGGCAGTGAAATCCCAGGAGCTCTACATGCGGCTGTGACAGGGAAAATTTGACAATTTCGGAAGCCTGGCCGGTTTCAATTGCCGTACCGAATTTGGAGTCTACCTTACCTGTTGCAATTGCTTCGTATGTATGCGGGTCAATACCCGGTGTGAGACGAAGAAGAAGCTTCTGACGGATCCCTCTGCGTGCAGCTTCTGCCTCTATGGCTTTCACTTCTTCCTCATTATCCGCGACAAAATATCCGATTCCGTTTTCGATTGCAAAACGGATATCTTCATCGGTCTTGTTGTTGCTGTGGAAGTATGCCTGGGAGAGATCAAAACCAGCCTTACATGCCGTATAGATCTCGCCGGAGGACACAACATCGATACCCATACCTTCCTCGCTCATAATCTCATACATCCGTTTGAAGCAGCATGCCTTTGACGCATATAATGGCTGTGCAGACGGTCCGAAATGTTTCTCAAATGCACGTTTGTAAGCACGGCATTTTTCGCGAATCTTATCTTCGTCCATAAGATAAAGCGGAGTGCCGTATTCTTTTGCAAGTTTTGTGGTATCCTGGCCTGCAAAATGGAGAATACCGTTTTTTACAGTAATATTATTACAAATCATAAGTAATTTCCTTTCAAGTATTTACGACCTTTCAGTCCTTGTATCATTATATTCTATCAAGTTAAAACTGTAAAGTGTCAAATTAATAAATCAGGAAATATATGAAATGAGAAAGGGTGATAAGTAAAGCTCTTGAGGAATATCAGGAACCATGATAAGATTATCATGCATGGCAAAGAGCCAATCTGTAGAAGAAAGCAGGGGTAATGATTATGAGAGAATATATAGAAATACCTCTTTTGAAAGAGGATGGAAGGTTATACCACAACCAGATTCTAGACAGCGTGGAGGCACTGATTCCAAACCAGTTTAATAGTGTTCATTCCGCTGATCTTCTGGAACTTCCAAATGGTGATATACTGGCATGCTGGTTTGCAGGAAGTGATGAGGGAAAAGCAGATATCAGCATTGTTGTTTCCAGGCTGAATGCAGGAGAGAGTGCCTGGACGAAAGGAGAGATTGTATCAGATGATTCCACCCGTTCTGAACAAAATCCCTCTCTGTTCCTGCACCCGAACGGTGAAATCTGGCTGATGTATACGGCACAGGTTTCTTTAACACCGGAAAATACTCCAAAGTTTAATATGCAATACACAGCAGAAATAAGAAGAAAAATATCTCGTGATAATGGGTATACCTGGGGAGCAACAGAGACTATGTTTGAAAGACCGGGATCTTTCTGCAGGCAGAAAATACAGATTCTTTCCAATGGAAGATGGGTATTCGGGAACTGGATCTGTTTCTCAGATGAGTCAAGAAGCGGAAGTGATATTACGGTAATACAGATTTCGGATGATCAGGGAAAAAGCTGGAAAAGCGTGGAGATTCCGGAAAGTGCAGGACGTGTACATGCAAATCTGATTGAAACGAATCCGGGACATCTGATTGCTCTTTTCAGAAGCCGCTTTGCAGATAACATTTATATAGCATACAGCGAGGATTATGGGGATTCATGGACAAAACCGGAAAGAAGCTGCCTTCCGAATAATAATTCTTCCATATCCGCCATCCGCCTTTCCAGTGGTGCACTGGGTCTGATTTACAATCACCTCCGATTTAATGATGATGTAACAAAAACTGTATGGCCGCAGCAGAGATGTCCGGTTACTTTTGCGATTTCAGATGATGGTGGGAAAACCTGGCCCTATAAAAGGATTATTGAAATGGGAGAAGGTTTTACAGGAGAATGGAACGATATTAACAACAGTAAATATGAATATCCTGTAATGATGCAGGGAAAAGACGGGAAAATCCATGCGGCGTATAGCTACAAAAACAGAAGGTGTATAAAGTATGTATGTATAGACGAAAAATGGATCAGAGGAGAAAAACTTTTAAAAGGGGCAGAAGGAAATCCTGATATGCCTTGTCAGAGATAACATGATTAATCGATACCGTGTGGGAGGCAATGAAAGTGGCGGTGCAGAACCCTGACCCGGATGCCATCACAAGCAACACCCAGATACTCTGAAAAAAAGAAAGGAGAAACGTGATGCAGGCAATATATTTTGTACTGTTAATGATTTCCATAGGCTATGTATTTTTTCTGTTAAGCAGATTTCAAAAGCATATTTCCGTGTATTATACTCTTATGACGGTTGCGGTTGTCATCGTAAATCTGGGTTATCTGCAAATAGCTGGAGCCAGGACGGAGGAGGCAGTTCTGCTGGGGAATCAGGTGTACTGCCTGGCATATCCTTTTTTGCTCCTGTTCACAATCCAGGCTATTGCAGATTTATGCAAAACTCGCATCCCGGCAGCTGTGAGGGGGTTGTGCATTTGCATTTGCTTTATCATATTCCTGGGAGCATCCTCCGCTGGACGCGTGGATTGGTATTATCGCAGTGTGGAAATGGTAATACGCGACGGCTACACCTTCCTGAAAAGGGAATACGGCCCGCTTCATTTGCTGAGCCCGATATACATAGTGATAACGCTGGGGTGCGGACTAATTATTGTTGCCAATGCGCTGCGCAAGAAGAAACATGTGTCTTATTTTGTCAGCGTGGGTTCTTTGTGCCTGCTGATTCTATGTAGTGCTACCTTTGTGGGAGAGCGAATTGTGGGTTTGAAAGTAGAACTGCTGCCAATCGCCTATACCGTTTGTGCCGGTGGAATTCTTTTGATGCTGAACCGGGTGGCCACTTATGATGTAAAGGGTATTTCCAGAGAAGCTATCGAGGAGAGCCGGGAGTATGGCTTCGTGATCTGTGATGGAAAATTCCGTTTATCCGGTGCAGATGAGCAGGCCAAGCACTGGTTTCCGGAGCTGAACAAACTGAAGATTGATCATCGAATTCAGGATTTTTCTACGGATTTCCTTCTTCAATTAAAAAAATGGGTTCTGACAGAGGATTCGCAGGATGTTGTCTACTTTGAACGTGAGGGTAGAATTCTGGAAGTCTGCCATGCTGTTCCCGAGATGTACCGGAATAAACTGCACTGCATCCGTATTCGGGATGACACTCCACAACAGCAGTACCTCAAATTGGTGAAGCGATATAATGAAGAACTGAGCATTCAGGTGAAGGAGAAAACTGCCCGACTGGTGGAGGTACAGAACGATATCATCGTCAGTATGGCAAGTATCGTTGAAAACCGGGATAACAATACCGGCGGCCACATCCGCCGCACCAGTGACGTGGTGCGGGTGTTCGCAGAGCATCTGCTAACCATTGACTATTCCACTTCGTTGACCCGGGAGACTGTGGACCGGATTATCAAGGCTGCACCTTTGCATGACTTCGGAAAGATTGCCATTCCTGACAGTATTCTCAATAAACCGGGTAAATTGGTTTCGGAGGAGTATGATATTATGAAACTCCATGCCCAAAAGGGTGCGGAAATCGTGGCTCGGATTTTACAGAATTCCGATGATCTTCAATTTAAGAACATTGCTGTGAATGTGGCTCACTATCATCATGAAAAATGGGATGGTACGGGTTATCCCTGTGGACTTGTCCAGGAGGAGATTCCTTTGGAAGCCCGGATCATGGCACTGGCGGATGTGTTTGACGCATTGGTGAGCAATCGAGTATACAAGGGGCAGTTCAGCTTCGACAAGGCTTTTAGCATTATCGAGGAGTCCTCCGGCAGCCACTTTGACCCATCTCTGTGTAAAGCGTTTCTGCAATGTCGTCTCCGAATCGAGGCATTGTATGGCAGCAACCTGGATTGAAATAGAAATGAATAGGGGAATATTGCATGGCACCGGTTGCGTAGTACGATAGAAGAAATTTACAATGTCCGGAAATGTCGATAAAACCTTGCAAAACACGGCATTTCACGGCAATTTTAGAGGAGAAAGAATTATGATTCGAGTACTTTTTGTTTGCCACGGCAGGATATCAACCGACCCTCGAAAAATCCTTTAAAATCAACGTTTTTCGGCACTCGAACACCCTCAAGTACGCCATTTTGTACGCCAAATTTTTTGAAAATCCCTGATGTGACAGTACTGTTTTGAACGTGAAAAATCCCAAAAATCGCCGTGAAAAATCATAAAATCACGGAGGATTTACAAATGAGTAAACAGAAGAATAATGAAGTTATCAGAAAAAACGAGCTTGGATATTTACAGACGGGGGATTACTTTATCCCGGATCTGAAGCTCCCACAGGAAAATCGTTATATCGGAAAATATGGCCGTATGCATCGTGATTATCTGCAGGAGCATAATCCTATAAGGTTTGATGATTTGGTGCTGGAGGGAAAACTCTGGACTTATCTTGCAGACCTTAATGAGCAGGTGCAGAACAGACTGCATCTGCTTATCAGGCAGATGCAGGAAGCAGAGTCTGTGAACGATGAACTGAAAGAGAAAAATCAATTGGCATGGGTACAAGCGATGAACAGTATTCACAATCGTGCCGAAGAACTCGTCCTTCACGAATTAGTATACGGGGAGGATGCGTAATGAGAATACTAGAAGAATTTTGGTATGGTAATGTTGAACCGATGGAATATGGTTCATTTTCCAATGAGGAGTACAAAGAATTACTTCGACTGATAACTAAAAATGAAGAAAAACTTCAAGCAACATTTTCAGACGAACAGAAAGAACTGTTCTCCAAATACACAGATTGTGTTAAGGAGTTTCAGACGATATCAGAGAGCCTGTTGTTCCAGAATAGCTTCCGTCTGGGAGCAAGAATGATACTGGAAATCATGGAAGAATGATTACATAAAATAAAAGACTGGATATTGCCTTTGGAAGAGGTGGTATCCAGTCTTTACTTATTTTAGATAAAAATAAAACATACCGGAATCGGCAAAAATAAAAGAAAACAATGTAGATAAAGATTTGATATTTTGCCGATAATGTGATATACTATATCATAGTAAAGTGTAAATTTTGATTCGATTTATAACGGAGGAGAGCAGATGCGATACCTTTCAGTTACTGAAATAGCAAAAAAATGGAATGTTTCAGAGCGCAGCGTAAGAAACTACTGTGCTCAGGGACGTGTGCCTGGTGCATTTCTTACCGGCAAGACTTGGAATATTCCTGAAAATGCAGAAAAACCGGAACGTTCTAATAAGAAAAAAGAACAACCAGTTACGTTGCTGGATATTCTGCAGGAGCAGAAAGCAAGCAAATATTCCGGTGGCATTTATCATAAGACACAGATTGATTTGACATACAATTCCAACCATATCGAAGGCAGCCGTCTGACCCACGATCAGACAAGGTATATTTTTGAAACCAACACCATAGGTGTAGAAAATGAAGTGTTGAATGTGGATGATGTGATTGAAACAGCAAATCATTTCCGTTGCATTGATATGATTATTGATAATGCAAAAGCAGCTCTGACAGAGAAATTTATTAAAGAACTGCATCTGATTCTGAAGAACGGAACCAGTGATTCCAGAAAAGATTGGTTTGTTGTTGGTGATTACAAGAAATTGCCTAATGAAGTCGGTGGTATGGATACAGCTCTTCCGGAAGAAGTTGCCAATAAAATGAAAGCACTGCTGACGGAATACAATGCCAAGGAAGAAAAAACTTTTGAAGATATTCTGGACTTTCATGTGAAGTTTGAACGAATTCATCCGTTCCAGGATGGTAATGGCCGTGTAGGCAGATTAATTATGTTCAAAGAGTGTCTGAAATATAATATCGTTCCGTTTATCATCGAAGATAACTTGAAACTGTACTATTACCGTGGCTTAAAAGAATGGAACAACGAAAAAGGCTTCCTGACAGATACTTGTCTGACAGCACAGGATAAGTATAAGGCGTATTTGGATTATTTTAGGATTAAGTATTAATTTGTATGGAGGCATTCAATGCAAAAGATAGATAAAACAGATGTTTTGAAAAAGATTCTTTCGGGAAGAAGATTTACCGTTGATTATTTTCAGAGAGAATATCGTTGGGGTAGAAAACAGATTGAGCAAATGATTTCTGACTTTCAAGGAACGTTTGAAGAATATTATGATCCATTACATGATATTTCAGAAGTTGCAAATTATGGCTTCTATTATATGGGATGTATTATATGCACAGGCGGTGCGGTTAACAAGGTGATTGACGGTCAGCAGAGACTTACATCTCTTACATTATTGCTTATCTACTTAAATAATTTGCAGAAATCCCAAGCAACTTCGCAAGATGAAACAATAAAATTAGATGATATGATATTTGATACTCATTTTGGTAAGAAGACTTTTAATATTGATGTACCAGAACGTGAAAAATGTATGCATGCGTTGTTTAATGGGGATTCTGCTTATGTTGCTGATAATGAAAGTACACAAAATATGTTAGAAAGATATGCTGATATAGAGGAATATTTTCCAGATGAATTGAAAGGTGAGGCTTTACCATTCTTTATATATTGGCTTATTGAACGTGTGTTATTGCTTGAAATAGATACTCCTTCTGAAGATGAGGCTCACACTATATTTTTAACAATGAATGACAGGGGGCTTAGTCTAAATAGTGCAGAAATGATGAAGGCCTATGTTATTCAGCAAGTTGCAGAGATAGATAGAATTGAAGTAAACAAAGAGTGGCAGAAAAATATAAATCGAATAAAAAATGCTTCACCAAACGATAGCAGTGGTGTTGTTAATACCGAAGAGGTAGAATTTATTTCAATTTGGTTGCGTGCAAAATATGCAGATACACTTCGAGAAACTAAAAAAGGTGCTACCGATGAAGATTTTGAACTTTTAGGCGATAAATTTCATACATGGGTTAGAAATAATTCTCATAAAAAAATGAATTTAGTCAAACCGAAGGATTATAAAAATCTGATTCTGAGTGAGATGACAAAAGTCACAGATTTGTATTTGAGAATAAAAGAATACAGTGAGAACCTGACAGAGGGATATGAAGAAGTTTTTTATAATGCTAATCGAGACTTGAATTATCAGATTATGCTGATTTTATCTACGGTTTGTAATGATGACTCAAAGGATATTATTGATAAGAAAATAAAAATGACTTCCAAGTTTGTAGATGATTTTGCATCAATTCGTATTTTTAATTATAAGAAAGTTAACTGGAACACAAATAAGTATCTTTTGTTTAGAGTGATGCGAGATATTCGTAACAAGGACATTAAGACTATTGGTATGGTCTTTGTTAGAACATTGAGACGTATGGATGTTAACTTGGATGAGATTACAAAGTTTAGTTTGAACCAATTTACCGGTAGATACATGCTTCATATGTTGGCGAGATTCACTTCGTTTTTAAATGTGAAAATGGGTAATCCTTCACAGTTTGATGTATATGTAGATCGAAAAAGGAAAGGTAATACATATGATATCGAACATATTTTACCTAACGATTATGAAAGTTATAGTTCTGAATTCCAGGATTATGATGAGTTTCAGTCTTACCGCCAGCATATTGGAAATTTACTGATTTTAACCAGAGATAAGAATAGAAGCTACCAAGATATGAACTATTCAGAAAAGGTAAAGAAATACGCAGGAGATAATATTTTAGCACAGGCTTTAGAAGATACTGCTTATCATAACAATCCACAGTTTTTACCATTAGCAACACAATACGGATTTACAAAAATTTCTTGCTTCACAAAAGAAAGTATTAATGAACGTGCAAATGTTTATCTTCAGATGGCGTATGATATTTGGAATCCAAACGATATAAAAGAAATTGCAGGTGGCTGGAGTGATGAAGAAGAAAAAGACTTTTTCAAAAATACAAAAGCGCAAGAATTTACGGTTAGTTATGCGGATAGAAGCTGGGCTGATGCTTTGAAATTTGGTTTTCTTTCGGCTAATGAAAATAATAGTGGTCGTTACTTATATAATATTCAAATGGGAGATACAATTTATTGTCACATAGCAGGAAATGGATTTGTAGGTATAGGTGAATGCGTAGCTACAGCAGTTCCAATGTCCGAATTTAAAATAAATATTGCTGGTGAGGATACCCTTATAAGTGATGTAACCTGGATATTAGAAGATGCTAAAAATAAGCTGGATAAAACAAAAGAACTTTTTATAGCGGTTAAATGGTCGAAGTATGTATCTGATCCGAATGATGGGTATTGGGAAAAGGGATTAGTAAGTGTACCTCTGGTTGCGTACACATTGTCGGATAAGTCTACATATAAGAAAATAAAAGCACATTTTGGCTATACTGAAGAAGATGAATAATAAAAATCGAGAGTGAGGAACCAACTATGGCTGAAAAGAACAATGCCAATATTGGCTTTGAAAAACAAATTTGGGACGCTGCCTGCGTTTTGTGGGGACATATCCCTGCTGCTGAATATAGAAAGGTAATTATCGGTTTGATTTTCCTTCGCTATATTTCCAGTGCTTTTGAAAAAAGATATAACGAGCTTGTCGCCGAAGGCGAAGGCTTTGAAGAGGATAGAGATGAATATTTGGCAGAAAATATTTTCTTTGTTCCAGAAAAAGCAAGATGGGCAACTATTGCTTCAGCAGCTCATACACCAGAGATTGGTACGATTATCGATGAAGCAATGAGAGCAATCGAAGCAGAAAATAAATCCCTGAAAAATGTACTCCCGAAGAATTATGCAAGCCCTGATTTGGACAAACGTGTTCTGGGTGATGTTGTTGACTTGTTCACCAACATGGATATGTCTGATACCGAAGAAGGTAAAGATCTTCTGGGCAGAACCTATGAATACTGTATCGCACAGTTCGCTGCTTACGAAGGTGTTAAGGGCGGCGAGTTCTATACTCCGTCCAGTATCGTTAAAACGATTGTTGCAATCTTGAAGCCTTTTAATAACTGCCGTGTATATGACCCGTGCTGTGGCTCCGGTGGTATGTTTGTGCAGAGCGTGAAATTCCTTCAGGCACACAGCGGAAATCGCAGAAGCATTTCTGTTTACGGTCAGGAGTCCAATGCTGACACTTGGAAGATGGCAAAAATGAATATGGCAATCCGTGGCATTGATGCAGATTTCGGTCCTTATCAGGCTGATACTTTCTTCAATGACCTTCATGCAAACCTTCGTGCAGATTTTATTATGGCGAATCCGCCTTTCAACCTCTCTAACTGAGGGCAAGATAAATTGCAGGATGATGTTCGTTGGAAGTACGGTATACCGCCTGCTGGCAATGCTAACTACGCATGGATTCAGCATATGATCCATCATCTTGCACCGAACGGAAAGATTGGTCTGGTGCTTGCGAACGGCGCATTGTCTACGCAGTCCTCTGGTGAGGGTGAGATCAGAAAGAACATTATCAATGCCGATCTGGTAGAAGGTATTGTTGCATTGCCTACACAGCTGTTTTACAGCGTAACCATTCCTGTTACTCTGTGGTTCATCAGTAAAAATAAAAAGCAGAAGGGCAAAACTTTGTTCATCGACGCTCGTAAGATGGGTTACATGGTTGACCGCAAGCACAGAGATTTTACCGAAGAAGACATTCAGAAACTGGCTGATACTTTTGAATCATTCCAGAATGGAACTCTGGAAGAAGTGAAGGGCTTTTGTGCTGTTGCAGACTTGCAGACTATTGAGAAGCAGGATTACATTCTCACTCCTGGTCGTTATGTCGGCATTGAAGAACAGGAAGATGACGGTGAACCTTTCGAAGAAAAAATGGCTCGTCTGACTTCTGAGCTTGCTGGTATGTTTGCCAAGTCTCATGAACTTGAAGAAGAAATCAGAAAGAAGCTGGGGGCGATTGGTTATGAAATATAAATTGTCTGAAATCATGGATTTGATAGGTGGTGGAACTCCCAAAACATCCAAAGCCGAATATTGGGATGGAGATATTCCGTGGCTTTCTGTAAAGGATTTCAATGATGATTTTCGATATGTCTACAAAACTGAAAAACACATAACACAGCTCGGATTGGAAAATTCATCAACAAAGTTGCTTCAACCTGGAGATATTATTATTTCAGCAAGAGGAACCGTGGGAGAGCTTGCGACCATTCCGTTTCCGATGGCGTTCAATCAATCATGTTATGGCTTGAGAGCAAAGAAAGAAATCGTGAATGAAGATTTCCTTTATTATCTGATTAAGCACAATGTATATGTTTTGAAGAGAAACACTCATGGTTCTGTGTTTGATACAATTACTCGTGGAACATTTGAGGGAATAGAGGTGGACATTCCTGCTTTAGACGTACAGGCACGTATTGCCGGTGTGCTGTCTGATCTTGACAAGAAGATAGAGTTAAACAGTCGTATAAACGAAAATTTATACAACCAAATGCTTGCAATCTTCAATAACGCAAGAGATACCTCATCGTGGAGCCGTCGTAAGCTCGGCGACGTGCTAACCTTCTTTGATAATCAACGAAAACCTCTTTCTTCGATACAAAGAGAAAAGATGGTACACGTTTATCCATATTACGGAGCCACTTCCATCGTAGATTATGTTGAAGATTATCTGTTCGAAGGAACCTACATCCTTGTTAGTGAGGATGGTGCTAATGTAGTTGATTCCAGTGGGCATCCATTGACTCAATATACCCACGGAAAGTTTTGGGTTAATAACCATGCCCATGTTGTCAAGGGGACAAATGGATATTCCGAAGCCTTGGTGTTACTATTCACAGCCGATTCATATCTGATTTTTAAGGAAGTCCCGTTGGGGC
>JBJELU010000188.1:0-1525 GCA_051879355.1 Oliverpabstia sp.
GCGATAAACGCTTTTCCTTCTGCCGCCTCATCACTGTGAACATGGAGTCTGCGCATATCCAGATCATTTTTCAGGTTATCAAAGCTTTTCTCAATCACATCTCGACGGCGGTAGATTTCCAGAATCTGCGCCGTCGTTTTTTTGAAGTCTGTCTCTCCAATTAGAAAGAATCCGCACCGGGACAATGCCTTATCAATTGCTTCCGAATTTCGTCGAAAACCCAGACGGCCATCTTTCCCGCGATTGATGTAAAAGTATCTGTCGTAATGCAGTTTCCTGTCTGGAGGTGCTTCCATCCCCCGAAGCTCCTGTTCCAATTTGTCCAGCTCCTCATACAAATTACTGCTTTCTTTTGCTGCTTTATAGGGGTCATAATAGATATGGATTTTCATTCGGATGCCATTTATCTCCTCAATGTATCCCTTTCCATAAGGCTTGTTGGCGCCCAGATAGCATTCTGACCTGTTTATCAATTCTTCCCGGTGTTTGTCTATCAGCGCCTGGCAGTATTTTATATGGTCAGGAAGCGCCATCACAAACCGGCATCCTTTTTGCACCAAATAGGTCAGGTTCTCCTGGGAATAGAATCCGCGATCCATTACAAAGTAAGCTTTCTTGCAGGATATCACATCATTGTCTTCCACCATGTATTTCAAGTGCGCTTTATCCGGTATGCTGCCGGGATATATCCGGTAATACATCGGAAGACCGCTTTCTTCTCCATAGTACATTCCAAAATTGATTTGCGGAAGCTTTTCCTTGTCACGGTTATATCCCCATTCCAGGTTTTCCATCCCGTGTCCATACGAGGAGATCGATGTCACATCATATGCCAGGTACTCTTTGGCAGGCTTGTTTTTCATCCACTCGTGAAAAAAGCATATTCTATCTGTTTCCGTGATGCTGGAAAACAATTTTCCCATTTGGACGCTGCTCAACGCTCCGTGACTGTAGGTAATATGCTCTTCCTGCCAATCATCCAGATAGTACATCACATTCCCTTCGCACAGCATATATTGGGCTACACTCATAATGGACTCCCATCGATCCGGGAAAACCTTTTTGACAATTCTCTCTAGTCCCATTTCTTTTGCCAAACCATGAAAAACAGAATAACTTCCGCTGGAACGTACTATGGATGGAATTGGATGACTCTTTTCCCCCTCAAACAGCTCATAATACCTGTTGTTCGGTATCATAAGTCCGCTTTCGGGATCCAACTTTCCAATAGATACCCGCTGATTGGTAGGTTTTCCTTTTTCGTCTCGATAAGCACGAACCACATACTGAATATATACTTTATCTCCATTGGGAACCTTGACCGTATGAGGTGGAATTGGTATTTTTTTCTCATAATCCAATGCCATAGAAATTCCCCTTTTCTATCTTTAAGTATGTTATATTTATAACATACTTCGCTATAAAAAGCAAGCAAAAAAGTGTTGTTTCTGCTTGCTTTTTATTCTGTTTTCTACGCAAAATAATTCAAAATATTATGTATGTTATAATTCAGGGAGAATTTAGG
>JBJELU010000189.1:0-1525 GCA_051879355.1 Oliverpabstia sp.
AAAATGGGCTTCGCACCTTGAAAATTCAATACTTCAGCTAACAAAATAGCGATTTATGCCGCTACAGCCTTTGAACGGAGTGCGTTACGCAGATATTTCGGTAGTCTTGCTTCGAAATCAGCAGTAAAAGCTGTCAATTGTTCATCGCTGAGCTTTATGATTTCCTGAAGGCTTGCCATTAAGGCATCCATCAGGATGCCAAGTGATCTGCTGAAAGTAATGTCTGCCATTTCATCAACAAGGAAGAAGAACAATTCACCAAGAGTTCTCTGATCTTCATTTTGACGCTGTTCCATTGCAAGTAACATATATCTGGTAAATACAATGGCCACGTGGGCTGTCAGTGCATCATAGGATAAGCTGTGGCATTCTCCAATCAGATTCAGCATAGATTTGCAGGCTTTGAAGAAAACCTCAATCTGCCAGCGTTTTCCATAAATACGGATAATCTCTTCTTCGGAAAGGGTCGTATCTGTACAGATAAAAGCAAGCCAGTCCCTGCGATTCGCTTTGTTCCTTACGCAAACGATTTTCGCTGGAATAGGATTCTCCTTTCCTACCGTAACGTCAACAGAAAGCAGATACTTTGATCTGCCACGGCGTTTTTTGTTCCGGGAATAGATCTCTTTGATATTCAACTGCTCACCACAGTATGAATATTTGATACGGCTGCTTTTCTTAATCATAGCAATCACATCCATATCTTTTGAATGGATGGCTGTGATCTGTGCCGGGTTGGAAAACCAGGAATCAAAAAGGACATAATCAGCTTTCAGTCCTACACTGAGGGCAGTATCCAACAGGGTCATCATTGCTTCTGGTGCTTTTGTCTGAGCAAGCTTGCGTCTTTTCCCTGCAATGGTTCTGTTATCAAAGTTCTTTACCGGACCGATAATATTTGTATCTTTTGCAGATGCTAACAGGCAGCTGTTTACCGGAATCAGTGTATTTCCATCACTCCAGCTTAAGGTAAGCATCCGAAATCCTTTTTTGAAATGCATATCGGTGTGGTCGAAAACCTTTGATCCCAGTTCTGTTTTCTTGCAGCTGGTACGATTAAAAAGGCTGTCATCAATGATGAAAACATTTTTCCTGTTATCATCCGTTAGATCTTTGAGATCATTATTTACGATATCAGCAGCAAGAAGAGAAGTAAAACGAAGCCAGTTTGTTTTTGCCGAATTAAGGAAACGATAAAAAGTATTCTTCGAAAAATCTTCCTTAAAAGAGCCGGTCCGTTGCTGCATATACATACTTCTTCCGACAAAAATGTTGCTGAGTTTGTAACGAAGCAGAGAAACAGGTGAAACACCCTTTTCTTTCATCCCATTACATCTGGCAAGAAGCTTGCCAACATGATGTTTGGAAAAAAATCTCTGAACACAGTCAATTAAGTCATTCTCATCGAAATGGTTTTGTGGTATACTGGACATGGCATAAATCTCCTTTGTAAAAATGGTTTCTAGTCAATTCCATTATACCAAACGGAACAGGTTTATGCCTTTTTTATTGGCTGAAATATTGA
>JBJELU010000190.1:0-6336 GCA_051879355.1 Oliverpabstia sp.
GATCATAATAATCGAACGAATTTCCGACTGGATTCCATAATGCTCTGTAATTGATATGGTTCCCTTTAAATTCACTTCAATATCATCTTGATTTTGCACACCTGCATTGTTTATGATCACATTTATATCCGGAAGTCTGGGATAAGAAGCCTCCTCTCTGATATCCAGACAATAATGTATATAATTTTTATGTCTGATCGCAGAAATTTTTTTATCGAAACCATACACAGTATGACCTTCTTTTAAAAAGTATTCCGCTGTTCCTTTTCCAATCCCTGAACTGGTACCAGTGATTAATACATCCATTCGTGATATTTCTCCCTCATAGTTTTTTGCAGTGTTTTTATCAAAACTGCAACCACATACAAACAAATAACTCTGTCAATATAATCCGTAACGAACTGGACCACAAAACAACTTCCAACCATTCCAAGAGGTGTCCTGGAAAGCAGCTGAACGATAATGGAAGAACCGGAAGACGTGATTCCTCCAAACAGAAAAGCAGTAATACAGGAACTTACAATGGTTGATGGAATTGTGATCACAACAGCTGCTAAAAGAATCCACCATTTCTTTGGATGGTATTTCTTATATACAAGTCCGGTTACAAGACCAAGTATAATTCCAACCGGCGCATAATACAAGGAATAAATATCAACAGTCATCCCCATAAGCAAACCACTGACTACGTTTGGAATCATGCCATAAAGCGGTCCGAAAACAGCTGCAATAAATACGGTTCCAATACTGTCTAAATAAATGGGAATCTTCAGAAATAATGCAATCTGGCCTCCAACTAAATTAATACAAATAGCTAATGCAATCATACAAATTCTGTGTGTTAAAGTTTTTCCTGTTTTCATAGTATTCACAACTCCTCCTATAACAAATCCTGTAAAATATCAAGTCTTTCCGGTTCCATATCAAGCAATCTTGAGATAAACATTTTAAAAAACCGAAGCGTATCCACTTTTGTCAGAACTTTTGCATTCGGTTCTTTTCTATAAAAGTTCATTGTATCTACCACAGTTTGTCCAATGGAAATGCCCTGTGTCTCAATCTGAACAAAGGAATCAAATCCCTCACAAATACTTCGATCAATAAAATAAGCCACTGCAAGAGGATCATTGATCACACATCCTATAATATGTTCCCATTCCCAATGGAAATCAAAATAAAACTTTGTAATCTTCTTAATAAAATCTCCCATTTCCTGATTCAAACGACAGATATATTCCAGAATCGTTGGCGTAAGAACAATTTTTCTTGTTACATCCAGACCGATCATATGAATGAGCTTCCCTTCTTTTTGCATTTCTTCATAAACCACTGCGGCTGCATCCGGATCACACCAGTAGTTATATTCTGCTACAGGAGAACAGTTCCCATGACTTTTAAAGGTTCCACCCATGGATACCAGCTCATGAATATTCAAAAAAGCATCTCGGTCTTTTTTTATTAATACAGCAAGATTTGTCATAGGCCCTAATGCAATTACGGAAACTTTTTCCTTTTTTAATACAGATACCATAAAATCAACAGCCCCCATTTCCTGTTCATAGCCATTGACCTTCGGCAAAAAACTTTCTCCAAGTCCATCTTCCCCATGAGTATCGAGAGCATTTACATAGTCCCGATGGATGGGTCTGCTTTCACCAATAAATACAGGTACATCTAACCTGTTCATTTGTTTTAAGACTTTTTTTGCATTTTCAAATCCCATTTCAACCGGTGCATTTCCACATACAATCGTAATTCCGATTAATTCGATTTCCTGGGATTTTAAAGCGAGCATAATTGCCAGACTGTCATCAATTCCAGGATCGCAATCAATAATGACTTTTGTTTTTTCCATTTTTATTTTTTTCCTTTCTGCATTCCAAAGGCAAAAAAATAGCTTTTGTTTACAGAACCTCCATAAACAAAAGCATCAACAAACAGACTACATCCGTAGCCTGAACATGTAAAAATTGTTTTGCCTAGTTTTTTATACTGGGAGGTTTTCGAACCAGTTTCGCCAAACATTTTATCACGATTTTTATTCTATGACAACGGTTTATTTCTACATTTTCATCTGCCGTTCAATCGTTTCTCTGTATATCCTCCAACATCTTCTCAAATGCTGCCAGACGTTCCTGATCTTCCATTTTTTTCTCCCTCCTTCATTTTCCCCGTTTTAACGAAATGTAATTTTGAATTTCTCTTTCAAATTGAATACTACCTTACATATTTTCTCCAAGAAAAAATCCGGCCCGAGACGCCAGTACTATACTGGCATCCCGGACCGACTTTATTTCAGTTTGGAACCTTCCGAAAATGCATTGCCAACCTTCTCGCCAAGGACATTGTAGGCATTGTTAAATGGATCGAAGCAAATCGGTGCCACTTTTGCCACATCAACTTTTCCATCTGTCATGGCTGCTTCATCTACACTGACATTTACGATCTCGCCAACCAGACGGCAGCTCTCAGAATCATAGCTTTTCAGCCTGCACTCCAGACATACAGCAAGTTCATTGATAACCGGTGCGTCTACAAATTCACTTCTGGATACAGTAAATCCGGCTTTTTCAAGTTTATTTTTCACTTTATTTCCGGACTCCATACCAACATAATCACAAGCAGTCACATGTGCCGCATCCCCCATACTGATGGTAAATGCTTTTTTTGCCAGAATATTTTTCGTTGTTTTATGACTCTCAGAAATACACATGGAAATTTCATTCGTTTCGCTAATACCGCCCCATGCAGCGTTCATAGCATCTGCAACTCCATTTTCATCATAGCTTACAATGATGAGTACCGGCTGTGGATAACTATAAGGTTTTGCCCCAAAATTCTTTCTTGCCATTTCTTTTTCTCCTTTTCAAGATACACTGATTCTTATAATAGATTTTACTCAACTTACTTAACTTCAACCAGTTCAATCTTGAAATTCAGCTCTTTTCCTGCCATCTCATGGTTTGCATCAAAAGTGATGGTAGTTTCTTCTTTTTCTACCACTTTAACCGGAAATGGCTGACCATACTGATTGGAAAGATATACCTGCTGACCAACTGTAAGATCTTCTGATCCCGGAAGCTGTGCAATCTCAACCGTGAAAATTGCATTCGGATCCGGCATACCATAAGCTTCTTCCGGCATGAGATGAATATCTACTACCTGACCCACTTCCATATCTGCTACAGCTGCATCAAATCCTCTGATCATCTGACCTGCACCACAGATAAATTCCAACGGTTCACCACGGTCATAAGAAGAATCAAACTGGGTTCCGTCATTAAAAGTACCTCTGTAATGTGTACGACATGTCTTACCTACATTACGTCCTGTCAATGCACTGTGAGAACTGCAGCTGCCACCGCAGTTTCCTCCACAGAAATGTCCGTCTTCATGTCCTCCGCAGGAGTGTCCGTCTTCGTGGTGATGATCGCAGTTTGCTCCGGATGATACTAATTCGCCTCTCAGATAAGTTTCTACTGCCTGATCTGCATCCCCTGAAGCACCGGCATATAATTCAATTCCTGCTTCCTGTAATGCAGCCTGTGCACCACCGCCAATACCTCCGCAGATCAGAACATCTACATTCTGACCAGCCAGTAGTCCTGCCAGAGCCCCATGCCCTGTTCCATTGGATCCCATCACCTCGCTGGAAACGACCTTGTTATCTTCTACCTCATATACCTTAAAGAATTCTGTCCTTCCAAAATGCTGGAAAATATTCCCGTTATCGTAAGTCACTGCTATTTTCATTTATAAATTCCTCTCTTTCATTCCACGATTTGCTTCCCACTGAATCTTTAAATCAGAGGGTCTACTCAATTGTAACATACTCTTCCAAACAGGACAAACTTTTTCATCCTGTTTTCCGAAGGCATTTCTTTTGATCCAGAACCACCAAATCCCCTTCATTGATATTTCGATCATACAACATCTGATCTTCCTGCCGGATTCTTAACTGCTCACCATTCTCATTCAAAAGCGTTACAATTGCCATAACCGGATCATCTGCACTTCTTTCTTCACATCCAAAATCTATATCTTCATCAATCCGTAAAACCGTATATCTCATTTTTCATCCATTCCTTCCAAAATATTGGCATCTTCCATCAGAAAAGACTCTTCCACATTTATTTTTTTATTACATGTCATTTAATCCCATAATACTCCCAGGTCATGGTATCCAACAAAAGAAACTCTTCTGTTCCTATCGGCCGTCCATCACGGTAGGTAGAAAACACATCACAGGATATCACATTTCCTTCTCTTGTAATTTCATTCATCGGCGTATGACCAACTACCTGAAGCAATTTGCGCGGTTTGTACATTCTCACCTTTTCATACTGGGGTCTGAGCCAGATTGGAGATGCATCATTCCACATCTCTATTCTTCCCAGCTTATTTATTTCTTCCACAACCGCATCTACATCATGATACCTGGATTTTGGCACATATTCTTCCACAAACGCATTCGACACACCGCCATGGGAAAAGAGGACATGATCAATCTTCTGCACATATCGAATAGGATTGTCTTTTGGAACTACAGCTCTGAGATCCAGCAATTTTCGCTGCACGGTATAAGATGCCATACTGCTGTATCCGCTCTCCAGCTGATGCCATAAATAACTCAGATCATGATTCCCATAGCACCAGTATGTCTTTGGATAAGCTTTTGCAAATCGAATTGCCTCATCATAGGTTTCTTCGTAAAGCGCAATATCAAATTGTTTCTCCCAATCATCCGGAATATCCATTAAGCACACTGCCTGATCTGCAACGCCCTGATGCATAATGGCTGCTGCCTGTTGAAATATAACTGGCTTCAAATGAACATCCGGTATTACCAAAACTTTCATTTCTCTTCACCACTTCTCCTATCTTCTTTTTTTTATTATAAAATAGTGACTGATAATCTACAACTTTTTTACAATCCACTTACCAAATGCCGTCTATAGCGTTATAATAAATATTATCCATTGATTTTCCACTATATTGTGTATGTATACCAGGAGGAACCGTATGGCATCTTATAATGAGAGTGACATGCTCCCACCACTTAACTTCGTTTGAAGTGGGGGCTTCTTACTCAATGCCCCTAATGGGACAAGTATCAATAAGCTATCCCCGCCTGCCCGGCGGTTCGATTTTCAGCCCGAAAACGGGCATAACAACAATATTTCGTCCAGATATGGACACGAATTCCTTCTGGATACAGACATATTTTATGCAAAGAGCAGACGTAATGCTTCTTCCCTGATATTGATCGCAGCATTCACGTCCCTGTCGTTCGTGTAACCACACTCACATCGATATACCCTCTCTGACAATGGTAATACCTGTTTGACCTTTCCACACTTACTGCACCGTTTGCTGGATGGAAAAAACCGGTCTACCTTTACAAGCTTTCCTCCACGGTCTTCCAGCTTATAACTGAGCATATTCAGCAGCATCCCATAACCGTTGTCCGCAACACGCTTCCCAAAATTCAGACATTGACTCATTGCCTTCATGTTCAGATCCTCGACAGCAACAACATCATACTCTTCCGCCAGTTTTCGACTCAACTTATGATGAAAGTCTCTTCTCTGGTTTTTGACCTTCTCATGACACAGTGCCACCTTTTTCTTCTGTTTCTGATAATTCGAGCTTCCACACTTACAGCGTGACAGCTTTCTCTGCTCCCTGCTCAGTCGTTTTTCAGCCCTTCTGTAGTAATCCGGATATTCGCATTTACTTCCGTCGGAAAATACTGCCAGTCCATGCATCGCATAATCGATACCAATAACCTTCCGTTCTCTTCTTTCTCTGTCCCGGACTTGGTTTTCATCCACACAGTACTCAAAGAGTATACTGACATAGTACTTCCCCGAAGGTTGTCTTCTGACTGTCACAGCCTTCATCCGAAATCCTTCCGGAATCTGTCTGTGGATCTTCGCCTTTACAACACCAGCTTTCGGGAGTTTGATCCCATTCTCAAAAAGTCGAATATTCCCATTCACCAGATTCGTAGTGTATGCATTCCGACTGTGATGCTTTGACTTGAACTTCGGAAAACCGATCTCCGGACGTTCAAAGAAATTCCTGTATGCCCGTTCCAGATGGAGCTGCACATTCGCCAGGGCAAGAGAATCTACTTCCTTCAGCCACGGAAAATCTTTTTTATAGGCAGCCGGTGTCGTCTTCAGCAGCTTCCCGGTCTTCTTATATTCTTCAATCTTATCTGAAAGCATCTGGTTATAGATGAATCTACAGCACCCAAATGTCTTCGCAAACAATTCTTTCTGTTCTACAGTTGGATAAATTCGGAATTGGAAGGCTTTATGACTCTTTTCC
>JBJELU010000191.1:0-6301 GCA_051879355.1 Oliverpabstia sp.
AGCGTCAATTAGTCGCGCTTAGTGCAGAGTTGAGGAGGAACGGCCTGCTTCTGAAAAATACCAGAGATTCTCCGTTCCCTTCCATAAGAAATTACAAAAAAGTATACTATTCCAGTGTATGATTCAGGTGAGTTTTCGTATGAGCACAGGAATTGGCGGATGGTTGGGCCGGTTGTAGTAGCAGGAGAGGATGACCAGGTATTTTTTGCTGTCCAGTGTTTTCAGGTAGTCCAGAAGGGCATTGCGCTCTTCGAATCCGCTGTCTTGTCCGCTGTAGATGCACAGGCTCATTAATCCTCCTGTTTTTAATAATTCCAGTCCCTGTTGGATGGCCGGGATGCTGGTGCTGCTTTGTGTGCATATGGTGTGATCACCTGAGGGAAGGTAGCCGAAATTAAAGACAATGCAAGAGACGGTTTCTTTTTCGGCATAGTTTTTCATATGGATGTGGCTGTCTGCGCAAAGTCTGACATTGTCAGGAGCGTGGTTATCTGACAGCCGTTTTTTTGTTGTATCTAAAGCTTTTTGTTGTATATCGAAAGCAAGAACAGATCCATCCGGACCAGCCAGCTGGCTGAGCAGGAGGGTATCATGACCATTTCCTGCAGTTGCATCGATGCATAAATCCCCTGGTTTTACCTGTCCACGGATAAAGTGATGGCACCATTCGGTAATTTGAAAAGATTTCATAGGGATTCCTCCTTGATGATTGGTACTTGTAACAGTAGTTTTGGATATTATAACATGATTGAAAGAAAAATGTAAAGAAATGGGAGTGAAAAATAAGGGGATGGCACTTGCGATTTCAGGAAAAAAAAGTTATGATATAGCAAATGAGAGTGACAGGATACTAATAAATAAGCAGTTGTGATTTGACAGGAGAAACATATGGAAGATAAAAAAAGACAGAGAAGAACTGCAGGGAAAAGTAATCAGAAGAAAAAGAAGAAAATGAGTTACCGCAAGAAAGTTCAGATGATTCAGCTGGGTGCGATCAGTATTGCAATATTGCTGCTTGTGCTTGTGGGTGCATTTATTCTGACAAAAGTATTTGTCGGAAAAGCGGATAATACAGGACAGACCAGCACGGCGGCGATCGGTGAAAAAGAAATGGGTGCAGAGGAAACTGTGGGAACGGATGAAGCTGCACAGGCAGATGGGGAACAAAGCCAGGGTGTCTCGGGAGAAACTGAGACTGGAACCGAAGGTGGAGATTCCGAACCGGAAACTGCTCCGGAGGAACCTCAAAGTGTTCTGCCGGTGGAAGAAGTGAAACTTACTGTAAGCATGGTGGGAGATTGTACCATTGGTACAGACGAAAGTTTTGACATAAGAAATAATTTTGATGCATTTTACATAGTAAAAAAAGATCCGGCGTATTTCTTTAAGGGTGTTAGTGATATTCTGGCTGCAGATGATCTGACAGTTATTAATATGGAGGGAACTTTGACAGAATCAACTGAGCGGCAGGATAAAACCTATGCGTTTAAAGGGGCTCCCAAGTATACAGCAATTTTAAATGCCGGCAGTGTGGAAGCAGCTAACCTTGCCAATAATCACAGTCATGATTATGGAGAACAGAGCTATACAGATACGATTCAATATCTGGAAGAGGCAGGAATCAATACTTTTGGCTATGACCGGACCTCAGTTCTTGACATTAAGGGCGTGAAAGTGGGGCTGGTAGGAATTTATGTTCTGGCAGATGGAATGGAACGTGAGCAGCAGGTCAGAGATAATATCCAGAGTGTGATCGATCAGGGAGCACAGGCAATTATTGTCAGCTTCCACTGGGGATCAGAGAAATCTAGTTATCCGGACGAGACACAGAAAGCACTGGCTCATATAGCAATCGATTGCGGTGCTGATCTGGTAGTGGGGCACCACCCACATGTACTACAGGGAATCGAACAGTATAAAGGAAAGAATATTGTATACAGCCTTGGGAACTTCTGTTTTGGAGGAAACCATAATCCAACTGATAAAGATACAATGATTTATCAACAGACATTTACTTTTGAAAATGGAGTTCTGGTGGAGGACAATGTAACAAATATTATTCCGTGCTCTGTTTCTTCTGTTCAGCAGTATAATGATTTCCAGCCTACCGTGCTGGATGGCAGTGAAGCAGAGAGAGTACTGCAGAAAATACAGGAATTCAGTGCAGGACTTGCCAGTGAATGAGAGAGGTGTATCTGGTATAATCCATAGGTTTAAGAAAAAACGTTTCTATCCCCCCGTTTTTTATAATTGGGGTTATGGAAACGTTCTTTCTATATAAAATAGCACTTTGGGCAAGCTCCTCTTTAGTAAGAAGACAAAGAGAAATCCCGGTAGGGGAGCTACCGGGATTTCGAGGGGAGTATAAATAATTAATAAGGGGTTATTAATTGTAAAAAAAATTTTTGAAGGGTAAATTCTTTTTACAAATTCGATTATAATACAAATTGGTAAAAATTGCAACCAATAAATGAATAAACTATTACAATTTTGGTATACTAATCTTGTAACTGAACCGGAAAAGTCGTTCAGATGCAAAATAATGGCATAACAGGAGGAAAAATCATGTCTAAAAACTATAGTAATGAAAACAATGAATACAATGCAAACAACAGAAATTCTTACGGTACCAGTGAGTACAATACGAATAACAGAACTTCCAACAGTACAAATGAAGGTAATTCTCAGGAATCCGGAAAGAACACTTCCAAAAACACAACCAGAAATAAGACATCTAACAGTACCGGAAAAAATTGCGGAACTTCGGATGAATATAACAGACAGTAATTGACTGGGGGACGGGTTCATGGTCAGAAAGTGACCATGAACCCGTCCCCCAGTCACTCACCTCAGAATGTTATCGTGCATAGAATAATAAAAAGAGGTGCGATATGGAACAGATACGATTGATTTCGGTTCGGGAACTTGATACTTATGTAAATCTGTATCCTCAGATTACACTGTTGGATGTCAGAACGGAAGAAGAATATCATGCATCACATATTCGTCATGCGGTAAATATCCCGTACAGGGAAGGGATTGTCTGGAAGCTGCCTCGATGGAAAAAGGTTATAGTTTATTGCGAAAGAGGTTCGGCAAGCATGATGGCGGCAAGAGAACTGCAGAAACTTGGATACAGGGTAGTCTCTGTAGCTGGAGGAATTCAGGAATATAGAGGAACAAATCTTGTCTTTTCTGAACATGCATAGTAAAATGGTATCACAGATAAAAAGTATGATGCAGAAAGAAAAGGAGAGAGTAAGATGAGATATTTGGTTGCTTCGGATATCCACGGTTCTGCATACTATTGCAGGAAACTGATGGAGGCAATGGAGATAGAAGGTGCGGAGAGAATGATTCTTCTGGGAGATGTGCTGTATCACGGTCCGCGGAATGATTTGCCAAAGGATTATGCACCGAAAAAAGTGATTGAGATGCTGAACAGTAAAAAAGATTGTATATACTGTGTGCGGGGAAATTGTGATACAGAGGTAGATCAGATGGTGCTGGATTTCCCGGTTATGGCGGACTATGGATTTTTTGAGATTGATGGAAAATGTATTTACTGCAGTCATGGGCATGTGTATCATGAAAAAAATCTTCCTCCCCTGAAGAAAGGAGACATCTTTATGCATGGACATACCCATGTGCTGCAGGCCAAAGAAGTGGATGGAATCACGATTCTGAATCCAGGCTCAGTATCGATTCCCAAAGAAGGTAATCCGCCTACATATGCCGTGATGGCAAATGGTGTATTTACTATTAAGACATTTGAACAAAATACAGTAAAGGAATATTGTTTATGAGACAATTTGAATTGATTGCACCCTGCCATTTCGGGCTGGAAGCAGTGCTGAAAAGAGAAATACTGGATTTGGGATATGAAATCAGCAGAGTGGAAGACGGGAAGGTCTCTTTCTGGGGGGATGAACAGGCGGTGGCATATGCGAATATGTTTCTGCGCACAGCGGAGAGAGTTCTGTTGAAAGTCGGTGAATTTAAGGCGACAACGTATGATGAATTATTTGAAGCCACAAAAGCTCTTGCCTGGGAAGAATATATTCCTCCAAATGGAAAGTTCTGGGTAAAAAAAGCTTCATCGATAAAAAGTAAATTATTCAGTCCCTCTGATATCCAGTCCATTATGAAAAAAGCAATGGTGGAACGGTTAAAACAGAAGTATCACAAAGAATGGTTTGAGGAGGATGGCGCCAGTTATCCGGTCAGGGTGTCTTTGATGAAAGATATTGTGACGGTTACCCTAGATACGACCGGAATTTCTCTGCATAAAAGAGGTTACAGAAAGCTGCAGTCAAAGGCTCCTATATCTGAAACACTGGCAGCTGCACTGATTATGCTGACACCATGGAAGAGTGACCGAATTCTGGTGGATCCTTTCTGCGGAAGCGGAACATTTCTGATTGAAGCAGCCATGATGGCATCCAATATGGCACCTGGCATACAGCGTTCCTTTCTTGCAGAGGACTGGAAAAAACTGATTCCGCGTCGCCACTGGTATGATGCGCTGGAGGAGGCTCAGGATCTGGTGGATACCCATCTGGATATAGATTTACAGGGATTTGACATTGATGGTGATGTGGTGAAGAATGCCCGGGAAAATGCGGCAGCAGCCGGGGTGGATCACTTGATTCATTTCCAGCAGCGGGAAGTGGCAAAACTTCGTCATCCGAAAAAATATGGTTTTTTGATCACCAATCCGCCGTATGGGGAACGACTGGAAGATAAGAAAATGCTTCCGGATCTGTATCGGCAGATTGGACAGGTTTATGAGGGATTGGATTCCTGGTCCATGTATCTGATCACCAGTTATGAAGATGCGGAACGGTATATTGGCAGAAAAGCAGATAAAAACAGGAAAATTTACAATGGGATGATTCGAACCTATTATTATCAGTTTAGTGGTCCGAAACCGCCTAAAAGACATAATGATGGATTGGGGAAAAATCAAAAATAAAATCCGTGAAGAAAAAAGTTACAAACATAAGGAGCACACAGGATGGATAAAATAATCTTTGCGACCGGCAATGCCGGCAAAATGAAAGAAGTAAGAGAAATTTTAAAAGATTTGAATGTGGAAATACTGTCTGTGAAAGAAGCTGGTATCCAGGCTGATGTTGAAGAAAATGGAAAAACCTTCCAGGAAAATGCAGTGATCAAGGCGAGAGAAATCATGAAGATATCCGGTGAGGTGGTTTTGGCGGATGATTCCGGTCTGGAAATTGATTATCTGAACAAAGAACCGGGGATTTATTCTGCACGTTATATGGGGGAAGATACTTCTTATCGGATTAAGAATGCAAATCTGATCGAGCGGCTGCAGGGTGTGCCGGATGACAAGCGGACGGCGAGGTTTGTATGTGCTATTGCGGCAGCATTTCCTGATGGAACCGTAGAAATAACAGAGGGGACCATCGAGGGAAGAATCGGATATGAGGAAAAAGGTGAAAATGGTTTTGGATATGATCCGATTTTCTATGTGCCGGAGTTTGGATGCACTACGGCTGAACTGACCGGGGAACAGAAAAATCAGATAAGCCATAGAGGGAAAGCTCTGGAAGCGATGAAAGAGATTCTGAGAAAGAGAATGTGATGGGAGAAATGGATGAAGGTACTGATTGTAAGTGATACGCATGGAAGAAGAGGAGAACTGGAGGAAATCATTGAATTGGAAAAACCTTTTCAGTTTTTGATTCATTGCGGTGACGTGGAAGGTGATGAAGAATACATTCGGCAGACAGCCGGATGTGACTGTGTGTTTGTAAAAGGAAATAACGATTTTTTCTCGGATCTTTCAGGAAGTGAATGTTTCATTCTGGAAGGCTTCAGAGTGATGGTTACACATGGTCATATGTATGGTGTTTCTCTGAATACGGCAATGTTGGAGGAGGAAGCCAGGAGCAGAGGAGTACAAATTGTTATGTTCGGGCATACGCATCGCCCATACCTGGAAGAAAAAGATGGTTTGATTCTGATGAATCCGGGAAGTGTATCATATCCCCGTCAGCCGGGAAGGCAGCCGGGGTATGCAGTGATGGAAATCAGGAGAAATCAACAGCCGAAAATTATTCAAAAATATCTGGAACAATTGTAAAAATAAGAGTAAAAAAATAAAATGAAAAAAATTGAAAAAAAGTGTTGACATTTGGAAAACACTATAATATAATATGTCTTGCGTTGAGCGGTTGAAACTCATCGCTAAGAATCCGGGGTGTGGCTCAGCTTGGCTAGAGCGCCTGGTTTGGGACCAGGAGGTCGCAGGTTCGAATCCTGTCACCCCGAT
>JBJELU010000192.1:0-27487 GCA_051879355.1 Oliverpabstia sp.
GTTAACCGTTTTGGTGAGCCGGTAAATTACCCGACAGGTCCGGTAATCTTTGGTGAGCCGGGAACTAACGGTCAGCACTCTTTCTATCAGCTTCTTCATCAGGGAACAGATATTGTGCCGCTGCAGTTTGTAGGATTTAAAAACAGCCAGATCGGTACAGATGTTGTGATTCAGGACAGCACCAGCCAGCAGAAACTCTGTGCAAACGTTGTTGCTCAGATTGTTGCTTTTGCATGTGGAAAAGCTGACGAGAACCGCAATAAAAACTTCGAAGGCGGACGTCCGTCCAGCATCATCATCGGTGATAAGCTGGATCCGAAAGCTCTGGGAGCTCTCCTGGCACATTTTGAGAACAAAATCATGTTCCAGGGATTTGTATGGAACGTAAACAGCTTCGATCAGGAAGGCGTACAGCTTGGTAAAGTACTGGCTAAGAGAGTACTTGCACATGAAACAGACGGAGCACTGAAAGCATACAGTGATCTGTTGAACATCTAATTCAGATAAAAGTTAATGAAAGAAAACCGCAGGCTGGCAGGTGAGGCAGAATCATCTGTTGGTCTGCGGTTTTCCTGAATAATGGGGAGAAGGGGTGCTTGTATGATTGAAGTAGAGGTTAAATTGCCGATTGCTAATAAAGAGGTTGTAGAGTCAGATCTTTACTGCATGGGATTTGTTAAGACCAGTCAGATATGTGAAGAGGATTGTTATTTTGATAACGAAGCCCGACAGATCAGAACGAACGGGGAAGCTTTAAGAATTCGTAAAGTGACCGATCTTCAGTCGGAGCAGTCGGATGTTGTGATCACTTTCAAAGGTAAGAAGATGGATCGGGTTTCCATGAGCCGAAGAGAACTGGAAACTCAGATTGCGGATGCAGAGACAGGTATTCAGATTTTTGAAGCTCTCGGTTTTCGTATTGTTCCGCCAAAAGTTATCAAAATAAGAAATGAATATAAAATCGGCCAGATGACCGCATGTATTGACCAGGTACAGAATCTGGGAGATTTCCTTGAATTGGAGATTGTAATCCAGGAAGGTGAAGATAAAGATGAAGCTCTTGGGCAAATAGAAAATGTATTGCAAAAATTGGGATATTCCCTGAAAGATACAGTAAGGAATTCCTATCTGAGTATGCTGCAGCATACGCAAGATGAAGAGATATAGGTGAGGAGATTATGGAATTACATGAAGGGCGTCCCGATTCTGTTGCGGGACGAATGGACAAAGAAATAAAGGTATATGAACTGTTGGATTCGCTGGGAATCGAATATCAGCGGGTAGACCATCCGGCGGTGGCAACAATAGAAGCATGCCATGGAGTAGATCAGATTTTGGGTATTCACATTTGTAAGAATCTGTTTTTATGCAACCGGCAGAAAACAGCATTTTATCTGCTCCTGATGCCCGGAGAGAAAGTGTTTAAGACTAAAGAACTTTCAGGACAGATTGGGACATCGCGGCTGTCATTTGCTTCGGGAGAAGATATGGAGAAGTATCTGAATGTTACACCGGGCTCTGTTACGGTGATGGGACTTATATTTGATACAGAACATAAAGTACAACTGCTGATTGATGAGGATGTATTGAAAGAAGAATATTTTGGATGTCATCCGTGTATCAATACTTCCAGCATCAAAATGCGGACCGAAGATATGACAGGAAAATATCTGGAAGCAGTGGGACATGAATACATTACTGTTCGCTTTGCGGAATAGTGGCAAGTGAACAATAACTTTTGTTTTTACAGTTCAGATGTTTGTTATATGGGCTTACGTCCTGCCTTTTTTCTTATAAACTTGCTTTTTTAGAGAATTTCAGGACATATTACAACTGAGAAAGGGTTTATATAGGGAAAACATCTTTCCAGACCCCGAAAACTTAAATGTACAGGGTCTGGGAATACTTTTTTCTTGTATAGCTCCTGTTTTCCTTTGTTAATTATTACTATCCATGTGTTTGTTGAGAAAAAAGAGACTTTTACAACCATTAGTTTCTATAGACCCCGCCCGGGCATCTCACCAGTTCAATGGTGGACAACATACCCAAAGTTAAGAAAGAACCTACCAATTTTAGTAGGCTCAGTAAGCTATTTCTGGGATTCACAGCCTACGTTTCTTCTTATTTGGTAGGATGAAAATGTGAAAAACAAGAAATGAAGCCTACCGAAAGATCAAAAAGGTAGGATGAAAAACCCAGAAATCAAACGTTGTAGCCTGTTTTCCAGAAAATATAGTAGGCGATAATACATGTAGACAGGTTTTGCGGCCTATTCTATAGCAAAAATGGTAGGCTGCAGAACAGTAAAACAGACTTTACGGCCTACTTCCCAGAGAATATTGTAGGCTAAAAATGCTGAAATACATTTTATAGCCTACTCAGGAGGTTTTGAGATGAAATAGTAAGGCTGAACAGTAACCTTTGCTCAAAAAACATTCTTTTTATAAGAAAACAGACTTGATATTTTTTTTAGAATTATTTATAATAACAACGTATTAGGTAAAACCTTGATCCACGTTTGTTAGGGAAAATTTCTCTGACAGACGTGGATTTTTTTATGTTACGCAAAGCCCATTTCATTTATAGGAGGTTAAAATGAAATCACAGCATCATTTATCACAAACTTTTTTGTCATTATTATTTGTAATAGCAGGTAATTTTTTGTATGCACTTGTAGTCAAATTATTCTTATTGCCATCTGGACTTGTAACAGGTGGCACGACAGGTATTGCACTTACCATCAATTATTTTTTTAATATCCCTATCACTCAGTTCGTGTTCATTTTTAATGTGATTATGTTGGTTGCAGGATTTCTTATACTTGGGAAACAATTTGCTTTTACAACTCTTGCCAGCACATTTTTGTATCCATTTGCTTTGGAAATATTTGACCGGGTGTTTGGAAATTTTGTGATTACTAATGATATTTTACTTTGTACACTTTTTTCGGGATTAGGAATCGGTATTGCTCTTGGAGTCGTTATCCGTTCTGGTGCTTCCACAGGAGGCATGGATATTCCTCCGTTAATTCTTCAGAAAACACTGCGCATTCCCGTTTCGGTCAGCATGTATGTGTTTGATGTGTGTATTCTACTAGCTCAGGCTTTATTTCGTCCAATTGAAAATATTTTGTATGGTATCGTGCTTGTGCTTGTTTACACAATAGTGTTAGATAAAATGTTGCTAATGGGAGCTACAAGAACAGAAATTAAAATAGTAAGTTCAAAATCTGATGAAATCAGAAATGCTATTCTGACACAAATAGACAGAGGTGTCACTATGTTGAACAGTGAGGGGGGATATCTGCATAACAAAACGCAGATTGTATTAAGTATCATATCTAACCGAGAACTTCCAAAAGTAGAAAAACTTATCCGAGCTATTGACCCTGAAAGTTTTATGGTTATCAGTCGTGTCAAGGCAGTAAGCGGACGGGGTTTTTCAATGAAAAAAAGATACAGATAAGTTGTCAAAAGGGCGAGAGTTGACATTTCGTAAAGTGAATTGTACATTTTATATGCTACAAAATACTTTGTTCTGTATTTGTTGTATCTTCTTTTATATTAATATCAACAGCCAATTATTAGAATCAAAATGTTATGTGCATATTACAGTACAAGAAATGAAATTAAGCGTATGTACTTGACAAACATATTTAGAATGTTTATAATTAATTTAGAATTGTTCTAAAAGGTTGTGGAGTACGAGAAAGGATTACATATGACAAAATATGAGAAGGAAATATTTGCCATTATAAGCACTTCCCGCGAGCATTTGACCGTAGAACAGGTTTTTAACAAACTAAGGGAAATACATCCGAAAGTTGTTCTGGCTACAGTATATAATAATCTGAATAAGTTGTTGGAGGAAGGGCTTATACGTAAAGTATCAATTGAAGGGATGCCGGACAGATATGACCGGACAGAAAAACATGATCATCTTGTGTGCAGGCATTGTGGAAAGCTTGCAGATATTAAATTTAGAGATTTGACGGCATCTTTACGTGAACAGCTGGGAGATGAATTTTTATATTATGATCTGAAAGTTTACTATCTTTGTCCTGAATGCAGGAAGAAGGAAGATGGTGACATATAAAAATATTTACCCAGGAGGTGTAGCGTTATGTTAAAGGGGAAAACAGCCATTGTAACAGGTGGAACCAGGGGGATTGGTTTTGCAATTGTTAGAAAGTATCTGGAAAATGGCGCCAATGTGGCCATTGCCGGTTCCAGACAGGAGTCTGTTGAGAAAGCGCTCGAGAAACTGCCGGAATATAAGGAGCGTGTGATGGGCATCTGGCCGAATATCTGCTCACCGGAGGAAGTTGCTGCCGCATTTGCTTCCGTGAAGGAAAAGTTTGGCAGGATTGATATTCTTGCCAACAATGCAGGAATATCTTCCAGAACCAGTCTGTATGACTATACAGTGGAAGAATTTTCTAAAATTGTTGACATTAACCTGAAAGCAGTTTTTGTGTGTTCTCAGGCCGGAGCAAGAATTATGAAAGAACAGGGAGGCGGGGTAATTATCAATACCAGTTCCATGGTAGGTGAATATGGACAGCCTTCCGGATGTGGTTATCCTGCAACCAAATTTGCAGTAAATGGTCTTACCAAATCACTGGCAAGGGAGCTCGCCAAAGATCAGATTCGTGTCAATGCTGTAGCACCGGGTGTTACAAAAACAGATATGGTGGCTGCATTGCCGGAGGAAATGGTTGCCAGAATTTCAGCGGGAATACCGCTTGGCAGAGTGGGTGAGCCGCTGGATATAGCCAATGCATATCTGTTCCTGGCCAGTGACCTGGCAAGTTATGTAACCGGAATAACTCTCCGCGTAGACGGCGCGGCAATGACCTGACAGGAGTGTGTGTACAATGAATAAAAAAGCAATGTATCAGTTGACCTATGGATTATTTGTGCTTACTGCCCGTCTGGGTGAGAAAGATAACGGCTGTATTATCAATACGGCAGGTCAGGTTACTTCCACTCCGAACAGAATCAGTATTGCAGTGAATAAAGATAACTTTACCCATGACATGATTATGAAAAGTGGTCGGTTTAATATCTCTATCTTAAGTGAAAAAGCTAAATTTGAGACCTTCCAGCATTTTGGTTTTCAGTCCGGAAGAACAACAGACAAGTTTGACGGATATCAGGCCTGCAAACGCAGTGACAACGGTATTTATTATATCACAGAAGGAACGAATGCCTATATCAGCGCTTCTGTAGAACAGACCATTGATCTGGGAAGTCATACAATGTTTATTTCTTCGGTGGAGGATATGGACGTATTGTCATCAGACCCGTCCGCTACCTATGCATATTACCAGGATTTTATTAAGCCAAAACCGGAAAAGAAAGCTTCCGGCGGTAAGACTGCCTGGAGATGTACCGTATGTGGATATGTTTATGAAGGAGAAGAGCTTCCGTCAGATTTTATATGCCCGATCTGCAAACATCCGGCTTCAGATTTTGAAAAAGTAACTGTATAATGTATATATTCCTGAATAAATATGATTATAAAAACGGAGGCAGACTGTTATGTCTGTCTCCACTTTTTGTCTTATATTATTGTAAACTGAAAGGCTGGAAAAACCGGCAGAGTTTTCAGGACATTTTTCGGGTTGCTTGATTAGCATAGTGGTGTATGGTAAGATTATACCATAGTAGGCAGTGATGCCTGGCATCATATTGAGTAGTATATGACAGCGTATGTCGGGATAGGATATGGCTTCGGAAAGGAGTATGTGGAGAGCATGGGCAAATATTTGAATATTGGAAATGCCGGGTTTGAAGCAATACGAAAGGGACGTTATGTTGATAAGACGGGAATGATTTCGTTTATTAACAGTACTATGGGGACAACATAGTGGAAAGAACCGGGCATAAGTTTATTTTTATTATAGGTGGAAGTTTATGAACGCAAAGGAAACCTTAAAGGTTTATTTTGGATATGACTCTTTTCGTGAGGGTCAGGAGGATATTATAGATACAATTATATCCGGCGGTGATGTATTGGCGATTATGCCCACGGGAGCAGGAAAATCCATCTGCTATCAGGTTCCAGCATTGTTGCTGCCTGGAATCACGCTGGTGATATCGCCACTGATTTCCCTGATGCAGGATCAGGTGAAGGCGTTGAATGAGGCAGGAATTCATGCCGCATTTATTAATTCCTCGCTGACAGATAGTCAGATTAGTAAAGCTTTGAGTCTGGCGGCGAAGGGAGTTTATAAAATTATTTATGTGGCACCGGAACGACTGGAGAGTTATGAGTTTCTTGATTTTGTCAGTCAGGTGGATATTTCTATGGTGACGGTAGATGAGGCCCACTGTATTTCCCAGTGGGGGCAGGATTTCAGACCAAGTTATTTGAAAATCGTGGAGTTTATCAAAAATCTTCCGAAGAGGCCGATTGTAAGTGCATTTACTGCGACGGCTACGGAGGAGGTAAAGGAAGACATTCTCTGTATTTTAAGTTTGGTAAATCCCCATGTGGTCGTTACGGGATTTGACAGACAGAATCTGTATTACAGTGTTGAGCATATGAAGAAAAAAGATGATTTTGTTATCGATTATATAGAAAAGCATCCTTCGGACAGCGGCATTATCTATTGCTCCACAAGGAAAAACGTAGATAATCTTTTTGAATTGCTTTTTAAAAGAGGTGTTCCGGTAACAAAATATCATGCGGGTATGAATACGGAGAGCAGAAAGAAAAGTCAGGATGATTTTATCTATGACAGGACCCCTGTGATTGTGGCAACGAATGCTTTCGGAATGGGAATTGATAAATCAAATGTGAGATATGTTATACATTATAATATGCCGCAGAGTATGGAAAACTATTATCAGGAAGCAGGACGTGCCGGCCGTGATGGTGAGCCGTCCCAGTGTATTTTACTGTTTTCTGCTCAGGATGTGGTGATCAATAAGTTCCTGCTTGAAAAAAAGGATTTCTCAGGACTGAGTGACGAGGACGCTGCACTTGTACAGCAGAGAGATTATAAACGTCTGCAGATTATGGAAGAATATTGCAGCACCACCAGATGTCTCAGAAATTATATCCTGTCATATTTTGGAGAAAAGACTTCCGGACCGTGCGATCATTGCGGCAATTGTCACCGGCAATACAAAGAAGTCGACATGACGGCAGAGGCTAAGCAGATTATCAACTGTGTGGCGGAGACGAGGGGAAGATATGGTTTAGTCATTGTCCTTGGAACATTGATGGGGGCTAACAGAGCGAGATTAAGAGAACTTGGAACTGTCAATTATAAAACTTATGGAGTCCTCAAAGGACACAGTGAGGCAGAACTCCGGGCACTGATCAGCCAGATGATTGCAGAGGGATACCTGTTCCAGACAGAGGGACAGTACAGTGTCATAAAGCTGGGCGATATCTCTCCTCTGAGAGATGAACATACACGAGTTGTTATGCGGACATTTGAAGAGAAAAAGCCAGACAAAAATAGGACTGTGCGTAAACGAAGTACAGATTCACTTACTTCAGCCGGGTATGATTTGTTTGAGATACTCAGAAAACTTCGAACGGAAATTGCGAGAGAAGAAGCCCTGCCGCCGTATATCATTTTTAATGACAAAACACTGATAGACATGTGTGTAAAGTTGCCTGCAGACAGAGAAAGCTTTTTAAATGTGTCCGGTGTAGGCGTCAACAAACTGGATAAATATGGACAGAGATTCCTGGATGCGATTCATACGTTTCGGGATACCCATCCGGGAGCGATTGTCAGTATGTCCGACGATACAGATAACAAAGCATTTGACAGGGCAGAATTTAACAGACAAAGGAATCGTCCGGAGGGTGCAGGTGCATCATGGAGTGAGGAGGAAGATAATATTCTTGATCAGGAATTTCATTCCGGTATGAGTATTTCGGAGATTGCAAAGCTGCACAGCAGGACGGCGGGCGGTATCAGAGCCAGACTTAAAAAACATGGATTGATAGAATAAAAGGTATAAAATTCCTCCATTTACAGATACTATTTCCAGAAACGGAAAGTTCAGTTAACAAGTACAGTAAATGGAGGATTTTTTATGAAAGCTACAGGAATAGTCAGAAGAATCGATGACCTGGGTCGGGTTGTTATTCCCAAAGAGATTCGCCGTACGCTGCGGATTCGGGAAGGGGAGCCTATGGAAATCTTTACGGAACGTGACGGCGGGATTATTTTGAAAAAGTACTCATATATGAGTGAACTGGCGGCATTGGCAGGCAAGTATGCAGAAGCTATGGCCCAGTCTCTGGATATGATGGTATGCATCACAGACAGGGATCAGGTGATTGCGGTGTCCGGGGGACCCAAAAAAGATTTTCTGCAGAAGAACATCAGTGAACAGTTGGAAAAGGTAATCAGTGAGAGGGAAACAGTTGTTGCCTCCAGAGGAGATAAAAATTTTATATCGCTGACAACGGAAGATAAAGGTGGAATCACAGCTCAGGCAGTAGCACCGATTATCTGCGAAGGTGATGCTATTGGCAGCGTGATTGTGTTGAGTAAAGAACCCAATGCCAAATTGGGGAATATGGAGCTGAAGCTAGTAATGACGGCTGCAGGTTTTCTGGGAAAACAGATGGAAGAATAAAGGTTTCCTGCTTCAAGTATGAGTGGGAAATTCTTGAAGCAGGTTCTGTTTTCTTTTTTGTATGTAGCAGAGTTAATCAAAGGAACTCTGATGTTCGTGGTATTCTTCCAGCGTAAGCCCGGTCAGAGAAAGATATAGTGCCAGGGACTTGCCTACATAGCGAATATGCCATGGTTCCCATCCATAACCGGTTATAAGTTCTTTGTTTTTTGGATATCTGATGATAAAGCCGTATAAAGGAGCGTGAGAAGCAAGCCATTTCCCCTCGGTCGTGGAAGCAAAGCAATCCTCCAGCTGCAGACCCACAGAAGGACAGGACACGTCCAGTGCCAGCCCGGTCTGATGTTCACTGGCCCCGGGAGGGGCAAGATACAGCTCCACATCAGATGGTCCTTTTTGATTCAGGCGGGTTTCATACAAAACCTTTTGCCTGTCATAGGAACGGTATCCGGAAATACCATACAGAAAAATACCCTGTTCCCTGCCGGTTGCAAATAACCTTTCAGATGCATGTGCAGCAGGGAGAGAAAGCAGTCTTCGTGGATCGCCGGAAGGTGCATCGAACAAAATATTTGGTTCTGTCAGGCAGGGAGGGATATGGGACGATCCCAGACGGTGGGATTTATTGACGAGTATTGAACAGTCCAGCTCGGATGTATCGGGAATAATAGTATAAAAATCCATAGTAATCCTCCTCTGAGACATAGTATATGATGGCAGACGGAGAATTATAATGATACAAAAGTCAAAATGGGTTGTTGGGAAATAGATAACTTTATTTCATCTGCTTAGCCTTTTCCATTAATAAATGAGGAATGGAAGTCTGGCAGATGAAAAGTATCATCTGTATGGCTTCTTCTTTGTCAAGGCGATGAGGGTCTTTCAGCCAGGTGATCAGCGAACCGGCCAGTGCCTCTGTATAAAAACCGGCAAGAAATTCTTTGAACTGGGGCTCGATGGTGATTCCCAGTTTTTTTTCGCCACTGTCAATGACATTTTGCATAACTCCGATGAAATCTGTATAAAAAAAGCGTTTCATTTCTTTATGACCGATGGAATCATAGGCACAGTTGATAATATGTTTATTATTGTCCACATAATTCATGACAAAACGAATCGCTTCTTCCGTATCCAGAAGAAGATCGATTTTCTTTACAACATCGATCGCTTCCTGTTCAAACATCCATTTCAACAGGTCGTAAATATCGGAAAAATGATAATAAAAAGTATTTCTGTTTATATTACAATCTTTGATCAGCTCGCTGACCGTGATTTTTGAAAAAGGCTTTTTTTCCATTGCTTTTTTCAAAGACTGGGAGAGGGCTTTTTTTGTCTGTAAAGATATTTCTTCATTCTTCATCTGGGTTTTCCACCTCGTGTTTTTATTGGTTTCATTATACAGTTGTATGGGAAAAAACTCAATAGGGAGAATATTTCTTGGTCAACTACCTGTGGTTTGTCTGATAACCAATATTTATCAGCAAGTTGTCTGTTTTTTTTTCTTCCTAAATTGAGTAAAGTGATATCAAATTGGAGTTTCTATATGACAGGAACGGCAGTAAAACACAGGGATTAATTGGAAAGGAGTACTGTCAGATGATTATTAGTATTGGAAGAGAATTTGGTAGTGGGGGTCATGAAATAGGGGGCAGAGTATGAGAAAATTTTATTCAAAAGTGGTGGAATATCCAAAAACAATTATGATATTCTTCATTGCATTGGCTGTGACAGGAGCAATTCTCCAGAGTTTTGTCGGAGTCAATTATGATATGAAGGATTATTTGCCGGAAGATAGTAAGTCCACAGTTTCTTTGAATCTGATGGGGGAAGAATTTGACGGCGGAATTCCCAATGCACGGGTTATGGTAAAAGACTTATCTGTACCCGAGGCATTGGAATATAAAGAAAAACTGGAAAATTGTGAAGGCGTGAATGAGGTCATGTGGCTGGATGATGCTATCAATATCTGCGAACCTCTGGAAGTGGCGGATAGTGAAGTGGTAGAAACCTATTATAAAGATAATACAGCCTTATACACGGTCACAATTGATGAAATGAAAAAAATTGAGGCGGTGGATGCAATCCGTGAAGTCATAGGTGATGACAATGCCATGACAGGGGATGCCGTGAATACCGCAGTAGCTACTACAAGTACGGTGAATGAGATCAGAGTTATTGTATGTTTTGCACTTCTGATCGTGCTTCTTGTGCTTGTCCTGACTACAACTTCCTGGATAGAGCCGATTATTGTAATGGCAGGACTTGGTGTAGCCATCATGATCAACAATGGTACAAACCTGATTTTTGGAGAAATTTCTTTTGTGACCAATGCAGCAGGACCGATTCTGCAGCTTGCAGTATCCCTGGATTATTCCATTTTCCTGCTTCATAGATTTGAAGAATGTCTGAAAGAGAATTCGGATAGAAAAGAAGCTATGGTGGATGCACTCTGTAAGTCTACCGCTTCTATTGCATCCAGCGGGCTGACAACGGTTATCGGTTTCCTTGCACTTTTATTCATGCGTTTTGGAATTGGTTCTGATTTGGGAAGAGCATTGGCAAAAGGTGTGGCAATCAGCTTAATCTGTGTATTTATTTTTATGCCGGCACTGATTTTGAAAACATATACGTGGATTCAAAAAACTCATCACAGACGGCTTCTGCCAAGGTTTACAAAACTGGGAAAAGCAGTTCGCTATATTATGATACCTATGGTATGCATTTTTGCAGTTCTAATGGTGCCGTCTTATCTGGCATCCAATCATAACTCTTATTATTATGGAGCCTCCAAGATTTTTGGACTGGAAACTCAGTCGGGAAGAGATACTCAGGCCATTGAGGACGTATTCGGAAAAAGTGATACTTATGTAGCCCTGGTTTCCAATGGAAACCCTACTGCTGAAAAACAGCTGACAGAAGCATTGAAAGCAGTTCCTGAGGTAAAGAGTATCGTATCTTATGTAAATACAGTAGGAGCAGAAATTCCGAAGGAATATCTGGATGACGGTATTTTATCTCAACTGGTTTCGGAAAATTACAGCCGGATAGTTCTGACGCTGGATATTCCCTATGAGGGAGAAGAAACTTTTCAGCTGGTAGAAAAACTCAGGGGGATTCTGGATGAATACTATCCAGACAGTGCATATCTGGCAGGAGATGGTGTCAGCAGCTATGATCTTATGGATACCATTACCGCAGATACTGTAAAAGTAAATCTGATTGCTATCGGAGCGGTCTTTATCGTATTGCTGTTTACTATGAAGTCTCTGGTGCTGCCGGTGATTCTGGTGCTTTCCATCGAAACAGCCATCTGGATCAATACAGGGATACCCTATTTCTTTAATGCGAATATTTTCTATATTGCATACCTGATCATCAGTTCCATCCAGTTGGGAGCAACTGTAGATTATGCGATTCTTCTGACGGATCGCTATATGGAATTTCGACAGAGCATGACAAAAAAGGAAGCCATTACAAAAGTTATACCGACGGTTATCATTTCTCTGCTAACTTCCGGTACAACGCTTGCAACAGTAGGAATGCTTCTTGAAAAATTTTCAAGTCATGGAATTTTGTCTCAGCTGGGGCTGTTTTTGGGAAGAGGAACAATTTTGTCATTGCTCATCGTAGTCTTTGTATTACCGGGACTTTTGTATATCTTTGACGGGCTGATTAAGAGAACTACATGGAAAGCCAATTTTTATAATCCAGGAAAGGGGAAACAATAATATGAAATACAATAAAAAAGTAATAGCTGTCGTACTGGCAGGTACCATGACAATATCTTCTGTGGTTCCGGCATTTGCCGCAGAAAACCCCAGTGAAAAAGAAGAAGTGATTTATATTAATCTTGATGCGAAAGGTACCGTGAAAGATATTTATGCAGTGAACATTTTTGGAAAGGGTGATGTGGTGGATTATGGTGATTATGATTCCGTAGAAATGCTGAATGTGAATGCGGATATTCAGCAGAATGGTGACAAGATCACATTTTCCACAGATTCCGAAAGAGCATATTATAAAGGAAAAATGAGCAATACGCAGATTCCGTGGAATATTTCTATCCGGTATTATCTGGACGGAAAAGAGTATACGGCAGAAGAACTGGCAGGAAAGAGCGGAAAACTTGAGATTAAATTTAAAATAACAGAAAATAAGAATTTCAAGGGAAGCTTCTTTGATGATTATGCGCTGCAGGCCTCTTTTACACTGGATACGGAAAAATGTCAGAATATCGTTGCCAAGAATGCAACACTGGCAAATGTAGGAAGTAAGAAACAGATTTCCTACACCATTCTTCCGGGAGAGGGAATAGATACCGCCATCACCGCAGATGTGAAAGATTTTGAAATGAGTGCGGCAGCCATTAACGGAATTCCACTTTCCATGGATATCGATGTAGATGATGAAGAACTGATGAATCAGGTGACAGAACTTCTGGATGCCATTGAGAAACTGGATGACGGAGCCGGAGAATTAAATGATGGAGTTTCTGAATTAAAAGAAGGTGCACAAGGGGAGCTAGCAAGCGGTGTCAGCGACTTGAAAGACGGAGCCGGTCAGCTTCAAAGTGGTGCTGCAGAACTTAAGAACGGAGGAACCAGTCTGAAAGACGGTGCATCTGAACTGAAAACCGGAACAGCCACATTGGATGGAGGTATCCGTTCCCTGAATCAGGGAATCGTCCAGATTCAGAAAGGGTTGGATGAATTAAATTCAAAATCTCCGGAACTGACAAAAGGTTCAGCAGAGGTGAAAAATGCTTTGGCACAGATTCAGAGTGCGCTCAGTGGTGTATCCACATTGGCAGATCAGCTGGAAGTATTGCAGACATCATCACAGCAGATTCTGGATGGTATCAATCAATTATCTTCTGGTTTAAATGAATTAAATTCTGTTGCCACAGGCACAGACTGGTCACAGGCTGCTGAGCTGAAAACAGCAAACAGTCAGGCAATAGAAATGATTGGAACAGTTTCCGGTCAGATTGACGGCATTATTAATCAATGCAATACGATTATCGCAAATCTGAATGGATATGCGGATAATCCTATTGTTGGAAATCTGCTGCAGCCGGTTATTGCTGCATTGAATGGACTGGTTGGAGAGAACGGACTGGGTGGATTAAAAAGTTCATTAACTAATATTACCACATTACTTGGTGCAAATAACGTATATATTGACAAGTCACAGGAATATATCGGAGGAGTAAATGGAGCAGTTGCAGAACTGACAACGGGGGCATCTGCATTGCAGACGAATTATACACAGTTCAATGAGGCAATTAAGGAACTGGTGGTTACCCTTCAGACCTTGCTTTCTCAGGTATCTGAACTGAAAGCCGGAATTAACACACTGGTTGCAGAATATGAAAAACTTGACTCCGGAATTAACGAATATACCGGAGGTGTATCACAGATTGTAGCCGGGTATTCCCAGATCAGGAAAGGCTCTTCCGATTTGGTGAACGGTAGCGCACAGCTTGTAAGCGGAAGTGATTCTCTGTACAGTGGAACTGCAGAATTGCTTCATGGTATTGTGGAGTTCTACGATGCTACAGGTACTTTGAAAGACGGAACAGGACAACTGGATGAAGGTGTGGCAGAACTGCTGGTTGGCATCTCCGAGCTTTACGATGGAACAGGGGAATTGAAGGAAGGAACTGGACAGCTTCGGGATGAGACCGATGGAATGGATACGGAGATTTCCGATAAGATCGATGAGATGTTGGCAAGCTTCACCGGAGAAGATTTCGAGGCAGTATCCTTCGTGTCTGAGAAAAATACAAATATTGATTCTGTGCAGTTTGTAATTCAGACTGAGGCTGTGGAAGTGGAAGAAGTCGAAGAAGAGGAAAAAGTGGAAGAAGAATCCAAGTCGTTTATCGAGAAATTGAAAGAGTTGTTTTGAATTAGGGAAACTGGAAATAAAAACATGAGAAAGTAGCCCGGGCAGGGCGGATTTCTCATGTTTTTATTTCAAGAGCGCAAAGCGCAGAGAAATCCGTGTATCAGAGGATTACTGCAGAGCTTTCATGCTCATTTCCTCCAGTAATTCAGATTTTACTTTATAAAGTTTGTCGGAAAGGTCAACGTATACATGGTGCGGATTTACGAGACGGCGTGTCTCAGGCCACAGTGTTTCCTGTTCCTTGCGGCAGATTGCCTGCATTTCCATGACAGAAGGAGAGGTGTATACGCAGAGTCCTTTCTGGAATATAGGAACAAGAAGTTCTCGAAGGGTGTAACTTCCGCCTTTGATTTTAGTCTTTTTCCATGTCTCCAGAGGATCAAAAATAATCATGTCTTCGTTTTCGTCAAACACTTCGTCGGCAAGGCAGATCAGATCGGCACGGATTTTACCTGTTTCTTTATCATAGATACGATAAATGGTTTTATTGCCCGGGTTTGTAATCTTTTCTGTGTTTTCAGAAAGCTTGATTTTGGGAATGAAGTCCTTATCTCCCTTATCTTTGATGGCTGCCAGCTTATAGACACCGCCAAAAGCAGGGCAGTCTTTGGAGGTGATCAGGTTCGTTCCCACACCCCAGGAATTAATCTTTGCACCCTGGGCTTTCAGGCTGTCAATCAGATACTCATCCAGATCGCTGGAAGCAGAAATAATTGCATCGCCGAATCCGGCCTCGTCCAGCATTTTATATGCTTTCTTGGAAAGATAAGCCAGGTCCCCGCTGTCAATACGGATTCCGTAATTTTTGAAGTCAGGATATTTTTCTTTCATTTCACGAAATACCCGAATGGCGTTGGGAACACCTGAATCAAGGACATCATAGGTATCTACCAGAAGGATGCAGGCATTCGGATACATTTCTGCATAGGTTTTAAATGCAGTATATTCATCAGGAAAACTCATGATCCAGCTGTGGGCATGTGTACCTTTCACGGGAACATTGAACATTTTTCCGGTCAGAACGTTGGAGGTTCCCACGCATCCGGCGATAACAGCGGCACGTGCTCCGTAGATACCGGCATCAGGTCCCTGTGCACGGCGAAGACCGAACTCCATAATACCGTCACCCTGTGCTGCATAGACAACACGGGCAGCCTTGGTGGCAATCAGACTCTGGTGGTTGATAATATTCAGAATCGCTGTTTCTACTAGCTGTGCTTCCAGAATCGGAGCCACAACTTTCAAAAGAGGTTCCCTTGGAAATACAACAGTTCCTTCCGGTATTGCATAAATATCACCTGTGAAATGGAAACCTCTCAGGTATTCCAGAAAATCTTCATCAAAAATCTTGAGGCTTCGCAGATAATCCACGTCATCAGGAGTAAAATGAAGATCTCTGATATATTCGATAATCTGTTCCAGACCGGCCGCAATCGCATATCCGCCGTCACAGGGATTTTTTCTGTAAAATGCATCAAAAACAACAATCTGATCCGTAGGATTCTTAAAATAACCCTGCATCATGGTCAGTTCGTATAAATCAGTTAACAAAGTTAAATCTAACGCTCTCATAATACGCCTCCATCTTATGGCAAATCCAAAAAGTTTTTCCTAATTATAGCATTAAAGAAAAGTAAAGTAAATGTATATTCATATGTAAATTCAGAAGGAAAAAGTATTCTTGAAAAAAAATTAAAAAAATTTGAAAAAAGTACTTGCATTTTGTTTTAACATGCTATATAATACATCTTGTCGCTGAGGTACAGACGACGACAAGATAATGGGCTATCGCCAAATGGTAAGGCAACGGACTCTGACTCCGTCATTTCAAGGTTCGAATCCTTGTAGCCCAGTTAAAAGCTCTGGATAAGCATCCAGAGCTTTTGTTGTATAATCGGAAAGTCCTTGGGATGATACACATAACAGGAAAGTGAAGAGAGGTTGAAAATGTATTTTTTTGATAGTCGGGTTCGATACAGTGAAATAGGTGAAGATAAAAAAATGACGCTGAACAGTCTTTTGAATTATTTTCAGGATTGTACCACGTTTCATTCAGCCTCGCTGGGAAGAGGGATGGAGATTTTGGAGAAGACAGGCTGTGCATGGGTACTTTCGTCCTGGCAGGTCTGTATCAATCGTTTTCCAACTTTGGGAGAAAATATTCGTGTATGTACCTGGCCCTATGAATTCAGAGGATTCTATGGCAGCAGAAATTTCCGTATGCTTACGGAACAGGATGAAGTTCTGGCCTATGCGAATTCTTTATGGTCATTTCTTGATATGAGGACAGGTCGTCCCACCCGGGTAACCCCGGAGGAAGCACAGGCGTATCCCCTGGAAGAGAAACTGGATATGGAGTATGCTCCGAGAAAAATTCTCATACCAAAAGGTATGGAAAAGATTGATGAATATGAAGTGAAAAAACATCATCTGGATACGAACCATCATGTGAACAATGTACAGTATGTGCGTATGGCTCAGGATTACCTTCCGGCAGATTTTTGTATTGGGCAGATGAGAGCCGAATATAAGAAACAGGCATTGTTGGGTGACAGGATCATCATCATGGTGGAGACAGCCGGAGATATTTGTACCGTTGCTTTGAGCGATGAAGAAGAGAAACCATACGCAGTTGTGGAATTTCAGAAAGCCGACAGGATGAGGCAGAGACAGAATAAAGAGAACGGAGAGGACCGATAAAGCAAATGATTGAATTAGGAAGAAAACAAACATTAAAAGTAGTAAAAAAAGTAGAATTTGGCGTATATCTTGGTGAAGAAGCCGGAGTAAAGGAACAGGAACGGGTGCTGCTCCCGGGAAAACAGGTGCCGGATGGAACGGAGCTGGGTGACGAACTGTCCGTGTTTATTTATAAAGATTCCTCTGACCGGCTGATTGCAACAACCCGGGTTCCTGCACTGGAACTGCATCAGACTGCCCTTCTTACGGTGACAGATGTGGGAAAAATAGGTGCTTTCCTTGACTGGGGACTGGAGAAAGATCTGCTGTTGCCGTTTCGTGAGCAGACCAGCCGGGTGCAGAAAGGACAGCAGGTTCTGGTAGGTCTCTATATTGATAAGAGTTCCAGATTGTGTGCGACAATGAAAGTTTATCCGTATCTCAAACAGAATTCTCCCTATGTGCCGGGAGATGAGGTAGAAGCCAGAATTTATGAGCTGAGTGACAATTTTGGTGTATTTGCCGCAGTGGCGGATCAGTACTCCGGTCTGATTCCGAAAAAAGAAGCACAGGGGACATTCCGGCCGGGAGATATCATCTCATGTCGGGTGACCAGTGTGAGAGAAGACGGAAAATTGAATCTTTCGCCGAGGAAGAAGGCTTATCAGCAAATGGGTGATGATGCAGAAATGGTATTGCAGGCGCTTGAAGAATTTGCAGGTGTACTTCCCTTTGATGACAAAGTCTCTCCTGAGATTATTAAACGGGAATTTGGACTGAGCAAAGCTGCGTTTAAACGTGCGGTGGGACATTTGTTAAAAGAAAAGAAGATTGAAATCCGGGATCGAAGGATTTATCAGATTAATAAAGAAAAAGACCAACCTTAAGCTGGAATATCTTGATTTTTAACACTTTTATTGATATACTATCGTTACAGTTGACGTGGAATTATAAAGGAGGATTTTCGTTGGACTCGATAGACTATTATAACCGGTATGCGGTGCCCTATTATGAAGAAACAGTAGATGTCAGCATGGAAGAAGTGATGGATCACTTTGCTCAGCTCCTGCCGGAGAACGCAGAAGTGCTGGATCTTGGGTGCGGTTCCGGAAGGGACACCATTGCGTTGGAGGAGAGAGGATTTTATGTCACTCCGATGGATGGTTCTGAAGAGATGTGTAAACTGGCAGAAGTAAATACAGATGAAGAAGTATTACTGATGACTTATGAAGAGATGGACTTTGATGATGTATTTGACGGTATCTGGGCCTGTGCTTCGCTGGTACATCTCACTGAAGAAGAAATGAAGGAAACTCTGGACAAGCTGGTACAGGCATTGAAAATGGATGGTATTCTTTATCTGTCAGTACATAAGGGCGACAGAGATGGTATATATAATGGGAGATATTTCCGTGACTATACCAAAAAGGAATTATACGGTATGATTGAGGAGACATCCGGGCTGGAACTGATTGATATCTGGACAACACAGGATGTGCGTCCGGGGAAAAAAGACAGAATGTGGCTGAATGTTCTGGCAAGAAAGGTTGAGAGATAAAGAGTTTCGCTTTGCGAAACTCTTTTCGTTATAGAGGAGAAAATTGGTGAATTTTACACATTTACATGTCCATACAGAATACAGTCTTCTGGATGGATCAAATAAAATAAAAGAATATGTGGCCAGAGTCAAAGAACTGGGGATGAATAGTGCGGCAATCACAGATCATGGAGTGATGTTTGGTTGTATAGATTTTTACCGTGCTGCCCGCGAAGCCGGAATCAATCCCATCATGGGCTGTGAGGTATACGTGGCTCCCGGCTCGCGATTTGATAAAGAACAGCAGCATGGTGATGACCGTTACTACCATCTGGTTCTTCTGGCGGAAAATAATCAGGGCTACAGTAATCTGATGAAAATTGTGTCTGCCGGTTTTGTGGATGGATATTACTACAAGCCGCGTGTGGATATGGAGATTCTGAAAAAATATCACGAGGGAATCATTGCCCTCAGTGCCTGTCTGGCAGGAGAAGTTGCACGTAATCTGGCCCGGGGATTTTATGAAGAGGGAAAGAAAGCAGCTTTAAAATATGAATCTGTTTTTGGAAAAGGTAACTTTTTCCTGGAACTGCAGGACCATGGGATTCCGCAGCAGCAGATGGTCAATCAGCAGCTGGTGAGAATGAGCCGTGAGACCGGGATAGAACTGGTATGTACGAATGATGTGCATTATACGTATGCGGAAGATGCCTCTGCTCATGATATTTTGTTGTGTATTCAGACCGGAAAAAAAGTCCAGGATGAGGATCGGATGCGCTATGAGGGCGGTCAGTATTTTGTAAAATCGCCGGAAGAAATGGCACAGCTGTTTCCCTATGCAAGGGAAGCCCTGGAAAATACACAGAAAATTGCAGACCGCTGTCATGTGGAGATTGAATTTGGAGTGACAAAGCTTCCCAAATACGATGTGCCTGACGGGTATACCTCCTGGGAATATTTAAATAAACTCTGTTATGAAGGTCTGGAACAGCGGTATCATCCCGTGACGGAAGAATTGAAAGAGCGGCTGAAATATGAGCTGAATACGATTCAGAAAATGGGATATGTGGATTATTTCCTGATTGTATGGGATTTTATCAAATATGCCAGAGATCACGATATTATGGTAGGGCCGGGAAGAGGGTCTGCGGCAGGAAGCCTTGTTTCTTATACACTTGGAATTACAAAACTGGATCCGATCCGTTATCAGCTGCTGTTTGAACGTTTCCTGAATCCGGAACGAGTATCCATGCCCGATATTGATATTGATTTCTGCTTTGAACGAAGGCAGGAAGTGATTGATTATGTAGTGAGAAAATACGGAAAAGACAGAGTGGTACAGATCGTTACGTTCGGTACGCTGGCTGCCCGCGGTGTCATCCGTGATGTGGGGCGTGTGCTGGATATGCCGTATGCCCAGGTGGATACCATTGCGAAGATGATTCCCAATGAGCTGAATATTACTATTGCAAAGGCATTGGAAATGAATCCGGAATTTCGAAGGCAATACGAGGATGATCCGCAGATAAAATATCTGATTGATATGTCCAGACGTCTGGAAGGACTGCCGCGGCACACTTCCATGCATGCGGCGGGTGTCGTGATCAGTCAGAAAAATGTGGATGAATACGTGCCGCTCTCCCGTGCATCAGACGGTTCCATAACCACGCAGTTTACGATGACGACGCTGGAAGAACTGGGACTTCTGAAAATGGATTTCCTGGGTCTGAGAACGCTGACCGTGATTCAGAATGCCGTGAAACTGGCAGAAAAATCAACCGGAAAAACGCTGGATATGGATCATATTGATTATAATGATTCGGCGGTGCTGAAGATGATCGGAAGCGGAAAATGTGAGGGTGTGTTCCAGCTGGAGAGCGCAGGTATGAAGAACTTCATGAAGGAATTAAAGCCACAGAGTCTGGAAGATATCATTGCAGGTATTTCCCTGTATCGTCCAGGCCCCATGGATTTTATTCCTCAATATATTAAAGGAAAAAATCATCCGGAACAGATCCGGTATGATTGTCCGCAGCTGGAACCGATTCTGGAACCGACGTATGGCTGTATTGTATATCAGGAACAGGTAATGCAGATCGTACGTGATCTGGCAGGTTATACTTTGGGAAGAAGTGATCTGGTGCGGCGTGCCATGTCGAAGAAAAAGGCTGCCGTGATGGCGAAAGAGAGACAAAACTTTGTCTATGGTAATCCTCAGGAGGGAGTACCCGGGTGCAGTGCCAATGGAATCTCTGAGGATGTGGCTAATAAAATTTTTGATGACATGACAGATTTTGCCAAATATGCCTTCAACAAATCACATGCGGCGGCGTATGCGGTGGTATCTTACCAGACAGCCTGGCTAAAATACTACTTCCCGGTGGAATTTATGGCGGCACTGATGACATCCTGTATCGAAAATCCGTCCAAAGTATCGGAATATATTCTGAACTGCAGGCAGATGGGAATCAAAATTCTTCCCCCCGATATTAATAAAAGCGTAGGCAACTTTTCCGTAGAAAAAGCAGGTATTCGTTACGGACTGGCAGCGGTGAAGGGAATCGGAAAACCTGTGATGGAAGCAATCGTTGAAGAAAGAGAACAGCGAGGAAAATTCTCTTCGCTGAAAGATTTCTGTCAGAGACTCAGCGGTAAAGAAGTCAATAAAAGAACCATCGAGAATTTTATCAAATCGGGGGCATTTGACAGTCTGGGCGGCACGAGAAAACAGTTTATGATGATTTATGTGCGGATTATGGATGGTGTCAATCAGGAAAAAAAGAATTCTATTACTGGTCAGATGAGCCTGTTTGATATCATGGGAGAGGAAGAAAGAAAAAGCTTTGAGGTAAAACTTCCTGATGTGGGGGAATACGCTAAAGAGACAAAACTGGCATTTGAAAAAGAAGTGCTGGGAGTGTATATCAGCGGTCATCCTCTGGAAGAATATGAACAGAGCTGGAGAAAAAATATTTCAGCAGTTACATCAGATTTCTATCCTGATGAGGAGAGTGGTCAGCCGCATGTGGCGGATGGCTCCAAACAGATTGTGGGAGGGATGATTACTGAAAAAACAATTAAATATACGAAGAACAATAAAGTAATGGCATTTCTGACTCTGGAAGATCTGGTGGGGACTGTTGAGGTTGTAGTATTCCCAAGGGACTATGAAAAAAATGCCCATATGATGGAAGTGGACTCTAAAGTATTTATTCAGGGACGGGTGTCGGCAGAGGATGACAAGCCCAGTAAACTTATATGTGAAAAAATCTCATCATTTGACAATATTCCCAAAGAGTTATGGATTCAGTTCTCCGGAAAAGAAGAGTATGAAAAGAAAGTTCATCGGCTTTATGAATTACTTCGACAGTCCGACGGGGAAGATCAGGTGGTTGTTTTCCTGAAAAAAGAACGTATGATGAAACGCCTTCCCGCAGCACGGAACGTACTGATTGAAAACGCTTTATTAGATATTTTGACGAAAGAATATGGTCAGGAAAACGTGAAAGTTGTGGAAAAGAGTATTGAAAAACAGAGCCATATGCATTAAAATAAGTACGAGCGTATTAAAATAAATACAATCCGTTGAAATAGAATGAGATAGTGGAGGTAGAGTTATGGCTAATGAAATCAAGACCATCGGTGTACTGACAAGTGGCGGAGATGCACCTGGAATGAACGCAGCCATTCGTGCAGTTGTCCGTCGTGGATTAATTAAGGGTGTAAAGATGAAAGGTATCCGGAAAGGATATGATGGTCTCCTGAATGAAGAAATCATTGACATGTCTGCCAGAGATGTTTCTGATACGATCGCACGTGGTGGTACAATCTTATACACAGCACGCTGCGCAGAGATGAGAACTGAGGAAGGTCAGCGCCGGGCAGCAGAAGTCTGCAGAAAGCATGGAATTGACGGCCTGGTTGTCATTGGCGGAGATGGTTCTTTTGCCGGAGCACAGAAACTGGCAAATCTGGGAATCAACACGGTAGGTATCCCGGGAACCATCGATCTGGATATCGCCTGTACAGAATACACCATTGGTTTTGACACCGCAGTGAATACTGCCATGGATGCAATAGATAAGGTTCGTGATACATCTACCTCTCATGAGCGCTGCAGTATCATCGAAGTAATGGGAAGAAATGCGGGATATATTGCACTGTGGTGCGGTATTGCCAACGGCGCAGAAGATATTCTGCTTCCGGAAAAGTATGACTATGACGAGCAGAAGATTATCAATAATATTATTGAGAACAGAAAGCGTGGCAAAAAGCATCATATTATTATTAACGCAGAAGGTATCGGACATTCCAGCAGCATGGCTAAACGTATCGAGGCTGCTACCGGTATCGAGACTCGTGCTACCATTCTGGGTCACATGCAGCGTGGCGGAAGTCCAACCTGTAAAGACCGTGTATATGCCTCTATCATGGGTGCTTATGCAGTAGATCTTCTTCTGGAAGGAAAAACAAAACGTGTTGTAGGTTATAAAAATGGCGAATATGTGGACTTCGATATTAATGAAGCTCTGGCTATGCACAAAGATATTTCAGAGTATCAGTACGAAGTTGCTAAATCTCTGTCCGCAAATTACAAAAAATAAGATATCTGTTCAGGGTCGAAAGCCTGTTGGATACAGATTTATATTGCCCGGAAGGTGAATGCTAACACATAAGACAGCGGTATGCCGGATATTACGGTATGCCGCATTTTTGTCTCAGGAAAAGGTATTTTGCCCCTGCATCATGACATGGATATAGATGAGGATTGACATGATTACAAGTTCAAGTAATACACAGGTAAAGCAGATTATACAGCTGAATAAAAAGTCCAGAGAACGGAAGAAACAGGATGTTTTTCTGGTGGAGGGGATGAAAATGTTTCGTGAAGCTCCCAGAGACCGGCTGGTGAAGACATATGTTTCTGAAAAATTTTTTTCGGATGATGACCACAGAACAGTACTTGAGGGTATCGAGTACGAGGTGGTAAAAGATCAGGTATTTGCTCAGATGAGTGATACTCTGACACCTCAGGGGATTTTGACCGTGGTGCGTCAGTATCATTATAAGCCGGAGCAGATGCTTCACTCCGGGAAGGAGCCCTTCTTTCTGGTGCTGGAAGATCTGCAGGATCCCGGCAATCTGGGAACTATTTTTCGAACTGCAGAGGGAGCAGGGGTCAGCGGTATTATTATGACCAGAAATTGCGTGGATATCTATCATCCAAAAACAATCCGCTCTACGATGGGTTCCATATATCGTGTTCCTTTTTTGTGTACAGATGATATGGATGAAATTCTGAGATGGTTTCGTGAGAATAATATCACAACTTATGCAGCACACCTGCAGGGGAAACAGATGTATGATCAGGAGCCTTATCAGAAGGGAACAGCATTTTTTATTGGCAATGAAGGGAATGGACTGACGGAAATGCTGTCTGATTGTGCTGACTGTTGGATCAGAATACCAATGGAAGGACAGCTGGAGTCATTGAATGCCGGAGTGGCTGCAGGAATTCTTATGTATGAAGTGATGCGTCAGAGGAGAGGTAAGAGCGTATCAAATGGGAGATATAAATAATAAAGGAGAAATACTATGGGTAAAGAAAAAGAAGTGTTGAGTAAAAAAGAACAGCGCCGCCGAAAAAAAAGGAAATCAATGCTCATCAAAAGCATTGTTCTGGTTATACTCCTGGCTGTGCTGGGTGTTTGTATTTTCTTTTTAGTTCGTATGCTGCGTCCGGGATTGACAACACAAAAATCGCCGGTTCAGGAACAGCAGACTACCCCGGAAACAACCCCGGAGCCGGAGACGGAAGGAACCATTCCAGAAGAGCCGGAGACGGAGAATACTTCTGCACAGGCAGGCCCCGGAAAGGCGGAAGCGATGGAAGAGGCAGCTCTTCTGGCAGCATCTTATGACTATGATGGAGCTATAGAGAAACTGAACAGTATTGAAGGTGCAGCCAGTGACCCGGAGATTACGGCCAGAATTACAGAGTATGAGACAACGAGGGACAACTGTGTGCCGGTAAATATGAATGAAGTTACTCATATTTTTTATCACTCACTGATTGTTGATCCGGACCGCGGTTTTGCCGGTGATGATTATCTGTCAGCTGGTTTCAAACAGTGGATGACAACAGTGGATGAGTTTAACAATATTACGCAGGCAATGTATGATAATGGTTATGTTCTGGTTCGCCTGCGAGATCTGGTGGTTCAGACAACAGATGCGGATGGTACCGTGCATTTTACTTCTAATCCGGATTTGAAACTTCCGGCAGGGAAAAAAGCATTTGTAATGTCCATGGATGATCTGAGCTACTATCACAGTTATGATGGAAGAGGAATTGCTTCTAAAATCGTTCTGGATGAAAATGGAAAGCCGACCTGTGAATATGTACAGGCAGATGGAACAACTGTGACAGGGGCCTATGATTATGTTCCGCTTCTGGATCAATTTATTGCGGAACATCCGGATGCTTCTTATAAAGGAGCGAAGGGAATGATTGCTCTGACCGGATATAACGGAATCCTTGGTTATCGTACAGATATTGCCTATAAAACAGGAGAAAATCTGACTTCAGATCAATCTGCATGGCTGGCTGCACATCCTGACTTCAATTGGGATGAAGAATGTGCGCAGGCAAAAACAGTGGCTGATGGCATGAAAGCTGACGGATGGGAATTTGCCAGCCATACCTGGGGTCATATTAAAATCGGTGATGCAAGTCTGGAAAGAATTCAGACGGATACAGAAAAATGGGAAGCTTATGTAGCTCCCCTTGTCGGAGGAACAGATACCATCATTTTCGCACATGGGCAGGATCTGTCAGACTGGCATGACTACAGCACGGATAACGAGAAATTTAATTATCTGAAAAGTAAGGGATATAACTTCTTCTGTAATGTAGATTCCACTCAGTATTTCCTCCAGATTCGTGATAACTATGTCAGACAGGGACGGAGAAACCTTGATGGCTATCGCTTGTGGAACGATGTCCACGGTTCCGTGAACAGAACTAGCGATCTGTTCGACGCAAGTCAGGTACTCGATCCGCGAAGGACGGATGTGCCGGCTTTATAAAAGATACTTTTTTGTAGTTCCTTTGGAAAGGGACGGAAACTTCCTATCCTTTTCCAAACGAAACAAAATGCGCCCGGGAGGGACGTATGTTAAACTTTTTTCACAAACGTAGCAGTTTAGATGGCTGATATGTTTTGTGAAATTGTATCGCATATGTATCTCCCGGGCGCATTTTGTTTCGTTTGGAACAGCTCACAGAGATTCTCCGTCCTTGTTCAAAGGAATTACAAAAAAGCACATTTATCTGAGAATAGTCTGTAAAATTATCTGGATCTCCTGATGTAGACAGAATTGGTATTGGAAAAAATACAAGAAATGGTGTTGACAGGAAAACGTAATTTTGATACAATCTGTTTGTAATAAAAATTAATAAATTCGTAACAAATATTAAAAAGAACGAAAACATTAGGAGGTATTCATAGTGAATAAGAGATGGAAAACAGCAGGTATCCTGGGAAGTGTTCTGGTTGTAAGTGCTGGAGCAGGAACTTTGGTGTATGCGGATGATACATCTACAGAGGTTACAAATGATAATTCCACTGCTTCCGTTCTGGAAACTGCCGATTGGGGAAATATGGCAGCAGCCGATGTTAAAACATATGCAAATATCAGAGTTGAGGCTTCTGAGGAAGCTGACAAAGCAGGAGTGTTGCCGAAAGGGGCAGCAGCCACAGTACTGGGGCAGGAATCCGACTGGACAAAGATTGTGTCCGGGGAAATTGAAGGGTATGTAAAAACGGAACTGCTCACATTTGCAGATGAGGCAAAAAATCTTTATGAGGAGACATATGGGAATCAGGGCGTTGTGGATGCCAGTTCTCTGCGTATTCGAAAAATACCTTCCATGGATGGAGAGGTGATCGGTTCAAAGAGCAGAGGAAGTATGGTGAAAATCCTGGGTCAGGAAGGTGACTGGTATCAGGTAGAATGTGGAAATGACAGCCAGGGTTATATGTTTGCGGAGTATATTAATATAGAAGAAGTGACTGCACTCACAATGGAAGAATATCAGGAGCAGCAGGCAGCTGCAGCAGGCAGTGCTTCCGTAACAGCAGGTTCCGGGGAATTGAATCTGCTGGCAGCAATCATTGAGTGTGAAGCCGGTGGGGAGAGTCATACCGGTAAAGTAGCGGTAGGTGCCGTTATCATGAACCGTGTCAGAAGCGGGCAGTTTCCAAACAGTATCACGGAAGTAGTATATCAAAGCGGACAGTTTTCACCGGTAGCCAGTGGAAGACTGGCAGCGGTTTTGAGCCGCGGAGCAAGAAGTGACTGTTTCCAGGCAGCACAGGAAGCTCTGAATGGATCCAATCCAATAGGAGGTGCTCTTTACTTCAACAGTGGAAGCGGCAGAGGGCAGCAGATTGGAAATCAGCACTTTTTCTAAAAGTAAAATGGGAAAATTTTTCATGGAGAATCCTGCAAAGCAGGATTCTTTTTCGGTTTGCGCGCCATGGGCGCGCTCTAACGGGTGCAAGTCCCGAACATGCCCGGGTAGTGGGAAATGTATAGCTGAACAGCAAGGGTGTCCATCGTGAGGTGGAATCCGAAGGAAGCTGTAGGCAAATCTCTGGTCCGACGGACAGAAATCGCATATAAGGCTAGGTGTAATCCAGCAAATTAAAAATGGTTTTGATAGTTACTTTATTTTAGGTTATTT
>JBJELU010000193.1:0-83881 GCA_051879355.1 Oliverpabstia sp.
TAAATGTTGGGGCTGCCCTGTTTTGATACAGTTTTAATCTTTACAGGGCACTAGATTTTACCATTCCTTCAGAAATGGATAGAGAGACATCTTCAGGAGTTAAAGGCAGTAATACAGTCATACAGATTGATTTTGTGAATACGACAGATGTGGAAGTGGCAAAAGCAACAGAGGAACCGGATAGTACTATGCGTCTCCTTATAGGAAATGAAGATGGTTTGGGAAATCGCTATGCGGCAATTGAAGGGTATGAGGATACAGTATATAGGATTCCCTCCGATATTCTGGATGAAGTATATACGTTAAAGCCCTTTGATTATATTCTTAAGATACCTGCTCTTGTAAATATAGAGACGGTGGATCATGTAGATATTTACGCAGCTGATCTGGACTGCACTATGGAAATAAAAGACGGAAAATATTGGATTAAAGGGGAAAAAGTAGAAAAAGAAACGTTTACATCATTGTATCAGACATTGATGAATGTTATGCTGTATTCGGAGATAGAGGAACCAATGGAGAACGGAGAGAAGCAAAAACTTCTTACTGTGGTATATCACAGAAATACGAAGCAGGCTCCTGAAATCACCATTTGTTATTATAGTTATAATGATAATTATTCCAGTGTGGAGATTAATGGAGAAGAACGTTTTCTGGTAAAAAAAGAAGAAGTAACTAACATATTGCAGCAAATTCAGGAAGAGGCACAATAATTGTGAAAAGATGTGATATAGATATGTCTTTAGCGTATAGGAAATTTTATTTCCTATACGCTAAAAATTTTTTGTATAATAGGAAAGTCCTCTGACTTTCCTATTATACAAAAAAGCCCTCCGGGCAGGATCGCACTGCGGCGGAGAGAAATTATGTTGCTGAAAGCAACCCGCCGCAGGCGGAGAATCCTGCAAAGCAGGATTCTTTTTTATGGATACACAAGATAATTCGGATAGTGTTATTCACCTTGATATGTAAACCAGTCAAAATCAGCATGATTTGCGCTTTCCTGATGATTCGAACTTGTATACATACCAATGTATGTGCCGGTGAAGCCGTTATTTACTACGGAACTTAAGAGAGAGGCGTCCATGGCAAGAGCCAGAGGAATCAGTTCCTGCTCGGTTGTTCCGTAATAGAAATTGTAGGTGGTTGTGTTTCCCTGCACACATAAATAAATACGTTCTGTGTACGGAATGGTGGTTTGGGTGACTAATTGCCTGTGTCCATTTTCCGTTTTATAAAGTGATAGAACAAGGCTATCGTCTGCGTGGCTCAGTACCATGAGATAATGGAAACGGTTGTCCTGAATCAATGCAAGACCTGCTTCTTCAAAAGACGTTGATGGTGCAAATTCCATAGCTGTCCGTGCCATGAATTTTTTATGGCGTTGTCTTCTTCCTACAAAAGAGGGTGTGCAGATTTCTTCCATTACTTGGGGACGTGTCTGCAGGCGCAAGTATCCGGGACGTTCTGTAAGAGAGTAAAAAGGTGTCACCGGAGGATGAATGGTATTCCATTGCATCTGAAGAGAATCGCATTCAAAGTTATCTGTTTCTGGCATGAGTGGTACTGGCCCAGAAGGAAGATCAGGAAGACGTTCTTCTGTCTGGATTAGACCCGTTTCGTTGGAAATCATAGGCCATCCATCCTCTGCCCATACAAAAGGTACCATGAAAGTTTCACGTCCCAGATTATAATGCCCACCCTCATACGGACGTACAGCCAGAAGAACCATCCACCATTCACCTTTTTGCGTTTCAACAATATCAGCATGGCCTGTAACTGATATAGGGTTCTCCAGTGGCATATGCCTGTGGGTAATGATAGGATTTCTGGGACACACTTCGTATTCTCCGTTAATAGTTTTGCAGCGTGCCATCTGTACGCTGTGATTTAGGAATGTTCCTCCCTCAGCAACCAACAGATAATACCAGCCATCTTTTTTATAAATATGAGGTGCTTCGATCCATTTGCCCTGTGTTTTTTTTCCATCCCAGATAATATATCGTGGACCTTTGAACTGAAAGGTTTTGGGATTCAGTTCATTTAGATAAATACCGTGATGACCTTCATAGAGACATTCTGTGCTGATATAATTTCCTACATACCACATGGAACCGTCATCATCAAAAAAGAGACTGGAATCTATGCCATCTGCCCCCTTTATAAAAACAGGGGAGCTCCATGGACCGGCAGGATCTTTGGCGGTAATAATGTAATTATCACGATTGGCTTCACGCCCTGCGGAAACAAAGGTATTGATAATGTAGAACGTATTATTGTAGAAACGAATAGTAGGAGCCCAAAGACCTTCAGAAGTTTCACAGTTTTTATAATCCAGTTGTTCTGGATGATGGATCCCGTGACCAATCTGCTCCCAGTTTACCAGATCTTTACTGTGAAAGATGGGAAGTCCGGGATAATATACGAAAGAGGAGGTTACCAGATAGTAATCATCATTTACTCTGCAAATCGAGGGGTCAGGATAAAAGCCTGAAAGAAGGGGATTTTGAAAAGTTTTTTTCAGCATAAAGCACTCTCCTTTATAAATTTTCTTTCATTATAAAAAACAGGAAGAAAGGGGTAAATAGAAAAAACTTTCTTTTTTCTGTAATTTTATTGCTGTTTAGTAATTTTTGTCCGGCAATGAATTTGGAAAAAGGATGAAGAGTTTTTATTGTATGGGTGACGGTTAAAAAGTATAATTAAAATCTATACATATGAATTTGAGATGAGTATTTGATATTCGATTTGTTGAGAGATATAATAAATCCGAAATAAAACTACAGGAAGGCGGATATAGGTATGGATGTATTTAAAAATAGGCGTTCTATCAGGAACTACAAGGATGAGATGATCAAAGATAATGAAATAAACGCTATTCTGGAAGCTGGGACATATGCTCCGAGTGGTGGCAACAATCAGACAACCCATCGAATCGTTATATTGGATAAGAAGGTATTAAGAGAATTGGAGTTACTTGTGGAACAGGAGTTTGCTAAGATGGAGGTACAGGAGGATATGTATAAAAGTCTTAAGTCAAGCATTTTACGTTCAAAGAAAGGAAATTATTATTATGATTTTCAGGCCCCGGTTTTAATTATAACTGCCAATAAGAAGGGGTATGGGAATGCTATAGCGGATTCCGCATGTATGCTGGAAAATATGATGCTAAAAGCGACGGAATTACAAATAGGATCATGTTGGATTAATCAATTACATTGGCTAGATGAAAACTCTGTTGTGAGAAAAAAATTGTTGTCATTAGGTCTTGATGATGATGAGACAGTAACGGGAGGGGCGGTATTCGGTTATGCGAAGTCCCAGCCAGAGACAGAATTGAAGAGAAACGGTAACCGTATAACTATCATAAAATAAAAAAAATCAGTTAGGAAAGTACGGTGGTATTATTTTTTTGCATGTTGCTGGGCATGCCTTTTGGACCGTCCTTTCAGGCGGTCTGAAACAAAAACATATTCAACCTGCTTTAGGTAGAGGTGGCCTTTTCTGGAGGATCTGTATCAATTGATGCTTACATGCTCGGTGAATTTCTGAAGTTTTACTATAAGACGATTAATCACTGAATTCTGTGGAACCATATGAAAAACAAAAGTTAAGTACGACGCGTCAAAGAATCCTGCAAAGCAGGATTCTTTTTTAAATATTACAAATATTTAACCCAGACATCTCTTCGATTTGACATTAAAATATTATACTTTTTTGTGGTTCCTATGGAAGCGAATATAAAAGTTAAATATGAAGAAAATACTTTTGAGAAAGGAATTATGATTCAGATGAAAAAAACAGAGAAGCAAGCAGAAAAATCAGTAAATATTCCATATATGATGAACAGAGAATTGTCATGGCTGAAGTTTAATGAGAGGGTATTGAATGAAGCGGGAAATCCCAGAGTGCCTCTGGCAGAACGTTTGACATTTGCTTCTATTTATCAGTCAAATCTGGATGAATTTTACAGGGTCAGAGTCGGTACGCTCATGGACCAGATGGAATCCTCCGAAGTGGTGCGTGAAAATAAGACCAATATGACCAGTGAAGAGCAGGTAGAAGCGATTTTGAAGGCTACCAGAGAACTGGATCAGAAGAAAGCTGTGATTTATGAGCAGTTGATGGGGGAATTGGAGCCTAAAGGGGTACGCCTGATTAATTTTAATAAATTGTCTGCGGAAGAGGGGAAACTTCTGGAAACCTATTTTGACCATGAGATTGCACCATACCTGTCAGCAAATATTGTAAGTAAACAGCAGCCATTTCCATTCCTGAAAAATAAAGATATCTATGCGGTGGCATTGCTGGCAACAAAAGGCGGAAAGACAAGAACCGCTATTATTCCCTGCAGTAATAACGTTTTTAAGCGTCTGATCGATATCCCCACCAGAAAGGGAACTTTTATGCTTTCGGAAGAACTGATTCTTCATTTCCTTCCCAAAATGTTTAAAAATTATGAAGTGAAAGAAAAATCATTGCTCCGTGTTACAAGAAATGCAGATATCGATACAGAAACGATTTATGATGAGGATCTGGATTACAGAGAGGCAATGGAAAATCTGATTAAACAGAGAAAACGGATGAGTCCTGTAAGGATGGAGCTTTCCAGAGAATTGGATAAAAAAATGGTTAGCTCTTTATGCAAAGACATTCATGTGGAGAAAGATCACGTATTTATGTCCAGAGTTCCGCTGGATATGTCCTTTGTATTTGCTATTCAAAGCTATCTGAGAAGTACAAATCAGGAGAATCTTTTCTATCAGAGACGGGCCCCAAGAATGACACCTCAACTGGATGATAAGAGGCGTCTGATTCCACAGATTATGGAAAAGGATGTATTATTATCCTATCCATTTGAAAGTATCAAACCATTCATCAATCTGCTTTATGAGGCGGCAAAAGACGATACGGTAGTGTCCATCAAGATGACATTGTATCGTCTGGCAAATAAAAGTCAGATTGTGGATGCACTGGTCGAGGCTGCTGAAAACGGAAAAGAAGTGGTGGTTCTGGTGGAACTCCGGGCACGATTTGATGAAGAGAGCAATATTGTGTACTCCAGAATACTGGAGGAAGCAGGATGCAGGGTAATCTACGGATTGAACGGATATAAAGTACATTCCAAACTTTGTCTGATTTCGAGAAAAACAGAAACAGGTGTATCGTATATCACTCAGATTGGAACCGGAAATTATAATGAGAAAACATCGGCTCTTTATACAGACCTGTCATTGATCACTGCAAATCAGGAGATTGGAAAAGAAGCAGCAGAGGTTTTCGCTGCACTGTTAAAGGGAGAAACGGTGGAAGAAACCAATCTTCTTCTGGTAGCTCCCAAATGTCTGCAGAATAAGGTGCTGGATATGATTGATGAAGAGATTGCCCATGTGAAAAACGGTGAGGAAGGATATATTGGCATTAAGATCAATTCCCTGACAGACAAAGTGATAATTAATAAACTGATAGAAGCTTCTCAGGCAGGCGTGAAGATTGAAATGATCGTCCGGGGTATCTGTTGTCTGATTCCGGAAGTAGAAGGTTATACAGAGAACATTAAAGTAGTAAGCATCGTGGGACGTTTTCTGGAACATTCCAGGATTTACCGGTTTGGAACAAAAGAACGGGAAAAAGTATATATTGCATCTGCTGATTTCATGACACGAAATACCGTTCGCCGGGTAGAAGTAGCTGCACCGATTCTTGATGAAAAATTGAAGAGATACCTTGACTGGATGTTTGAAACCATGATGAATGATGATGAAAAAGGAAAAAGCCTGACAGCAAAAGGAACTTATGTTGATCGGGGTCTGAATGATATGAAACTGAATTCTCAGGAGATGTTCTATGCCATGGCTTACAGTAATGCGGAAAAAGCAGCAAAGGAAAGATGAGATGAATCCACAATAAAAAGACAGGGAGAAAAATTTTATGAACGGTACCTTAGAAATAATTTTTGGGTTATTGGGAGGACTGGCAGTATTCATTTTCGGAATGAATATGATGAGTGACTGCTTGCAGAAAGCAGCAGGAGAGAGAATGAAAAGCATCCTGGCATTATTAACGAAAAATCCAATTTTGGGAGTAATTGCCGGAGCTTTGACTACTGCGGTTTTACAGAGCAGCAGTGCGACTACGGTTATGGCTATTGGTTTTGTAAGTGCCGGACTTATGAGTCTGCCACAGGCAATCAGTATCATTCTTGGTGCTAATATCGGTACGACCATGACGGCACAGATTATCGCATTTAAATTGAGTGATTATATCTATGTGATTATATTTATTGGATTTATCATCAGTTTCCTGGTTAAGTCAGAAAAAGCTAAGAACATTGGTCAGACAATTTTTGCATTCGGACTTTTGTTTTTGGGGATTGAGACCATGGGAAGTGTGATGAAACCTCTGGCATCCAGTCCGGTATTTACCGACATGATCGCAAAGGTTGCGGATATTCCGGTTCTGGGTGTGGCTGTTGGTACATTTATGACTCTTGTGGTACAAAGCAGCAGTGCAACTATTGCAGTCCTTCAGAATTTCGCAGCACAGCCGGGTCTGGACGGAGTCAGCAGTATGCTGGGACTGGCTGGAGCAATCCCTATTCTTTTGGGTGATAATATCGGTACTACAATCACGGCATTACTTGCAAGCATCGGACAGCCAAAAGATGCAAAGAGAACCGCAGTGGCACATTGCATTTTCAATATATCCGGATGCTTGTTATTTATCTGGTTTGTAAAACCATATGCAGCATTGATCCAGTACATATCACCGAAAGGACCGGAAATCGAGGTAATTTCCAGACAAATTGCAAATGCGCATACATTTTTTAATGTTTGTATGACACTGATCTGGATTCCGTTAATCTGGTTGATGGTAAAGATTGTTATGAAAATTATTCCGGATGGGAAAAAGACAATTTATACCAATTCAGAAGCAATGTATCTTGATTCTAAACTTATCGGACAGCCAACGGCAGCACTTCAGCTGGTTGTAAAGGAAATTGTAAGATGCACGGAACTGGTTGGAGAAAATCTGAAAGAACTGATTATGGTATTGGAAAAGAATGACAGTGAAAAAACCAGTGCAGTGATTAAGAATGCAGAGGATAGCAGAAGTCTGTATGGCAGAATTACAGAATATCTTGCAGAATTGTTTGCATCTGGAGGTCTTACAGAAGAACAGGCTACCCAGACGGCAGGTATTATGTGTGTACTCAGTGATGCGGATCGTATGGGAGCTTTATGCAGGGAGATAGGATTATCCCTGAAAGACAAAGAAGAAAAGAAATATAATTATTCCGAGAAAGCCATGGATGACTTAAAAAACAGTCTGCAGTTGATTCAGAAAATGTATGTTCAGGCAGTTGCTATGATGACTACCGGTAATGTGGAAAGTGCAAAGAAAATATTGAAACAAAAAGAGCAGATTATGGATCTGGGTATCAAGATGCGTAAGTCTCATGTGGAGCGTGTCGGTAAAGGAAAGTGTGTTGCAAAACTGACCGAGTCATATAATAAGATTATTCATTCCGTAGACAGAATGGGAAACTGCTGTATTAATATGGTGGATGCAGTCCAGGGACAGGTTGGATTACGGTATTTCCTGGAATACTCCGATCACGATGGGAAAGAAGCTTAAGGATAAGTTAAATTGAAATATAAAGATATATTACAAAACAAAGAAGTAAAGGCATATTTGAAGAAAGGCAATGATAATCTCGGAATATTGGGATATACGGATCATTCAGAAAAACATTGTGCGATTGTTGCAAAACGGGCAGGAATGCTTTTGAAAAAGTTCGGTTATTCTGAGCATGAAATTGAGCTTGCAGAAATTGCCGGAGCACTACATGACATTGGAAATGTGATTAATCGGAAAAATCATGGAGAATATGGAGCCATTCTGGCAAACTCGATTTTAGAAAAACTGGACATTCCGTTGGCAGACAGAGTAATTATCATGTCTGCCATCGGAAATCATGATGAATCTACAGGAGGAGCGGTTGATGCAGTATCTGCTGCATTGATCCTGGCAGATAAAACTGATGTCAGAAGGAATCGGGTGAGAAACAAAGAAAAAGCCAGCTTTGATAAGCATGACCGTGTTAATTATGCAGTTACAAATGCAACAGTAAAAGTGAATGCACAGAAACATTTTATCACATTAAATCTGCAAATTGATGAAGATATCTGTACGATGTATGAGTATTTTGAAATCTTTCTTGGAAGAATGATGATGTGCAGAAAAGCAGCGGAACTTCTGGGTGCAAGGTTTAAGCTTACAGCAAATGGAAGTAAAGTATTATAAAGACGGAGGCTTCTGTCCGGAGAAAAGAAACATGTTGGATGAAGATATTTTAAAGCCAAAAGACGATGCTGCAGCTGATAAAAGTGAAAAAAGTATAGAGTTTGAACCTATCCTGACAGATTCTTATCATGTAATAAATGTACTGGAAGAAAACGGTATTATCTATGAGGGAGAAATTGAACTGAGTAAAATTGGATTTTGTAAAATTGAAGCACAGCAGGGTTGTCTGACAGGTTCCTTTTGTATACCAAAACTTCTTGATGTGCAGGGGAGCAGATATCGTATTTTATTTTTTATTACACGTGACAAGGTGGTACTTGTGGATGATGATGGGTTTTCCAAAAGAATTGTATCCAGAATAAATCACAGAAAGAGTACAAGGTACAAGACCAAAGAAATTTTTTTGTTCAATTTTATTGCAGAGTTTATGAATCGTGATCTGGAACAATTAGTCCAATTTGAAAAGAGGCTGATGGAACTGGAAGAAACAGTCCATAGTGGTTATACGGAAAATTTTCAATCCAGTATTATGACGATCCGCCGTGACCTTCTTATCTTACGCGGATATTACGATGAAATCATGGATGTAGGAAAAGCATTGGAGGAAAATGAGAATCGATATTTTGCCAAAAAACATTTGAAATATTTTGGAACGATCTCTGACAGGGCAGAGAGGCTGATGAATAAGACATCTCATCTTCTGGAATATGCTGGGCAGGTAAACGATGCTTATCAGGCAAAAGTAGATGCAAAGCAGAATAGCAATATGCAGTTTCTGACTATCATATCGACAGTATTTTTTCCCCTCACCCTGATTACGGGGTGGTATGGAATGAATTTTCAAAACATGCCGGAATTAGAAAATGGTTATCCGGGTGTAATCTTTTTAAGTATTATAGTGGTAGTCACCTGCATTATAGTATTCAAAATTAAGAAGATTTTTTAGTTTGCTGACTAATGTGAAAGTGAAAACAAGTTAGAGTGGAGGTCTAAAAACAATAAGGAGGCAAGAGATGACAATTGAGCTTGGGAAAAAAAGAGCATGGATTAGTTCAAGTCTGAAAATTATATCATTTCGTGAAATAGAAGGCTGGCTGCTATATTCAGAGGAGTCAGAAATACGATTCTGGAATAAAATTTATCAGATGGTTCATGAGGAAGGGTTTAAAGTTAAATAGGTTAAACTATGAAAATGAAAAAAGCTACACGCAATTTATTAACGGGTATTTGTACATCTATTGTTGTTCTTTTGATGTACATAGGCTATTGCTTTTTCCGGCATAAGACAATAAGTGAGAATTTCATATTGTCAGTTGTCGTTTATTTTGTTGTATATATTGTGACAAGTATAATATTAGTAAAATTTGGAAAAAGAGATTAAAAGTATTACGGAGAGCATGATATGATGAATGGATTTAGTAAAGTTGGAAGCTGGTATAAAGGAAATCTGCATTGTCATACCACAGATTCGGATGGCTGCTTATCTCCTGCAGAGGTAGTGGAGTTATACAGAAAAAACGGATATGATTTTCTTGCAATCAGTGATCATGACATATTTTCGGATTACCGAAAAGAATTTGATTGTAAAGATTTTATTATTTTACCTGCCGTTGAGGCGACAGCCGTTTTGTATAAAGATGAAAAGAAAAACAGGGCAGAACGATTAAGTATTCATCATATTCATGGCATTCTGGGAAATGAAGAAATGCAGAAAACAGCGAAGAAAGGTATTTTTTCTCATCGACAGAAGTATCCGGCACGAGAATTGCGAGTGGAAATGTGTAGAAATCAATGAGGGGTGGAGACGTTCCATATGCAGAAGTATTGATTATCCGGCATTTATAGCAGAGAAAAAAGTGAATCTTCCAGATCCTCTTGCAGAAGAGCAGCCAGTATTCTCCGGCTTTGTCCGTTACGAAAAAATATTACACTTTTAGAGGCAGCAGTTGTTGGCGAGAATAAACTGGTGATAGAAGTAGCAACCACTTTAGAGCGAGAAATGTCAGCTATTCCAAATCTTTATGGAATGACAAAAGGTGAACCAAAGTGTGGAAGCGGAATTACAGGTGATGTGAGATTATACTTTTAAAATAATTGGGAGCAATGAATATGGATATACAGGAAAAAATATGAACAATAGACCGAATATCATCATTATAAATCGGATGAGATGCGGGCAGAAGCGTTACACCCTCTTGGAAATGAGACTGCATATACACCAAATAAAGATTATTTGGAAGAAATCAACGCAAGACGGAATGAGATTGCTTTTTGGAGAATTCATTAAACCTAACGGAAGAATGCTTGTCAAAATTTAAAGAGATTATTTATTGAAAGAGCCAAGGGGACAATAAGTCGCAGAACCTGTCCCCTTGCTTTTTATTTATTCCATAGAACGACATCTTCTTCCCACAGATTCAGAAAATCCTGAATCTCAGCAGGCAGCCGTCCTTTGCGCCAGGCCAGCAGGATTTCTGTTGTGAGATCTGCGTTGGAGATTGTGCAGGATTTCAGCCTGTCAGAAAGTTCCAGCATGGTGGCGGGCAAAATGGCAATACCCAGTCCTTTTTCTGCCATAGTCATAGCGGTGCGGGCATCCTCACAGGCAAAATAAATATCGCAGACAAGCCCGGCACGCTCAAAAGCAGTCAGCATGTATTTACGGTAACGATGGGAAAGAATCAGAGGCTGTTCTGAAAGTTCCTGCAGGCGTATGGAAGAACGCCCCTTGAGAAGGGGATATTCCGGGACTGCCATGGCGAGAAGACTTTCTTTTGCGAGTGATCGGGTTTCACATCCATTTAATACAATGGGGGTTCGCAGGGTGGTCAGATCAATCATCCGATTTTCCAGCTGGTCTTTTAACATGAAATAAGCAAGAATTCTCCCACCTCTGTAGGTGGTGAGATGAATTGCAAGATATTCTGATTAAAAAATAAAAAGAACACTTGTTCTGTGTTCGAAAGTGTGATATAATATAATCAGTCGAAAGGGAAAGGATGCTGATTATATAAAAAATATAGATCATAATGCCCACTCAGTATATCTCTTATATTATCATCTTGTTATGGTGGTAAAGTATCGGAGGAAAGTAATAGATGACCCGATATCCGACCGCGCAAAAGAGATCTTTGAATACATAGCCCCGCGCTACGGCATTATCCTTGAAGAGTGGAATCATGATATTGACCATGTGCATGTCATGTTTCGGGCCCAGCCTAAAACAGAATTGTCAAAATTTATCAATGCTTATAAGAGTGCGAGCAGCCGGCTGATCAAAAAAGAGTACCCGGAGATCCGGGAAAAACTGTGGAAGGAAGCTTTCTGGAGTCAGAGCTTTTGCCTTATGACAGCAGGCGGTGCGCCGCTCGAAGTGATACGGCAGTATATTGAAAGCCAGGGGGAAAAGAATTGAACAAGGCATATAAGTTCAGGATATATCCGAACAGAGAACAGGAAGTCCTGTTATCAAAAACATTTGGCTGCTGCAGATTTCTGTATAATACCATGCTGTCAGACAAGATCAGGGAATACCAGGCAACCGGAAAAATACTGAGGAACACTCCGGCCATGTATAAGAAGGAACATCCGTTTCTGAAGGAGGTGGATTCACTGGCTCTTGCAAATGTACAGCTTCATCTGGAAAAGGCATATAAAAACTTTTTCCAAAAACCATCTGTTGGCTTTCCAAGATACAAGTCTAAACATAAGAATCATAACAGCTATACCACAAATGTGGTCAATGGTAACATTGTGCTGTCAGACGGACTGCTGAAACTTCCCAAGCTGGGAAAGGTCAGGATCAGACAGCACAGGGAGATCCCTGAGGGCTATCGTCTGAAATCAGTCACTGTCAGCAGGGAAGCGTCCGGAAAGAATTATGCGAGTCTCTTATATGAATACGACTGTGGAGAAAACCAAACCACAGAGCGTGTGCATAGGGACACAAAAATACTGGGGATCGATTATGCCATGCATGGAATGACGGTATTTTCGGATGAAATGGATGCGGTCTATCCGGGTTATCTGAGACAGGCAGAAGAAAAACTGGCAAGAGAGCAGAGACGGCTTTCGCATTGTCAGAAAGGGAGCAGAAATTACGGGAAACAGAAGCGAAAAGTAGCACTATGTCATGAGAAAGTAAGGAACCAGAGGAGAGACTATATCCATAAGCTGACCAGAAAGATCGCAGATACATATGATGCAGTGGGAGTGGAAGATCTTGACATGAAAGCGATGAGCCGGTGCCTGAATTATGGGAAGAGCGTCATGGATAACAGTTATGGGATGTTCCGTGACATTCTGAGATATAAACTGGAAGAGAGAGGAAAGAAACTGGTGAAGATCGACCGATTTTTTCCGTCCAGCAAGAAATGCTGCAAGTGTGGAAAGGTAAAAAAGGAACTGAAGCTTTCCGAGCGAATTTACCGATGTGAGTGTGGAAGTATCATGGACAGGGACAAAAACGCAGCGATCAATATCCGGGAAGAAGCGAGGAGGATGCTGGCTGGATAGGCAGAAGAGAAAAGAAATAAGTCCGTATTCGGACAGTGTGAAAAAATGCCCATATCCGGGCAAAAATCAATCGCGGGACACGCGAGGGTAGCCTGCAGATACTTGGCTCATGAGAGCCATTGAACAGGAAGCCCCCACTTCAAAATCTTTGATTTAAGTGGTGGGAGCATGTCACGGTAAAAGTAGACCCTTCATGCACATCAAAATGAACCTGAGGGTATTTCCGGGCAAAGCGGAGAAGATAATCAGACATCATGGAAACCGTGGATGGTGTCATTCCAATGTGCAGAGTTGCTGCCTGGCTGGATTTGATGACTTCACGTTTCGTCAGATCTGCAAGCATCAAAAGGTTTCCGGCCTGCTCATAGAGCGTTTTTCCTGCTTCTGTTAATATAATCCTTTTGGTTCCGCGCAAAAAAAGAGGTACCTGTAATTCACTTTCCAGCATTTTCATCTGGTAGCTCAGCGGCGGCTGCGTCATATGAAGTTCCCGGGCAGCACCGCTGATGGTTCCGGCATCTACGATAGCACGAAAATATTCCAGTTGTTTGAGTTCCATAAGATTCCTTTCTATATAAAAAATGTTTAATCATTATATAAAAAGCATAATTTACATATAGAATACCCCATGATATACTGAAAAACAAGGAAAAAGGAAAGGAATGAGTGTGAAAATGAAGAGAATTGATTTTGAAAACGGGACGGTAACCGGAAATATTCTCGGTGCAGCCCTTCCTATGCTTGTTGCTCAGATTTTGAATTTGCTATATAACGTAGTAGACCGAGTTTATATCGCCCGTATTCCGGAAGTGGGAACGGCAGCACTTGGTGCCGTCGGGCTGTGTTTTCCTTTGATTGTAGTGATCAGTGCCTTTGCCAATCTGTTCGGAAGCGGTGGAGCACCGCTGTTTTCTATTTACAGGGGAAAAAAGAAGGAACAGGAAGCAGCGCGTATCATGCATACATCCTTTTCTATGCTTTGTTTCAGTGCAGTGGTACTCATGATTATTGGTTTATTATTTGCACGTCCGCTTCTGGTATTGTTCGGAGCTTCTCAGGATGTTCTGGTTTATGCTTATCCTTATATGATGATTTATCTGGTGGGCACGCTGCCCTCTATGATCGCTGTGGGCATGAATCCTTTTATCAATGCTCAGGGTTATTCTACTGTGGGAATGCTTTCTGTAGCCGTCGGGGCAGTTGCCAATCTTTTACTTGATCCGCTGTTTATTTTTGCCCTGGGATTTGGTGTGCGCGGAGCGGCTATTGCAACTGTGATTTCTCAGTGCCTGTCGGCTATATTTGTCTTACGGTTTCTTACCGGAAAGTCAGAACTGAAAGTACGTTTTCTGCGGAAAAATGAATTTTCAGAATGCATGGGATATGCAAAAAATATCATCAGTCTGGGTACAGCCGGATTTATCATGCAGTTGACAAACAGTCTGGTGACAATCTGCTGCAACAATGTTCTTTCTGTAACAGGAGGTGATATCTATATCTCTGTCATGACAATTGTTTCCAGTGTGCGTCAGTTAGTGGAAACTCCGATTTATGCCATGAACGAGGGAACTTCCCCGATTTTGAGTTACAATTATGGCGCACGCAGTCCGTCACGTGTACGGAAGGCAGGTATCGTGATGGGGCTTATGATTTTTGGCTATACAGCCATTATATGGAGTGTCATTATCCTTGCTCCTGAAGCTTTGATCAGAATCTTCAGCTCCGATACGGTTCTGATGCAGAATGCTGTTCCTGCATTGAAACAGTATTTTGCGGCATTTATTTTCATGGATCTGCAGTACATCGGGCAGACGATATTTAAGTCGTTGAATAAAAAGAAACAGGCAATTTTCTTCTCTCTGCTTCGTAAAGTATTTATTGTAGTTCCGTTGACTTATCTGATGCCTTATGCCTTACATATGGGAACCACCGGCGTTTTTCTGGCGGAACCGGTGTCAAATGTCATTGGAGGAAGTCTTTGTTTTATAACCATGCTGTGTACGGTACTGCCGGAACTGAAACGAATGGAGAAGGAGAATAAAGTTCTGTAGAAGTGAATATACTTTGTGGAGTGTGTGACGGAAAATGGTAATCGTGTGGAAAATCAGAAAATTGATAATACTTTAAACCTGGCTGTTGAGGCCACACCGGAGGAAAGAGAAAAATCCCTGGAGTTGAATGTGGGGTATGATCCGACAGATCGCTTGTGGGATGTGATTGTAAAATATTCTGGAAACATTGAAACTATTCCTACAGAAGGGCTGCAGATTACGCCGCTTTTGAATCAGTATGCGGTAATCCGCGTTCCGCAAAGTCAGTTAGACGCCTTGGCAAATTTACCACAGATAGAATATGTGGAAAAGCCAAAGCGTCTTTTTTTTGCCCTCAGTCAGGCACGGTCGATTTCCTGTATCAACACCGTTCAGGCTGCTCCTTACAACCTTCATGGTGCCGGTATACTTGTCGCCTGTGTGGATTCCGGTATAGATTACAGTCATCCGGATTTTCGAAACACGGATGGAACCACGCGGATTGTCAGTCTGTGGGATCAGACCATACCCGGTGAACCGCCGGACGGATATTTTCTGGGAACAGAATATACGGAAGAACAGATTAATGAAGCATTGGGGAAAAGCAGTATTACAGAACGCTACCGTATTGTTCCCAGTCGGGATTTCAGCGGACATGGGACTGCTGTCATGGGAATCGCAGCAGGAAATGGACGGGAAAGCGGAGGGGTACTTCGGGGTGTGGCGGATGAGGCTTCTCTGGTGGTGGTAAAACTGGGGAATCCACTGGAGGATTCTTTTCCCAGAACGACGGAACTGATTCAGGGGATTGACTACTGTATTCGTCTGGCCATTGAAAGGAATCAGCCGCTGGCACTGAATCTGAGCTTTGGGAATTCTTATGGTTCTCATGAAGGCAACTCTCTGGTAGAAACTTATCTCAACCAGGCAGGTGCCCTTGGCAGAACCACCATTTGTGTGGGAATGGGAAATGAGGGCAACAGCCGGGGGCACACTTCATTACAACTAACTCTGTGCACACAGACAGATGTGCAGATCAGTGTGGGAAATCTTCAGACTTCTTTCAATGTGCAGATATGGAAAAATTATGTGGATGAAGCAGATATTTCGATTATTAGCCCTGGCGGTCAGATTGCAGGACCGCTGCGTATTTTCCAAGAACCTCAGCGATATCGTCTGGAAAATACAGAATTGCTGGTATACTATGGGCTGCCCAGCCCTTACAGTACAGCACAGGAAATTTATATTGATTTTCTGCCGGAAAACCAATACGTTAATTCCGGCATCTGGACGATACGCTTTCAGTCAGGAAATATTGTGGATGGCGAGGTGGATCTCTGGCTGCCCGGCGGAGGTGTACTGAATGAGGATACACATTTCTATTTTTCTCAGCCAGATCGGACTTTAACGATTCCTGCAGCTGCAGCCGGGGTTATATCGGTTGGTGCTTACGATTCCCATCTGCAGTCATATGCCGCTTTTTCCGGCAGAGGATATACCCGTGTGACCAATCAGATTAAGCCGGATCTGGCTGCTCCGGGAGTTCGTATTCAGACAACACGGGCGGGAGGAGGGTATGGCGAATACACAGGAACCTCTTTTGCCACTCCCTTTGTGACAGGATCGGCGGCTTTGTTGATGGAATGGGGGATTCTCAAAGGGAATAGTCCTTATCTGTATGGTGAGGCAGTGAAGGCAAATCTGCGCCGTGGGGCCAGACAGCTGCCGGGGATAGATCGGTGGCCTAATCCGCAGTTGGGGTATGGGGTGCTGTGTGTGAAGGATAGTTTGCCAATATAAGTTGCCTTTTTGTGTATAAAACTAGAAAAATAAATCTGCCTTTACGTGAAAATATATAATCACTTAAGAAAATTTTCAAATTAAAAGATAGACAAATGATGTTGTCATAAAGATTCATGTGGGGTAAAATAGATGCGGGTGGTGTTGTACATGAATGGAACCATCCTGGTCGCTTATCCAAACTGGATGCGTGAGTAGAAATGATTTTGATATGTGTTATAAAAAGGGATAGCTGCTTTTGTGGTACAATTTTTGTACGAAGCCGCTATCTTTTTTGATGATAAAATGTTTCCTGGCGAGGGAATGTCGGTGACATTTTATAGCCAAAAACAAACGTTAAAATGTTTTGTGTTTTTGCTTTAACATATATCAAAATCAAGTTGTAAAATGTTGAATATAGTGGTAATATATAATTATAGCAGTAAAAGAATTAAAGGTTTTTTTACAGATAATACGGAGAACCAAGAAGAAGGTAGATTATGAGAACTGTATACAAAGCACATATCAACGAAAATACAGGTGCGATTCAGACTGTTAAAGAACACAGTAAAAATACGGCTGATTTATGTTGGCAGTTTTCTGTGCCTGTGCTAAAGAATTTTACATATAATGTAGGATTACTGCATGACATAGGAAAATTTCAGGAAGATTTCCAGCGCCGGATTGATGGGGAAAACATTAAAGTGGAACATTCTATCTGCGGGGCTCTTGCGGCAAAAATACTATATCCTGATGCTATAGGCCTGATGATGGAATATTGTATTGCCGGTCATCATAGCGGTATTCCCGATGGAGGTTATAAGAATGATACGCCGGATATGCCTACGTTGTGCGGAAGGTTAAAACGTAATTTTGAAGATTTCAGTGCATATAAAGAAGAACTAAAGCTTTTGGAAATCAACCGAAAAGATATTGTCAATTTTTTGATGCAGGACTGTGGGAAAAATAAAGAAATACTTGTAGATAAGTTTGCTTTTTTAACACGATATGTATTTTCCTGTCTTGTGGATGCAGATTCTATTGATACTGCCCGCTTTTGCAGTGGGGGAAAAATACGTCCGTTGATGGCAGATTTTCAGCTATGTCTGGAAAAGGTGAATTTAAGACTTAATTCTTTTGTCTGTACGACACCCTTACAGAAAACCCGTGCGGTTTTACAGCAGCAGGTATTTGGAAAGACAGATGTAAACGGGGAAATTTATCTTATGAATATGCCGACTGGAAGCGGAAAAACATTGTGTAGTGTGAAATTTGGTTTGGAAAGAGCAATCCGGACGGGAAAGAAGAGGATTATCTATATAATTCCATACAATAGTATAATTGATCAGACGGTGAATGTATTTGAAGAAATGTTTGAATCTGATGCGGAGATCTTGCGTCATCAGTCAACTTTTTCCTATGAAGAAAATGATTATACAGAAGACTATCGAAAGGCGGCAAAAAGTGCAGCTGAGAACTGGGATGTGGCATCGATCATAGTTACTACGGCTGTTCAGTTTTTTGAATCTGTTTATGCAAATAAGAGAGGAAAGCTTCGGAAACTGCATAATATGGCAGATAGTATACTGATTTTTGATGAAGCTCATTTGATGCCACAGAATTATCTTCAGCCATGTTTGCGTGCAATTACATATATTACAAAATATTTGAATAGTGAAGCGGTGTTTCTGACAGCAACGATGCCCGATTTTCACCAATTACTTCGGCAGTACGCATTAGAAAACAGTCAGATTATTGATTTGATTGACGATACATCGATGTTTTGGGCATTTCAGAAATGTAAGTATCAGTGGATGGGAGAACTTAATGCGGAAAGCCTTCTTGAAAAAGCCATGAGTTATCCGTCCTCTTTGATTATTGTTAATAAGAAGAAGTCTGCAAAAAAGCTTTTCGAATTATGCAGCGGAAAGAAATATCATTTATCGACATACATGACAGCATATGATCGTGAAAAAGTAATTCAGGAAATTCGAAACGAGTTGAAGCAATTAGAAGAAGATTTTCCTGATTACAGAGATGTACCACCAGACAGGCGAATTACAATCATATCAACATCGTTAATTGAAGCGGGAGTAGATTTGGATATTTACACAGTGTATCGTGAATTGTCAGGACTTGATAGTATCCTGCAGGCCGGAGGAAGATGTAACCGGGAGGGTAAACGCAATCAGGCCGATGTGTATATATTTGAGCTTGATGATCAGAACAGAACTTCACAGGATATGAAAAGTAATATTACAGTAGGCATTTTAGATAAATATGAAGATATTTCGTGTCCGCAGAGCATTAAAGAGTATTATGACAGGCTGTTTTTTATAAAAAGAGAAACGATAGAGGGAAAGACAATTACACATAATTGTTCTGACATTTACAGTATTCCTTTTGCTGAATATGCATGGAATTTTGAACTAATTGATTCCAGAACAATTCCGCTGGTTGTAGCACGAGACGATCTGAGCAGGCAGATTGTGGATTCATTGAAGTTCACAGGAGGTGGGCTTGGTATTGCCAGACAATTACAAAAGTATACATGCTCTATTAATCAGAAGGAGCTGGATGATTTGATACGACAGCATGTGGTAGATGATTTTGGGACAGGTATTTTATGTCTTATAAATGCAGATTATTACGATAAAGATACAGGTGTTGCATTTGAAGCAAAGGATTACTTCATGTGATGAGCAATTGATTAAGAAGTCAGTATGCTTTTTAAGGAAGGAGTGAGGAAAAGTATGGGATATGGTTTCAAAGTAATGGTAGAAGGTGATTATGCATGCTATACAAGACCTGAGCTTAAAGTGGAAAGAGTAAGTTATGACGTTCCTACACCTGGGGCACTGGAAGGAATGCTTAAAAGTGTGTATTGGAAGCCATCGATACGTTATGTGATTGATAAAATTATTGTGTTTAATGAGATTGATTTTATCAATATTCGAAGGAATGAAGTGAAAGATAAGGTCCTATACAGCGCAGTCAAAAGCCAGATGAATGGTAAAGGTGCAAATCCGTGTATCTATGCATCGGAGAGCAGGAGTCAAAGATCGTCTATGATTTTAAAAAATGTAAAGTATGGTGTGGAATTTCATTTTGAATTGACTGGTCTGAGAGATGAAAAGGAAGATGATGGGGAAAACAAACATTATAATATTATTAAACGAAGACTGAAAAAAGGCCAGTATTTCAGGTATCCATGCATGGGATGCAGTGAATTTCCGGTAAAGAGGATGGAGTTGGTAGAAGAATTTGACGAGAATTTGATCAGCAGCAGAATTTTGGAGATGGGGGATGTGGATTTGGGTTTTATGAGCTACAGGGTTTCTTTTTCTGATCAGGGAAGACCGGTCAATGATGATTGGGAAAATCCTGAATTTTCGGATAAAGCTGCTACCATCTATTACAGGCCGCATATGGTCAATGGTGTGATAGATGTGAAAAAATACAGGGAGGAGTTAAGATGCTGATAAAAGCACTAAGTGATTACTATGATATTCTCGCTGCAGATGGGAAAATTGTTCCGGATGGGTATTCAAAAGTAAATATACATTATATGATTTGCCTTAATGCTGAGGGAAAAATAGAAGAAATCCTTAATTGCCAGGAAAAAATACAGAATAAAACGGATAAAGGAAAGATTAAGGAAAAGTGGATTCCAAGGATAGAGGAAATGCCTCAGAGAACAGAAAAGCCGGGAATTGACAGTAACATAGTTGAGCATCGTCCTCTCTATATATTTGGATTGAATTGGGATGATGAAAGATTAACACCGGATGATCGAACAGGTAAGGCGAGAAAATCTCATGATGCATTTGTGAAATTAAATCTGGAGTTTCTGGAAGGAATAGATTCGCCAGTGGTGAATGCTTACCGGAATTTTCTGAGAACATGGAAGCCAGAGGAGGAAACAGAGAACGAGAATTTGCTGATATTGGGAAAAAACTATGGAAAATCAGGTTTTGCGTTTTGTATGATGGGCTACCCGGATCTGCCGCTGCATAATGATATGCAGATTAGACAGAAATGGGAACAGGTTTACCATAGTGAAGTTTCTGAGAATAAAAATGGATATGTTGCACAATGCGCTGTCAGTGGGGAAGAATGTGAGATAGCCCGGATTCATAATAAAATAAAAGGAGTTTATGGAGGTCTTGCCACGGGTTCGGTTCTAATTGGATTTAATAATCCTTCTGAGAGTTCTTATGGAAACGAACAGTCATTTAATAGCAATATTTCCCAGGCTGTTATGAAAAAATACACAGAAGCACTGAATTTTTTGCTGGCAAATTCTAACCATAAAATTCTTTTGGATGATATGACCATTGTATTTTGGGCGATGGACACCGATGAAGCATATGAGGATATGATTCTGGCAATGCTCTGTGGACAGTCGGATAAAATGAATGCAGAAGAGACAGAAGGTATGCTGAAGAATTTACTTGAGAGCGGAAGAAGAGGAAAAGTAACAGAAGGGCGGCTTCAATCTTTGAGTATGATTGAACCAGATGTTGATTTTTATATGCTTGGATTAAAGCCAAATTCTTCAAGGATTTCTGTGAAATTCATTTTTCGAAAAAAATATGCAGACATCCTCTGGAATATTGCGCAATTCCAGAAGGATATACAGATCTCCGAAGAATTACATCTGGTCTCTTTTTCCAGAATTAAAGAAGAACTGCGATCCCCGAAGAGTACTTCGGAAAAAATAAATCCGGCATTACTGACAAAATTGTTCGAGTCAGTTATTTATGGAAATATGTATCCGACGACTCTTCTTGAAACCGCGGTGCGGAGAGTAAAGACCGATCGGGATAAAGGGATTAACAGAGTAAGAGTAGGAATTATTAAAGCATGTATCAATAGAAATTATAAAAAGGAGGAATTTGGCGTGGCACTAGACAAAGAACATTGTGGTCAGGCATATGTATGCGGAAGGCTGTTTGCGGTTTTGGAGAAACTTCAGAGGGATGCATCCGGTACAAAGCTTAACAGAACTATTAAAGATGCATATTTTGCATCTGCTTCTGCAAAACCGGCGATGATATTTCCTAAATTGATCAAGTTAGCACAGAACCACTTAAATAAAGTAAACAGTCCGGCATATTACAACATATTATTAGGCGAGATTATGGACAAGCTGAATGGTGAATTTCCAGAAACACTTTTACTGCAGGACCAGGGACGCTTTATTATAGGTTATTATCAGCAGTACCAGAGTTTTTTTGAGAAGAAGGAAAAAACAGAAAATAACGAAATGGAGGATAATTAAGATGGCAATTGAGAATAGATATGACTTTGTAATGCTTTTTGATGTGGAAAATGGTAATCCAAATGGCGACCCGGATGCAGGAAATTCTCCTCGTGTAGACCCTGAAACAGGATGTGGATATATTACCGATGTATGTCTGAAAAGAAAAATCCGCAATTTTGTGGAGTTATATAAAGAAGGAGAAGAAGGTTATAATATCTTGATCAAACCGGACAGATATCTTAATGCAAAGTTTACGGAAGCATATGAGAAGGAAGGATTAAAAACAAAAAATAAAGGAAAAAATGCGGATGATGTGAAAACTGCTCGAGATTTTATGTGTAGAAATTATTTTGATGTACGGGCTTTTGGTGCAGTTATGTCAACAGGCGAAGACCCATGCGGCATTGTAAGAGGACCAGTACAGATTAATTTTGCCAGAAGTTTATCTCCTATCAACATCCAGGATGTTTCTATTACCCGTCAGGCTCGCACAACGGAAGCAAGAACTGAAACAGGAGAAACTGAGATGGGAAGAAAAAGCGTTGTTCCGTATGCTCTCTATCGGGCAGAAGGTTATGTCTCTGCATCACTTGCGAATAAGGTGACAAAATTATCAGAGGAAGATCTTGAATTATTATGGACGGCTATTGTTAATATGTTCGAGAATGACCATAGTGCAGCGAGAGGAAAAATGTGTATGAGAAAACTGTATGTTTTCAAACACAGTAATGTTTTAGGAAACTGCCCGTCACATATTTTGTTTGATAAGATACAGGTAGATTTAAAAAAACAGGAAGAGCCGCCACGCAAGTTTGCAGATTATCAGATTACAGTGGAAGGGCAGATGCCGGAAGGTGTCGAATTGATTGAAAAGTTATGAGTACAATAGAAATTTCTATTCGTTCTATTCAGCATTATATGTATTGCTCACATCGGTGGGGCCTGTTGGAGATTGACAAAGCATGGGCTGAAAATGCATTTGTGACAAAGGCAAATCTCATGCATAACAGAGTTCATGACCCTGAACGGAATTACAGATCAAGAGGGAAAAAGGTATATACATCTGTTCCGGTTTATAATGATTTGGATGAGTATAATTTGTATGGAGTAACCGATTGCCTGGAAATAACAGAGGATAAAAATGGAATTTCCATAGACGGAAGTCAAGAAAAGTTTAATATCTGCATTGTTGAGTATAAGCCGACCAAACCAAAGAATGAAGAGTACCATGAAGAAGATTTGATGCAGGTGTTTGCTCAGAAAATTTGCGTGGATTATGTATTTGGAGGTAATAGCGAAGCGGTTCTATATTATGCAGATGTAAAGAAACGCATTAAGCTCCCTTTAAAAGAGAACTTTGAAGTGTACAACAGGCAATTGATAAAATTACTGAAAGAAATGAGAACTAATTTGGAACGAGGCGTGATTCCGCCAATCCGTAAAGGGCAGAAATGCTCCGGATGCTCTATGAAAGATTTGTGTATGCCATCGGTAAAAAAATCGAAGGATTTTTTGTCTGAAATCAAGAAAATACAAGAAACGGAAATATCGGCATTTTAACTGAAGGGGAACGAGTATGAGAAAACTTTTAAATACAATTTATGTCACGAATGAATTGATGTATTTGACTTTGGATGGGGAGAATCTTGTATGCAAGATTGAGGGCGAAACAAAGCTTCGAATTCCTTTCGAGAATATTGAAAATATTGTATGTTTTAATTATGTAGGATGTTCTCCGGCTCTGATGGGAAAATGTGTGAGTAAAACTATTCCTATTAATTTTATCTCCCCACAGGGGAAATTTTTAGCAAAAGTTTGTGGAGAAACGAAAGGAAATGTCTTTCTGAGAGTTGCACAGATTGACAGATTCAGAGAGTGTGGATTAACCCTTTCGCAAAATACGATGGCAGCCAAGTTTAGCAATACACGTCAGCTTATCCGAAGAACACTTCATGATAACGTACTGTTAAGGGATGATGAACAAATAAACAAGGTGATGGAGATACTTGCTTCTGGGATTGAGAAAGTATTTGATGCAAAAACGATTGAAGAAGTCATGGGGATTGAAGGCAATTGTGCTCAAAACTATTTCTCTGTTTTTAATAAGTTGATTACAAATCAAAAAGTTCCTTTTACGTTTGAACTTCGAACAAAGCGACCGCCATTGGATCCTGTAAATGCTTTGTTATCCTTTGTATATACTTTACTTACCAGTGAATTTGCATCGGCTTTGGAAACAGTTGGTTTGGATAGCTATATTGGTTTTTGCCATGCATTGCGCAGTGGGCGAAGTTCTTTGGCCTGTGATTTAGTGGAGGAAGCCCGTTGTATAGCGGAACGATTTGTTCTTACACTTTTAAACTTGCAGATAGTAGGAGAAAAAGATTTTGAACGGCAAATATCAGGTGCAGTATGGTTAAATGATGAAGGGCGAAAGAAAGTGTTGACTCGTTGGCAAGAAAAGAAACGTTCAGATATCGTCCATCCATATTTGAAACAGAAAATACCGCTTGGCCTTCTTCCATATGTGCAAAGTAATTTGCTTGCAAAGTACGTCAGGGGAGAACTAGAGAGCTATCCCCCTTATTTAGTAAAGTAGGTGAATGAAGTATGATGGTCTTAATTAGTTATGATGTCAGTACAACAAATAATTCAGGAAAGACACGATTGCGTAAAGTAGCAAAAGAATGTCAGAATCATGCTCAGCGGGTACAGAATTCTGTGTTTGAAGCAGATTTGGATTATTCTTCTTTTCTAAAATTAAAAGCTAGATTGTGCGAGTTGATCAATCCGGATGAAGATAGTTTACGTTTTTATTATCTGGGAAATAATTGGGAGAAACGGGTAGAACACATTGGAGCAAAAAAAACGTATAATCCAGAGGGAGTAATTATTATCTGATTTTATGGAAGGGAGTCTTGCTAATATTATAAAAAAATATAGTTTCTAGTAAAATATAAGATAGAACACTGGTAATGGTCGTGGCGAAGTGGAAATGATTTGAGAGTATTAGGAGGTTCGCCTAAAAAAAGTATTGAAATGCATATAAAATAGAGTTAAAAACAGAAGAAAAAAGTCCACCCCTCTATATTTAGTGGGCGTGATTGCTAAAATTACAACATATAGCGGTCACGTCCCGCATGGGGCGTGTGAGTAGAAATGATCAGTACGATTACGGAGCGATTCTGCGTATCCAGTCACGTCCCGCATGGGGCGTGTGAGTAGAAATAACAAACAAAGAAAGGAGCAAAATCATGAGTGAAAGGTCACGTCCCGCATGGGGCGTGTGAGTAGAAATCTCCTTATCTCCGTTTTCAGCCATCCGGAATATGTCACGTCCCGCATGGGGCGTGTGAGTAGAAATCCATCTGACCCCAAACGTTTCGCTTGTGGAATACGTCACGTCCCGCATGGGGCGTGTGAGTAGAAATATCACATAATGGCTGTTAATATACTGGGTTTCCGGTCACGTCCCGCATGGGGCGTGTGAGTAGAAATCATGATTCCGCATGTGTAACTATGCCAGCGTATCGTCACGTCCCGCATGGGGCGTGTGAGTAGAACTTCCCCTACGCAATTTAAATATTTTATCAAAATAAAGGGTAGGCTGAAATCCATAAAAACAAGTTCTGTGGTCTGTTTTCCGGCATAAGGTGATAGGCTGGCTGTAGAGGCTTCAGATAGGTTTTACAGCCTACTATCCTGCAAAAATAATAGGCTCTAAAAGCGTAAAACAAGATTTACGGTCTACTTTCCAGAATATAGCAGGCAGAAATTCATATAAACAGGATTTGAGACCTATTCTATAGGAAAAATAACATGGTACAATAAAAGCAACTTTGGTTGAGAGGTGAAAGGAATGGTGATAATGTGGAAAATAGTTTGCTGCACCCAATAAGAAAAACTGAGATGAATAATAATGTTTCAAGAAAAAAACAGAATAAAAGTATGATATGTTATGAGATTATGCATGGTGAAAAAAAAGTGGCAGAGATTAATACTCGGGGAGAGGCTACTGTTTTCAATGAAAGGTTTATTCCTTATGACCTGTATCTGGATGATGATAGAGATTTTGATACGCTGATCAATAATATGAATAATTTTTATTATTGGTGTGCCTCGCGGGTGTTGTCTCTGGATAGAAAATATGCAAAAGAAATTTTAAACAGTATCGGAATGGCACAGGCAGTGACGGACCGGGATCGTGCTAAAATATCATTGTCATATCATTGTGTATCCCTGACGGATATTTATTGGGTAAAAAAGAGTGATGAAGAAATATCCTACGAAAAGATAAATTTGTATGATAATTCATTAAATGAGGCGGTGGTAGAGCTTTCTCTGCGTGGAAAACCAATGACAGTTACTAATCAGGAACTGGCACCGGATTTATCCACAAAAGGCTGCTTCCCAAAAGCCTGGATTAGAAGAGGAAAAGATTTTATTTTATTAAAAGATGGTGGAGATGATGCTGTTAAAAAGGAACTCTTAGCAAGCAGATTATGCCAATGCTTTGATTTTAAGCAGGTGAGATATAAAGAAGGTTTTTATGATGGACAAAAGGTAACTGAGAGTAAGATCATAACCTCTAAACAGTATTCCATTGTTTCCAGGATGGCATTTGAAATATATGCGCAAAATCATGATTTGAATGTACTGGATGAATGTTTGAGGATAGATAAAGAGACGTACTATGGAATGAATATACTTGATTATCTGGTTGGTAATATTGATCGGCATCCGGAAAATTGGGGGCTTTTGGTTGACAATCAGACTAATGAGTATGTTTCGCTGTATCCGATCATGGATTTTAACCAGAGTTTTGGGAGCTATGACACTATAGAAGGAGCAAACTGCCAGACAGTTTATCCTGACAAAATGACGCAGCGGGAGGCTGCTATCGAGGCGGTCAAAAATATAGGCTTGCATCAGATTAAGGATATAGATGAGAGCTTTTTTGAGGATGCGATGGAATGGAAAGAAATGTTTTTTCAAAGACTTGAAGAATTGAAGACCGCTACAGATGATAGTGGCTCTTTTTGAAGAATATAAAAAACTGTAAGGAGCAGATCTTATGACTGGAATATGAGTTGTTAACAATTCATGATACGAAAATCAGTGTAATGGCAGATAAAATCAGAAAAGCAGAAAACATGCAAATAATGTTTTCTGCTTCTCTTTGCCAGCCCTGCATTTGTGTAGTATTTATCTTGAGCATCAAGTACGCCGAGGCGTACTTAAATCAGCTACAGTATCAGAACTGGGAACAGATGTAGATGTATACCTTCAGATTTATGCTATTTGTATTAGTAGTTTTCCGTATGAATTTCAAAGAAGCTCTGTGGATGATTGCATGTCGGGCAGACATCAGGTGCTTTTGTGCCTGTTACAATGTGTCCACAGTTACGGCACTCCCATACTTTTACTTCACTTTTTTCAAATACAGCAGCAGTCTCAACATTTTTTAATAATGCGCGATATCTTTCTTCATGATGCTTTTCAATGGCACCTACCATACGGAATTTTTCTGCCAGTTCCGGAAATCCTTCTGCGTCAGCAGTTTTTGCAAAATTATCATACATATCTGTCCACTCGTAGTTTTCTCCGGCAGCGGCAGCTTCGAGATTTTCTTTTGTGTTACCGATTCCGTTCAGTTCTTTGAACCACATCTTTGCATGTTCTCTTTCATTTTCAGCAGTTTTTAAAAACAATGCAGCAATCTGTTCGTACCCTTCTTTTTTGGCAACGGAAGCGAAATACGTATATTTGTTTCTTGCCTCTGATTCTCCGGCGAATGCAGTCTCCAAATTCTTTTCAGTTTGTGTTCCTGCATATTTGTGATTTCCCTCTTCTACCTTTTCAAAAGAGGAAGCAGGCTGTTTGCATATCGGACATGCGAAATCAGCTGGAAGATTTTCTCCTTCATATACATAACCACACACTTTACATTTCCATTTTCCCATTGCTTGTTCTCCTTTTCTGTTAAATATTGTACTTCTATCCCTATAAGATGTATGCAGCATCTTTTCGGCCAGTTTACTAATGGTTCACCATAAAATTCTGCATAAACTTTTTCAATATCCGGATTTCATTCTCTCAATAAATTTTCTGGCATTTTCTGCTCTAATTAGAATTATTCTAAAATTATTATAAACGTTCTAATTGATTTGTCAAGCAAAAAGAGAGAACGTTTGAGAAATACTTTGAAAAAAATGTGAAAAAAGTGCATAATAGGTGATGCAGTGATTATTACCGGAGATGGGAATGGTTATTTTGTGCGTGACACATTTACAGAGTAAACAGCTGGAAAGTGGGTTCGCAGATATTCCGCATCCTGTGTTCAGCTAAAATGAAATGCTTTCTCCGTCATCCGGTACCAGAAGATTACCGTGATAATACCGCTGTCCTTCAGCAGTATATTTCTGTTTTCTGTGTGCAAGGTCTTTGTCTTCGGTATGCCAGAGGACAAGATTTGGGATATTCAGTCCTTCTGCCAGCTTGCATGCATCCATAACGGTACTATGGTGCTTCTCATATGGTTTAAAAATATCACGCTGGTCATAAAGACAAAAAGCTTCATGGAGCAGCCAGTCAGCTCCCTGTACATAGGAAAGTAAAGATTCCCGGTAAGGCTCATCTCCGGGGAAGGCAAGCAAAATACCATTGTTCATGCGGATTTGGTAGCCAAATTGTTTTTCTTTTGTGGAACCGATGTCAAAAAATGTGAACTGATCACCGAGAATTTCTTTTTGAGAACCGTTTTCCACCACATGAAACAGAATACGGGAATCAAAATGGTCAGTAAATTTCTTTCCGATAGTCAGGCGAGAAAGTGTCTTGATGGTTTCTACTAATTCATAATGACAGTAAATATGAAGATTGCCTTCATATTTTGACTTGTTCATACTGGTAGCAATCATGCGGATCATCCAGACCATGCCAAGAATATGGTCATTGTGTGCATGGCTGACAAAAACATGATGTATTTTTTCCAGAGGAATCTTCTGGTTTTCTAGGGCGAGAAGAATACCATTTCCTCCGCCGGCATCAGTCAGAAAATATTCTTCTCCGTTTTTCATGGCAAAACAGGTGTTATAGCAGTGTACAGCCTGAGCGTTTCCTGTGCCGAGAACAATTAATTTTTCCATTTACGTATCATCTCCATGATTTTTTGAAAATTTCCATTTTGAGGGCAGGATGTGATTTGCTGAGTTACCTCCTGCCCCTGTTATGTCAGTGCTTTCTCAGAAAATCCGGAAGGGGACGTCCCTGCTTGCGCCATTCATAATATTCTGCTGTGGCAGCAAATGTTACATCACCGGCAGAGTTGAGTGCTGTTTCTACGGAATCCTGGATTACACCAATGATAAATCCTACTCCAACTACCTGCATGGCAATGTCATTGGAAATACCGAACAGTGAGCAGGCCATAGGGATCAGAAGCAGTGATCCGCCAGCCACACCGGAGGCACCACAGGCACCCAATGCGGACATCACAGAAAGCAGAATCGCTGCAGGCAGTGAAACCTGGATGCCAAGTGTATTAGCCGCAGCCAGTGTCATGACTGTGATGGTAACAGCGGCACCGTCCATATTGATGGTTGCACCAAGTGGAATAGAAACCGAATACATATCTTTATCAAGACCAAGTTTTTCACACAAAGCCATATTCACCGGGATATTTGCAGCAGAACTTCTGGTAAAGAAGGCTGTAAGTCCGGATTCTTTGAGACATCGGAATACCAGCGGATATGGATTGCAGCGCAGGTACAAAAAGATAATGAAGGGTGAAACTACCAGTGCCATGAACAGCATTGTGCCGACCAGAAGAGCCAGCAGTTTACCGTATTGGGTAAAGATGGCCAGACCGTTGCCAGTTACATTTGTGTATACAAGTCCCATGATACCGAACGGTGCAAGATTGATGATCCAGCGGACAATCTGGGAAACAGCATCCGCAGTGTTGGACAAAAAGACCTTGGTGCTTTCAGAACCGATTGTTTTCATGGCGGATCCAAACAGGCAGGCCCACATCAGAATGCCGATATAATTACCCTGGATGAGGGATGAGATGGGATTGGCAACGATATTTGACAGAAGCGTTTGCATCACTTCACCGAGACCCTGGGGGATTACTTCAGCTTCCGCGGCTTCTGCCAGCACGATCGTCTGTGGGAATAAACGGCTTGAAAAAACGGAAATTGCAGCGGCCAGAAAAGTGGTGAGCATGTAGAGCCATATAACTGTACCAAAACGGCGATCCAGTTTGGAGCTTCCCTGTGCCAGTGCACTTGAGACGATGGCAAAGACAAGTACAGGTGCGATGGCTTTCAAAGCACCGACAAAGAGATTACCGAGTTCTCCAATTACTGTGGCCTGTGGTACCAGAAGGGCGAGAACAGCACCCAGAATCAATCCTGTCAGAATCCTCAGAATCAGGCTGATGCTGTTATACCTGTCAGCAATTTTTTTCATCAGTTTCATAACATTTCTCCTTTGTTCTGTTATTTCTATTTCTGACCGGTCGGAGTAAAAAAATTCCAATAGTCAGATAATATCATAATATCGATGTGGAAAGTTCATGTCAATATAATACTGCACGAACCGATTAATATGTTGTTGCTATATAATTTTTTATGTGGTATGATTTTCCAGGTGAATTTGAACGGAAAGAGGATAAAAAGATGAGTGGGATCATTATATCTGCAGCGGGTATCTGTGCTGTTGTTTTGTGCGGAGCCGGCATTTGGCGGGCATGTGAGGAAAAGAAAAATGCACAGGTGAAAAAGGAGGAAGAACTGCTGAAAAATAGTGGAAAGAATCCTCATGGAAAATGGATTTAGTGTGGATTATACTAGATAATATGAACAATGTGTGATATACTTATAAACGTATTAAACGTAGACCGTTTATAAACTATTTCGTAAGGAAGGTGAGCAATTGGAAAACTATACTAAGTATAAGTTGAAAAAGGCCGACGAACTGGAGTCCCTGCTGGCTGATAAGGATCATCTGTTTGTTATTGCCTGTAACAAATGCTTCAAGGAATTTGAAACTATTGATGAACCGGATTGCGGCGAGTTTGAACAGCTTGCGTCCAGTCTGGGAAAAACCCTCACGGGAAGTGCCAGAGTTGATTTTTTGTGTAACAAAAATCATACCGGGAAAGATTTGCAGGATATGATTCCGGAAGACACGGAAAATATTATTGTAATCTCCTGTGGACTGGGAATTCAGACCGTTGCGGATCTGGCTGGAAAACCTGTATATGCAGCCAGCAATTCTCTGAATTATACAGGTCATCATGGTATGGCGCTGACAAAGAAAAGCTGTGACGCCTGTGCACAGTGTTATTTGAATATCACAGGTGGGATCTGTCCGATCGTTGACTGTTCCAAGAGTCTTGTCAATGGTCAGTGCGGCGGTGCAAAGAATGGAAAATGTGAAGTGGATGGCAACAAAGACTGCGCATGGGAGAAAATTTACAGGAGACTGGAAAAACAGGGACGTCTGGAAGAATTTTTAAATCAGCCGATTCAGATACGTGATTATTCCAGAACAAATCATAAAGTTATTCAGGAGTATGTGAAGTCTATCCGTGAGGAAAGACTGGCTGGCTACTATGGTGGTGTTCATCCATCAGAGCGGAAAGAGTACAGTGAACATATTGCTCTGGAGAAATTCCCGGAACCGAAGACCCTTGTTATTTCCATGTCTCAGCATCTGGGTGCTCCGGCTAATCCAATCGTACAGGTTGGTGATACTGTAAAAGTCGGACAGAAGATTGGTGAGGCGGCAGGCTTTATCAGTGCGCCGGTTCACTCCAGTGTCAGTGGTACTGTAGTTGCCGTTGAACCGCGTATGCATGCCACAAGAGGCAGTGAAGTTATGGCTGTAGTGATTGAATCGGATGGAAAAGATACCCTGGACGAATCTGTTAAGCCGAATAAAGATCTGGACAGCCTTACACCGGATGAGATTATCAATATTGTCCGCGAAGCAGGAATTGTTGGTATGGGTGGTGCCGGTTTCCCGACATGCGTCAAACTGAAACCTGCAAAACCGGTTGATACGATTCTGCTGAATGGTTGTGAGTGTGAACCTCTTCTGACTGCAGACCACAGAGTACTTCTGGAGTTTGCGGATGATATTATTTACGGACTGAAAGCAATCCTTAAGACAACAGGTGCTGAAAAAGGTCTTATTGTAATTGAGGATAATAAGCCGGATGCCATTGAGCTGATGCAGGCTAAAGTTGCTGACCTGGATAATATTGAAGTAGTAGTAGCTAAAACAAAATATCCGCAGGGTGCTGAAAAAACTCTCATTAAACGTGTGATGGGAAGACAGGTACCGCGTGGAGGACTGCCTGCAGATGTTGGTGTTATCGTAGATAATATCAGTACAGTAAAAGCAATTTCTGATGCGATTCAGACAGGTATGCCATTGATTGAACGTGTTGCAACCGTAACCGGTGAGAAGATTAAGAATCCTGGCAACTACATTGTGAAAATCGGTACCAGCGTAAAAGAACTGATCGATTACTGCGGCGGTACAACGGATGATGATGTTTTGATCAAGATGGGTGGACCTATGATGGGATTTGCTCTTTCAGATCTGAATGTGCCGATGATGAAAGGCTCCAATGGTATCATTGCTATTGATACGGATCAGACTGCAGAACAGCCATGTATCAAGTGCGGACGTTGTGTGGATGTCTGTCCGATGGAACTTTCACCTCTGTATTTCGCAAAATATGCGGATGAAGAAAACTGGCAGGGTATGAAAGATAAGAATGTTATGGACTGTGTTGAGTGCAGATGCTGTGAGTACATCTGTTCTTCCAAGATTCCGTTAGTTACCAAGATTAAAGCCGGAAAGAATGCAGTAAGGGGGATGAAGTGATATGTTAATTACCCAATTAAAAGCTAAGGAAACTATCGTATCACTGGCAGAAGGGAAAAAAGTCTTTATCATCAACTGCCATGGATGCAAAGAAGTCCGTTTTCCGGAGAAAGAAGCCGCAGAATTTCAGAAAGAACTGGCTGCAGCCGGAAATGTGACCGGAATCATTACAACAGATTACATCTGTAATCCAGAAAATATGAAACTTCGTCTCGAAAAACATATGGGTGAAATTGAAGCTGCCGATGTGGTACTGGTATATTCCTGCGGTGTTGGCGTGCAGACAATTTCTGAATATCTGGAACATAAAAAAGTATGTGCCGCCTGTGATACATATCCGGTACCGGGATTCCAGGGAGTGACTCCGCTGGAATATGATTGTGATCAGTGTGGTGAATGCTATCTGAACTTAACCGGTGGAATCTGCCCGATTACTGCCTGCTCCAAGAGTCTGGTTAATGGACAGTGCGGAGGTTCTAAGGATGGCAAATGTGAAGTAGATGGAGATATGGAATGTGGCTGGGAACGTATCTACAGACGCCTTGCACAGATCGGACGCCTGGATGTACTGAAATGTCCGGTACAGGTACGTAATTACGCAACGGATGATGAAGTTGCTAAATAGAGGGAAGTTGTTTAAATTTATAATGATTGGAGCAATGTAGAATGAAAATTACTGAGTTATTTGAACGTGGTGAATTTGTAGTTTCAGCGGAAGTAGGACCGCCGAAAGGAATTCATATTGAACATGTGGTGGAAGAAGCGAAGACTTATTTGAGCGGTATTACAGCGGTTAATGTAACGGATAATCAGTCATCTGTTATGCGTCTTGGTTCTCTTGCTACCTGTAAAGTTCTGAAAGATGAAGGGCTGACACCTATTTACCAGCTGACCTGCCGTGACAGAAACCGTATCGCACTGCAGTCTGATCTTCTGAGTGCAGCTATGTTGGGAATCGAGAACCTGTTGCTTCTGACAGGTGATCATACTAAGATGGGTGATCATCCGCAGGCAAAACCAGTCTTTGACCTGGATTCTGTTTCTCTGATTCATACAGTAAAACAGCTGGAATCCGGTGTGGATCTGGGTGGAAATCCACTGGTTGGTGAGCCTCCTAAATTTGCTAAAGGCGCAGTTGTATCACCGTGCAGTGATTCCATTGATGCTCAGCTTGCAAAAATGGAGCGCAAGGTAATGGCTGGTGCAGATTATTTCCAGACACAGGCAGTTTTTGAGCCGGAAAAATTCATAAAATTTATGGAAAAAGCAAAACAGTTCGGCAAACCGGTTCAGGTAGGAATCATCATTCCGAAGTCTGCAGGTATGGCTAAGTTCATGAATAATAATGTTGCAGGTATTCATGTACCGGATGAGATGATTGAAGAACTGAAAGCAGACAAAGAAAAGACCAAAGCAGGAATCACAGGTGTGGAGATTGCTGCACGTATCATCAAAGAATGTAAGCCGTATTGTCAGGGTGTACATATTATGGCATTGGGATGGGAGTCCAAAGTGCCGGATCTGCTTAAACTGGCTGGAATCTAGGCTGATGGGTTGACATCAGGAAAGTGACTTGATAGAATAATACTGATATCAGGGAGTAGTTCGCATCGTAAGATGTTATGTATCACGTCATCACGCCGAAAGGCCGGAATACATACTGAAATAAGAACGAGACTTTTATCGTACAGTTTCTGTGCGATAAAGTCTCGTTTTTTGTTTGCTTTTTTTGCACAGAAGATAAAAATATCATTCGGAGGTAGGAAAAGATGGAAATTTTGTTGCAGTTGTTATTGTTGGCAGTCGGTTTTGTGATGTTGGTGAAAGGCGCAGATGCATTTGTGGAAGGTGCAGCCGGAATAGCAGAAAAGTTTGGAATCCCACAGTTGGTCATTGGTCTGACAATCGTGGCAATGGGAACCAGTGCACCGGAGGCGGCAGTAAGTATTACGGCGGCTTTAAAAGGAAATGCGGCGATTACCATTGGAAATGTGGTAGGAAGCAATATTCTGAATGTTCTGGTAATTTTGGGAATCACCTCTGTGATCGTAAGCGTGGCGGTTGCCCGATCAACAGTCAGAATAGAAATCCCGTATATGTTGGTGATTACACTGTTGCTTTTGGTTCTCGGATTTTCTGGAAATAAAATCGTATTCTGGGAAGGGGTAATACTTTGGGCAGCATTCCTTCTTTACCTGGGATATCTGTTTTACATGGCGAAAAAAAACAGACAGGTCGAAGAGGAAACGGAAAAGAAACCTTTGTGGAAATTACTGCTGTATACGGTACTGGGGCTGGTATTTGTGGTTTGGGGCAGTGATGTCACGGTTGATGCTGCCACAGCGATTGCAAAGGCAGTGGGGATGAGTGAAAGATTTATCGGTCTGACCATCGTAGCTCTGGGAACATCTCTGCCGGAACTGTTTACTTCGGTCTCCGCAGCTCTCAAAGGGAAAGCGGATATCGCCATCGGAAATATTGTGGGAAGTAATATATTCAATATTCTGTTTGTGGTGGGAACCACGGCATTGATTACGCCTGTGGTTTTTGAGAGTGGATTTGTGATAGATACCCTGATTGCGGGGGGCGCAGGTGTACTGTTATGGCTGTGTGTATGCCGGGAACACAAATTAAAGAGGATGGGCGGAGTGATGATGCTGGTTGGGTATGCGGCATACTTCTGCTATCTAATAACAATGTAAAGTATACTTTTTTATTTCTGTCCCGTCACAAATGTATTAAAATCCCTGGATTGATTTTTGTGGATTTTGCAGATATACTGGTATAAACAGATAACAAGTACAAAGTGGAGGAGAAGGAAATGGATCACAAGTTAAAGAAACTGGCTGCATATTATAAGCCTTATCTGGGATTGTTCTGGGCAGATATGTTTTTTGCGATGCTGGGAGCGGCAGTGACGTTGGTGATTCCGCTTCTGGTGCGGTATATTACCGGAACTGTGGTGGAACTGCCGGTACAGGAAGCTACGAAAATCATTATACGGATTGGCATAGTGATGGTAGCTATGGTTGCCCTGGAATGTTTCTGTAATTATTTTATAACGTACTATGGTCATGTGATGGGAGCAAAGATTGAGCATGATATGCGAAATGAGATTTTCGGTCATTATCAGAAACTTTCTTTTGCATTTTATGATAATCAGAAAGTGGGGCATCTGCTTTCACGTATAACCAGTGACCTCTTTGATATTACGGAGCTTTTGCATCATGGACCGGAGGATGTGGTGATTTCCACCATCAAGCTGGTTGGTGCATTTGTGATTCTGCTGGCGGTCAACGGGAAACTGGCATTGGTGGCCATAGCCATCGTGATGGTGATGCTGGTTTACGCTGTTTCTCTGAATAAGAAGATGAAAAATGCTTTTAAGGAGAACAGGGCAAGGATTGCCGATATCAACAGTCAGATCGAGGACAGCCTGTCCGGTATCCGGGTGGTAAAATCTTTCAGTAATGAAGAAACGGAAATGGATAAATTTAAAGTCGGCAATGCCCGTTTTGTGGATTCCAAGAAAAAAAGCTACCGGTATATGGCTATTTTTCATTCTGGAATGGGTGCATTTTCCACGCTGATTACGGTGGGTTCTCTGATTATGGGAGCGTATCTGATGACAGCCGGTGAATTGACAGCGGCGGATCTGGTGACATTCCTTTTGTATATCAGCAACTTTACGGAGCCGGTAAAGAAACTGGTTAACTTTACGGAGCAGTTCCAGAATGGTTACAGTGGGTATGAAAGATTTCTGGAAGTTGTGAGTATTGCGCCGGATATTGAGGATGCACCGGATGCGGTGAGTATGGATAAAGCTGAGGGTAATATATCCTTTGATCATGTAACCTTCCATTATGAAGAAAATAAAGAAAATGTTCTGTCTAATGTGAATCTGCAGGTAAAACACGGAGAATATGTGGCTCTGGTGGGCAGCAGCGGTGCGGGAAAAACGACACTTTGCTCTCTGATTCCAAGATTCTACGATGTGACTGCTGGAAGTGTCAGGCTGGATGGAATTGATATCCGCAAGCTCCGGCTGAAGGATCTGAGAAGGCAGATTGGTATTGTACAGCAGGATGTGTATCTGTTTGCCGGCACTGTTATGGAAAATATCCGATATGGAAAACCGGAGGCTACGGACGAGGAAGTAGTGATGGCGGCAAGAGCGGCCAATGCTCATGAATTTATTATGAATCTGCCCCAGGGATATGATACCGATATCGGACAGCGGGGTGTGAAGCTTTCCGGCGGTCAGAAACAGAGGCTTTCTATTGCCCGGGTATTTTTGAAAAATCCACCGGTATTGATTTTTGATGAGGCTACTTCTGCATTGGATAATGAGAGTGAAAAAATCGTACAGCATTCGCTGGAGAATCTGGCTAAAAACCGAACTACATTTGTTATTGCCCATCGGCTTTCTACGATTCGAAATGCACAGAGAATTCTCGTGCTGACAGAAAATGGAATCGAGGAAGAAGGTACTCATGACGAGCTGATGAAAAAGGGTGGAATCTATGCCGGATTGTATGAAATGCAGTTTCGGTAATAAAGACTGTTGAGATTATTATGATTTGGTTGACTTCATACAGCATCATTCGTATAATAAGTACTATTCAAGCGAGTTTTAATGATACAAAATGAAATGTCAAAGAAACGAGGAGAATTTATGAAGAAATGGGAAGAGAATGTCCGCAAAGTTGTTCCCTATACACCGGGGGAGCAGCCGAAGGAGCAGAATCTGATTAAGTTAAATACAAATGAGAATCCATATCCGCCGTCACCGAAGGTGGCAAAGGCTCTGCAGGAGATGACAATTGACTGTATGCGTCTGTATCCGGATCCGTCGGCACATCTGCTGGTCAGTGCGATTGCAGATTTTTATGGTTTAAAAGAAGAGCAGGTCTTTGTGGGGGTAGGCTCCGATGATGTGCTGGCTATGGTGTTTATGACATTTTTTAATTCAAAAAAGCCGATTTTATTTCCTGACATTACATATTCATTTTATGATGTCTGGGCTGATATGCTGCGGATTCCCTATGAGACAGTACCGCTTCGGGAAGATTTTACGATCTGTGCCGAGGATTATTGCAGGGAGAACGGAGGAATTATTTTCCCAAATCCTAATGCACCTACCGGTGTAGAATTGCCGCTGTCTGAGATTGAGAAAATTATTCAGGCAAATCCTGATGTGATTGTGGTTGTAGATGAAGCTTATGTGGATTTTGGAGCGGAGACTGCATTGCCGCTGATTGAGAAGTATGACAATGTACTGGTGGTACAGACATTTTCCAAATCCCGGGGAATGGCAGGTATGCGGATCGGGTATGCGATGGCAAACCCGGTGCTGATCAAATATTTGAATGATGTAAAGTATTCTTTTAATTCCTATACCATGGATCAGACCACGATCGTGTTGGGAAAGGCGGCGGTGGAAGACCGGGCATATTTGGAAGAGACCGTGCATAAAGTTGTGGAGACGAGAGAATGGACGAAAAAGGAACTGACCAGGCTTGGATTTGTTTTTGGAGATTCCAAAGCGAACTTCATCTTTGCTGCCCATAAAACCTGTCCGGCAGCAGAATTGTTTGCTGCTCTTCGAAAAGCCAATATTATTGTACGTTATTTCAATAAACCGAGAATTGATAATTATCTTCGGATTACCATCGGAACACAGGAAGAGATGGAAGCATTTGTCGCATTTGTAGAAAAGTATTTGAGTGAAAGATAGGAGAGAATGTATGGAATCACTGGTAACCTGGTTTACTGCTCATCTGGGAGCTTATATTTCCGAACAGGCAGTAGTTTTTATTATTTCCCTGATGCCGCTTCTGGAGTTGAGAGGAGGTCTTCTGGCGGGATCTTTGCTGAAAGTGCCGGTAGCTCAGGCAATCCCCCTCAGCATTATTGGAAATATTCTTCCGATTCCATTTATTTTGCTTTTCATCCGTCAGATATTTAAGTGGATGAAGAAAATCAAAATTTTCCGTGGTCTTGTTGAGAGACTGGAAGCAAAGGCCATGGGGAAAAGTGACAGAATCCGAAAATATGAATTCTGGGGTCTGATGTGCTTTGTGGGAATTCCCCTTCCGGGAACCGGAGCATGGACCGGAGCCCTGATTGCGTCACTGCTGGGAATTGATATTAAGAAATCATCTCTGGCAATCCTGTGCGGAATTGCCATGGCAACCATCATCATGTACTTTGTATCATATGTACTGGTTGGAAATATTGTAAGTTGAGTAAAATTTGGCATAAGACAGAGATAAAACGCAGAACAGGTTGGATAGATGTATAAACTAACCTGTTCTGCGTTTTCAATCAGTGTCTGTTTATCAAAAAAAGCTTTATCAAAAAACGAGCTAATAAGACGAGATTTTGGAAGAAAATCTGTGTATAATAAGAAGAAAATGGCTGCTGGTCATAGAGTGAACAGTAACATAAATCGAATGCCTGCGAAAATAATTAAATCAGGAGGAAAATCGAATTAACAGAAAAATTGCAGTTGCACTTGCCGGTCTCGGTAACAGAGGCAAAGATACATATTGGAGAAAACCATTTCACCGGAACTGGATGAATGCCGTGAGATTGTAAAAGTGGCAAGAGAATGCGACAGAAAAGTGGTAGTATGTCATGTGCTTCGCTATACACCGGTTTTCAGAAAAGTAAAAGAAATTCTGGATTCCGGAGTGATTGGTGACATCGTCTCAATCAATGCTTCGGAAAATGTAGGCTGGTTTCATATGGCCCACAGTTTTGTGCGGGGAAACTGGAGAAATTCAGACCTTTCCAGTCCTATGATTCTTCAGAAATGCTGCCATGATATGGATCTGTATCTGTGGCTCGCCAATAAAAAATGTAAATCATTGTCTTCTTTTGGAAGCACATACTTATTTAAGGAAGAAAATGCACCGGAAGGATGCACGGCAAGATGCCTGGATGGCTGCAAAGTAAAGGCAGAATGTCCCTATGATGCGGAAGCAATTTATATGGACAGTGAAAGAATCGGTGCAAGAAATGGCAATACAGGATGGCCTTTGAATGTTCTTACAGAAGTACCTTCCGAGGAGAGCATAGAAGAGGTTTTGAAAACGGGCCCTTACGGAAGATGCGTATATCATTGTGACAACAATGTGGTGGGTCATCAGGTGGTTAATCTGAATATGACGGACGGTTCTACCATGAGTTTTTCCATGAATGGACATACAGCGGATTTTGCAAGACATGCACAGTTTTGCGGTACAAAAGGGGAAGTGAAAGTTACTATGGGTTCATGGGAACTGGAAGATGACTTCATAGAGACGACTATTTTTGGCCCGAAACTTAAAACAGAGAGAATTCAGGCAACAGAGCTGTCAGATGATTTCTCAGGTCATGGCGGCGGAGATATTGTTATGGTGGAAGAATTTTTGGATATCCTTCTTGGGAATCGTGAAGAAAGTCCTTCCATTACATCTCTGGAACGATCTGTGGAAAGCCATTATTGTGCATTGACTGCAGAAAAGTCCCGTCTGCAAGGCGGTGCAGTCATTGAACTGGATGATATAAGGGAATAAAAGAGAGTGTCCAAGGTGCAAATCCCTTGGACACTCTCTTTTATTTTCCGGGATTGTCAGGTATCTGCTTTCCGGAGGCATCCATATGATAGTTTTCTTTGTAAATCAATTCCGACACAGGAACCAGCTGATAACCTTTTTCTTTCAGTTTCTTTATTAATGTATCCAATGCATCTGCGGTATACTTTGCACCGTTGTGCATCAGGACGATGGAACCGTTTCCCAGATCTTTGCTTTCTATGACCCGGTTAATAATATCTTCCACACCATAATCTTTCCAGTCCAGGCTGTCAACATTCCACTGGATGGGATAATAGCCGCTGCTGTATGCCGTTCGGATGACTGTATTATTATAATCTCCGTAAGGAGGCCGAAACAGATTCATTTCATAGCCGGTCAGCTCTTTTACTCTCTCGTGAGGTTTCATAATTTCCTGTTGTGATTCTTCTGGAGAAAGCTGACTCATTTGTTTGTGATTCTCGCTGTGATTTCCCAGATCGTGACCTGCTTCCAGTATCTTTTTTACATCCTCCGGATATTTTTCAATCCATCCTCCAGTAGCAAAAAAAGTAGCCTTTACCTGATTTTTCTGAAGAATTTTCAGAATCTTTTCTGTATCTTCATTACCCCATGCTGCGTCAAAGGTAATTGATATCTTCGGCTGTTCTGTCTGTACAGAATATATGGGAAGTTCCCGACCATGGACACTGCTGCTGGCAGCCGCCGCCTTCAGTCCCACATCCTGCCAGTAAAGCACAGACAAGGCTGTCATCAAAACAAGGGCCAGAGCAATAGTTGTATATGTACCATATTTTTTCATGAAAACTCCGGGAGAAACCTTTCTATAGTATATTCAATTCCAGCACAAAACATACTTTTTTGTAATTTGGGGATTGTATATTGTGGACTAATAGTGGTATCATTAAGTGTAAATTGACTGGAAAGGAGCATTATCATGCAGATTACGAAAGAAACAACTATGGGACAGATGCTGGAGTATGATCAGGGTATCGCTTATATCCTGATGCAGTCAGGAATGCATTGCATCGGTTGTCCGTCTTCTATCAACGAGTCTCTGGAAGAGGCATGTATGGTTCACGGACTTGATGCAGACGTTGTTCTGAAATCCATTCAGGATTATCTGGCTAAGAAATAATAAGATGCAGGGTATGGCCTGCAGAATGATTGTGAGGTGAGATTATGGACGGCAGCAGTTGTAGTCGAAGTAAGGACATGGTATATATATACGGTCAACATTTGGGCGGCATTGCACCGTCTGTTTTCTGACCGGAAAGATGTATACCATTGTCCTGTGCAAACTACATATTTTTGTGTAAATATACGCAAAAAAAGTTGGCAGGTGACAATGGTATTTTTATGCCCTTTTTTACCTGCACAAAGGATGTAAAGGAGGAAAAGGACCATGAATACAGAAAAAAATATTTCTTTTGAGAATGCAATCAATACACAGCATCCGGACTATAAGAATAAAATTGTTGAAATTATCCGGGGAAATCTTACTCCCCGGCTTATGAGAGAACAGATTCTCGATTACCATGAAAATGATATTGCAGATGCACTGGAAGTGTTGAAAAAGGATGAACGGTTCCGACTGTACAGTATTCTGGATACAGAAACACTGGCATCTATTTTTGAATATTCGGAGAAGATTTCTATATATATGGGGGAACTGGGAATTCGTAAAAGGGTGGATGTTTTATCCCATCTGGAGGTTCCCACGGCTGTAGAGTATCTGCGGCAGCTGGGGAAAAACGACAGGAATACACTGATGGAATTGATGGATGAAGAATCAAAACGTGAGATTCATTTGCTCAGTTCTTTTGATGAGGATGAGATTGGAAGTAAAATGTCCACCAATTTTATTTCTGTCTGCAGTGGAATTGGCGTGCGGCAGGCCATGAAGGAACTGGTGGAGCAGGCAGCGGAGAATGATAATATTTCTACAATCTATGTGGTGGATCAGGATCAGGTGCTGGTTGGTGCCATAGATTTGAAAGATTTGATCATCGCACGGGAAGGTACAGAACTGGATGCGATTGTTGTCACGTCTTATCCGTATGTCTATGTAAATGAACAGATTGAGGACTGTATGGAACGAATCAAAGATTATTCAGAGGATTCCATCCCGGTTCTGGATGCTGATAACAGGTTGAAAGGTGTCCTGACAGCACAGGATATTACCCGTCTGGTTGATGATGAAATGGGTGATGATTATGCAAAACTGGCCGGTCTGACTGCAGAAGAAGATTTACAGGAGCCTTTGAAAAAAAGTCTGGGGAAGAGACTTCCCTGGCTGATTATACTTCTGGGGCTGGGAATGGTAGTTTCCACTGTGGTGGGGTTATTTGAAGAAGTGGTTGCACAGCTGGCGCTGATTGTCTGTTTTCAGTCACTGGTTCTGGATATGGCAGGGAATGTGGGGACACAGTCTTTGGCAGTTACGATTCGTGTCCTGATGGACGAACAGATCAGTACCAGACAGAAGTTGTACCTGATAGGAAAAGAAGCACGTGTGGGTCTGCTGAATGGCGGGATTCTGGGTACACTGGCATTTGTATTTATTGGAGGCTATCTGAACCTGTTGAAGGGCTATCCTGTTAAGATGTCGTTTGCGGTTTCTCTTTGTACAGGTATTGCATTGTTGGTAGCCATGCTATTTTCCAGTGTCGCGGGCACCACGATTCCCATCCTTTTTAAGAAAATGAAAATTGACCCGGCAGTGGCATCGGGACCACTGATCACCACAGTCAATGACCTGGTAGCGGTTGTTACGTATTATGGACTGGCATGGCTGATGATGATCCGAGTGCTCCGGTTATAAAGAAGTCAGAATAGTATACAAATCTGATAAAATATCGTAAGACAAACCTTTATTTTATCTTTTATAATATAGAAAACAGTAATAGTAAGATAACGCAGGAGGCAGTTATGATTCGCAGATATGTATATGGAAAAGTAATGGAAACAGAAGCCATTATGGAGAAACCCCAGTGCCAGGAGGGGACAATTCCGTATTTTACCGTGGATAAGGAAAAGATGTCCTTTTCTTTTTCTATGGAGGAGAGTGACCGGGTGTATGGCCTGGGTGAAAATGTGAGAGGTATCAATAAAAGAGGCTGGATTTATGAGAGCAAATGCAGTGATGATCCCAATCATCTGGAAGATCGCCGGTCTCTGTATGGAGCACACAATTTTATTGTGGTAGACGGAAAAGAACAGTTCGGAGTTTTTGTAGATTATCCAGGCATTTTAACTTTTGATGTGGGATTTACCCGACACAGTGAACTGAAAATCACGGCATCCGACTGGAATCTGGATGTGTACGTGATCGAGGGTGAAGATGTAAAGGATATTGTGAAACAGTTCCGTGGATTGATTGGAAGAAGTTATATTGCGCCTCTGTGGGCTTTCGGTTACGGACAGAGCCGCTGGAGTTACATGACTGCAGATGAGATTCGTGATGTGGTGAAAAAACACAGGGAACTGGGAATTCCGCTGGACAGCGTGTATCTGGACATTGATTATATGGAACGATACAAGGATTTTACGCTGAATGATGAGACATTTCCTGATTTTGCAGAATTTAATAAAGAGATGAAAGAACAGAATATTCATCTGGTCCCGATCATTGATGCCGGAGTAAAACAGGAAGAGGGCTATCCTGTTTATGAAGAAGGCCTGGAGAAAGGGTATTTCTGCAAAAAAGAGGACGGTACTCCTTTTGTTGCTGCCGTATGGCCGGGGAAAGCATTGTTCCCGGATATGCTGAATAAAGAAGCCAGAGACTGGTTTGGCGATCAGTATAAATTCCTGTTGGATCAGGGAGTGGAAGGTTTCTGGAATGACATGAATGAGCCGGCGATTTTTTATACGGAAGATCGTCTGAAAGATGTATTGGAGAAATTGGATACATTTAAAGGGAAAAACCTGGATCTGAATCGTTTCTGGGAATTTACAGGTCTGGTTTCCGGTTTGTCCAATAATGTAGAAGATTACAAGATGTTCTATCATAACGTCAATGGTGAGAAAGTTCGTCATGACCGTGTACACAATCTGTTCGGCTACAATATGACCCGTGCTGCAGGGGAAGCGTTTGAACGTCTGGAACCGGAGAAGCGTATTCTGATGTTTTCACGTTCTTCTTATGTGGGTATGCATCGCTATGGCGGAATCTGGCAGGGTGACAATAAGTCCTGGTGGTCACATATCCTGCTGAATCTGAAGATGATGCCTTCACTGAATATGTGCGGTTTTATTTATACCGGTGCAGACCTGGGAGGATTTGGTTCAGATACTACAGAGGATCTGGTTCTTCGCTGGCTGGCACTTGGAATATTTACACCGTTGATGAGAAACCATTCAGCTATGGGAACACGCGTACAGGAAGTATATCGTTTTGAAAACATGGATGGTTTCCGTCATATCATCGGACTTCGTTATCGTTTTCTTCCTTATCTGTACAGTGAATATATGAAAGCGGTACTGAGGGATGAAATGATGTTCCGTCCTCTGGCATTTGACTATCCGCAGGATACACATGCAGTAAACGTAGAAGATCAGCTGCTTCTGGGTGATGGACTGATGATTGCACCTGTCTATGAGCAGAATGCAGAGGGAAGATATGTATACCTTCCGGAAAAAATGAAAATGGTAAGATTCAAAGTGGATGGAAAAACGGAAGAAGAGATTCTGGATGCCGGACATCATTATGTAAATATAAGCCTTACAGATGTCGTAGTATTTGTACGTCCAAATCATCTGATTCCCATGTCTTCGGGCGGTCAGTGTGTGGAAGATGTGGATTTTGAAAATCTGCAGTATATTTCCTATATTGACAATGGCGAGGCAGTTTATGAATACTATCATGACAATGGATATGAAAAAGATTATGAAAATCCGGAACATATACGTGTGATTCGGATGTGACAGAGTGACTGGGGCTGGTGACCGGGGGACGGGTACATAGGCACGAAAAGTGTCTATGTACCCGTCCCCCCAGTCACCAGCTCCAGTCACAGTTTTACATGACTATAGTAATGATACGGAAGATGAACAACGCACATACCACATACATGACCGGATGGATTTTTTTGATCTGTCCTGTAAAAATCTTGATGGCGAACCATGCCAGCATACCGAACATAATTCCGTTGGCGATTGAGTAGGTCAAAGGCATAATCAGAAATGCCAGATAACCTCCTACAGCATCAGCAATATCTCCGTCAAAATGCATTTTCTTGATGGAAGAGGCCATGAAGAAACCTACAATAATCAGAGCCGGAGCTGTTGCAAATCCGGGAATTGCCAGGAAAATCGGGGACAGGAACAATGCAACAATGAACATCAAACCGGTGGTCATAGCGGTCAGACCTGTTTTCCCTCCTTCGGCAACACCTGCACTGGATTCTACAAAACTGGTAATGGTAGAAGTACCCAGCATGGATCCGGCGACTGTACCGATTGCGTCAGCCATCAGAACACGGCCCGCACGCGGAAGCTTTCCATCTTTGTCCAGCAGATTTGCTTTATCGGCAACTCCGATGACGGTTCCGATCGTATCAAACATGTCCACAAACAGGAAAGAGAATATAATCACGACAAACTCTGAAATGTGTGATCCGATCCAGTGGAAATCGAATTTGAAGAAAGTCGGAGCGATAGACGGCGGAATAAAGGAAGAGGCACTAAGTGCCGGAATCAGAGAGTACACCCCGTTTTCAGAATCTACCACATACCATCCGGTCAGTTCTGCAATAATGCCGAGTCCCCATGTGATCAGGATACCCCAGAGAATATAACCTTTTACATTGAAGTGTAGCATGACAGCAGTGAGCAGCACACCGATAAGGCAGAGAACTACCTGTGGTTTGGAAAAATCGCCCAGTGCCAGTAGTGTGGATTCATCATTAACTACGACTCCGGCGCCTTGCAGACCGATGAATGCAATAAACAGACCGATACCTGCGGTAATGCCGTATTTCAGATTAGCCGGAATTGCATTGACGATTGCTTCACGGAGCTTGAAAATGGATAGAACAATGAAAATGATACCCTCCACAAGAACTGCAGACAGTGCGATTCTCCACGGATTTTCAATGCCCTGCAGATCGCCCAGACAAACAGTGAATGCAAAGTATGCGTTCAGCCCCATTCCTGCAGATAATGCGATGGGATAATTAGCCCAGAATGCCATGATAAAAGTAGCAAGGGCAGATGCAAGTGCGGTAGCTGTAAATACAGCACCGGAATCCATACCTGATGCACTCAGCAGGTTTGGATTGACTGCGAGTATATACGCCATAGTCAGAAAGGTGGTGATACCAGCCATAATTTCCGTTTTGACTGTGGTGTTATGCTCTTTCAGTTTAAAGAGTTTTTCCATGAGATTTCCCTCCTCTGCTAAAAATTAGAAACCCTTTATAAAAAGAAATAAAACGCTTTTGCGTTTTTGTGATACAGCTTGCATTGTATCTGATTAACTGAGGAATGTCAATAAGAGCAGGATAGACGAAATATTATTTACAGTTGGGTAAAAAATGGTATAATGATGAAAAACCAGAAAGAAGGAATGTAAATGAAATTTACGAAGATGCAGGGGCTGGGAAATGATTATGTATATGTGAATTGTTTTCAGGAAAAAGTAGAAAATCCCTCTGAACTTTCTATAAAAGTCAGTGACCGTCATTTTGGAATTGGTGCAGATGGTCTGATTTTGATTAAACCATCGGATGTGGCAGATTTTGAGATGGAAATGTATAATGCAGACGGTTCCCAGGGGGCTATGTGCGGCAACGGTATCCGCTGTGTGGCTAAATATGTATATGACTATGGTCTGACAGATAAAACATCGATTACGGTGAATACAAAGAGTGGTATCAAGTACCTTGATCTGACAATTGAAAATGGAAAAGCCGTACAGATTCGGGTTAATATGGGAGCTCCAATTCTTGAAGCATCCAGAATTCCGGTAATTTCTTCAAAAAAGCAAGTGATTGATGAACCTGTCCTTGTAGATGGCAAAGAATATCATATTACTGCAGTGTCTATGGGAAATCCGCATGCAGTTACCTATATTGCCGATGTAAAAGGACTGGAAATTGAGAAAATAGGTCCGAAATTTGAAAACCACGAGATATTTCCGGATAGGGTCAATACAGAGTTTGTAAAAGTTCTGGATTCTCACACAGTAGAAATGCGTGTCTGGGAGCGCGGCTCGGGTGAAACCCTTGCCTGTGGAACAGGTGCCTGTGCCGTGGCGGTTGCTTCCATATTAAATGGATTGACAGAGGAGGAAGTAACAGTAAAATTGCTGGGCGGTGACCTGAAAATATACTGGGACAGAAAAGAAAATCTGGTGTATATGACAGGACCGGCTGAAGTTGTGTTCGATGGCGAATTTTAAAATTAATTGCCCCGGGGAAAATGTAAAACTCCCCGGGGCAATTAATTTTAAAGCAAAGGGATTCCGTTTGCTGCTGCTTTTTCAACTGTTTCCTGTGGCCAGAGAGAACTGTGTACTTCTCCGATGTGTGCCTTTCTCAGGTAGAACATACAGATACGGGACTGTCCGATACCGCCGCCAATGGTAAATGGAAGCTGATCGTTCAGGATTGCTTTCTGGAAGTCCAGTTCGGCGCGTTCTTCGCATCCACAGACAGCCAGCTGTTTTTTCAGCGATTCTGCGTCTACACGGATACCCATAGAAGAAAGTTCCAGAGCGATGTCAAGAACCGGATAATAGACGATGATATCTCCGTTCAGTTCCCAGTCATCATAGTCCGGAGCACGGCCATCGTGTTTTTCTCCGGAATTCAGATATTTGCCAATCTGCATGATAAATACGGCACCTTTTTCTTTGACGATTTTGTATTCACGATCCTTTGGCGTAAGATCCGGATACATATCTTCCAGTTCCTGTGACGTAATAAAGAAGATATCCTTCGGGAGGATTTCTTCGATGTAATCATACTGAATTGCCATGTATTTCTCTGTCTTTTTCAGCGCAGAATATACCGTGCGTACAACGGATTTTAATGTATCTATGTTTCTCTCTTCACGGGAAATAATCTTTTCCCAATCCCACTGATCCACGTAAATAGAATGGATGTTGTCAGTATCTTCATCGCGGCGGATGGCGATCATATCGGTGTAGAGACCTTCACCATGAGCAAATCCATATTTTTTCAATGCATATCTTTTCCATTTGGCGAGAGAATGGACGATTTCTGCGTCCTGTCCGGGTGCTTCTTTGATATCGAACTGAACCGGACGTTCCACACCGTTCAGATTGTCATTTAATCCGGATGCCGGATTGACAAACAGTGGAGCGGATACACGCAGCAGATTCAGACGTTCGGAAAGAGCCTTCTGGAAAAAGTCCTTGACCGTTTTGATTCCAATCTGTGTATCGTGCAGGTTCAGAGCGGGCTGATAATTCTCAGGGATAATAAAACGTTCCATAAAATAGTGCCTCCTCATGACTAATAAGTATTGTGGTACTATTATAGCAGAAATCTTTTGAAATACAACTTTAAATTTTTATCAGAGGAAAGTGAACAGTAGCAAGTGATAAAAGAATAGGATTGCGGCGAGTTCGAAAGTGTGATACGCTAAGCCTCATGAGTAAGTCTTAAATAGGACATGATCGGGGAGAAAAATGAATGGAACAGAAGATAGAAAATCGGAGAGAGTGTATTTTGGTGGCTCTTCCGGCAAGAGAGGATCAAAGAATATGTCTGGAAAAAATAGCACCTGATGCAGAGATGATTTACTGTCCGGCTGCAGAAGTGACAAAGGAACTGGTATGGAAAGCCGATGTGATTCTGGGAAATGTACCGGCTGATATGATAAAAAATTCACCGAATCTGCGTTGGCTGCAGCTGAATAATGCAGGGACTGAAGGGTATTGTACACCGGGAGTGCTTCCGGAAGGGGCAATTCTTACGAATGCTACGGGGACATATGGAATGGCTATTTCCGAACATATGATAGCCATGCTGTTCATGCTGCAGAAACGGTTGGATACGTATTATCAGCAACAGAAAAATCATAGCTGGGAAAAACAGGAACATATGATAGTGGCACAGGGAAGTACGACACTGGTAATCGGTCTGGGTGACATTGGAACTGCATTTGCGGAGAATATGCATGCCATGGGAAGTCATGTGTTTGGCATCCGCCGTACCATGCAGCCGAAACCAGATGCAGTGGAATCTCAGTATACGATGGAAGATTTGCATGAACTTCTGCCACAGGCAGACGTGGTAGCTTTGAGTCTTCCGGCATGGAAAGAAACACGGGAAGTGATCGGCAAAGAAGAATTAAAACTGATGAAAAAGACGGCGGTGATTCTGAATGTGGGGCGTGGTTCTGCAATAGATACAGATGCTCTCAGCAATGCCCTTTATGCGGGTGAAATATTTGGTGCAGGGCTGGATGTGACGGATCCGGAGCCTCTTCCACCGGATCATCCAATCTGGGATGCTCCGCATACGATTATAACTCCGCATGTTTCCGGCAGATATGATCTTCCGGCCACCCTTGAAAAAATATGGGATCTGATCCTGGATAATATGGAGCGATGGGAAAAGGGAAGAGATTTAAAAAATGTCATTGATCTTTCGACAGGATATGTCAAGAGGATATGATAAAAAAATAGTAACAAGATTGTAATAGAAAAGAGAGAGATTTTTTATATGCATTCCTCTTTTCTTTTGAGGGAAAGCGTGCTATACTGTTGCCTACAAGATGTAGATTGAAAAAGGAAAGAAAAACTATATATAGTAGCAAGGAGTACAACATATGGTATATATTATCAAAAAAGATGGCACAAGAGAAGAATTTAATGCTGAGAAAATCGTTCGTGCTGTGAATAAATCTGCCGGTCGGGTGATGTATCAGTTTACTGATGAGGAGATTGATTTTATCTGTAAATATGCGACGGATCGTGCGGAAGCACTTGCCAGAAAGCTTAAAGGCGGTATTATGATCCAGGATATGCACAATATTGTGGAGGGAGCTTTGGAGCAGGTAAATCCGGCAGTGGCGAAAAGTTACAGGGATTACCGGAATTATAAGGTTGATTTTATTCACATGATGGATGAAGTGTATACAAAGAGCCAGTCCATCCGTTATATCGGAGATAAAAGCAATGCGAATACAGACAGTGCCCTGGTTGCCACCAAGAGAAGCCTGATTTTTAATGAACTTAATAAAGAATTGTATCGTAAGTTTTTTATGAACCGAAATGAACTACAGGCGTGCAAAGACGGATATATTTATATTCACGATCAGTCAGCCCGTCTGGATACGATGAACTGCTGTCTGTTTGATGTGGCGTCTGTTTTAAAAGACGGATTTGAGATGGGCAATGTCTGGTACAATGAGCCGAAGACTCTGGACACTGCATTTGATGTTATGGGTGATATCATCTTAAGTACGGCTGCCCAGCAGTACGGTGGATTTACAGTTCCGGAAGTAGATAAGATTCTGGCACCTTATGCACAGAAAAGCTATAACAAATATTATGAAGAATTCATCAAATATTCTGATCCGTCATGGGAAGGAAGAGAAGAAAAAGCACTGACTTATGCCTGGGAGAAAGTCTGCAGAGACTGTGATCAGGGATGGCAGGGAATTGAGTATAAACTCAACACGGTAGGTTCTTCCCGCGGAGATTATCCGTTTGTGACTGTGACACTTGGTCTGGGTACAGGAAGATTTGAGAAGATGATCGCTATTTCCCTTCTCAATGTACATCGGGAAGGTCAGGGAAAAGCAGGCCATAAGAAACCGGTTCTGTTCCCGAAAATTGTATTCTTGTTTGATAAGAATATCCATGATCCGGGATGCGAAGCAGAAGATGTATTTGAGGCCGGTGTTGCCTGCTCTGCCAAGACCATGTATCCGGATTGGCTGTCCATGAGTGGAGAAGGATATATTTCCAGTATGTACAAAAAGTATGGAAAGGTTATCAGCCCGATGGGATGCCGTGCTTTCCTGAGTCCGTGGTATGAGAGAGGCGGTATGGAGCCAGCTGATGACAAAGATGTGCCTGTTTTTGTGGGACGTTTCAATATTGGTGCGGTCAGCCTTCATCTGCCGATGATTCTGGCCAAATCCCGTTCGGAAAACAGAGACTTTTATGAGGTTCTGGACTTTTATCTGGAGATGATCAGGGGGCTGCATAAGAGAACTTATGATTATCTGGGTGAGATGCGTGCTTCCACCAACCCGCTGGCATATTGTGAAGGAGGTTTCTATGGCGGACACCTGAAACCTCATGACAAGATTCGCCCGCTGCTGAAACCGATGACTGCATCGTTTGGTATTACGGCACTGAATGAACTGCAGGAACTGTATAATGGTAAATCCATTGCAGAAGATGGTGAATTTGCACTGGAAGTGCTTCGCTATATTAATGAGAAAATCGCTGTTTATAAAAAAGAAGATGGTATTTTATATGCGATTTATGGAACTCCGGCAGAAAGTCTGTGCGGACTTCAGGTAGAACAGTTCCGGAAAATGTATGGAATCGTCCGCGGCGTTTCTGACAGACCGTATGTGAGCAACAGTTTCCACTGTCATGTTTCTGAGGATATCTCACCGATTCAGAAACAGGATCTGGAAGGAAGATTCTGGGAGCTGTGCAACGGTGGTAAGATTCAGTACGTTCGTTATCCGATCGATTATAATATCCATGCAATTAAAGCACTGATCCGCAGGGCAATGGAGCTTGGTTATTATGAGGGAGTTAATCTTTCCCTGGCTTATTGTGATGACTGTGGTCATCAGGAACTGGAGATGGATGTCTGCCCGGTTTGTGGTTCCCGCAACCTTACAAAAATTGACCGAATGAACGGATATCTTTCCTACAGCCGTGTACATGGCGATACACGTCTGAATGATGCAAAAATGGCAGAAATCGCAGACAGAAAATCTATGTAGAATCAGGTGGTATCTGAATGGGCAGAAAGAAAAAAACAAAGATAGAATACCGATATTATGAAATGCCGGTGGGAAGTCCTGTGTTGGCTTTGCTGGGAGAAAAATGGTATCAGAATTACGGAAGAGGAATTGATTATCTCCATTTTCATAATCATCTGGAAATCGGATATTGTTATCAGGGGAATGGTGCATTGACCCTGGAAGATAAAGATCTTCATTATCATGGGGAGATGTTTTCTGTCATTCCGGCCAATGTTCTTCATACTACGAATTCTATCGGAGATAACATTTGCCACTGGGAATATCTTTTTATTGATGTAGAGGGCTTTCTGTCTCAGGTTTACAAAGATAATGTGCATATGAAGGAACGCTTGATTCAGAGAATAAATCAACGGGCCTGTTTTTACAGAGAATCGGAGCGGCCGGCAATGGCTGCTCTGATTCATCAGATTATAGAGACGATGCGTGAGAGGAAAGAGTTTTATCTGGAGGAAGTAAAAGGTTATGTTCTGGCACTTCTGATTGAAATCGCCCGGGATAACGCTGCATGCAAAGAAATCCGGAAAATAGAAAAACAGGAGCAGGATCCGAAAGCACCCAACAGTAGCGTGATTTCTCAGGCACTGGATTACATCAGCGAATTCTACAGCCATCCCATTCGAATCGAAGAACTGGCGAAAATATGCCATATCAGCGAGACACATTTCCGGCGGGTATTTCAGGAATGTATGCATATGACACCTGTGGAATATATTAACTGGGTAAGAATTCGTGCTGCCTGTGACCTGCTTAGGAAGAACAATGACTCTGTGAGCAGTATTGCGTCCAGAACCGGATTTGCCACACTGTCAACTTTCAACAGAAACTTTCAGAGGTTTATGAGCATTTCGCCACAACAATGGCGGAAAAATCCGGAACATTATGAGCGAAAATTGTTAGAATATGATATAAAAACCCAGGAGGGATGGTGAAAATGCCATTCCTCCTTTTATAATGGTTGAATATGCATAAATGATAGTCGAATATGCAAACAAAAAAAGACAAGGTGTTGGTATAATACATATACATTAGTTCACAGGAGACATAAAATTGTACATAATCACCAAAAATCGACAAGGCGTTGTGATGAGCTTTATGTTATGAGTGGACAAAATATACAATTTAGGAGGGTATGTAACATGAAAAGAAAGGTAATTTCCGTATTGTTGGCATCTACTATGGTTCTTTCAATGGCAGCCTGCGGTTCCAGTGGAAGTGACGCAAAGGATGACGGAGCAGCTAAAGATGACGGAGCAGCAACAGAAGAGAAAAAGGATGACGGTGCAGCAGCATCCACAGAAGGAAGCGGCGGCGACAATACACTGACTGTTTGGACATGGGATCCGAACTTCAATATTTTCGCAATGAATAAAGCTGCTGAGATTTATGCAAAAGATCACGAAGGATTCAAAATTGAAATTGGTGAGATCCAGTCCGATGATATCGAATCCAAGATCACAACAGCAGTTCAGGCAAATGATCTGAGCACTCTGCCGGATATTTTCCTGATGCAGGATAACTCTTTCCAGAAATACACCACATTCTATCCAGATGTATTTACAGATCTGACAGACAGCGGAATTGATTTCTCTCAGTTCTCTGCAGCAAAAGTAGCTTACTCCACACTGGATGGAAAGAACTACGGTGTTCCGTTTGATAACGGTGCTGTTATTAACTGTGTTCGTACAGATATTCTGGAACAGGCAGGATTTACTGTAGATGATTTTACAGATCTGACATGGTCTCAGTATATGGAAAAAGCTAAAGTTGTTCTGGAAAAGACAAAAACTCCGATGCTGACCGGACAGGCTGGATCCCCTGACCTGATCATGATGATGCTGCAGTCCTGCGGAGCTTCTCTGTTTACAGAAGATGGCGGTGCTAATATCGTAGGAAATGATGCATTGAAAGAAGCAATTGAGGTTTATGCACAGATGGTTAAAGATGGCACTCTGGTAGAAGTAACTGACTGGGATCAGTATATTTCTTCTCTGAACAGCGGAACAGCTGCAAGTGCCCTGAATGGATGCTGGATCATGGCTTCTCTTCAGATGGCTGAAGATCAGTCCGGCAAATGGGCTATGACCAATATGCCAAGACTTGATAAAGCTCCGAACGCTGCCAACTACTCCAACAATGGTGGATCTTCCTGGGCTATTTCTGCCAACTGCAAGAATGTTGATCTGGCTGTAGATTTCCTGAATTCCACATTTGCAGGAAGCAATGAATTCTATGATCAGATTATCGTAAACGGCGCTTTGGCTACATGGGCACCGGCAGGCGAATCTGAAGCTTATAACGAAGCATCTGATTTCTTCGGCGGAGATGCTGTATATGCTAAAATCGTTGATTTTGCTACCAAGACTCCTTCCAACACAACAGGACCATTCTACTATGATGCCCGTGATGCTGTTGGTTCTGCTCTTTCTGAGATTACACAGACAGGTGCTGATATTGATAAAGCACTTCAAACCGCTCAGGAGACTCTGGAATTCAGTATGGGTGCTTAATAATCCGGCGTTAAAATTGCATAAAGTGAAATAGTAACTGAAAAGGTCTGTTGCTGCTGAACAAAGCAGCAGACAGGCCTTTTCCAATCTGAGATGAACAGAGAAGGAGGGAGAGGTTTTTATGAGTGGCCAGAAGAAAAAAGGTATGACCCTGGAGAAAAAACACAACCTTACGGGATGGATATTCCTGACTCCTGCAGTGGCACTGATCTGCTGGTGCAGTTTTTACCCGATGATTCAGGCATTTATCCTGTCATTGCAGACAGGTCTGGGTGTGAACCTGAAGTTTGGAGGACTTGCAAACTATGCACGTATTTTAAAGGATCCTACTTTTAGGGGGACTTTATTTAATACATTTTTTTATCTGATTGTTCAGGTGCCGATTATGCTGGTTCTGGCACTGGCACTGGCTTCCATGCTGAACAATAAAGATCTTCGTTTCAAAGGTGTATTCCGTACCTGTATTTTCCTGCCGTGTGCGACATCACTGGTATCCTATGCTATGATTTTCCGTTCCATGTTCGCAAATGACGGATTTGTAAATACCATTCTTCGTAATCTGGGAATGAATCCGGTTATGTGGTTTGCCAATGCCTGGACAGCCCGTGCGGTTATCATTATCGCTCTGGTCTGGAGATGGACAGGATATAACATGGTATTCTATCTGTCCGGTTTGCAGAATATTGAATATTCTGTATATGAAGCAGCTAAAATCGACGGTGCTTCTCCACTGCAGACATTCTTCAAGATTACGGTTCCGCTTTTGAAACCGACGATTCTGATGACAACGATTACATCCACAAATGGTACACTGCAGTTGTTTGATGAGTCTTTGAACCTGACCAATGGTGGACCTGGTAAATCAACAATGACCATGTCACATTATATTTACAATACATCTTTTGTACAGAGTCCTAACTTTGGTTATGCGGCAGCTATGTCCATTATTATCCTGGTTATGGTAGCAATCCTGGCATTGCTCCAGATGAAAGTAGGTGACGAACGATGAGTAAAGGTAAAAAATTTGGAATGTATGCATTCCTGACAATAGTATCTGTGCTTTCTGTATTTCCGCTTTACTATATGTTCTGTGCGGCTACAAATAAGAGCGTAGATGTATCACGAGGCAGAATGATACCGGGTACTTATCTGTTTGAGAACTACAAATCGCTGATTGCACAGCAGGATTTGTACCGGGCTCTGTGGAACTCTTTCCGAAATGCGGCAGTTCTGACAATCCTCTGTCTTCTGGTTTGTTCTATCGCCGGTTATGGATTTGAAATTTATCATGATAAAGGAAAAGATATCGTATTCTCTATTTTGCTGACAGCTATGATGATTCCTTTTGCTGCTATCATGATCCCCATGTTCCGTATGTTTTCAAGTTTGGGTATGGTAAACACTATGGCAGCATTTATGCTTCCGTCTATTTCCACACCGTTTATGATTATGATGTTCAGGCAGGCGTCCAGGTCGTTCCCGCATGATATTATTGAAGCGGCACGTATTGACGGTTTGAGTGAAGTTGGAATTTTCTTCCGTATGTTTATGCCGACCATGAAATCTACATATGCAGCAGCTACGATTATTACCTTTATGAACGCATGGAACAACTACCTGTGGCCAAAGGTAATTCTTCAGACCAACGATTCCATCACCATGCCGATGCTGGTTGCCAACCTTCTGGGCGGTTACTCTGTAGATTATGGTATGCTGATGCTTGGTGTATTTATCTGTACAATTCCTACAGCAATCATTTTCTTCTGCTTCCAGAAGAGCTTTACAGAAGGTATCACTGGTGCTGTTAAATAAGATCTTTCCGATGAACGGCAGCGTTTGTCAGACAGTAAATTTAGGCGGATATTTTTTGAATATCCGCCTGTTTTTTAAGGAGGAAACGACATCATGAAAACATTTAACTATGATCTGGTAAAAGATCCCACCTATTTCTGTGACAATCGGGTGGAAGCGCACTCCGACCACAGATATTACGAAACAAAAGAAAAAATGGAGCAGAATGTGGAAGATTTCCGCATGAGCCTGAATGGTCTGTGGAAGTTTCATTATGCAAAAAACTATCAGAGTACCATTCCAGGATTTGAGAAGGAGGATTATTGCTGCAGAGCATGGGATGATATCCGTGTTCCGGCTCATATTCAGATGGAAGGTTATGATGTACCGCAGTATGCCAATGTACAGTATCCCTGGGAGGGCCATGAAGAAGTAAAACCCGGAGAAATCCCGCAATATTTTAATCCTACAGCAAGTTATGTAAAGTATTTTGAAGTTCCGGCACAGATGAAAGGAAAAAGGATTTTTATTTCTTTCCAGGGCGCAGAAAGCGGAATTGCTGTATGGCTGAATGGTAATTTTGTGGGATACAGTGAAGATACGTTTACTCCGTCAGAATTCGAATTGACTCCATATCTGAAAGACGGAGAAAATAAACTGGCTGCCCAGGTATTTAAGTGGACCAGCAGCAGCTGGTGTGAGGACCAGGATTTTTATCGCTTCTCCGGTATTTATCGTGATGTGTATCTGTATGCGATTCCTCAGGTACATGTGTCCGATGTGAAGATTCAGACACTGCTGGATGATACTTATACGCATGCAGATCTGACCGTGGATGTAAAAGCAACGGCTCCGGGTAATGTCCGTATGACATTGGCGAAGGATGGTGAGGTGCTGCAGACAAAGGAGGAAGTTCTGACGGAAACAGCTTCCTATGTGATGAAAGTAGAAAATCCGGAGCTTTGGAGTGCGGAGTCTCCGGTTCTTTATGATTTGCTCCTTGAAGTAATGGATGAAAATGGAACTGTGAGTGAAGTGATTCCTCAGAGAGTGGGATTCCGACGTTTTGAAATGAAGGGGAATATCATGACCCTGAATGGAAAACGAATTGTATTCAAGGGTGTAAACCGTCATGAGTTCAGTTCTGTTACCGGAAGAAATGTGTCCCGGGAAGAATTGATTAAAGACCTGGTAACGATGAAAAGAAATAATATTAATGCCATTCGTACCTGTCATTATCCGGATGCAGTGGGTATCTATGAATTGTGTGATGAATACGGTATTTACATGATCGCAGAATGTAATCTGGAAAGCCACGGAAGCTGGGATATTTCCGCAGAACAGACGGGAGATTTTTCAGGCGTTGTTCCCTGTGATCGTCCGGAATGGATGGATATGATGCTTGACCGTGTGAATTCCATGTACCAGAGAGACAAGAACCATCCGGCGATTTTGATCTGGTCCTGCGGAAATGAATCCTTCGGTGGAAAGGTTATCTATGAAATGTCACAGCTTTACCGTAAAATGGACCCGACCCGTCTGGTTCATTATGAAGGTCTGTTCCATGACAGACGATATAATGACACCAGTGATATGGAAAGTCAGATGTATCCATCTGTGGAAGATATTAAGGCATTTCTTGAAAAAGACAGAAGCAAACCGTTTATCTGCTGTGAATATACTCATGCCATGGGAAATTCTTGCGGAGCAATGCATAAATATACCGATTTGACAGAAACTGAACCGTTATATCAGGGCGGCTTTATTTGGGATTATATTGACCAGTCTATTTATAAAAAAGACCGGTATGGAAAAGAATTCCAGGCATATGGCGGAGATTTTGGTGAACGTCCTACAGATTATAATTTCAGCGGCAATGGTATCGCTTATGGTGGGGAAAGAGATGCTTCCCCGAAAATGCAGGAAGTGAAATTTAATTATCAGAACATCACAGCTGAAGTAGAAAAAGATCGTGTGAAAGTGATTAATAAAAACCTGTTCGTTAATACGGACACCTTTGATTGTGTGGTATTGCTGGAAAAAGAAGGAAAACTGCTGAAAAAAGCAGCTCTGGAAACGCATGTGGAACCGCTTTCTGAGGCTGTATATGAACTTCCGGTTCCGGTGCAGACACTGCCGGGCGAATACGTTGTCACTGTATCTTTCCGACTGAAAGAGGACACTGTATGGGCAGAACATGGCCATGAAGTTGCATTCGGCCAGGGTGTTTATCAGGTGGAAGCTTCTGAAAAGTCAGAAAAACCTGCTCCTTTCAAAGTGATTAATTCCGGACATAACTTTGGTGTTCGAGGCGAGAACTTTGACGTGATGTTCTCATATTTGAATGGCGGTCTGGTTTCCTATCGGTTTGGCGGTGTAGAGATGATTGAAATGATTCCGAAGCCAAACTTCTGGAGAGCACCTACCGATAATGACTGTGGTAATCTGATGCCGATGCGCTATGGACAGTGGAAGCTTGCATCCATGTATCTTTCCCACAAATATCCTGCCGGCGGTCATTATCCGGGTATGAAACTCCCGCAGATTGAGGTGACAGAAGCATACGCAGGAATTACCTTTACTTATGTGATGCCGACCACACCGGTCAGTGAATGTGAGCTGACTTATCGGGTATATGGTGACGGCAGTATCCAGACTACTTTGTCCTATGAGCCGGTAAAAGAACTGGGAGACATGCCGGAATTTGGTGTGATGTTCAAGTTCAATGCTGATTACAACAATGTAACCTGGTATGGTATGGGTCCGGAAGAAACCTATGTGGATCGCTGCAAAGGTGCAAAACTGGGCGTTTATAAGAACAAAGTGGAAGATAATATGGCAAAATATCTGGTTCCTCAGGAATGCGGCAATAAAGTTGGTGTTCGTTGGGCAACGGTTACTGACAGGAAAGGACGCGGCATGAAATTCAGTGGAAATCAGATGGAATTTTCAGCCCTTCCTTATACACCGCATGAGATGGAAAATGCAATGCATCCTTATGAACTGCCGCAGGTACATTATACAGTGGTACGTGTAGCTGCTCAGCAGATGGGTATCGCCGGTGATGACAGCTGGGGTGCACAGACTCATCCGGAATATTTGCTGAATGTAGAAGGGAAGAAAGAATTTACTTTCACATTTAAAGGAATTTAATGGAGGGTGAATGATGGCGAGAAATGTAAATTTTGGAAAAATGCTGCATGGCGGCGACTATAATCCGGAACAGTGGCTTCACAGTCCGGAGATCCTGGAAAAGGATATTGAATACTTTAAAAAAGCAAAAATAAATGAAGTATCCATGGGAATCTTTTCCTGGGCTATGCTTGAACCGGAAGAAGGAGTATTCCGATTTGAATGGATGGAGAATATCATTAACCGTTTGTATGAGAACGGGATTTCTGTAATTCTGGCTACTCCATCCGGAGCCCGCCCAAAATGGCTGGCAGATAAGTATCCGGAGGTGCTGCGGGTAGACCCATCCGGTCACCGGGCATTTTTCGGCGGACGTCATAATCATTGTTATACTTCCCCGGTATATCGGGAAAAGGTGAGAATTATCAATAAAAAACTGGCAGAAAAGTTTGGTTCCCATCCGGGTGTGATCGCATGGCATATTTCCAATGAATATGGTGGGCCATATGACTGTTATTGTCCGCTTTGCCAGGAAAAATTCCGTCAGTGGCTGAAGGAACGTTATCAGGATATTGACAAGCTGAACCGTGCCTGGGCGACGACCTTCTGGAGTCATATCTATAACAGTTTTGATCAGATAGAGGCTCCATCGCCCAGAGGTGAAGAAGCGGTCCATGGCCTGAATATTGACTGGAGACGTTTTGTGACGGAGCAGACCGGGGATTTCATCAAAAATGAGATTCAGGCAATCCGGGATGGTGGCTCTGACAAACCCACTACGATCAATATGATGTATGACTATAAACCATTGAATTATCACAAATATGCTGATATCATAGATATAGTCTCCTGGGATAATTATCCACAGTGGCATAAAAAAGAGGAATATCTGACTGCAATGGATGATGGCATGCAGCATGATATCATGCGCAGTATTCAGAAAAAACCATTCCTGTTAATGGAATGCTGCCCATCTGCGACAAACTGGCAGTCTGCCAGCAAGCTGAAAAAGCCGGGAATGCTTCATGCGGCTTCTATGCAGGCAATCGCCCATGGAGCCGACAGCGTGCTGTATTTCCAGCTTCGTCAGAGTCAGGGATCTTCGGAAAAGTTCCATGGTGCGGTCATTGACCATTACGGCGGAGATGACACCAGAGTATTCCGAGAAGTCACGGAAGTAGGCGAGTCCCTGGAACAGCTGCAGGAAATCACGGGAAGTCTGACAAAGGCTAAAGTGGCGGTAATGTTTGACTGGGAAAATCGTTGGGCGATGGAAGATTCTCAGGGACCAAGAAATATTGGGCTTCATTATAAAGAAACAGTGGAAAAATCCTACTATGCGTTCCGTAAACTGGGACTTGATGTAGATGTGATTGATATGGAACAGGAACTGGATGATTATGCAGTGGTTGCAGCTCCTATGCTGTATATGTTCCGGGCTGGATATGAAGAAAAGGTGCGCAGGTTTGTGGAAAATGGTGGTAAATTTATTCTCACCTACTGGTCGGGAATTGTAGATGAGACCGACCTGTGTTTCCTGGGTGGTACTCCTCATGGACTGATGGATGTGATGGGACTTCGAAGCACGGAGATTGATGGTCTGTATGATGGGGAAAGCAATGTGGGTGTTCCGGCAGCCGGTAATTCGCTTCATATGACAAAGCCATATCGGTGTACTAACCTCTGCGATCTGGTAAAAACTTCTTCGGCGGAGACTCTGATGACTTATGGAGAAGATTTCTATGCCGGTATGCCGGCATTGACCTGCAATGATTACGGTCAGGGACAGGCATACTATGTATGTGCGGATTTTGAACAGGGATTTTATGATGAACTGTATCGGAAGATTGTTGCCGCAGCAGGAGTAGAACGGGTGATTACGCATATTCCCAATGGAGTGGAAGTTACAACACGAAGATCAGAAGATACGGAATATGTATTTGTCCAGAATTTTAACCGGGAACCTGTGGAAATCAAACTTCCAGTAGAAAAATATCAGGTTTGGATGGGAAATTATGATGGAACCATTGGCCGTTTTGGAACGGTTATTTTAAAAAAGATCTGCAGTCAGACATGAAATTCTGAATTGTCTGATGAAAGAAAATGAGGAAAGGCGGGATAAAAAATGATTCAGGAAAGTATTGTGAAATTAGTGCAGTATGGATTGGCTACCGGGCTGGTTGCGCAGGAGGATAAACGCTATATAACCAATAAAGTACTGGAACTGTTGAAAATGGATGCGATTGAAGATGAGGCACTGCAGCAGATTCTCATATTTGACGGAAGTGATCAGAGTGTGGTTGGCGAACTTGAAAGTATTTTGTCGGATATCTGCGACTATGCGTATGAGCAGGGACTGATGGAAGAAAACAGTGTAGGATATCGGGATTTGTTTGATACAAAGGTGATGAGTCTTATGGTAGACCGTCCCAGCAACGTGATCAGACGATTCTGGGAAACCTACAAAGAGGATCCTGTAAAAGCGACAGATGCTCATTACAAGTTCAGCCAGGATACGGACTATATTCGCCGTTATCGTATTGCCAAAGATATGAAATGGGTAGCGCCGACAGAGTATGGTGATCTTGATATTACCATCAACCTGTCAAAACCGGAAAAAGATCCCAAAGCTATCGCAGCGGCAAAGCTGGCAAAACAGACCTCTTATCCAAAGTGCCTGCTCTGTATGGAAAATGAAGGGTATGCAGGAAGACTGAATCATCCGGCCAGACAGAATCACAGAATCATTCCGGTTACCATCAATAACAGCGAATGGGGATTCCAGTATTCTCCGTATGTATATTATAACGAGCATTGTATCGTGTTCAATTCTCAGCATGTACCGATGAAGATTGAACGTGCTACATTTGCAAAATTATTTGATTTTGTAAAACAGTTCCCGCATTATTTTGTAGGTTCCAATGCAGATCTTCCGATTGTTGGAGGCTCTATCCTGAGTCATGACCATTTCCAGGGTGGACATTATGAGTTTGCCATGGCAAAGGCTCCGATTGAAAAAGAGGTTGTGATTCCGGGATTTGAGGATGTAAAAGCAGGAATCGTGAAATGGCCAATGTCTGTCATTCGTATCAGCGGACCGGACACAGACCGCCTGATTGAACTGGCTGATAAGATCCTTCTCAAGTGGAGAGGTTATACGGATGAGGCAGCATTTATTTTTGCTGAGACAGACGGGGAACCGCACAACACCATAACTCCGATTGCAAGAAAACGTGGTGACATGTTCGAAATGGATCTGGTTCTGAGAAACAATATCACGACAGAAGAACATCCTCTGGGTGTGTACCATCCACATGCAGAACTGCATCATATCAAAAAAGAAAATATCGGTCTGATTGAGGTTATGGGACTTGCTGTACTTCCGGCCCGTCTGAAAGGGGAACTGGAAGGACTGTGTAAGGCAGTTGTTGCCGGTGCAGATCTTCGTGCAGATGAAGAGCTTGCAAAACATGCAGACTGGATTGATGAATTAAAAGAGAAATATACGTTTACAGAAGAAAATGTAGAAGATATTCTGAAAAAAGAAATCGGAATTGTATTCATGAAAGTTCTGGAACATGCCGGAGTGTACAAATGTACCGATGAAGGCAGAGCAGCGTTCCTGAGATTTATTGACAGTCTGTAATGATAATAAAAATCGCCCCGGGGAGTTTTACATTTTCCCCGGGGCAATTTTATACTTGAAAATTTAGAACAGTCCTGTAATCTTTCCGTTCTCGTCTACATCGATTTTCTCTGCAGCCGGTACTTTTGGCAGTCCAGGCATGGTCATGATCTCACCGGTCAGGGCTACGATGAAGCCTGCTCCTGCAGAAATCTTCAGGTTACGTACGGTTACTTCGAAGTCTGTCGGTGCTCCCAGTTTGGTCTGGTCATCGGTCAGACTGTACTGTGTCTTAGCTACACAGATCGGGCAGTTTCCAAATCCCAGAGCTTCCAGCTGTTTTGCCTGTTTCTGAGCATTTGCTGTCAGGACTACTTTCTTACCGCCGTAGATCTTCTGAACGATCTGGTTCAGTTTGTCTTCGATGGAGCCTTCCAGTTCATAGGAATAGGTGAAGTCGTTTGGTTCTTCTACCAGACGGATCACTTCTTCTGCCAGTTTCACGCCGCCTTCGCCGCCTTTTGCCCATACTTCGGACAGAGCAACGTTAACGCCAAGTTCTTTACATTTTGCTTCTACCAGGTCAAGTTCTGCCTTGGTATCAGTCGGGAATGCATTGATAGCAACTACGCATGGCAGTTTGTATACATTCTTGATGTTGCTTACATGTTTCAGCAGGTTTGGCATACCTTTTTCCAGAGCTTCCAGATTTTCATGGTTCAGGTCTGCTTTTGCAACGCCGCCGTTGTATTTCAGTGCACGTACTGTAGCAACGATAACAACTGCGTTCGGTTTCAGGCCTGCCATACGGCACTTGATATCCAGGAACTTCTCAGCACCCAGGTCTGCACCGAATCCAGCTTCTGTGATGGCATAGTCAGCCAGTTTCAGAGCCATCTTGGTTGCAGTTACGGAGTTACATCCGTGAGCGATGTTTGCGAATGGTCCGCCGTGAACGATTGCCGGTACATGCTCCAGTGTCTGAACCAGGTTTGGTTTCAGGGCATCTTTCAGAAGTGCTGTCATAGCGCCTTCTGCGTGCAGGTCATGTGCGGTAACCGGTTTCTGCTCAGATACTTTACCATATGTATAACCGATGATGATGCGGCCCAGTCTTTCTTTCAGGTCGTTGATGTCGCTTGCCAGACACAGAACTGCCATGATCTCGGAAGCAACAGTGATATCATAACCGTCTTCTCTCGGCATACCGTTGGTTCTTCCGCCCAGTCCGTCTACCACATTACGAAGCTGACGGTCGTTCATGTCAACGCAGCGTCTCCATGTGATCTTTCTCGGGTCGATGTTCAGTTCATTGCCCTGGAAGATATGGTTGTCGATCATAGCTGCCAGCAGGTTGTTGGCTGCACCGATGGCATGGAAGTCACCGGTAAAGTGCAGGTTGATATCTTCCATCGGAACTACCTGAGCGTATCCGCCGCCGGCTGCTCCGCCTTTTACACCGAAAACAGGTCCCAGAGATGGCTCACGAAGAGCAACCATAACTTTTTTGCCCAGTTTCTGCATACCGTCTGCCAGACCTACGGTTGTCGTTGTTTTTCCTTCACCTGCCGGTGTAGGATTGATGGCGGTAACCAGGATCAGTTTGCCATTGGGAGCATCAGATTCTTTCAGCAGATTGTAGTCAATTTTTGCTTTGTATTTTCCGTACTGCTCCAGGTATTTGTCGTCGATACCTGCTTTCTCAGCGATCTGAGTGATTGGCAACATTTCGCACTCCTGTGCAATTTCAATGTCTGATTTGTAACCCATATTACATTCTCCTTTCTGCTGCACAGTTTCGAACTATGCAGACTGTGAAAAACATATTTTGAAAACAGAGAGATTCCTGAAAGATATCTTTTGTCTGTAAAATAAAAAACGCAGCAAATGTAAAAATACACTGCTGCCCAGACGGTCGACACCTTATTGATCCCGATTTCCCTGTGGTAATCCACATATCCGTCAGTTATCGGAACCTTTTTGTTTTCTTGATGATTCCATCCTAACATGTATATGTGAAAATGTCAAGAACTGCTTGCTAATTTAAGTTTTTATCGATATACTGTGGTTAAAGTTCATTTGCAGTTACTGGTCACGGAGTGAACAGTAACCATTTGCGTGTATGCTTTTGTTGCTATAAAGTTTGAAAGGATGAATAGTAACGGTATAAGAAAAGGGGAAAGACAATGGAAGAAGATAGAGAATACATTTTTTCAGGATTTTGCCGCACATTCAATCAGAGCCAGACAGTAACCTGTGAGGTTGGTTGTGTGGATAACCGTCTGATATTAGAGTCGGTAGATTGCGCTTATAACAAATGCCTGCATAAGGGAAGCTGTGAAGTAGCCCGTCAGATTGATGAGATTTTCAAATAGAGTATGTTGCTTTTACAGAAAACTCTGCAGAAAATTCCTTATGGGAAAGGTTGCAACTAAAAGAGTTTTATGATAATATGTTAAGGAAATGAGAAAATTATTAATAAATTTTAAAAGAAGATATTTCAGATATATAAAGGGGTAGTTAAGTATGAAGAAACGTATGCTTTGTTTGATTCTGAGTCTGACTATGGCATTATCACAGACTGTAGTTGTCAGTGCCTCCAGCAAAAAAGTTCAGCTTCAGCAGGAAAAAGCTCAGACACAGAGTCAGTTATCAGCGCAGCAGTCAAAAATTAATGAACTGGAAGATAAAAAGAATGCATTGTCTCAGGAGATTAATGCATTGGATGCGGATCTTGTGAATCTTCTGATGGAGATAGATATCCTGAAGGGGGAACTTGCTGATAAAGAAACAGAGATTGAACAAACAAAGGAAGATCTGGCAGCTGCAGAGGAAGATCGTGATGAACAGTATGCGGCTATGAAGAAAAGAATTCAGTATCTTTACGAAAAAGGCGGTAATGGTGCATGGGCACAGATTCTTCTTCAGGCACAGGATTTTTCGAGCCTTCTGAATCAGGCAGAATATGTGCAGCAAATGTACGACAGTGACAGAAGAAGTCTGGAGACTTTCAAAGAGATGGTACAGCAGGTAACAGATCTGAGCAATCAGCTGGAGAGTGAAAAAGCAGATCTGGAAGTAATGCAGAGGGAATACCAGGCAAGACAGGTTGATATTGAAATTCAGCTGGAACAGAAAAAAGCAACATCATCTGATTATGAAAATCAGATTGCGAATGCAGAGCGGCAGGCAGCTGAATATACAGAACTGATTCGACAGATAAATGTTGAAATCCGTAAAGTAGAAGAAGCGGAAAAACGTGCTGCAGAAGAGGCGGCAAGAAAAGCTGCAGAGGAAGCAGCAAAAAAGGCAGCAGCTGAAAAAGCAAAACAGGAAGCAAATAATAAGACAACTTCCGGTTCAACATCTTCTTCAAACAACAATACATCATCCACGGTAACCAAGCCGTCCGGTGGAACATCCGGTACATCATCGAATACAACGAAACCATCAGGCAGCACGACAACGAAGCCATCAAATGGAAATACTTCAAATTCTGGCTCTAATTCGAATTCTGGCTCTAATTCAGGCTCGAATTCCAATACCGGTTCGAATACAAATTCTGGATCCAATTCAAATTCCGGATCCAATTCAAATTCAGGCTCCGGTTCAGGAAGTTCTTCTGTGCCGTATAACCCGAAAGGCCAGGAGGTAGCCGATTATGCATGTCAATTTGTGGGAAATCCTTACAAATGGGGCGGCACAAGTCTTACAGATGGTGCTGACTGTTCCGGATTTGTTATGAGTGTTTATGCACATTTCGGAGTATCTCTTCCACATTCATCCAGTGCACTGGCAAGTGTAGGAAAAGGTGTGTCATACGCACAGGCAATGCCGGGAGATATTATTTGTTATTCAGGGCATGTTGCTATTTACATAGGCGGTGGAGCAATTGTACATGCAAGCAACGAAAAAGATGGAATCAAAATTACTAACAATGCTGCTTACAGAGAAATCGTAGCAGTCAGAAGAGTATTATAATCATTGAGCAGAAAGAGGACGGATATGGACACCTTGTGTGCATATCCGTCCTCTTTTAAAAAGTATACTTTTTTGTAATTCTTTTGGAAAGGGACGGAGAATCTATGGTATTTTTCAGAAGCAGGCCGCTCCTCCTCAACTCTGCACTAAGCGCGACTAATTGACGCTCAGGAAAGCCTTCGCGCCAAAGTCTTGCTAAGTGCATATTTTCGGACTCGCTTTCCCCAATGCTTCTGAAAAATACCATAGATTCTCCTGTCTTATTCCAAACGAAACAAAATTCGTGGGGTAGAGATAGCTGTTGTGCTTTTACACAAGTAATATCAGTTTCTGAAACAGAAATTATTGTTATTAAAGTTTAACATGCCTTTCTTCCGGGCGCATTTTGTTACATTTGGAAGAGAACAGGAAACTTCATATCCTTTTTTCAGAAGCATTGGGGAAAGTGAGTCCGAAGATCCGACGCTTACGGAGACTTTGGCGCGAAGGCTTTCCTGAGCGTCAATATAGTCGTAGTTAGCGGCTAGCTGAGGAGGAACGGCCTGCTTCTGAAAAAATGATATGAAGTTTCCGTCCTTTTTCAAATCAACAAAAAAGTATACAATTTTGATACATTTTTATGGAGAATTGTATATTAGATGGAGATGTTTGAAAGTACGAAAGGGGGAGTAAGGCGTGATTCGAATTTTGATTGTGGAGGATGATGAGGCTATTGCCAATCTTCTCCGTATGAATCTGATGAAATCAGGGTATGAGTGTGAGATGGCAGAGGATGGGGAGAAAGCGGCAGATCTTCTGGAAGTGTCTTCTTATGATCTGGTGATTCTGGATATCATGCTTCCCAAAATGAATGGATATGAAGTTTTGGAGTATGCCAAATCACTGGAGATTCCGGTGATTTTTCTGACTGCTATGGGAGAGACAGCACAGAGAGTCCGGGGCTTGCGGATGGGAGCGGAGGATTACATTTGCAAACCATTTGAAATAACGGAACTTCTGGCACGGGTGGAGACGGTGCTTCGCAGGTATAAAAAAACAGATGCCAGGATGTATCTGCTGGATATTATGATTGATACGGAGTCTCGAATGGTATTTCAAAACGGAAAACAGGTGGAACTGACATTAAAAGAGTATGAATTACTGCTTTTGTTTGTGAGGAACAAAAACAGGGCGCTGTATCGGGAAACGATTTATGAGAATGTCTGGGGAGGGGAATATCCCGGAACAGGACGGACTGTGGATTTACATGTGCAGAGGCTGAAGAAAAAACTGGGGCTGGAAGAACATATTACGGCGATTTATAAAGTTGGGTATCGTCTGGTTGTGTGAGGAGGGACGGATGAAACTTTCCTGGAAATTATTTTTTATTACAACTCCCATGTTTGTGTTGTTTCTGACTTTATTTGGTGTGTGGATGATTCAGGACAGTTTTCAAAATAGCTTGGACAGAGAAATCCAGCGCTGCATGGTGGAAAATCAGATGTTTCAAAATTCCTATGAACTGACCCGTCACAGTCTTTCGGAAGATGTGCTGAAGCAGACTTCAGAAAAAAAGTTGGTGGAGAGTTTTTATCAGGAACAGGACGATGTGACCGTATGTATCCTGAATGAGGTAGGATTTCCTCTGTATCAGGAAGGAAATTTTCGGTTGGAACATCATATTCTGGACAGCCTTGACGAAGAAAATAATGTAGGATATGAATTGATACAAAGGGAAGGGGCAGTATATCTGGTCGTGGTATGCTGCACAGATTCGGAACGGTACATTGAGACTGCAAAGAATATCACAGCTATTTATAAAAGCCGTACGGAAATGTATTCCCGGTATCAGACAGGCGTATTATTTGTGGCAGCCCTGGTGGGACTGGTGACTTTGCTTGCATTGTTTTTTGTTATGCGGAATATGCGAAAGTTGTCACTGGCTACCCGAAAATTTGCTGATGGACAATATAATACCCGGGTAAAAATCAAAAGTTCTGATGAAGTCGGTACTCTGGCAAATGATTTTAACTGGATGGCAGACTGTATGAATCATCAGATGAACAGGCTGCAGAACGAAGTGGAGCGCCAGGAAGCATTTACCTCTGCATTTGCTCATGAACTGAAGACTCCTCTCACATCCATTATCGGTTATGCAGATACGATCCGCCAGATGAATCTGGATCCGGAGGAGACGGTGATGTGTGCGGATTATATTTATCGGCAGGGGAAAAGGCTTCAGACTTTGTCCTACAAATTGCTGGAACTTACGATGGCAAGGAAGCCGGATCTGTCGTTTGCAAAAATCTCAGTTACGGAACTGGTGCAGGAGATTGTGCGCACATCTCAGGAGATTATGAAAGAAAAACATCTGAATCTGGTGGTGTCTGTCCAGGAGGAAATGGTATGGTGTGACCGGGAATTGCTTGCTTCTCTGCTTTTGAATCTTCTGGATAACAGCAGAAAAGCATCTGAGCCCGGGCAGGATATTTGCCTGAAAGGAGAAACGATGCAGGATGGGTATCGCTTTATTGTGGAAGATGAGGGAAAAGGAATCCCCCCTGAGGAAATAGAGCGGGTAACAGAGGCATTTTATATGGTGGATAAATCAAGGGCAAGGAAAGAAGGCGGTGCAGGTCTGGGACTTACATTGTGTGCAAAGATCGTACAGCTGCATCGGGGAAGATGGAACATGGAGAATAAAGAATCTGGCGGTTTGCGTGTGATTGTTGAGATTCCTTCGGAAAAGCGGTATCGCTCCGCTGAAAAGGAGGATGTATGAAGAAAAGATGGAAAATCATTCTCGAATATATTGCGGGAATATTGCTGTTGTCGGAAGTACTTATCATTGCCTGGTGCCTGCCCGGGTGGTATGGAAAATGGCAGGATAGTGAAATGATGAATCAGGTCACGCTGTCAAAGCGGGAAGGCATCTCTTTTCTTGATATTGATTCTCTGGATCTGGCGGGTCGTCTGAAAATTCTCTGTGATACGGACATGTTCCAGTGGAATGAAAAGTATCTGAAGTATTACCATATAAAGAGTGAAGAAATGATTTCTTCGGATATGCTGGAAAAATGTCGGAATACGATGAATATCTGGTGTGAGGCGGAGCTTTTACCGGAAAAATGTATATCCTGGATTGATGAGAAATATCTGGTTCTGTCATCAGAGCATTATATCTATACAGATACGGCGGCTCTTCCGGTGAATGTAATGATCTTTGAATCGGAAACGAATGACAGGGTGGTTCTGGTGATGGATCAGGAACATGATTTTTTTTACTATGCATCGTTGTCAGGAACTTATGCCGAGGATGTGATGGTACAGGAATTGGGATACGACTCCCTGAAAGATATGATAATCAGCGCTTCTGAGAAAAAAACTCATGATAAAACGACGAAAGATATCAGTACAGGATTTTCAGCCGTGTGTGGTGCGGAAAGCGGCAGTATGACCAGTTCTCCTGATGAGCTGGAATGTTCTGTGCAGTTGGATTTTGATACCTTCCATGTAACTGCATGGCGTGATGTGATTCAGAATGACACAGGAAGCGGGATGGCCATTGTATTTGGTACGCAGCGCTGGTACGAATTTGTCAATTCTTTTATGGGGGCTTTGGGAAACTGGGAATCAGTAGTGACAACGGATTACTGGATGTACTCAATGTATTCGATGACTAATGCGGGTGCAGTGGATTCTGTCGAATGATACAAATCAGATACAAGTCAGAAAATAAAATGAAACATGGAATTGATATCCTCTCTGTATCAACAACAGGGAGGATATTTTTATGAAGAAAAAAATCAGAATGACAATCGTGTGCAGCATTTTAGCATTTGGGGTATGTTTTTCAGCAGCAAGACATGCAGAAGGGCATCAGACAGAAGATTGCAGGAAAGAAAAAATACAGAAGACGGAAGAAAAACAAAAAAATCCACTGCTGATTCTTGTCAACAGAACGCACATGCTTTCGAAAGATTATCAGGTCAGTCTCCATACTCTGAAAAGCGGGAGATGTGCAGTTGCTGAGGAAATGTATGAGGATTTGTGTCGGATGCTGACAGATGGATCGCAGGAGGGATGCAGTTTTGTGGTAGCGTCCGGATATCGCAGCAGGGAAAGACAGAAGGAATTACTGGAGGAGGATATCCGAAATCTGATGAATGAAAGAAATATGACATATGAGCAGGCCTGGGAAGAAGCGGTCAAAGAGACCATGCCGCCGGGCTGCAGTGAACATGAGACGGGACTTGCGGTGGATATTGTATCCGCTGAATATCAGCTTCTGGATGAGGGGCAGGAAGATACGGCCGAGTATCAGTGGCTGAAAGAAAATTGCAGTAAATATGGATTTATTCTCCGGTATCCGTCGGATAAAACTGATATCACAGGTATCAACTATGAACCCTGGCATTTTCGGTATGTGGGGGCAGAAGCGGCACAGGAAATTACAGAACAGGGGCTTACGCTGGAAGAGTATATTTCACTTCATAATCTCATATGATAGAAAGAATGTAGAGACCAAAAGGGGGAGCTGATTTGTACGATCGCGGTCTGGGGGTATTGGAACAATACGGATTGACGGCAAATACAGTGATACGGGGGCGGGGAGCTCTGATCTGTGATACAGAACAGGGACTAAAAATCATCAGAGAATACTGGGGTTCCCCGGCAAAGATGGAGCGTCAGCAAAAACTACAGGCGCATTGTCAGGAAGAAGGATTCCGTCAGGTAGATCTGGTGCTTTCCAATCAGGAAGGACAGGTAATCAGTAAAGGGGAGGATGGAACCCCTTATATTGTCCGTGACTGGTTTTCCGGAAGAGAATGCGATACAAGATCAGAAACAGATATAAGAAAAAGCGTTGCTTATATGGCAGAATTACATAAGGTTATGCATATGGACAAAGAGGAAAATCCTGCAGCGGAGACATTGCCGGAGGAAATGAAGCGCCATAACCGGGAAATGAGAAAAATTCGAAATTTCCTTCAGAAAAAAAAGAAGAAAAATGAATTTGAAGAAATTTTATCGAAATCGGTGTCCTGCTTTATAGAAGAGGGAGAAGCGAGTCTGGAAATGATGGAGACTTTGGATTTTGAAAAAATGTCCGGAGAAAATGCGACCGCCATATGCCATGGTGATTGTAATCAGCATAATATTCTTATGGTGGAAGAAGCAGCAGCATTTACGAACTTTGAACACTGGAATTATGGACCACAGGCTGCTGATTTGTATCAATTTATGAGAAAAATTCTCGAAAAACACCACTGGAACAGGGAATTGGGAATGATGATGCTGAAAACATATGAAAAAGGGAGAAGAATGTCAGAAGAAGAACGGAGGTATCTGAAAATTTTGCTGGCATATCCGTGGAAATACTGGAAAATTGCCAATTTTTATACGAATAACAATAAATCATGGATATCCCGAAAAAACCTGGAGAAACTGAATCAGACCATTGAACTGAGAGAACCATGGAAACGATTTCTGCAACAGTTTCCAGAATAAACAGTTACAGATTCTCTTCCTTTTTGTAGAACTCAGGGGTATAATAATGAAGTCATCAAAACCTGTGAATGGAAAGGAAGAGAATCGTGGAAAAAGCAGATACATTTGACAGTGTTATGGATATTGTTAGAACCCTTCGCAGTGAAAATGGATGTCCCTGGGATCGGGTGCAGACCCATGAAAGTCTGGAACGCTGCATGATTGAAGAGGCATATGAAGCTGTGGAAGGAATTCATATACTGCGTGATACCGGTGATGGGGATAATCTATGTGAAGAACTGGGAGATGTGGTATTTCAAGTGGCATTTCACAGCCTTCTGGCGGAAGAAGAAGGTATATTTACTGCTGAGGATGTATTTGGGAGGATCTGTAAGAAAATGGTCCACCGTCATCCTCATGTATTTGGCAGTGGACAGGCAGGAGATCAGGAGAAAGTTTTGCCTGACTGGGAACAGCTGAAACAGGAAGAGAAAAAAGAAAAGGGCGACAGCCGTTCGGAAGCCGAAGCCGTGCCGAGAGCTTTTCCGGCATTGATTCGTGCGATGAAAGTGCAAAAAAAATTGCAGAGAAGTGGTCTGTGTGAGGATGTATCTCTGGAACAGATCTGTGAAAATGCAAGACAAAAGATTGCTCTGCTGGAAACAGGGGCTATAGCGGATAAGGAGAAAGCATCTGAAGTGGTGGGTAAACTTTTATATGATATTTGTCGGATTTCTGCAAAATATGATATTTATCCGGAAGAAGCATTGACAGATACCATAGAGGATATGGTAAAAGGCTGAGATAACGATAAATGTGCGCAAAATCCTTGACAAACAGGGCGTTAGAGTATATAAATAGGTGTAGTAAAATAATACTAGACACTTATAGGAGGAATATCATGAACAAAACAGAATTGATTGCAGCTATGGCTGAACAGACTCAGTTGTCCAAAAAGGATGCAGAAGCTGCTTTAAAAGCTTTTATCGATGTAGTATCTGAAGAATTAAAAAAAGGTGAAAAAGTTCAGCTGGTAGGTTTCGGTACATTTGAAGTATCTGAAAGAGCAGCAAGAGAAGGAAGAAATCCTGCTACTGGTGAGACAATGACAATCAATGCTTCCAAAACACCAAAGTTCAAAGCCGGAAAAGCTCTGAAAGACATGGTTAACGCATAAGCAGATTGGTTTTTGAGAATATACGTGGCTTTGTGGATTTTCGAGTCTGCAAAGCCACATTTTATCATATAAGATGTTGCAGGAGGAGCGGCATATGAGACTGGACAAGTTTTTAAAGGTTTCCCGTCTGATTAAGCGAAGAACTGTTGCCAATGAGGCATGTGATGCCGGCCGTGTGCTGATCAACGACCGTCCGGCAAAAGCATCCGCCCAGGTGAAGGCCGGTGATGTACTGGAGATTCAGTTTGGAAGCAAGGCGGTAAAGGTAGAGGTACTGAACGTACAGGAAACAGTGAAAAAAGAAGAGGCACAGGAATTATACAAATACCTGTAAGATTATGACATGGACCCTGTCATCCCAATCATATACTGTAGATAAGGCGGGAGTAACGCAAAGTTCTGCAGACAGAGGGAGGGATGCTATGGAGGAAAATCTGGAGAGAGTTCATCATTTCTGCCTGAAAGAGAGAAGAGAAGGAACTCTGACAGGAGTGGTCGATGTGATTTCCTTCGACAGCGAACAGATTTTTCTGGAGACAACGCAGGGAATGCTGACGATCAGAGGGAGAGAACTGCATGTCAGCCGTCTTCAGCTGGAACTTGGAGAAATTGATGTGGAAGGAACTGTGGACAGTTTTGTGTACACAGAAGGCGGCAGTTATGGCCGCAGGCAAAAAGGCGGCCTGCTGGGCAGGCTGTTTTCCTAGATGAGTGCCTATATGGGAAGGGAACTGATACTGTTTGCAAAATCTGTATGGTATGGTTCTTTTCTTTTTTTTCTGTATGACTGTCTGAGAATATTGCGGAGAACGGTTCCACATACCGGAGCGGTGATTGCCGTAGAAGATCTGTTATACTGGATGGGAGCTGCATTTTTTCTGTTTTCGGTATTTTTCAGAGAAAATTCAGGAATACTGAGAGGTTATCTGTTTGTGGGGGCAGGTGTGGGGGCACTCGCCTGGAAATATTCATTGAGTACCGTTTGGGTAGAGGGCGTGTCCCGAATGTTGATAAAAATACGTGTAATCCTAAAGATTCCGGCAGGAAAATTACTAATTTTGGCAAAAAGGTTGAAATTTTGGGTGGTACGTTGTAATATTTCCTTATATAGAAAAGGAAAGTCTGCACTGAAGAAGTGCAGCAGGCGTACAGAACCGGATAGGGGAGCTGAAAATGAAGAAAAAACGAACCGCGGCAAAGCGAAAAAATACAAAAGCAAAACGCACAGACACTCAGAATAAAGCAGCCATGATCGGAATCAGCGGTGTAGTGAGTCTGTTGGTGATTGCTCTTTTATATCAGAGTGCATCCCTGCAGAAAAAAATTGAAGCCAATGAGGTGCGAAAGGCACAGATTGCGGAAGCCTATGAGGCTGAGCAGAAACGTACCGAAGAGATTGAGCAGCTGCAGGAAGAGATGCAGAGCGATGAATATTATGAGAAGATCGCAAAAGAAAAAATCGGTCTTGTAAAAGATAACGAGATTTTGTTCAAGGAAAACAAATAGCAGAGTGCGGAAGAAAAAGTTCAGATTTTGTCTGAATTTTTTTTCTGTCAGTTCTGCATATTTGACAGGTTTTTCATACTTCTGCACCTATAATACTCTTTTAAGGAAGCACGGAATATTCCGGCAGTATAAGGGGGTTATGGATGCATGCAGATGTGGATGATTGCCATGCTCGCCGTCAGTGTTATACTGATTGTCCGGGACATGGCAAAACTTATTTTCACAGACAGAAAAAAAGGCAAACCGATATATGACACCTATCCGCAGAAGGAAAAGATAGAGCGATATGCCCGGTCGTTTCAGAAACTTGCACATACATTTTATGAAATGCCCAATCATCAGGAAAAACTGACACAGACAGAAGTCTGGGATATTTTTGCGGAAGTAAAAAAGCGCGTCTGTGCAGAGTGTCCCCACATGGATGTGTGCTGGAAACAAAAGGAATATCAGACGAACCAGAAAGTTTTTGAACTTCTGCAGATTATTGAAGCCGGCGATCCTGACCGGTTTTTGAGAGCACAGGGAGACTGGGTGGGGGAGTGTCTTCAGGCTTCTCAGTTTACAGGAGAACTGCAGAAAATTTTTTTTAGTGCGCGTGAGGAACTTTTGTACAGAAATCGTCTGATTGAAAACCGTCTGGCAGTGGCAGAGCAGTTAAATGAAGTGGCAAGACTGATTCATAAACTGGCAGCAGATGTGAGTGATATCAGTACCGTGCCTGCTGCTATGGAAGAAAAGATACAGAAACATTTTCAGAAGCAGCATGTGCTGGTAAAACAGGTCTGGATGCTGTCGGGGCAGGATGAAAAATGGAGAATTTTTCTCACACTGCGTACAAGAGGAGGGCAGTGTATGACCATGAAAGAGGTTGCACGGCAGCTGTCCCAGGTCTGTGGCTGCAGGATGATTCCCTCCCGGGAGAGCCGGTCGGTACTGAACAGTGAAATGAGAACGGTTTTATTTATGGAGGATGTCAATTATAAAGTACTATATGGAGTTGCCAGAATTACCAGGGAAAAGGAAACGGTATCCGGGGATAACTATGCCTGTACCTGTACGGATGACCAATTTGTCATGTGTCTTTCGGATGGAATGGGGTCCGGTGTGGAAGCATGTAAAGAAAGTGAGACGGTGGTTGAACTGCTGGAGCAGTTTGTGGCATCCGGTTTTTCCAGAGAGACGGCAGCTCGTATGATCAATTCCGCTTTGATCCTGCAGCGGAAGGACGGGATGTTTTCCAGCCTGGATATCTGTTCCCTGAACTTATACACAGGGATCTGTGAATTCCTCAAAGCAGGAGCTGCAACTACATTTGTCAGGCGTTCTCATTGGGTGGAGACTATAACATCCACCAGTATGGCTGCCGGTCTGGTGCAGCAGCTGGATTTTGAAAAAACATCCAAAAAACTGTATGACGGTGATTATCTGGTCATGGTGACAGATGGAGTTCTGGATGCTCTGCCGGACAGCAACAGAGAAGAAACTATGAAGGAAATTATTATGCAGTCACCGGAACAGATGCCCAGAGAACTGGGAAGATATATTCTGGAAAAAGTACTCAGTTACAGTAATTACCGGGCAATGGATGATATGACGGTGCTTGTAGCCGGTATGTGGAAAAAATAATGTTTAGCAGGAGAAAAGAAAGGATGTACTGCAGATTATGTGGACAACAGAAAGAAAAGTCAGGAACTATGTGGAAAAACATCATCTGATTCAGGAGGGAGATGTTCTGGTGGCAGGCATATCCGGGGGAGCGGACTCGGTATGTCTTTTTTATCTGTTGATAGAATTGCAGGCAGTATGGAAGTTTCGGCTGATAGCTGTACATCTGAATCATATGCTCAGGGGAGAGGAAGCAGTACGTGATCAGAAGTTTGTGGAAGAAATGTGCAGGAAAGAGGGGATTCCGTTCCGGGCTTTTGAAAAAGATGTGGCACATCTGGCAGCAGAGGAGGGGCTGAGCCCGGAAGAAGCAGGGAGAAAAGCCAGATATGATGCATTTGCACAGGTTATGCGGGAAGAGTGCGGGACGAAAATCGTACTGGCTCATCACAGAGATGACCAGGCAGAAACCATGATTCATCATATGGCAAGAGGAACGGGTATTACAGGGTTGTGTGGCTTACGGCCGATGTCCGGAGACCGCATCCGTCCGCTGCTTTGTCTGGAGCGGAAAGAAATAGAAAATTATCTGACAGAAAGGGGAATTTCCTGGCAGACGGACAGTACGAATCTGAATGATGATTATACCAGGAATAAAATCCGTCATCATGTCGTAAGATATCTTTGTGAAGAAATTAATCCGTCAGCGACGGCTCATATGGCAGAGACTGCGGAGGAACTGCAGGAGACAGAGTTGTTGTTGGAGCAACTGACGGAGGCGTGTATGTGCCGGTGTACGACAGAAGATAGTGGAAGAATGATTTTTCAGGAGAATTTTTGGGGAGAACCTGATCTGATTCAGAGAAGAGCAATTCTTCAGGGAATGAAGAAAGTGGCCGGGTTCGCCAGAGATTTTACCAGAACTCATGCGGAACATGTGAGAAAACTTCGGGAAAAACCTGTAGGAAAAAAGATTATGCTGCCCTATGGTGTGGAAGCTGTCCGTGGTTATGAAGGAATGATAATCAGAAAGACCGGGGGAAAAACAGATGATTGCCTGCAGAACTCGTTAGTTCTGGAAGCGGGTGAGAAAGTAAAAGAGTGGAATCTGGGAGAATATACCATTTGCTGCTGCGTGATTCCTTATAATTTTGACACAATCGAGGAAAAAACATATACGAAATGGCTTGATTATGATAAAATAAAAAATAGTGTAGAAATTCGTCATCGAAGATCCGGAGACAGAATCAGTATTTTGCCTTCAGGAGGAAGTAAAAAACTGAAAGACTATCTGATTGACAGAAAGATTCCGCGGGAGAAGCGGGATGATCTGTGGCTGGCTGCCGATGGCTCAGAGATTCTGTGGGTGATTGGGGACAGAATCAGTGAAGCGTATAAGGTGACGGATAAAACCAGAAAAATATTACACATCCAGATAAAAGGAGGAAACATTCATGAGTGATAAAATCAGTGTATTGATTGATGAGAAAAAAGTGGATCAGAGAATTGAGGAAATCGGAAAAGCAATCAGCGAAGCTTATGAAGGCAAATGTGTTCATATGGTCTGCGTGTTGAAGGGAAGTGTGTTCTTTGCCTGTGAGCTGGCAAAGAGAATTACTGTTCCGGTAACACTGGACTTCATGTCGGTGTCAAGCTACGGCAACGATACCAAATCCAGTGGAGTGGTGAAGATTGTCAAGGATCTTGATGAGCCGCTGGAAGGCAAGGATGTGCTGATTGTTGAAGACATTATTGACTCCGGACGTACACTCAGCTATCTGATTGAGATTTTGAAGCAGAGACGGCCGGCAAGTCTTCAGCTTTGTACACTTCTGGACAAACCGGAGCGGAGAGTGAAAGAGGTGCAGGTGGACTATACCTGTTTTGAAATCCCGGATGAATTTGTGGTTGGTTATGGTCTGGATTATGCACAGAAGTACAGAAATCTTCCGTATATCGGCATTATTGAGCCTGAAGCATAACAGACCGAAAGGAGAAATAAAGTGAATAAACAGACAAGAGGAGTATGGGTATGGCTCATTATGGTTCTGTTGATGGTCATGGGATTCAGTTATATATCTGACCAGATGCAGAACAGCAACAATTATTCCTATCAGGCATTAGAGCAGGATCTTGCGAATAATCAAATTGCACAGGCAGTAATACATCAGAACGAGCAGGTTCCAACCGGTCAGCTGGTGGTACAGCTGGTTGACGGAACCCGGAAAGATATGTATGTGGATGATGTGAAAGAAGTGGGGAATCTTTTGAAGGAAGCTGATGTTTCCTTTAAATTTACGAATGTTCCTCAGGAAAGCAAGCTGGTCTCCACGGTTCTTCCTTTTGCAACACTGGGTATCTTGATTTTTATGGTGATCATGATGGTAAGAAGCTCTGGTGGAGGCGGCGGAAACAAAATGATGAATTTTGGAAAAAGCCGTGCCAGAATGTCAACGGAAGCTGATAAGAAAATCACATTTGAAAATGTAGCCGGTCTTCAGGAAGAAAAAGAAGATTTGAAAGAAATTGTGGATTTCCTTAAAAATCCAGGCAAGTATAACAAGGTGGGTGCCAGAATTCCGAAAGGTGTCCTTTTGGTGGGCCCTCCGGGTACTGGTAAAACCCTGATGGCAAAAGCGATTGCCGGAGAAGCGGGAGTACCGTTTTTCTCCATCTCAGGTTCCGATTTTGTGGAAATGTTTGTCGGTGTGGGTGCTTCCCGTGTAAGAGATCTGTTTGAAGACGGCAAACGGCATCGTCCCTGTATTATTTTCATTGACGAGATCGATGCGGTGGCCAGACGCAGAGGCACAGGAATGGGCGGCGGCCACGATGAACGCGAACAGACACTGAATCAGCTTCTTGTAGAGATGGATGGTTTTGGTGTGAATGAGGGTATCATTGTTATGGCTGCTACCAACCGTGTGGATATTCTGGATCCGGCGATTCTTCGTCCGGGCCGTTTTGACCGCAGAGTTGTGGTAGGAGCTCCGGATGTAAAAGGAAGAGAGGAAATCCTGAAAGTCCATGCAAAAGGAAAGCCTTTGGGAGATGATGTGGATCTGGCTCAGATCGCACAGACAACTGCCGGATTTACCGGTGCGGAGCTTGAGAATCTTCTGAATGAAGCTGCAATTTTTGCGGCAAAAGACAATCGTGTATTCCTGAAACAGCAGGATATCCAGAAAGCATTTATTAAAGTGGGTATTGGAACGGAAAAGCACAGCCGTGTCATCTCTGAAAAAGAAAAGAAAATCACAGCTTTCCATGAAGCGGGTCATGCGATACTGTTTCACGTGCTGGAACAGATGGAACCGGTATATACCATTTCTATTATTCCTACGGGGCTGGGAGCAGCAGGTTATACAATGCCTCTTCCGAATAAGGATGAAATGTTTAATACCCGGGGTAAGATGCTGGAGCATATTCAGGTCTGCCTGGGAGGCAGGATTGCTGAAGAATTGATTTTTGATGATATTACAACCGGCGCTTCTCAGGACATCAAGCAGGCGACACAGATTGCCAAATCTATGGTCACCAAGTATGGAATGTCATCCAGTATGGGAATGGTATCATACAGTGACGATCAGGATGAAGTCTTTATCGGTCGGGATCTGGCCCATGCCCGGGGCATCAGTGAGATGACAGCAGCAGCTATTGACCGTGAGGTGAAGGCAATCATCGATGAATGCTATGAAAAAGCAAAAGCGATTATCAAACAGTATGAATATGTGCTTTACAGCTGTGCGGAACTTTTGCTGGAAAAAGAAAAAATCGGCAATAAAGAATTCGAAGCATTATTCGAAAAAGGAAAAATTGACGGGGTTTCGGAGGAAATTGTACAAAATTCCGAAGCGTGATGGTGAAAAATAAAAAAACGGTAAAAAAGTGAATAAAAAAAACCTGAAAAAAAAATCAGGTTTGTGCACACTTTTCTACACTATCATGGTATTATAATAACCGTAAAAACCCCCCAATACATTATATAGTTTTTGCTACACCCCATAAGAAGAAATACCTTCTCCAAAAAAGACAGCCTAGGCTGTCTTTTTTACTATCTGTACCCCAAGATGCCAAAAAACAATTCCTTAAGCCTATCGTGAACAGTAACTCATAAAGTGAATAAATAGTTTACATTTTAAGGTTGTATTTTGGGAAATCATACTATAAAATAGTAATGATGAGTATTACTATTTCAAGACTCACAGAGAGTTTTGAGAAAACCGGGGTAAGCGAGCAGCAGTGGGGCAGAATATGATGAAGGAAAAGAATGATATGGAACAGTATAAAAAGGTGCAGAAAGCACAGGAATATATCAACAGAATGCGGCCGGTATTTAATAAACACGCATTGTTCAGTGATGAGACAAAACAATACAGGACTCCTTTTGAGCCTGAACCGGGAGATGTGGTTACCATACGTTTTCGCACTTTGAAGAATAATGTAGATGCGGTTTATTTTATCAGTGGTGCCATGCGTTCTCGAATGCAGCTGACAGAGACCAAGCATGGATTTGATTATTACAGTATTGATCTTGAAGTCGGACATGACCCAATACATTATTATTTTGAGATTCAGTCAGGAAAAATTATCTGCTATTATAACGAACTTGGTGTGACGCGGCAGCTGCAGGAACAGTATTCTTTTGGAATAGTTCCCGGATTCAAGACACCGGACTGGGCAAAAGGTGCTGTCATGTATCAGATTTTTGTGGACCGGTTCTGTAATGGTGATAAGTCCAATGATGTGCTGACGGGCGAGTATTATTATATAGACAGCCAGAGTACCCGTGTGGAAGACTGGAACAAACTGCCGGAGCAGATGGATGTCAGCAACTTCTACGGCGGTGATCTGCAGGGTGTTATGGATAAATTAGATTATCTGCAGGAACTGGGTGTGGAAGTTATTTATCTGAATCCGATTTTTGTATCTCCTTCCAATCATAAGTATGATATTCAGGACTATGACTATGTAGATCCTCATTTTGGTAAAATTGTGGAGGATGAAGGAAATCTGCTGGCTCCGGGCGATCGTGATAACAGCCATGCTGCCAGATTCATCAACCGTGTGGCCAATAAAAAGAATCTGGAGGCCAGCAATCAGTTGTTTATCGAACTGGTCGAAGAGATTCACCGCAGGGGTATGAAAATCATTCTGGATGGTGTGTTTAATCACTGTGGTTCTTTTAACAAATGGCTTGATAAAGAAAAAATATACGAGAAACAGGAAGGTTATGAGAAAGGTGCCTTTATTTCGGCTGACAGTCCTTATCATACATTTTTCAAATTCCATAATGAACATAACTGGCCATACAATGAATTCTATGACGGCTGGTGGGGACATGATACACTGCCCAAGCTGAATTATGAAGATTCACCGAAACTTCAGAAATATATTATGCATGTGGCGAGAAAATGGGTTTCTCCGCCATATAATGTGGATGGATGGCGTCTGGATGTTGCCGCTGATCTTGGGCACAGCTCCGGGTATAATCATCTTTTCTGGAAAGAATTCCGTCGGGTGGTAAAGGAAGCCAATCCCAATGCAGTTATTATAGCAGAACATTATGGCGATGCCAGTTCCTGGCTGCAGGGTGATGAGTGGGATACAGTCATGAACTACGATGCTTTTATGGAACCGGTTTCCTGGTTTCTGACCGGTATGGAAAAGCACAGTGATCAGTACAGAGAAGATTTGAAAGGTAATGCTGACAGCTTCTGTGATGCCATGCGTTATAACAGTTCCCGTTTTTATGCACCATCCCTTCAGATTGCGATGAATGAGCTGGACAACCATGACCATTCCCGTTTTTTGAGCCGGACAAATGGAAGAGCAGGAAGGTTGCACTCACTTGGGCATCGAGCAGCGGAAGAAAATGTTAATAAAGCAATTTTAAGAGAAGCTGTTGTTATGCAGATGACCTGGCCTGGTGCACCTACACTTTACTATGGTGATGAAGCAGGTGTGTGCGGTTTCACCGATCCGGATAACCGCAGAACATATCCGTGGGGAAATGAAGATAAGGAATTGATTCGTTTCTATACAGATGCAATTCACATGCATAAAGCATATGATGTGCTGAAAGGTGGATCTGTAAAATTCCTCAAGGGAGAATATAATTTGATTTCCTATGGTCGTTTTGCAGATGACGAAAGAATTATTGTAATCGTGAATAACAATAATGGCAATGTCAAAGCAGAAATCCCGGTATGGGAGACAGGAATGTCGAGAACACATGACAGTGTACTGAAACGTGTTCTGAGCAGCAATGCGGTCGGATACACCATGGAAGAGAAGGAGTATGAGGTAAAAGGTGGGTTCCTTACTATCGAACTTACTCCGCTGGAAGCAGTGGTACTGTATTCCAGAGACGAAAACTAAAAGAAAAACAAGTATTTTTTTGAAAAACACTTGCAATTCAGTCAAAAGTGCGTTATAATTCTATCTTGTCAGAGCTTGAAAGGCACTGACAGATTTGGATGGATTCCCGAGTGGCCAAAGGGGACAGACTGTAAATCTGCTGCAAATTGCTTCGGTGGTTCGAATCCACCTCCATCCATGGGAGAAAATATTTTTTTCTTCGTTTATATGTGTGATAATTAGCTAAGGGTATAGTGTTTGCACGTATGATCCTGATGAGAGCTGTACACATATATATCAGCCGCAGTGGCGGAACTGGCAGACGCCCGGGACTTAAAATCCCGTGGGTAGTGAT
>JBJELU010000194.1:0-6056 GCA_051879355.1 Oliverpabstia sp.
TCTCCAAAACTTTTAGCGGGAGTTCGATTCTCTCATCCCCTGCTTGGAACCGCCGGATTTCGGCGGTTTTTTCTGTTATGCGAAGATTTCCCCGGGGAGAATGTAAAACTCCCCGGGGAAATATCACATTTCCGGCTGTATTCTCATAAAATGGGAAGAAGGAGTGTGATTATATGTTTTTTGACGGCAATATAAAACCCACTGCTTCGGCGGAACTGAAAGGGAGCAGTAAATATCCGACAGTTCACGGAACAGTGAACTTTTTCGATACGTATGGAGGTACCATTCTGGTTTTGCAGATTGAGGGAATTCCCGATGAGATTACGAAAGACAGTAGTGGATTTTTAGGATTTCATATCCATGAAGGGAATTCCTGTACCGGTAATCAGGAAGATTCCTTTGCTGATGCTGGTCAACATTATAATCCGGCAGGTAATTCTCATCCGGATCATGCGGGAGATCTTCCGCCGGTTCTTGTAAATAGCGGTTTTGCCTGGTCAGCGGTTTTTACCGCACGTTTTTATCCGGAGGAGGTTATCGGAAAAACGGTTATATTGCATGGAAAACCGGATGATTTTCATTCTCAGCCTTCCGGCAATGCAGGAGAAAAAATTGCCTGCGGGGAAATTAACGAAGTATAAAGCATTTATGCCCAGACTTTAACATTTTAAAAGTCTGGGCATATTTCGTTTTCAGTTTATATAATTTTATGATAAACAGTATAAAACAGTTGACAACAGATACTGACTGTTATATACTGTTTATCAGAAGGAGGGATAAACATGCATATTATTATTAACAATTCTTCCATGCAGCCGATTTACGAGCAGATTGTTTCGCAGATTAAGGATAAGATTATTCAGGGAGAGTTAAATGAAGAAGAGATGCTTCCTTCGGTCCGGACTTTTGCAAAAGAACTGAAAGTCAGTGCATTGACAGTGAAAAAGGCATACGATGCCCTGGAAGAGGAAGGCTTTGTTGTCACCGTTCATGGAAAAGGCAGCTTTGTTACCATGGCAAATCAGGAGCGTATGCTGGAAGCAAAGAAAAGAGAGGTAGAAGCTGATTTGGAAATGGCCATCCGAAAAGGCAGAAGCTGTGGAATGAGCAATCAGGAGATTGCAGAGTTATTTCAGATTGTTTTGGAGGATTAGTGTATGCTGAAGCTGAATAATGTTGTAAAAAAGTATGATGGATTTGAACTGAATTGTTCTCTGGAGGTTCCGAGAGGGTGTGTGACCGGACTGATCGGTAAAAACGGTGCGGGCAAAAGCACGGTATTTAAGACAATTCTGGGGCTGATCCGATACGATGGCGGTGATGTTACTGTATTTGAGAAAAAACCTTCGGAGCTGGAGCCTGCTGACCGGGAAAGAATGGGTGTAGTCATGGCAGAGTCAGGATTTACCGGGTACCTTTCTATTAAAGACCTGCTCCCGGTACTGGAGAGTATGTACCATAGTTTTGACAGAAAAAAGTTTGTGGAAAAATGCAGAAGATTTGAACTTCCGTTAGATAAAAATCTGAAGGAATTCTCTACGGGAATGAAAAGAAAGTTTCATGTACTTGTGGCAATGTCCCACGGTGCTGAATTTTTACTTCTGGATGAACCCACAGCCGGACTGGATGTGATCGCCCGGGATGAACTGCTTGAACTTTTGCGTGATTATATGGAGAAAGAAGATGGATCAGTGTTGATCAGTTCTCATATTTCAGCTGATCTGGAAGGACTTTGTGATGATATTTACCTGATCGACCAGGGAAGAATCATTCTGCATGAGGAAACGGATATTTTACTCAGTGATTATGCGCTGCTGAAGGTATCTGAAGAACAGTTTCAGACGCTGGATCATAACTATGTTCTGCGATATCGAAAGGAACCGTATGGATATAGCTGTCTGACCAATCAGAAGCAGTTTTATTTGGAAAATTATCCGCAGATTGTGGTGGAAAAATGTGGAATCGATGATGTGATTTTGATGATGGATCGGGGGAATGTATTATGAAAGGCTTATTGATTAAAGATTTTAAACTGATGAAAAATCAGAAACAGTTTTTTCTTATGATTTTGTTTTTTTGTATTTTCTTTGTTGTTATCAACGGAAATCCGGCTTTTATGATCAGTTATCTGATGGTTATGTGTTCCTTTTTCACTTTGAGTACCATCAGCTATGATGATTTTGATCATGGTATGGGATATCTATTTACTTTGCCCGTGACCAGAAAAATATATGTTACAGAAAAGTATGTATTTGGTCTTTTGACTTCCGCCGCGGCCGCTGTATTGAGCCTTATTGTACTGTTTGTGTTTTTAATGACCGGATATGTGGATATCAGTATCGGTGAATTGTTCAGTGAAGTTGTGGGAAGCATGGTGGTGGTAGTACTGATCATGGTTCTGATGATACCCGTGCAGCTGAAATTTGGTTCAGAAAAGGGTAGAATCCCTATGCTGGCTGTTATGGCGGGGGCTGCGGCTATTGGATTTTCAGCAATTAAGATTCTGGATGCGATGAATATCTCTCTTGTTGAACTTATGGACAGGATGATCAAAAATTATCCGACACTTCTGGCGGTTGGGGCATGTATTTTGATTGTGGTATTTTCCATTATTTCTTTCGGAGTATCGCTGAGAATTATGCGGAAAAAACAGTTTTAAAAGCTTGACGCTTATGGTGGTTTGTGTTAATATTTTAATAGAATTTGTTGGAATGTTACCGGTGATGCGGGCTTAACCAACTCTATCTTATTATATTACTTTCAGATAAAGTGAGTGATGGGATAGAGCTGGTTTTTTTGTTTTATAGGAAAATCCTGCAAAGCAGGATGCTTTTTAATTTTTTTGGGGAAATATGCGTATAAAAAAAGTGATTAATAATAATATTCTCTGTGCAATAGATGAAAAAGGGAATGAATTGATTGTCACGGGAAAAGGTATTGGATTTAAGCGTTTTACAGGAGAAGTGATCGAGCAGGAAAAGATTGAAAAGATTTACCGTATGGAAGGTAAAGAAGAACAGAGAAAGCTTCGGGAACTGGTGGAACAGATTCCATTGGAGCATTTACGGCTGACACAGGAGCTGATTGAATATATTGAGACACAAATCTCACATTCGTTGAATGAATCATTGTTGATTACCCTGGCAGATCATATCAGTTTTGCCATTCAGAGGAAAGAAAAGGGAATTGAGTTTTCTAATCCGCTGAGTGGTCCGGTGATGTGCTATTATCCAGCAGAATATATGGCAGGGAAATATTGTCTGACCCAAATAGAAGAGAAATGTAAGGTTCGCCTGAATTCAGACGAGGCAACTTTTATAGCATTACACATTGTTAATGCGGAAATGAATACAAAGATGGGTCAGGTGTATGATATTACAAAAATTCTTGATGGTTCTATCCAGATTGCAGGGGAATACTACCAGAAGAAATGGAATGAAGAATCTGTAGATTTCAGTAGATTTGTTGTTCATCTCAGATATCTGATCTGGAGAACTTTCCAGGGAAAAGGTATGGAAACAAAGGAGAAAGAAGAAGATATTTTGTTTCGGGAGATGGTAAAGCAGAATTATAAAGAACACTATTTTTGTGCACAGCAGATAGTTTCCTATATTCAGAAAATGTGTGGTAAAAGTATATCAGACGAAGAAAAGGTCTATATGACGATCCACCTTAAACGTCTCAGTCGGGATGAAGAATCATAAGAATTGAAACTCTGTAGATAGTCCGGACAATCAGAGTTTTAATAAACGAAAGGAGAAAAGAAATGAAAGAAAAAAAGAGTGGTCAGATTTTTGCTGCCGCCCAGCAGATTGGTAAATCGCTGTTTCTTCCGATTGCAGTATTGCCGTTTGCGGGAATTTTACTTGGCGTTGGAAGTTCATTTACCAATGAAACAACAATTGCAACATATGGTTTGTCAGGAATCCTGCATCAGGGTACCGTTTTGTACGGATTTATGCTCATGCTGGCTAATGCCGGCAATGCTATCTTTGGAAATCTGCCTTTGATTTTTGCACTGGCTGTTGCTCTGGGAATGGCAAAAAAAGAGAAAGGTGTAGCAGTTATGTCTTCAGCAATTTTTTATATTGTAATGCTGATGACAATCAATTCCCTTCTGGTGCTTGATGGCTCTATCGTAGATGGAGTAGTGGCGGAGAAGGTAAAAGAGGGTGCAATCACCTCCATGTTGGGCATTCAGACACTTCAGATGGGTGTATTTGGCGGTATCATCGCAGGTTTGATTACAGCCATTCTCTGTAACAAATTTTATAAGATTCAGCTGCCAAACGCATTGTCATTCTTTGCGGGTACCAGATTTGTGCCGATTGCCAGCATGGCTTTTGCTATCCTGACAGGTGCAATTCTTTATGTAGTATGGCCGGTTGTGCAAAATGGTATTTTTGCTCTGGGAGCTGTTGTTCAGGCATCCGGTTATTTTGGAACATTTATTTACGGATGCATTGAACGTGCGTTGATTCCTTTTGGTCTCCATCATATTTTCTATCTTCCGTTCTGGCAGACGGGAGTCGGTGGAACTGCTGTGATTGATGGTGCGACCATTATGGGTGCGCAGAATATTTTCTTCGCAGAACTGGCTTCTCCGAATACAACGAAGTTTTCCGTAGATGCATGTCGTTTCCTGACAGGAAAATATCCATTTATGATGGGTGGTCTTCCAGGAGCAGCACTGGCTATGTATGTGACAGCGAGAAAAGAGAAGAAAAAAGAGGTAGGATCTCTGCTGTTTTCTGTTGCTCTGACTTCTTTCCTTACAGGTATAACGGAGCCGATTGAATTTACTTTCCTGTTTCTGGCACCGGCTCTGTTTGCGGTACATGTGGTATTTGCCGGTCTGGCATTTATGACCTGCCACATTCTGGGAATCTGTGTGGGAACTACATTTTCAGATGGTCTTCTCGACCTCATCTTATATGGAGTGCTTCCGGGACAGGCAAAATCGAACTGGATGATGCTGATACCGGTATTGGTTGTATATTTCCTTATCTATTTTGCAGTATTCCGCTTCTTCATTCTGAAATGGGATCTGAAGACACCTGGACGTGAAGCTGATGGTGAAACGGCACATCTGGTTTCTAAAGATGAATACAGAAAAGCAACAGGTGTAGGAGTTGTGGGAGGAAAAGCAGCAGTTGCAGGAAAATTTGATGAAAAATCCGCAGCTATTTTGAAAGGTGTAGGAGGCGTTGCCAATCTGGTGGATATCGATTGTTGTGCAACTCGCCTGAGACTAACTCTTGTTGACAGCGGTAAAGTAAGTGAAAGTATTTTGAAAGCTACCGGAGCATCCGGCGTAGTTGTAAAAGGTGCTGGAATTCAGGTCATCTATGGTCCGTCAGTAACCATTGTCAAATCCAATTTTGAGGAATTTGTAGAGCAGGTTAGAAGCGGTGAGATACAGGAAAAAGATTTTATGGATGTGAAGACACCAGAACCGGTTGCTGCAGTTTCCGAAAAGAAAGCAGATGCAGACAAACCAGGTACTGTTCTGGGTGCACATCTGAACGGAAAAGCAATACCGCTCAGTGAGGTACAGGATGAAGCTTTTGCATGTGGAGCACTTGGAGATGGAGCTGCAATAGAACCATCAGAAGGAAAATTGTATGCACCTGCCGATGGTGTCATCGAAACTGTATTTGACACAAAGCATGCCATTGGTATGACAACGGAAACCGGAGTCGAGCTTTTACTTCATATCGGAATCGATACCGTAAAACTGGGCGGCAAGCATTTTGAAGCCCATGTAAGTCCGGAACAGCATGTAAAGAAAGGGGATCTTCTGGTCACCTTTGACATGGAAGCAATTAAGAAAGAAGGATATCTTTGCACGACACCAATCATTGTCTGCAATACAGATGATTATAAAGAAATCAGACAGATGGCAGAAGGTGACATAAAGGCAGGACAGGATATTCTTTCAGTACAATGATGAAACATAAAGATTAGCAATCAGGAGGAAAAAACAATGAGAACATTTGAGTACACAATTACAGACGAAGTAGGAATTCATGCAAGACCTGCAGGTCTTCTGGTGA
>JBJELU010000195.1:0-26270 GCA_051879355.1 Oliverpabstia sp.
GGGCGGATTAGGGACTTTCACCCATTAGAAACGTGCGCCGCAAGGCGCACTATAACAAAGAGTCCCGCAAGCGGAACTCTTTTCTTTGTTTTTATCCTTAGTTTTCTTTCCAGTTTTTTACAGAATCAAACTCTGCCAGAATCTCTTTAGAAGGTTCCTTTGTACAGAGACTGAAAATAACGATACACAGTACACTGACTGCAAATCCCACTGCCAGAGAATATAAACCAGTGGCGGTTCCCAGTGTCTGTCCTCCCACAAGAGGTATATAATCCCAGATAATAACAGTAAGTCCACCGGAAACGATACCAGCCACAGCTCCGATAAAATTAGTTCTTCTCCAGAACAGTGACATGAGTACGATTGGTCCGAAGGCGGAACCCAGTCCTGCCCATGCATTAGACACCAGTCCCATAATACTGTTATTCGGATTCCATGCAATCGCAAATGCCAGCACAGATACCACGATAACCGTGATACGGCTTACTTTCAAGACTTTCTTTTCATCTGAGCCGGGTTTAAGGATTCCTTTGTAAATATCCTTTGACACCGATGAAGCGGTTACCAGAAGCTGTGAATCCGCTGTGGACATAATAGCCGCCAGAATACCACAGAGAAAGATTCCTCCGATAAACGGCAGTTTCATATCACTGGTAAACATTTTAGCAATCGTCTCAATAAATACACTTTCTGCAGACGCTGTTCCTTCTGTTCCCAAAATCACCGGATACAGATATGCTCTGCCGATGATACCGATGCACACAGCAGCTCCCAGAGAAAGTACTACCCAGACAATCGCAATCACTCTGGATTTTTTTAATTCTTTCTGGTTCTTAACAGCCATAAATCTGGTCAGAATATGCGGCATTCCACAGTATCCAAGCCCCCAGGCAAGCTGAGAAATAATTTCAACTGCTGTATATGGCCGTTCTCCATTCATAAACAGACTCAGATAAGAAGATGCTCCGCCTTCCACACCTGTCTGTCCCAGAATCTCTGTCATGTTGCCGGGTCCTACCAGCACATAGGCAATAATCGGAACAATCAAAAGTCCCACCAGCATCAGCGTTCCCTGAATAAAATCTGTCACACATACTGCCATGAATCCTCCCATGAACGTGTAGGCAAGAATAACCACTGCGCCGATAGCAAGAGCCACATGATAATCCACACCAAACACAGAGTTAAACAGCTTTCCTCCTGCTGAAAGAGCAGATGCGGTATAGACCAGGAAAAAGATAACGATGACAACAGATGAAACCATCAGCAGCACTCGCTTTTTATCCCGGAACCGGTTCTCAAAATATGCCGGCAGTGTCATGGAATTGTTGGCACGGATGGTATACCGGCGAAGCCGGGAAGAAATACACACCCAATTAAATACCGTTCCAAGAAACAAACCGATGGCGATCCACGCCTGTCCGGTACCCATAGCATAAACAGCCCCCGGAAGTCCCATCAGCAGCCATCCACTCATATCAGATGCCTGTGCAGACAAGGCTGCCACCCAGCCGCTCAATCCTCTTCCGCCAAGGAAATAATCTTCCGAACTGCTGGTATTCTTCATATAGATTGCGCCGATAATTATCATTAGCAGAAGATAACACACAAACGCAATTAAAATTGCAATAATATCTCCACCACTCATACGAATTTCCCTTTTCTATTTATTTTGCAGCAATAGCTTCGATTTCAATCAGACCGCCCTTAGGCAGACGGGCAACTTCCACACAGGAACGTGCGGGAGCTTCTCCCTGAAAATATTCTGCATAAATCTGATTAACTGCTGCAAAATCATCCATATTATCCAGAAATACCATGGTACGTACCACATCCTGATATCCCAGACCTGCTGCTTCCAGGACAGCTCCCAGATTCTTCAGAGCCTGATGAGTCTGTGCTTCTATTCCCTCCGGCAAAAGACCTGTTTCCGGATCAAGCCCCAGCTGACCGGAAGTAAATACCAGATTTTCTGCGCCGACAGCATGTACATAAGGTCCTACAGCTGCCGGAGCCTTTTTTGCAAAAATTGTTTTTTTCATTGAAATCATCCTCCTTTGAATCTCTATCTTTCTTCCATTTCTGTAAATTCCAGGTGTTTTCCCACATATTTATAAGCCGGACGAATAATTTTTCCTGCATTCACCAGTTCTTCCAGACGGTGTGCACTCCATCCTGACATACGTGCAATAGCAAAAAGCGGTGTAAACAATTCCTGAGGAATACCCAACATACTGTAAACAAATCCACTGTAAAAGTCAACATTGGCACAGACATTTTTAAATAACTTTCTATGCTCCATAATCTGCTGTCCTGCAAGCCGCTCTACCATATCATACAGTGCAAATTCTTCCATCAGTCCTTTTTCTTCTGCCAGTTCTTTCGCATACTTTTTCAGGATCACTTCTCGTGGGTCAGAAAGTGTATAAACCGCATGGCCCATACCATAAATCAGACCTGTACGGTCAAAAGCCTGTTTGTTCAGAATCTTATCAAGATAAGCGGATACTTCTTCTTCATTTGTCCAGTCGTTGATATGGGCTTTGATGTCATCAAACATATTCTGAACTTTCAGGTTGGCACCACCGTGACGAGGTCCTTTCAATGACCCAATGGATGCGGCAATGGCAGAATAAGTATCTGTACCGGAAGAAGTCACTACATGGTTGGTAAATGTAGAGTTATTACCACCGCCGTGCTCTGCATGGAGAACCAGTGCAATATCGAGAACTTTTGCCTCCAGTTCTGTATACTGACCGCTTGGTCTGAGCATCAGCAGCATATTCTCTGCGAGAGAGAGTCCCTTCTCAGGATTGCGGATAAACAGCATCTCATCTTTTCGGAAATGACGGTAAGCATGATAGGAATATACAGCGATCAGCGGCAGCTTCGCAATCAAGCCCAATGCCTGCCGCAATACATTGCCGACAGAAATATCTTCAGGATTGCTGTCATACGTGTAAAGCGTCAGCACACACCGCTGCATGGCATTCATAATATTTGCATTCGATGCTTTCATGACAACATCACGCACAAAACGACCACTGAGGCACTGCAGTTCAAACAATGTATTTAAAAAATTGTCCATCTGCGTTTTATTGGGAAGTTTTCCAAATAACAGAAGATATATGGTCTCTTCAAAACCGAACTTTCTTCCTTCAAGCCCATTCACAATATCATATATATTGATTCCCTGATAATACAGACTTCCTTCTGCCGGAATCTGACGTCCATTAATCAAATTATAGGCACACACATCGGATATCTCTGTCAAACCGGTGAGGACACCTTTTCCGGCTGAGTCACGCAGACCTCTTTTAACATCATACTCCAGATAGAGATTCGGATCGATCCGATGACTCTTCATCAGCTCCTCCTCCCATTTTTTCATATCCACTTTCAATGCACCCATCTCATCCAGGTTCATCATTTCATTATCTGACATAATATCTCCTCCTATAAAGCAAAAAACACCCATTGCGATACATCGTCGTAATCGGTGCAATTTCACTAACTAACGTTGTAAAGTATCATACACGAAAAGTGATAAAAGTGCAAGACTTTTTTGCAATTTTTTGATTTTTGACTTTATGCTTGACCGATTTCTGATTTTCCGTTACACTTACCAGTAACGATAACCTAATAATAGGAGTATACTCGAATTGAAATCAGGTGTAAATATGAATCAATATCAGAATTTAACCGATCTGGAATCCATGATCGAACTTTGTGACGTTTGTCACCATCATCATCCCCATCTTCCAACGGAAGCACCGGCTGATGAGGTGCTTTACAAACTTGCAGATTTATACAAGGTTTTTGGCGATCCTACCCGGATCCGCATTCTTTATGCACTTTCCGGCGGAGAATTGTGCGTCTGCGATATCGCAGAGCTGCTCGGAATGACACAAAGTGCCATCTCCCATCAGCTTCGTGTACTGAAGCAGTCCTCTCTGGTCAAATTCCGTCGGGACGGAAAAACGGTTTATTATTCTCTCGCTGATGCCCATGTGGCTACCATTCTCGCACAGGGACTGGATCATGTACAGGAATAAAAAGGAGAAGGTTCAGGGGTCACCCCGAGTCACCCCTGAACCTTCTCCTTTTTATTTCTGTCTGTATCCATCCAGGAATTCGCCCAGTTTTCTTGTTGCTTTTTCCAGATCCGCTACCCGAGGCAGGTATACCACGCGGAAATGATCCGGTGTATGCCAGTTAAATCCGCCTCCATGTACAACCAGGATTCTCTTCTCTCTCAGCAGGTCGAGTGCGAACTGCTCGTCGTCATGAATATTGAACTTCTCAATATCAAGTTTGGGGAAGATATAAAAGGCTGCTTTTGGTTTCTTGGCAGTCACACCCGGGATATCATTCAGCAGCCTGTAGATGCATTCTCTCTGTTCATAGACTCTTCCGCCCGGTACCAGATATTCTTCTACGCTCTGATAACCGCCCAGTGCAGTCTGTATGATGGACTGGGCAGGAACATTGGAGCACAGACGCATGTTGGAGAGCATTTTCAGTCCCTCAATATATCCGGCTGCCTGTTCTTTATTGCCGCTGAGTACCATCCATCCTACGCGGAATCCGGCAATCATGTGTGACTTGGAAAGTCCGCTGAATGTGACACAGAACACATCTTTCGGAGCAATCGATGCAATCGAGATATGCTGCAGACCATCCATCACCAGACGATCATAAATCTCATCTGAAAAAATAATCAGCCCGAATTCCTGTGCCAGCTTTACAATCTCCTCAAGTATCTCCCGGGGATATAAAGCCCCTGTGGGGTTATTGGGATTGATAATAACGATTGCCTTTGTTTTATCTGTAATCTTACTTCTCATATCTTCAATGTCCGGATACCAGTCGGATTCTTCATCACAGATATAATGAACAGCCTTCCCGCCTGCCAGTGTAGCTGTGGCAGTCCACAAAGGATAATCGGGAGCCGGAATCAGGATCTCATCTCCATCATTCAGCAATGCCTGCATACACAGATTGATCAGTTCACTGACTCCGTTTCCTGTATAGATATCGTCCATCGTAACTCCAGGTATTTTTTTCAGCTGACAATACTGCATAATTGCTTTTCTGGCTGAAAACAGACCTTTTGAATCTGAATATCCCTGGCAATCCCAGAGAGACTGCCGCATATCCAGAATAACCTCTTCCGGTGCATTGAACCCAAACGGAGCCGGATTACCGATATTCAGTTTGAGAATATTCAGTCCACTGGCTTCCATTCTGGCTGCTTCTTCTACGACAGGCCCCCTTACATCGTATAAGACATTATCCAGTTTGGAAGATTTTTCAAATGTTCTCATAATAATTGCCTCCTTGACCATGTTAGGTAAAGTTTACCACCTTACCCTGTGAAAATCAATCTTTTATTAATTTCCAAGCATCATACGGTCATTGGCAAATTCTTCTCCGCTGGCCTGTTCAAATTTTTCAAGAAGCTGATGTACCTTCAGGTTTTTCTTTTCCTCTCCGGACACATCATAGATGATCCGTCCTTCATGCATCATGATCAGACGATTTCCCAGACGAATCGCATCCTTCATATTATGTGTGATCATCAGAGCTGTCAGTTTCTGCTCTTCGATAATCTTTTCTGTCAGTGCCAGCACCTTGGCCGCTGTCTTCGGATCCAATGCAGCCGTGTGCTCATCCAGAAGCAGCAGTTCCGGTTTTCTCAAAGATGCCATCAAAAGGGTAAGTGCCTGTCTCTGCCCTCCGGAAAGGAGTCCCACTTTACTGGTCATACGCTCTTCCAGGCCCAGTCCCAGCTGTTTCAGTGCCTCTTTATACTTTACCTTTTCCTCTTTCGTTATGGCCCATTTCATTCCACGCTTCATACCCCGGCGATATGCCAAAGCAAGATTCTCCTGAATTTCCATATCTGCGGCGGTTCCCATCATGGGATCCTGAAATACACGTCCCAGAAACTTTGCACGTTTATGTTCCGGCCACTGAGAAATGTTTTCACCATTCAAAATGATTTTGCCTTTATCAATCGGATATACACCGGCGATCATATTCAACATGGTCGATTTTCCGGCACCATTTCCTCCGATAACAGTTACAAAATCACCATCTTTTAATTCCAGATTTACACCGTTCAGAGCCTTTTTTTCATTGATTGTGCCTTTGTTAAAGGTCTTTTCCACATTACTAATCATCAGCATCAGCGGTTACCTCCTTCTGTATAAGCACGTTTTGTGTTCCATTTTTCCATCATAACCGGAATTGCAAGGAATATTGCCACTACAATAGCAGAAAGCAGTTTCAGGTCGTTGGAATTCAGTCCCAGCCAGAGCACGATCTGCAGAACTACATAGTAAATAATAGCACCCAGGGCAACTGAAAACAGACGAATTCCAAAATTCGATGATATTTTACCGAAAACGACTTCACCGATAATAACTGCAGCCAGACCAATCACAATCGCACCACGTCCCGCATTGACATCGGCAAATCCCTGATACTGTGCGTAAAGACCACTGGCAAATGCAACAATACCATTAGAGATCATCAGACCCAGGATTTTGCAGAAATTCGTATTGATTCCCTGGGCACAGGCCATCTTTTCATTGGAACCGGTGGAGCGGATAGCACATCCCAGTTCTGTACCAAAAAACCAGTATAGGATTCCAATCAGAATAAGAATCACAATCGCCACAATAAATAATGTGTTCTTATAAAATGGTACCCCTTTGATAAACCGGAGGGAAACCATCAAATCATACTTATCCACACTGATTGCCTGATTGGATTTATTATCCATAATTCTCAGGTTGATAGAATACAGACCCAACTGAGTCAGAATTCCCGCCAGAATTGCCGGAATCCCCATCATGGTATGTAAAACACCGGTAACAAATCCTGCCAGCATGCCGGCAATAAATGCACAGATCAGTGCTGCACCAACAGGATAGCCTTTCAGCATCATCACGATACAGACGGCACCACCGGTACACATGGTTCCATCTACAGTCAAATCTGCCAGATCCAGAATTTTGTAGGTAATATATACCCCAATTGCCATGATTCCCCAGATCAGCCCCTGTGCACAGGCTCCCGGCAGAGCATTTAAAAGTTTAATAATCTCCACAGTTTTTCCTCCTATCTAATATACTAGCAAAGGCGGCAAAGGATCATCCTCTGCCGCCTGCTCCGTCAAGCCTTTCATACCATCATTACTTTGCGATAGCTTCATAACCTTCCGGAATTTCAATATTCAGTTCTTTGCATCTGTCTGCATCATATTTCTTTGTTACATTTTCTGCTGTTTCAACTGCCATTGTACTTACATCTGCGCCATTTGCCAGGATTTCATATGCCATTTCACCAGCTTTGTATCCAATGTCATAGTAGCTGATAGACAGTGTAGCAACACCACATCCTGCGCAGATACCCTCTTCACCGGCAATAATCGGAACACCTGCCGGCAGACACACATTGTTGATAACTTCTGTGTTTGAAGCTGCTGTATTATCTGTAGGTACATAAATAACATCACATTCTGCTGCTGCATTGGTTGCTACAGAAGCGATATCGTTGGAATCCGCAAATGTGTAATCTGTGCATGTGTAACCCATCTCTTCCAGGGAAGTGCGGATGGTGTTTGCCTGATAAGCAGAGTTTGCTTCTGCAGAGCAGTACAGCAGACCTACATTTTTAGCATCCGGGAACAATTCATTCAGCATCGCTGCCTGTTCAGCAAGTGGAGCCAGATCACAGGTTCCGGAAATATTCATGCCTGTTGTTCCTTCCCAGTTATCGATTTCCAGTGCGGTTGCATAATCTGTTACAGATGTACCGAGAATCGGAATATCAGCAGTTCCTGCGTGTGCCGCCTGCAGTGCCGGTGTGGCATTGGCAAGAATCAGATCCACATCTGAAGATACGAACTGATTAATAATCGTTGCACATGTGGCGGAATCACCCGAAGCATTCTGCTCGTCAAATTCCACATTTTCTTCACCCAGTTTTTCAACCAGGGCATCTTTAAATCCCTGAGTAGCCGCATCCAGAGCTTCATGCTGAACCAGCTGGCAGATACCGATCTGATACACTTCACCGGAAGATTCCCCTTCCGATGCTTCCGCATCATTCTCTTCCTCTGCTGCGCCACTTTCTGCAGGTGCTTCCTTTGCAGTATCCTCTGTGGAAGCCGCATCTGCTGAACTGTCTGCTTTTCCTGAACCACATGCTGCCATAGAAGCGGTAAGCATCATAGCAGTAACCATTGCAATAATCTTTTTCATTGTTTTCTCTCCTATCCTTCCGTATGAGCCGGTCTGAATCTTCTTCCAATCAGCATTCCATACGTTAATTAACCACAGCATTACTTTAAAGCTTTAAACTGCCATGGAATGTACAAATTGTATCTCATTCGTACGAATTTGTCAAATCCTAAAGACATTATTTCATCATTTTTTTCAATTCATCCATAAATGTGTTCACATCTTTGAATTCACGGTATACGGAAGCAAATCTTACATAGGCTACTGCCTCCAGATCTTTCAGCTTATCCATGACAATTTCACCAATCACGGAACTGGGAATTTCTCTTTCTTCCATATTAAATATTTCCGTCTCAACAGCATCTACCAGCTCATGAATCTGCTCCGCTGACACTGGTCTCTTATGGCAGGCACGAAGTACTCCTGCTTCAATTTTTGAACGATCATACTGCTCACGGTTCTGATCTTTCTTAATTACAATCAAAGGAATCGTCTCCACCTTTTCATATGTAGTAAAACGTTTTCCACACTCATCACACATGCGGCGGCGGCGAATCGCTGTATTCTCATCCACCGGGCGGGAATCTACCACGCGCGTATTATCCTGATTACAATAAGGACACTTCATAACACTACCTCTACTTTCCTCTTAATTTTACTCACGTACATTTCTTTGGTTTTAAGGTATTACCACTTTAATTTCATCATAATATAATTGCAAATCAAACGTCAAGAAAAACAGGAGATTTTTATGCGTGTTTGTGAACTAAAACAAAAAGAAATCATTAATTCCTGTACCTGCAGAAGCATGGGCTGTCCTGTTGATGTGGAATTCGACTGCAAAACCGGAAAAATCACCCACCTGATCGTCCCCGGTCCCGGACGCATCTGCGGTATCTTCGGCAGAGACAGCGAATTCTGCATCCCCTGGGAATGTATCTGCCAGATAGGAGAAGATATCATACTGGTAGAAATAGAGGAAAAGGAATGTCTGAAAAGCCTGTGAATTGCGAGGAAAAATCTCTCATTTTATTGAATTTCCTGTATCCCGTGTGATATAATTATAAAAAAAGGGACGGAAACTTCATATCATTTTTTCAGAAGCAGGCCGTTCCTCCTCAGCTAGCCGCTAACTACGACTAAATTGACGCTCAGGAAAGCCTTCGCGCCAAAGTCTCCGTAAGCGTCGGATCTTCGGACTCACTTTCCCCAATGCTTCTGAAAAAATGATATGAAGTTTCCTGTTCTTTTCCTAACGTAACATAAGTCACAGCGGCATAATATATGTTATACACTTTCTTAAAATATCAATTATTAAAACATCTGCTATTTTGAATAAAGGTTCAACATACATTTTTCCCGGGCGCATTTTGTTTCGTTTTGGAATCGAACAGGAGAATCTCTGTCCCCTTCCAACAAAACAAATTAAGGAGGTTTTTCATGCTGATTCAATTTTCTGTTACTAATTTCCGAAATTTCCGTGATACGGCTACTCTGGATCTTTCGGAGGCTAAGATTACTGAATTTCCTGAGCATTTATACAGAAGTTCAGATGGTTTAGGTATGCTTCCCATGGCTGCTCTTTATGGCCCCAACGGAAGCGGCAAATCAAATTTTCTGAAGGCTATCTGGTATCTTCGCAGTCTGGTTCTGGAAGGTACTTCAGACAGGGAGGAGTTTCCCTGTTTCTGTTTTGATGATGTCTGCCGCAGGTCACCGGTTGAATTTGATATGCTTTTTCGCATGGGGGAAGATGAATATGAGTATCAGTTGAAGCTCCTGCAAAATTCTGTCCTTGAAGAGAATCTTTTTGGCCGGCATCTGGATGATGATTCGTTTGATGTTCTTTTTGACCGGGATCAGGATGGGGTTTTCCTCTGTGAAGCATGGGAGCATACTGATGTATCTCTTCTGAATGATGAGACGCCGCTTTTGTATTTTCTCGGTACCAGGGTTAAGGATTCACAGATCCATGCCGTCCTTACTTATTTTCGGAATATGATTTTCTTTTCTTCCGATGCTCCCGATCTTACATATATAGAAGAAGTGCTTCAGACCGCAGATTTAAAAGAATCTCTGGTCAGTCACCTGAAAACCCTCTGTCCTGATATTGTCGATATCGGAGAAACTTCCAAAACAATTGTACTGACCCACAAAAACTCCGGCAATTCTGTCCAACTTTCATGGGAGGAAGAGTCAACCGGCACACGGCAGCTTATTTCCCTGCTTTCCTGTATGCTCTGTGCGAAAAAGCAGAAAGCACTGCTTCTTGCAGATGATCCTGAGATTCATCTGCATCCCAAAGTACTGGGCTATCTGTATCGTCTGGCGTCTGCCTCCGACAATCAATCCGAAGGTGCTCAGCTGCTGACTGCCACCCATGAGAATTCTAATATGAATAACCGTATCTTCCGCCGGGATGAGATATGGCTGACTGCCAGAAAAGAAGACGGTTCTTCTTCTCTATACATACTTGCATTGTTCCTGAAGGAAAACGGCGAAAAAGTAAGGAAAGATGAAACCTACTTCAAACAATATCTGGAAGGCCGATATGGTGCTGATCCTTCAGACGGAACCTGGTGATTGTTCAGCCATTTAAGTAATTCCTCATACTTTTCAGGGCATTTTTTTCCAGCCGGCTGACCTGTGCCTGTGAAATCCCGATTTCATTGGCAACTTCCATCTGGGTTTTTCCTTCAAAAAAACGGAGATGAATAATCTGGCGTTCCCTGTCATTAAGCCTGTATATGGCATCCCGGAGTGCCAGATTTTCCACCCAGTTTTCTTCTTTATTTTTTTTGTCACTGACCTGGTCCATCACATACAACGTATCACCGCCTTCTGTGTAAACCGGTTCATAAAGGCTTACCGGACTTTGAATAGCATCCAGTGCATACACAATTTCTTCTTTATCGATTCCGATTTCAGATGCGATTTCCATGATGGTGGGTTCCCTGAGATTTTGCCGCATATAATTTTCTTTCGCATAAATCGCTTTATAGGCAATATCACGCAGTGAGCGGCTGACACGGATTGCATTGTTGTCTCTGAGATATCTTCGAATCTCTCCAATAATCATAGGAACTGCATAAGTAGAAAACTTCACATTCAGGGTGGTATCAAAATTATCAATAGCTTTAATCAGCCCTACACATCCAATCTGAAATAAATCATCTGCGTTTTCATTAGAACTGCCGAATCTTCGGATTACACTCAGAACCAGGCGCAGATTTCCTTTGATATACAGTTCTCTGGCTTCCTGATCCCCCTGTTTGATTCTCTCAAAGAGCAATTCTTTCTCTTCATTGCTGAGCACCGGCAGTTTTGCCGTATTGACCCCGCAGATTTCAACTTTGTTAAGTGCCATAATAAGAATCCTCCTGAAATCTTTGTATCATAGATATTCAAAAATACTGTGTTCAATAAAGATGATTCTCATCTGCACTTTTATCTATTCACTTCTCCCAAAAATAAAAAAAGTTTTACGCCTTGACAAAAGACGTAAAACTCTTTATCTTGATTCAAGTACACTTCGGCGTACTTACTGAGCAGTCAGGATTTCACAGAGGGCACCAAATACCGCCGGGTTCAGCCCCATGGCAGCCAGTGAAGCTACGGATTCTCTTCCCTCTCTGCAAATATTTTCCATTGCTGTTGACTTCTGATCGTAGGAAATCTGTGCTTTATTCAGTATCCGGCGGCAACTCTCTTCAAGTTTCGGTTCTGCCATTGCAAGTCCCTGAGGAAATGCCACGCAGATTTCTTTTTCCACAGAAGTCTGAGGAATTTTCACGGTCAGCATAGATTTTTCTTTGTCGTATGTAACGGCACATTTTACCACATCACCATCAGCGGTAACGATTACTTCTGTATTTTCCACAGCGGTAAATACGATTTTCCAGCTTCTTTCCTCTGGTATCACAGCCAGGTTGCCCAGGGCTTTTCCAATGACAAATTCATCTTTGCTTCCCCCGGTGAATGTCAGCTGTGTTGCAGCCCAGTTTTCCTCAGCATCCTGTGCGGTATCTCCTGCGTCCTCCCACAGGGTAAAGCTTCCGTCTTCTGCCGGGAATACACGAATCTCCATATCTTTCGGATTATCCACACAGTTGTCGAACATATCCATATTTTTCATAGGAATGATAGCTCCTGCTTTCATCAAAACCGGCATATCTTCCACACCTCTCCAGAGATTCAGCATGCGTCCGCCACGATATACGGTGCCCTGGAAGAAATCTGCCCAGAGGCCTTCCGGAATCCAGGTTTTTGCCTTTGCAGATCTGGCCACCGTATCCTGAGGTTCGGTAATCGGGGAAACCAGAAGTTCTGATCCAAAATAATACTCATTGGGAACTTCATATGCTTCTTTTTTCTCCGGCTCCAGATAATACAGCGGCTGGATCAGCGGCAGATCATCCACATGAGCTCTGCGGTTCATGGTATACAGATAAGGAACCATGCCATGGCGCAGCCGCAGATATTCTTCCATCACACTCTGCGTAATCTTATCAAAATTCCAGGGTTCTTTTCCATTAAATGGATTGTCGGTACTATGAAGACGATTGATCGGAGAGAATACACCAAACTGTACCCATCTTGCCATCAGTTCATCATCACGCACACCCATCATATGGCCACCGATGTCGTGGCTCCACCATCCATAACCGATGTTGCTGGCTGTGCTGGTAAAATAAGGCTGGAAGTTCAGGCTGTCCCAGGAAATAACAGTATCTCCGGAAAAGCCCACCGGATACCGATGACTTCCCACACCGGCATATCTGGAAAATGTCAGCGATCTGCTGCCTTTCCAGCAGCTGTCCAGATAATGATAATGATTCAGCATCCAAAGCGGATCAAGCCCCGGAACTTTTGTCACAGTACCCTGCTGCCAGTCCAGCCACCAGAAGTCTACACCTTCCTCTTCCAGCGGATGATGAAGATCTTTCAGATAAACCTCCATAAAATGTGGATCTGCCGGATCAAACTGTACCGGAATCTCACTTTCCGGGTCAATTCCCATCTGCTCTGCCACACGTTTGTATGGCTCTTCAAATGCACGGACACCATCTGCCGGATGTACATTCAGTGTGATTTTCATTCCATGTTCATGAAGCCACTGCATAAATGCTTTCGGATCCGGGAAGAAATTCTTGTTCCATGTATATCCGGTCCAGCCACTGCCGTATTTGGGATCCACATCATCCACCAGATGCCAGTCCATATCCACAACGGCAACAGAGAATGGAAGTTCTTCTTTCTCAAAACGTTCCACCAGTTCCTGATACTCATCCTGTGTGTAACGATGATAACGGCTCCACCAGTTTCCCATGGCATAACGGGGAAGCAGCGGTGTTTTTCCACAGAGATGATAAAAATCTTTCAGACATTCCAGATAGCGATGACCATACCCAAAGAAATACAAATCTACGATTCCCTGTTTTCTCGGCTCAATCCATCCATCTTCTGTCAATACCATCGAATGGCTGTCATCAATCACAGAAAAACCATTTCTTGACAACACACCATGCTCCATGGGAATTTTCCCCAGCGTTCTTTCCACCAGATCGGTCTTTCCTTTGGAGAACATTGCCGGGTTCAGCACATTGGCTCCATCTGTCATATCAAGAGTACGAGCTGTACCACCCAGATCTTCAGGTTCTTCACCGAAATGCCAGGTACGTCCCCAGCCGCCGCCACCTCCATTGACACGGATACTCAGACCACTGGCAGAAAATACACGGCGGTCATAATGCAGTTCCAGAACCTCCGTAAAAACAGCCAACTCTTCTTCATTTTCCACAACCTGAAATTCCGGAACCGGAAAATCTCTGTTCAGAACAGACTGGGTTGCTCTGTCTTCAAAATTTCCATTTTCCTCATACTCCAGACGAATCAGTGCCGGTGTCAGGACGGAAATTCTGAACTTATCTCCCTGAACAACAGCTTCTTTTTTACACACCGGGCAAGATTCCATACGATATTTTTCCATACTCATAATGCCTTCTCCTTTGTTTGTATTCTATTTGGACAAAATTCCTCTGAACAGTGTCATATGATATAAATATTATACTACACTATTCAGAGGATTTCCTCTGCAAATATTACATAAAAGTACTTTATTTTGACTTTTACTACATTTATTCGTAGCGCACAATTTCCTTTTTCAGTCGGCGCATAATTCTCTTTTCCAGCCTGGAAATATAAGATTGGGAAATTCCCAGCATATCCGCCACTTCTTTCTGCGTCTTTTCTTTTCCATCCGGCTGATTCAGACCAAATCGCAAGCAGATGATCGTCTTCTCCCTCTGGGATAATTTATTGATTGCCTTGCCAAGAAGCTTGCATTCCACTTCATGTTCCAGATCCCGATAAATCACATCTTCATCAGTGCCCAGAATGTCAGAGAGCAGCAGTTCATTGCCATCCCAGTCCACATTCAGCGGTTCATCGATGGACACCTCCACTCTTGTCTTACTGTTGCGCCGCAGATACATGAGAATCTCATTTTCAATACAGCGGGATGCATAGGTAGCAAGTTTAATATTTTTTTCCGGATTGAAGGTATTGATTCCTTTAATCAGGCCAATCGTACCAATAGAAATCAAATCTTCCATCCCCACACCTGTATTATCAAATTTCTGTGCAATATATACTACCAGCCGCAAATTATGTTCAATCAGACTGGAGCGGGCTTTTTGAGTTTCTTCCTCACATCCCTCAGCCGTAAGCTGCTGGATTACTTCTGTTTCCTCCTGCGGAGTCAACGGGGCAGGAAGTACATCTGCTCCCCCTATATAATATAATTCTCCCGGACGTTTCCACACTACCCTGGAGAATGTAGGGAGCATCCGAAGGTGAAAATGACTGGGTAACATTGCTTGCATCATAATAATTCCTCCTAACTGTCTATTAGATTTGGATGCAGAATCATCTGATAATTCTCGGGAAATACGGTTTCTTCATCGGAAAATGCCACTACAGGACGAGAGATTTTTTTATTTTTTCCCTGTATTTCCAGGCTTAAATAATCTATCGTAATTGCCACCAGCAGTCCGCTGGTGCAGCCCAGACTGGAAAATGGCACAAAATGCGGGAAAAGATTTCCAAAGTCCTCATCTGAACATTTCTCCGAAAAATGATCCAGTGAATCCAGTATTGTATCTGCAAGTAATCCGTTCAGCATTTCCCGGCGAATCACATTCACCGGTTTTCCATTAACTGGATCTGTCAGCCCGTTTCCCGTATCTAAAAGTGCCATTCCTTTTCTGGATTTATCTCCTTCATAAAGGCATACCTGATACGTACAATTTTCATTTTTCTCTTTCCGGGTATATACCCGTATACCTGCTGCAAGAAACAGATAACTGATGGAACCTGCTAGCAATACCATTTTGATTTCTCTCATTTCCATTCTGCTCTGCAGAAACAGCATCATGCCAGCCAGCAGGAAGGAACAGATATAGAGAATCAGTACTCCTTTCAGAATTTCTCTGACAGTTTTCAGATTACATCCAAGCCTTACCATCAACGTATTTATTACCACATGTACCAGTATCGTATTCAGTATCCTGCTTCCCGGCCGCAGGGCTATCAGGCAGATACCCACAGCACCGATCAGGGCTCCCAGCAGACTTCTCCACAGTGTGGCAGAACTGTGAATCAGACGGCATGTTAACCGAAGCAGGAAGTAATCCATCAGGAAATTCATCACGAACAGGACATCAAGGAATACCTCATAATACACAAAACACCCCCTATCCCTGTTGAATACGTACTTACTGGAAGAAGCAAATATCATTATAGGGGATAGAGGGTGCTTATTTTGTCAAAACAAGGGAACAGGTAAGAGAAAATCTCTCGACACACTTTCCTACAGTTTCAGAATTTTCATGATTATTCGCAATTCATCGATTGCAAGCTGACCGGGTGCCGAAGCTTCTCCCACCGTTCCAAATGTTACGGCAGAACCGAAAATCTGGCCGCTGATACGTGAAATGGAACCCAAGGGACCCATGGACATAGTAATCACGGGAGCCTTTCCTGACCAGTTGGCATGAGAAGTGGCATACAGAAGGTCCAGCACATTTTCAGGACTGCCCGGCATCACCGCCAGCTTCCGGATATCGGCCCCGGAATCATCCATTTCCGCCAGAATTCTTTCCATCGTTGTCCGCACCGGGGTACGGTCAAAATGATGATTAGAAGCAATAACTTTTTTTCCTTTCTCCCGGAGTCCGGCAATTAACTCCTTCATCTGCGGCACATCCCGATACAGTTCCACATCAATCAAATCTATTTCCGGATTTTCCGCAGCCTGACTCAGCAGACTAATATAATCATCTGTGGAAATGTGGCAGTTACCACCCTCACGTGATGTACGGACTGTAAATATCATAGGAATATTCTGTAAAATATCCCTCATTTTTCCTGCCAATTCATAGACTTTCTCCTGTTCGGTCAAAGACTCAAAAAAATCAGCTCTCCACTCCAGCAGATCCGGCTGTTTTTCCACTGCCTGTGCCGTCTGCTCCAGAATCTCCGACTCTGTCACACCTGTGACCGGAACACATATTTTCGGCATACCTGCACCGATTTCAATTTCTCTTATTCTGATAGTTTTCATAGAAATCCTCTTTTCTTTCAATAATTAACTGTGGTATGATACAGATAGGTAGGTTCAAAATACCTTTTGACCCTTGTATCATATCATTATATAATAAGGAGTTTATCATGACAATACCAATTACCGGACATACAGGATTCACCGGTCTACTGGGGACCCCTGTGAAACATAGTATATCACCACTGATGCATAATGAAAGCTTCCGTCAGCTTGGTCTTGATCTTGTTTATCTTTGTTTTGATGTGGGAGAAGAACAGCTGGAGACAGCTGTTGCAGGGCTGAAGGCTGCCGGGATTGCGGGATTTAATCTCACTATGCCCTGCAAAAACCGTATGGCACAGCTTTGCGATGAACTTTCCCCTGCGGCTTCACTGATCGGAGCAGTCAACACTGTCGTACATACTGACGGTAAACTGACCGGGCATAATACTGACGGCATCGGGTTCTGGCGTTCCGCCGAAGAAGCCGGATTTTCCGTCCCCGACAAAAATGTTACTCTTATGGGAATGGGAGGTGCCGCCACCGCCATTGCAGTTCAGGCAGCCCTGGACGGGGTTAAGAAACTGAACATCTTTGCCCGTCCTACCAGCCGTTTCTGGAACCGTGCCGTCAAACTCACCGACAACCTGAATCAGCGGACCTCTGCTCAGGTTCAACTGTTCGAACAGCAGGACACAACAGCACTGAAACACTCCTTGGACACTTCCGATCTGCTGGTAAACGGTACATCCGTGGGAATGGCACCGTATGCCGATGCCACCATCCTTCCGGACGTTTCTCTGCTTCACCCGGAACTGACCGTAGCTGATGTTATCTACAATCCACGAGAAACCCTCCTGCTCAGACAGGCAAAAGAAGCCGGATGCAAAACATTCAATGGCATGTACATGCTGCTGTATCAGGGTGCTGAAGCATTTCGTCTGTGGACCGGACAGGAAATGCCGGTGGAACATATCAAACAAATGTATTTCAAATAATAATATTTCCCCGGGGAGTTTTACATTTTCCCCGGGGAAATATTAGTTCCCATTTCGTATTTATTTTGTTTCCAGATCAAATCCAAAGTATCTTACTGCGTTGTTATAAGATATTCCTTTGATAATCTTCTCCAGTGCTTTCATATCTTTCGGATATTCTCCGTTTTCTACCCAGCCGCCGACCAATTCACAGAGGATTCTGCGGAAGTATTCATGTCTCGGATAGGAGAGGAAGCTTCTGGAGTCAGTCAGCATACCGATGAAGTTGCCCAGCAGCCCCAGGTTGGCCAGTGAAGTCATCTGTTTCATCATGCCGGTCTTATTGTCATTGAACCACCATGCAGAACCCTGCTGAATTTTTCCAATGGCACTGGAATCCTGGAAGCATCCCAGAATAGTACCCAGAGCTTCATCATCATTGGGGTTCAGGCTGTACAGAATGGTTTTCGGCAGGTTACCGGCTTCATTGACAGCATTCAGGAAATCTGCTGTCTCACTGGACGGTGCATAGTTATTGATGCAGTCATAACCTGTATCTGGTCCCAGTTTGTTATACATCGTTGTGTTATTGTCACGTTTACATCCATAATGCAGCTGCATCACCCATCCCAGACGGCTGTATTCTCCCGCAACAAAAATCATAAATGCAGTTTTAAATTTCAGTTCATCTTCTCTGGTGATCTGTGCACCCAGCATACGTTCTGCAAAAATATCTTCAATCTCTGCATCAGAAGCCGGTACATACATCACATATTCCAGAGCGTGGTCGGAAGCACGGCAGCCCATAGAATCAAAGAACTCCAGACGATTTGTCAAAGCCACTTTCAGATCAGCAAATGACTTGATGGTTACACCGGCAACATTTCCCAGCTTTTCCAGATATTCCAGATAATCCGGTTTTTCCAGATTCATCGCTTTATCCGGACGCCATGCTGGAAGTACCTGTACATCAAAACTTTCATCTTCAGCCAGCAGCTTATGCCATCTCAGATCATCAGCCGGATCATCTGTTGTACAAATCAGAGTTACACCGGACTGACGGATCAGGTTGCGCACACTCATACCATCCTCCTGCAGCTTTGCATTGCACAGATTCCATACTTCTTCTGCAGTCTCACCATTCAGAACACCGTGATAGCCGAAAAATCTCTGCAGTTCCAGATGACTCCAGTGATACAGCGGATTACCGATTGCTTTCTCAAGCGTCTCTGCCCATTTCTGGAACTTTTCGCGATCCGGAGCACTGCCGGTGATGTAATATTCATCCACACCATTGGAACGCATCTGGCGCCATTTGTAATGGTCACCGCCCAGCCATACCTGTGTGATATTTTCAAACTTTCTGTCTTCCGCAATCTCCTGCGGATTAATATGGCAGTGGTAGTCCAGAACCGGAACCTTTGCTGCAAAATTGTGATACAATTCCTGAGCTGTCTCTGTGCTCAGAAGAAAATCTTTATCCATAAATGCTTTCATATTTTTATACCTCCATTTTGCCCGGAGAGTTTTGCATTTTCCCCGGGGAAACATAGCTTTCATAAATGAAGAAATCAGAAATCAGTTGTTTTCCTCTTGATAAGATAACATTTAATCGTTGTTTTCCGTCTGATCTCTTCTCCGCCTAATAATGCCATCATAGAATCAATAGCTGTCTTGCACAGTATCTCACCTCTGGCGTCTACTGTGGTCAGTTCAGGCTCGCAACTGATAGAAAGTTCAGAATTATTATATCCTATGACACTTATTTCTCCCGGTACATCAATCCCCCGGGCTCTGGCATACTTCAGCACGCCTACTGCAAGACCGTCCTCAGTAGCAACCACGCTGTCAAAATCAAGATGTCTCTGCATGATCAGCATATCTTTGACAGTATGAATGGAATTTTCTGTATATAGCTTTAAGTCTTCGTAAATAGGCATCTGATGAGCCCGCAGTGCATCCTCATATCCTTTCAGCTTCTGCATGGCACTGAATGAATGAGAATTGCTCAGATACAGAATCCTCTTCCTTCCGGAGAAAATCAGTTCCTCTGTGGCATCATAAACAGCCTGATAATCATCTGCAATGGTACAATAAATATTATCACCTTCTATATAGCCATTTATCATAAATACAGGAATCTGTTGAGCCACTTCTTTAATATAAGAAATATCCTCATCGCCTTCTCCCGCATAATTGGATCCGACCAGTACAAGTGCATCGATCCGCTTGTTCAGAATCAATTCCACTGCCTGACGTTTATCTTCGCTGTCATACCCACTGCAGTACAGAATACAATCATATCCATATCCTCTCAGATTTTTCTCCAGATAGGCTACCGCATTAGCCATATAAGCATCCGAAACATCCGGGCAGACCAGACCGACCGTCTTCATGGAATTCAAACCGAGTCCTCTGGCAAATACATTCGGTGTGTAATGGTTTTCTTCCATAATTCTGCGAACCTTTTCTTTTGTCTTCTCACTGACTTTCGGACTGTCATTCACTACTCTGGATACGGTTGCAATAGAAACGCCTGCTAATTTTGCTATGTCATAGATATTCATAATTCACACTTCCTTTCATTTCTTTTCCCGAAGTGTAAGCCCTTACACTTACTACTATTATAACATGGATTTCTATAAATACAATCCTGATAGTCATCTATATTTTTCACAATATTTTATATGTATTTTTGTGCATAACCACTTTTTTTCGTCATTTTTTCTTTTTTGCCAAATTTGTGATTGACTAAATTTAAAAACTGTTGTATGTTTTGTGTAAGCCCTTACATTTTAATTTTACGAAGCATTTCAATGAGATGAGAAAGGATGTAAATGATGCAGACATTTCTTAAAATTCATCCGGATGATAAAGTGGCAGTTGCCTTAAAGCCATTGTCCGCTGGAGATGTTCTTACAGTCGACGGAAAAGATATTACATTATTAGAAGACATTCCTCAGGGACACAAATTTGCCCTTTGTCCTCTGGCAATCAACGAACCTGTAATTAAATACGGTTCCCCTATCGGTCTCACGAAAGAGGCCGTCCAGCCGGGTGCCTGGATTCATACCCATAATATGAAGACCGGCCTTGGTGACCTGCTTACCTATGAATATAAACCACAGATTTCTCCTCTTGCGCAGAAAAAAGAACGGTATTTCCAGGGATACCGCAGACCAAACGGAAAAGTTGGTGTCCGCAATGAACTCTGGATCATTCCTACGGTAGGCTGTGTCAACAATATTGCTACTGCAATCGAACGAAAAGCACAGATTTTCAAAGCAGGAAATATCGAAGCTGTGGCTGCTTTCCCGCACCCCTACGGTTGTTCCCAGATGGGTGATGACCAGGAGCATACCCGTCAGATTCTGGCTGACCTGATCAACCATCCAAATGCCGGCGGTGTTCTGGTCCTGGGTCTGGGATGTGAGAACAGCAACATCGGGGAGCTGAAAAAGTATATCGGAAGTTATGATGAAAACCGTGTCAAATTCCTGGTGTGTCAGGAATCCGAGGATGAGATCGCCGATGCCATGGAGTTAATGAAAGAACTTTCACAGTATGCCGGAAGCTTTCAGCGTGAACCCATCAGCTGCAGCGAGCTGATTATCGGTATGAAATGTGGTGGTTCTGATGGACTGTCCGGTATCACCGCCAACCCTACCGTTGGAGCTTTTTCCGATCTTCTGGTTTCCAGAGGGGGAACAACAATCCTTACAGAAGTACCGGAAATGTTCGGAGCAGAAACTCTGCTGATGAACCGCTGTGAAAACGAAGAACTGTTTGAAAAAACAGTAGCACTCATCAATGATTTTAAGAATTATTTTACCAGCCACAATCAGACGATTTACGAAAATCCATCCCCGGGAAATAAAAAAGGCGGTATTTCCACTCTGGAAGACAAGTCCATGGGATGTACTCAGAAGTCCGGTTCTGCACCGGTCAAAGGAGTACTGGCTTACGGCGAACCGGTATGTACCAAAGGACTGAACCTTCTGAGTGCACCGGGTAATGATCTGGTTGCTTCCACAGCTCTGGCGGCTTCCGGAGCACATATCGTACTGTTTACCACCGGCCGCGGAACACCGTTTGCTTCCCCGGTACCTACTGTTAAAATATCCAGCAACAGCCCGCTTTACAATCATAAGAAAAACTGGATTGACTTTAACTGTGGTTCCATGGTGGACGGCAAACCTTTGTCTGAGCTGGGAGAAGAATTATTTGACTATGTGATTGCTGTTGCTTCCGGACAGCTGGTAAAAGCCGAAGAAGCCGGATTCCACGATATGGCAATCTTTAAACAGGGAGTTACATTATAATAAAGGAGAAATTTCATGAAAAGATTATCTTACGATGTATTAAAAGAACAGAACTACGACGGTTATCTTCTGGAGAATGCTCCGGAAAAAGTTCTGCAGTTTGGAGAAGGAAATTTTCTCCGCGCATTTGTTGATTACTTTTTCGACAATCTGAATGAAAAGACCGGTTTTAACGGTAAAATTACTGTTGTTCAGCCACTCCCCAAACATTCTCCTACCTCCGTTCCTGAATGGCTGAATGAGCAGGAAGGTCTGTACACTCTGTATCTTCGCGGTTTCGAAGGCGGACAGAAAGTCAATGCAAAACGTGTGATTTCCTGTGTAAGCCGCTGTCTGAATGCTTACGAAGACTATGAAGCAGTGATGGCTTGTGCTGACAACCCGGAACTTCGCTACATCACCAGCAATACCACAGAGGCAGGTATCGTCTATGATTCCTCCTGTCAGTTTACCGACAAACCGGCATCCAGCTTCCCGGGAAAACTGACACAGCTTCTGTACCGCCGCTTCCAGAAATTCGGCAGCGAAAAAGGAAAAGGATTTGTGATTCTTGCCTGTGAGCTGATTGATGACAACGGTAAAGAACTGGAAAAATGCTGTATTCAGCATGCAAAACAGTGGAATCTGGGAGAAGACTTTATTGCCTGGCTGCAGGAAGAAAATGTCTTCTGCTCCACTCTGGTTGACCGTATCGTAACCGGTTATCCAAGAAGCGAAGCTGCTGCCATCAACGAAGCAAACGGCTATGAAGATATGGTTCTGGATACCGGAGAAGTGTTTGGCTTCTGGGTAATCGAAGGACCGGAATGGCTGAACGAAGAACTGCCATTTGCCAAAGCAGGTCTTCCTGTCATCATCACAGACAACCACAAACCATACAAACAGAGAAAAGTTCGTATCCTGAACGGTGCTCATACTTCTATGGTACTGGGTGCTTACCTGGCCGGACAGGATATTGTCCGTGACTGTATGGCAGATGACGTCATCTGTGGTTTCATGAACAAAGCAATCTATGATGAAATCATTCCTACTCTGACCCTGCCGAAGGATGAACTGGAAAGCTTTGCCTTCTCTGTTACCGAACGTTTCAAAAATCCGTTCATCGACCATGCACTGCTGTCCATCTCTCTGAACTCCACTTCCAAGTGGAAAGCCAGAGTACTGCCGTCAGTGAAAGACTACATCAAAAATACAAAGAGCCTGCCAAAATGCCTCACTACTTCTTTTGCTCTTTACATTGCTTTCTACAAAAACGGCAAAGAGATGACTGAATCCGGTCTGGCAGCTGTTCGTCCTAACGGAGACAGCTACACCATTTCCGACGACAAAGCAGTACTGGAATTCTATCTGGCACACAAAGACGATTCTGCACGTGACCTTGCTTACGCTGTATGTGCCAACGAAGACTTCTGGGGCGAAGACCTGACCAAACTGGAAGGATTTGCTGAGATGGTAGCTGATACACTGGAAAGAATTGAAAAAGAAGGAACTTATGCAGTTATGAAAGACTGCCTGTAATTCAGGAAACTACAATTACTCCGGGGATTTTTAAAAAGTCCCCGGCTAATTAATATACTATAATTCACCTGTTTTTTATTTTTTGTAAATAAACGTCATTTTTTCGTAATTTTCGTTATTTTCATAGACTTTCTGCTATTACTGGTTGTATTTTTTCCATGGATATTTTATGATAAAGGTAATCTCCCGAAAAAGGATAATGATATAATTAATGTTTATATTTGTGAAGATAATCTGACACAACTGTAGATTTGAAGGTATTCCTATGAAAAAAGAATTGCAGACACCCTTCAGTACCAGACAATTCATGGTATCCAGGGATTTTGAGATTTATTATTACAGTGACCGCCACCCCACCAGTGTGAAGAGTCACGCCCACAATTATTACGAATTTTACTTTTTTTTGCAGGGAAATGTGCTGATGCATATTGATGGCAAAGAGTACCCCATACAGACGGGAGACGTGATGGTCATTCCTCCCCACGTACATCATTATGCGACCATCCTGGACTCTGACCTGCCGTACCAGCGGTTTGTGTTCTGGATTAGCCAGGAATTCTGTAATCGGCTGATGGAGGTTTCTGTGGACTATGGCTACCTGATGCAGCACGTGATTATTTCTCAGAAATATATTTTCCATTATGATGTGATTTCTTTTCAGGCGCTCCAGTCCAAAGTGTTCCGACTGATTGAAGAACTCCGGTCTAACCGTTTCGGCAAAGATGCGAAAGTTTCTCTCTGTGTCAATGACCTGATTCTTCATCTGAACCGGTCAGTTTATGAGATGGAACATCCCATGAGCACCAAAGAAAATCAGAGTCTCTATGAAAATCTGCTGCATTATATCGAAAATCATCTGGACGAAGAGCTCTCACTGGAACATCTTTCCAACGAATTCTTTGTCAGTAAATATCATATTGCTCACGTATTTAAGGATAATATCGGGCTCTCCATTCATCAGTATATAACCAAGAAACGGCTGGCCATGTGCCGTGATGCCATTCTCAGTCAGACAGAGATCACCGAAGCCTATACTATGTGCGGCTTCCGGGATTACTCCAGCTTCTACCGGGCATTCAAAAAAGAATATGGAATTTCACCAAAAGAATACAAGGAATTGCATCGTTTCGAAACTGAAAAATAGAAGGAAGATTTTCCCGGGGAGTTTTACATTTTCCCCGGGGAGTTTTTCACTAGACTTCTTACTCTCTCAGCAGACACATTCACCATATCTGCAATTTCTTCCACGGTAAAAGCTCCATTTTCATATATATGAACAATTATTTCATCTTCACGCTCCTGTCTTCCTGTTTGTATTCCTGTTTGTATTCCTGTTTGTATTCCCGTCTGCATGGCTTCTTCTTGTAAATCCTGAATTGCTTTACACATGTCAATTATTTCCTCACTTTCATCCATTTTAATTCCTGCTCCTGTTATCGCATTAATCACTCTTCCCGCCTTTTGTTCTATGCTGCTGAATCTGAAATCATGACTTATCAGTTCATATAGTTTATCTTTATCCTTCGAGTATTTGATAAATAACAGGACCTCTCTCAGGCTGGTATGAAACTGATCAAAATCTTCCTTTTCCAGTTCTTCCGGTGAAATCAGGTTAATCCTGTAATCAGGAATCCATCTTAATATCTGCTCGTCCTGTACCGCCATCATCTCATGCAAATGTAGCGGTCCATCCCATCGACCTGCACCAAAATATAGTACCAAAGTAATGACCGGTATTAACTTGTCCTCTTTATAAAATCCAGACAAATATTCCCCTGAATTTATAATATGCGGCATATCCTTGCTATCTTCCTGCACATTTTTTTGAGTCTTTCGTTCTTTTTTATGTTCTTTCGCTATTTCATCTACCTGCGATGCATACTGCAATGCATCATATACCATGGATTTTATCGGCATTGCATACTGTATCTCAGATTGAATCTCCAAACCCAGGAGAAGATACACAGCTGAATAATCTGTCATAGCCGACCAATACTTCAACTTGTCCCGATATTTCTGTACCGGGGTTCCTGCCCATTTCGAACCGTATGGAATCGCAATCTCCGTTGGATCCAGAGAATGCAGTTTCTCCGGTTTGATCACCTCTTGTCCTGCATAAATCCAGTAATTGAATACATCTGCAAATATGTACGGATCTTCCATGTAATCTTTTGTTATTGTGTCTTTTACACCCATTCTTACACCACCCATCTTAAGATATTAAAAATAAACACATACATCTCATCTTAAGTATTAGAAGTTTCCCTGGGAGTATACGTATCCGCCATTTTTGCAAAGTGTTACACTACATTTATTATAATGTCCAGTAATGCAATCGTCAAGTGGATATACTCACCAATCGTAACTGTTCAGTACCTTCACAGTTACGAGCAAAAATCCATTGAAAATTGCCTGCGGCAATGGGATTTTTGCTTGTATGTCTCGGGATTTTGGCACAATATGTGCCAAAACACCTCGCGGGATAGTGGCTACTGAATAGTTACCTACAATCTACTTTATGTCTTTGGTAAAAACGTGGATTATACTAGTATAACGAAAATTAAATAACTAGTCATAAAGTCAACTCTGTGTTATACTG
>JBJELU010000196.1:0-5715 GCA_051879355.1 Oliverpabstia sp.
GCGTTCTCCGAAGGTAGATGCTCCTGTGTCTGAACACATTCACATATTGCGGAATCGTATTCCGGTCAAGAGTAAACTCTTGCGGCTGATGCCTATCTTATTTTACATACCTTGCATAAGGCAAGGAAATTAAACACAGGAGGAAAAGAAAAATGGAAAACAAAGAAAAAACTCTGGAACAGCTGGAAGCTGCCCGATTAAAAGTAGAGCAGTATCAACACAAGATTCAGCTTTTGGAGAATCGCAAGAAGCATTTGGAAAAGAAAGCTGACCGACAGCGTACGCACCATCTTTGCAACATAGGTGGCGCAATCCAAAGCATTTCCAAAGAAGCAGATTCTTTGACGAGAGTAGAGTTCTACTCATTGATGGAACAGGTCTTTGCTTTACCAGCGGTGCAAGAGTTAGTGTCACAAGCTATGCAGAGACACGAAACAGGAGGTGAGAGTTGATGGCGTTATATCACTTTCATGTAACTCAAATCAAACGTAGTGAAGGACGAACTGCTGTTGCCAGTGCTGCATATCGTGCAGGGGAAAAACTACACAATCTCTGGGATGGTGAGACTCACGATTACACCAGGAAAGGCGGTGTGATTCTTTCAGAAATTATGCTGCCGGAGTATGCACCGAAAAGATTTTTTGACAGGGCTACATTATGGAATGAGGTGGAACAGGTAGAAAAGAATTATAACGCCCAGCTTGCTTACAGCTTTGACATGGCTTTGCAAAATGAATTTTCCTTGGAAGAAAACATTGAGCTGGCAAGAGAATTTGTTCAGAAATACTTTGTCTCTGAAGGCATGATAGTTGACCTTGCGGTTCACAAGCCAGATCGAGAGGAAGGAGGTATTCCAAATCCACACTTTCATGTTCTGGTTCCTATTCGTCCTCTGAACGCAGACGGAACATGGGGAGCAAAACAACGCCGAGAATATCATCTGGATGAGAACGGCAACCGAATCAAGAAAGAAAATGGTCAGTGGGAGTTCGATGCTGTTCCAACGACAAATTGGGGTAAGCCGGAAACGCTGGATATGTGGCGTGAAGCCTGGGCAGATATGGTCAATGATAAATTCAGAGAAAAAGGTCTGGACTGTCGCATCGACCATCGTTCTTATGTGGATCAGGGACTGGATTTGATTCCAACAGTTCACGAAGGACCGCAGATTCGCAAAATGGAGAAGAAAGGTATCCGTACTGAAAAGGGAGAACTGAACCGCTGGATTAAAGCTACCAATCGTATGCTTCGCAGTATGCGAGCTACCATTGCAGCATTGAAAGATTGGATTCAGGAAGCGAAAGTAATTCTGAAAGAACCACAGGAAATTTATCTGGCGCAGTTACTCAGTGAAGCGCACACTATGCGTAATCAAACTGCAATGACCTATGCCAGAGGGAAAACCAAAGCGAAGAAAAACAATCTGAAGCGTTTTATGGATGAGTGCAATTATCTGAAACAGCGAGGTGTACTTACCCTTAACGATTTTGAAAAATATCTTTCTTCTGTCGACGAAAAAGTGGAAGCCAGTAAATCTTCCATGAATCAGAAACAGACACGACTGAAAGAACTTCAGCAGCTGATGGAAGATGCCCAAGCCTATACTGAATTGAAACCGGTTTTTGATGAAATGAAGAAAGAAAAATACCGTTTTACCAAAGCTAAGGAAAAGTACAAGGCCGAACACGAAGGTGAGCTTCGCAGGTTCTACATGGCAAAACGAAAACTGAAAGAGAAAGGTTTTGAAAAAGAGCCTTTTCCTCTGGGCACATGGCAGAAAGAATTTTCCGAACTGTCAACACAACGAGAGGACGAATATCAAAAATACAAGCTTATGCAAAAGGATCTGACATTGTTATATCAGATTAAAGGTGATGTAGATAAAGTGATGAGAGAAACTCATCCCGAAATGCTGCGCACCGATAAAACAAAAGAAACCACATTGTAATCAGGAGGTGGAACAATGAGTTATACACAAGAGCAAATTGACAGAGCAAATCAGGTGAACCTGGAGCAGTTTCTACGTTCGCAGGGCGAAGAACTTATTCAAAGCGGGAGAGAATACCGATGGAAGAACCACGACAGCCTTACTGTAAAAGGCAACAAGTGGTTCCGTCACAGTCAGAACAAAGGCGGCTATCCTATCGACTTTGTGATGGAGTTTTATGACAAAACTTTTCCGGAAGCTATGCAGATGTTGATTGGAGAAGAAGCAATAGAAATTGCTACGGAGCCGGCACCAAAGGCAGAATTCAGGCTTCCGCCTCGCTGTGGATCCAACGATAGAATTATCAAGTATCTGACAGAAGAACGAAAACTTCCAAAAGACTTGGTTGAAGAATTTATTGCAGATGGTTTGATTTATGAAGATGCTAAACACCACAATGTTGTATTTGTTGGAAAAGATATCAATGGTATTCCACGATATGCTCATTGCAGGGGAACAGCTGATAAGTTCCGTATGGATGTAGCAGGTTCTGATAAATCCTACGGATTCTGTTACAGAGGAAAAGGAACGGAGCTGTATGTGTTTGAAGCACCGATTGATTTGCTGTCCCACATTGCATTATATCCGGCTGGGTGGAGAGAACACAGTTATCTTTCTCTCGGTGGTGTTTCACCGAAAGCATTGGAGCGTTTTCTTTCTGAACGCAAGAATATTGAAAGCATTTATATTGCCACAGACAATGACGAAGCCGGTAACAATGCCGCAGAGAAATTGGCAGAACTGATTCCACAGGAGATATCGGTATACCGATTTCTGCCACAGGCAAAAGACTGGAATGAAGATTTAATCAACGAACGAAACGGCTTACCAACTGATGATTATGTGACAATCGGAGTGAGAAAACCAAAGTATCATACAAAATCCGTTCCTATGATTTGTATGAACGATGTGGAACAGACAGAAGTGGACTGGCTCTGGTATCCTTATATTCCATTTGGAAAGCTGACAATAGTGCAGGGCAATCCCGGTGAAGGCAAAACATTCTTTGCCATGCAGTTGGCTGCAGCCTGTACCAATCAAAAGTTCTTGCCCGACATGGAACCCTTTGAACCATTCAATATGATTTTCCAGACAGCAGAGGATGGTTTGGGTGACACAGTAAAGCCAAGATTGGTTTCATCAGGTGCTGATTTGCAACGAGTATTGGTCATTGACGATGCAGAAAATCCGCTGACCTTGGCAGACGACCGCATTGAAAAGGCTATCAGAGAAAACAATGCAAAACTGATGGTAATCGACCCATTGCAAGCATTTCTTGGGGCAAATGTGGATATGAACAGAGCAAATGAAGTAAGACCGGTATTCCGTAAACTTGCAGATATAGCCCAATCTACTGGCTGTGCCATTGTAATGATTGGTCACTTGAATAAAGCATCCGGCACACAAAGCACCTATCGTGGACTTGGTTCTATTGATATTGCCGCAGTGGTACGAAGCATTTTATTTGTGGGAAAAGTCAAAGATGACCCCACCACACGAGTAATTGTTCACGAGAAAAGCTCACTGGCTCCACCAGGACAGGCATTAGCTTTTTCTCTGGGTGATCAGAAAGGTTTCCGCTGGATTGGTGCTTATGACATTTCCACAGAAGATTTGCTGGCAGGAGGCGAGGGTACAAAAGCCGAGCTGAAACAGGAACAGGCCATGAAGCTGATTTATGAGCTTCTCTCTGAAAGCAGAGAAGTTTCTGTGGCAGAGCTGAACAAAGAAGCCATAGAGCGAGGAATATCCGAAAGAACGGTACGTATGGTAAGAAATTCTATGAAAGATAAACTGGAAAGCGAAAGACGAGGGAAAGACTGGTGGATCTGGCTGAAACGGCAGGACGAAACGGCAAAAAGCCTATAGATAAAAATGTTTGCCACTTTGCCAGTTCATCGTTTAAATACAGGAGGTTTAAGAATATGAAAGAAGTTCCTATCTGGGAAAAGACAAATCTCACATTGGAGGAAGCTGCTGCTTATTCCGGTATCGGGATCAATAAATTAAGGGAAATCACAAACAACGATAGATGCGACTTTGTGCTGTGGGTTGGTACAAAGCGATTGATTAAAAGAAAACAGCTTGATAAGTTCACAGAACAGTGTTACTCACTTTAATCACCATTAACATGTGAAGATTCCCATAGAAAAGAGAGCCTTGATATGATAAAATAGGAATGCGGCGAAATGGTTCGTTCGTTGCATGTACGTCATATCAGGGCTCTTTTCATATCAGAAAGGAGATTGAATATGTCTGAAAAAAGAAGAGATAACAAAGGACGTATTTTACGTACAGGAGAGAGCCAAAGAAAAAACGGAATGTATGAATTCCGTTATACAGATGCCAATAAAAAGCGTCGTTCCATTTATGACATGGATTTGATGAAGCTTCGCCAGAAAGAAGATGAAATCAAACTGATGCGTCACGAAGGAATCGACTATGCCGGAGGCGAAATCACAGTGATTCAGCTGCTGGAGCGTTATATCAGCCTGAAGCGTGGTGTCCGCTACAACACAACCACAGGCTACAAGTTTGTGATGAGTGTTGTGAAGAAAGAGCCTTTCGGTCAGAGGATTATTCGTGACATTAAAATGTCAGATGCAAAGCTGTGGTTTATCAAGCTTTATGATGACGGTTATTCCTACAGCACCATTGCAAGTATCCGTGGTGTGGTAAAACCGGCATTTCAGATGGCTTATACCGAGGACATTATCCGCAGGAATCCTTTTGAGTTCCGTCTGGATATTATCCCGAACAACACACAGAAAAGAGTTGCACTGTCCCCAAAGCAGCAGGAGCAGTTTCTTGAGTTTACCAAGAATGACAAACACTTCTGCAGATATCTGGATGAAATCAAGATATTGCTTGGAACAGGAATGCGAATCAGTGAGCTTTGCGGGCTGACCATTGCAGACCTGGATTTTGACCGCAGAAGAATTCGTGTGGATCATCAGCTGGTAAGAACACAGGATGGAAAACGCTATATTGAGAAAACAAAAACGGAATGTGGCTGTCGCTACATACCAATGAGCGATGAAGTCTATGAGAGTTTCTACAACATTCTTTCCAACCGAAAGAAACAGAAAAAAGAAGTCATGATAGACGGATACGCCGGATTTATTTTACTGGACAAGAATGGCAATCCAAAGGTAGCCATGCACGTCCAGAAAGTAGTGCAGAGGCTGTGTGAGAAGTACAATGAAGAAAATATCATTCCTCTTCCACGTATCACACCTCATGATTGAGTTATAATAAGGACAAGTTAGAAAACCCTAGGAAATACAGGGGGTTGCACTAATTTAGTCCTTATTTTTAATTCCCTGAAAAAGGGATAAATGAGGCAGCGCTGTCATTCCAGAATATGAATTAATGTAAGTCCAGAACACTGGATATGGATTTGCATACCACGAAAGCGGTGATAACTGAATATATTTATTTTTAGGACTGAATTAGCTCGCACGGACATTAGTTCCGGCTGTCTGGTTCAGTCCTCTTTTTTATTTGAGATCAAAGAAAGGTGATAAAGAATATGGCAAAGATTATATCCGTAGTCAACCAGAAAGGCGGAACTGGAAAATCCGCATGTGCGGCAAATCTTGGCGTAGGGTTGGCTCTTATGAATAAGAAGGTGTTAGTTGTAGATGCTGATCCTCAGTCAGATGTGTCTGCGGGATTTGGATTCCGTGACTGCGATAATAGTAATGAAACATTAACAACGCTGATGG
>JBJELU010000197.1:0-25507 GCA_051879355.1 Oliverpabstia sp.
CAAAGTCTTGCTAAGTGCATATTTTCGGACTCGCTTTCCCCAATGCTTCTGAAAACTTCCAGAGATTCTCCGTCCCTTCCCAACGAATCACAAAAAAAGGTTCAGTTCTGGCAAAGATACCCTTTATTTCTCAATTCCTGTTCAATCAGATCCAGAGTGTCTTCAGTATCAGCGGATATGGTATGGTAATGGTAACCGGAGGTCACATCCTTGAGGGGTGTGGATTTGCCGCTGTGTATTTCCTCCAGAAACTTTTTCACATCTCTTCGGGAAGACACATTTAGTTCCGCTCTTAGACAACCATAGACACGGTGACGTACAAAAACATCCAAAGCGACACCTCCCAGATCAACAATGGTATTCAGTTCATCTTCGATATCTTCATCGGAATGAAATACTTTCATGGCACGTGTGACCCGTTGTGGGGCATTTATAAGATAACCACGGTTAGTGGATATAATATCATGGTGTTCTGCACGGATTAATGCCATATCCTGCACAATCACCTGTCTGCTGACAGAAAAATGCTCTGCCAGTGCAGTGCCGGAAATAGGCGAAGAAGCATGTGTCAGCATTTTGAGGATTTCCTGGCGTCTTTCTTTTCCTTTCATGATCGTGAGTTATCCTTTCTGAGTTTCATTAGATATTCCCAATTATATACCAGTTTCCTGTTATACTTCAAGTACATTTTCAGGATGTCCTATTCTTCTACAGCATGAAGGTTTTTCAGAGATATATCAAGAATAGGAGCAGAATGAGTAAGTGCTCCGCTTGAGATGAAATCTACGCCAATATCCAGAAGTCGTTCTACATTTTCACGGGTGACGTTGCCGGAACATTCTGTCTGTGCGCGGCCGTCAATGATTTTAATAGCCTCTTTCATCATTTCAGGTGTCATGTTATCCAGCATGATAATGTCGGCACCGGCTTCTACAGCTTCTTTTACCATATCCAGATTTTCTACTTCCACCTCGATTTTTCTTACAAAAGGAGCGTATTCCCTGGCCATCTGTACAGCTTTTGTTACACTGCCTGCAGCTCCGATATGGTTATCCTTCAATAAAATTCCATCGGAAAGATTGTACCTGTGATTGCATCCTCCGCCCACTTTCACTGCATATTTTTCAAAAATACGCATATTTGGTGTGGTTTTACGGGTATCCAGAAGTCTGGTTTTACTGCCTTTCAAAAGACTTGCGATAGAATGAGTATAAGTGGCAATACCGCTCATCCGCTGAAGATAATTCAATGCCACCCGTTCTCCGGAAAGAAGAGCACGAATATCGCCGGTCACGAGAGCCATCAGTTGTCCGTTTTTCACTTCATCCCCGTCTTTACAGAAAAATTCAATTTTGACAGTATCATCCAACAGTTCAAATACTCGCTGAAAAACGTAAAGACCGGCGATGATACCATCCTGTTTACATAAAAGCTGTACTTCTCCCTTCTGTGCATGGGGCATAACAGAATTGGTGGTGATATCTTCACTGGTAATATCCTCCTGAAGCGCCTGCATCAGAAGATGATCTGCATTCAGTTTCATGGTAATGTTATTGTTCATGAGATTTTCGTATCCTTTCTATTTCATTTAATATAAGTCTTTTGTATTCCTCCTGTAAAGCTTCCTGATCAGTATACGCTGATATATCAACGGAACAAGATTCTTCCGGGAGAGGAGTGTTAAGCTCATCTCCGGTCATGTGAATGGCTGCACGTTTAGCAAAAACGAGACTTTCCAGAAGAGAATTACTGGCCAGGCGGTTAGCTCCGTGTACGCCGTTGCAGCTGGTTTCGCCCGCCGCATACAGTCGTTTCATAGATGTCCTTGAGTGACGGTCCACTTTGATTCCGCCCATAAAATAATGTTGTGCGGGAACGATGGGTATACATTCCTTTGTGGCATCGTATCCCTCATCCAGACATTTCTGATAAATATGGGGGAAATGCTTTTGAATGGTTTCTTTGCCGATTGGACGCATATCCAGCCATACGTGAGACGTATGATCTTTCTCCATCTGTGCAAGTATTTCTTTTGTGAGAAGATCTCTCGGAAGAAGTTCATTGACAAAACGTTTCCCGTCTTTATTGTAGAGCAATGCCCCCTCACCGCGAACGGATTCAGAAATCAGAAACTGCCGTCCCGGTTTATTGGTATACAGTGTGGTAGGGTGAATCTGTACATAATCGGGATGCAGAAGTTCCACGTCATGTTTCAGACATACAGCAAGACCATCCCCGGTCAAATGAGGAAAATTGGTTGAGTGGGGGAATAAACCTCCGATACCGCCGCATGCCAGCAGTGTGCAGTCAGCATATATGGAGAAAATTTCACCGGACTGTTTTCTGGCCACGATTCCGTGGCAGACATTGTCTTTGGTAAGAAGATCTTCCATTGTAGTATATTCCATCAGTGTCACATTTTCCAGAACTTTCACCTGCGTCAGCAGCTTACTGGTAATTTCTTTGCCGGTGATATCTTCATGATACAGAATACGGTTGGTGCTGTGGGCACCCTCTCTGGTAAAACAAAGTTCTCCGTTCTGCATTTCAAATTCTACTCCATATCCGATCAGGTCACGGATCGTGTCCTGAGAAGAACGGATCATGATATCTACGGACTCAAGGTTATTTTCAAAATGACCCGCAACCAGAGTGTCATGAAAAAAATCATGATAGTCATCTTCATTTCGCAGCATACAGATTCCACCCTGTGCAAGATAGGAATCGCTGCTTTCCAGATCTGATTTGGTAATCATCAGAATCTGTTTACTGGGGGGAAGGCTTAAAGCGGCATAAAGACCGGCCACACCGCAGCCAACGATTAAAACATCTGTTTTCATAGTTTATATACTTCCTTATTTATGTTTTGTACCCTGACATATGTTTATCTTGAAAGGAGATAAAGCCTCCGGTCTGCTATCATTTGTCAGCAAGTTTAAGCATTTGTTCCAACGGAATCATAGCATCATGGCGAAGTTCTGCACTGACTTCTACCTGATGATCTCTGTTCTGAAGGACATGGAGTACTTTGTCCAGAGTAATAGCTTTCATGCCGGGACAGCGAAAATTCTCGTCTGCCATATAAAATGTTTTGTCAGGATTTTGTTTTTTCAGTTCATATAAAACGCCGTCTTCGGTGGCGATGATAAATTCACTGCAGGAACTTGCACCGGCGTAGTTTATGATACCAGACGTGCTTCCGATATAATCCGTCATTTTCAGAGTTTCAGGAGGACATTCTGGATGAATCAACACCTTGGCCTGAGGATGGGCAGATTTGGCTTTTTCCAGTTTCTCCGATGAGAGAGATGCATGGATTGGACAGCATCCATCATTGAAAATGAAATGTTTTTCCGGAATTTGAGAGGCGATATATTGCCCGAGGTTTTTATCCGGAATAAAGAAAATATTTTTATTTGGGAGTTCACGAACGATTTTCAGTGCATTGGCAGATGTCACGCAGACATCGGAATATTTTTTCAGTTCTGCTGTGGAATTAATATAGCAGACAACGGCCAGATCATCATATTCTCTGCGGAGATTTTGTATGGTAGTAATATCGGCCATATGTGCCATCGGGCAGTCTGCTGCTGGTTCTGGCATCAGTACGATTTTATCCGGATTTAAAAGCCGGGCACTTTCGCCCATAAACGATACGCCGCATAAAACCAGTATGTCGGCATTTGTTTGTGAGGCAACTTTACTCAGGTAGAAAGAATCTCCGATATAGTCTGCAACTTCCTGTACTTCATCAGGAACATAATAATGGGCCAGTATGATAGCATTTTGCTGTTTCTTTAATAACTGAATCTGTTCTTTTACAGTCATAATATTTCTCCTCTCTGGATAGTTCTCATGCATTATACTCTTTTATATTACATATGACAAGACAGAAGTTAAAAAATGATGACAAGGATTTTAAGAATAAAGCAGAAAGGACATGTATTGAATCCATAATTCAGATGTGCTAAACTTATAAATCATGAGATGACCAGGGTGACTATGAACCCGTCCCCCGGTCACTTTGTAAGAGAGGTAAGACGAATGAATCCTGTAGTAAGTATTATTGTCCCGATTTATAATGCCCAGGCGCAGCTGAATCGATGTATCGACAGTGTTTTGAATCAGGACTTTGAAGAGTTTGAATTGATTCTGGTGGATGATGGAAGTAAAGATGATTCCGGTAAGATTTGTGACCGATATGCTGCGGAAGATGAGAGAATTCATGTGATTCATAAGGAAAATACGGGGGTATCAGACAGCAGGAACTGTGGAATTAATGCTGCCAAAGGTGAGTATCTACAATTTCTTGACAGTGATGACTGGATTACCATGGATGCCACCAGTCTTATGGTGAGGGCCGCAAAAGAATATCAGTGTGATCTTGTCATTGCGGATTTTTATCGGGTGGTGGGAGAGCGTGTGTCGCCCAAGGGAGATATTCAGGAAGACAAGCTGTTGAGCAGGGAAGAGTTTGCGTCACTGATGATGGAAAAACCGGCGGATTTTTATTATGGAGTTCTCTGGAACAAGTTATATAGAAGAAAAATCGTGGAAAAGTATCATCTCCGCATGGATACGGATGTGAGCTGGTGTGAAGATTTCATGTTCAATCTGGAATATATCCGGCGGATTCAGACCATTTATCCTCTTCGGGTTCCGGTTTATTATTATGTGAAGACAAAAGGTTCGCTGGTCAGTCAGGGAATGAGTATTACCAATACCATCAAAATGAAGAAAAATGTATTTGAGTATTACCATGCGTTTTATCAGGATGTTTTCGGGGATGAAAGCCATGAGAAAAGTCGTCTGCAGGTGTATCGGTTTCTTTTTGATGCAGCGGGAGATGGACTGGTGCCTCCGGCCCTTCTGCCGGGTTCCATCAAACTTGGTGAAGAACGGACACAGGTCAGTGATGAGATCCTGAGAGGCGAGGGATTCCTTCTGGAAATATATCGGATGGAGAAGCTGCTTGACCGTCTTCTGGAGACTGTTGCCCTGAAAAATGATATGACGCTGGAAGAAGTGAGAATTCTTCTCTGTCTTTCGGAGGCAGGCGGGCTGTGCAGTAAAAAGGAACTGGCGGATATGTCCAGAATGACCAGAACAGGATTATCCAGAGTGGTCCAGAAACTTATAGGAAAAGGTCTGATCAGCATAGAAGAGGGATCGGAAAAGAAGACAGTGAAAAAGATAAAGACCCTGCCGGCATCGGAAACGATTATGAATGAAATTTCCGCTGCCAAAAGGGATTGTTATCAACTGATGTTTGCCGGCATGGAAAGAGAGGAAATGGAACAGATTTACCGCATATCAACCAGAATGCAGGAAAATATTCAGAGGGCTTTAAAATAAGGAGGAATGTTATGTTATCATTTGCATGTGATTATGCAGAAGGAGCACATGAGAAAATTTTACAGAGACTGATAGACACAAATCGGGAGCATCTGTCCGGGTATGGCAGTGATCGTTACTGTGAGAGTGCAAAGGAAAAAATCATACAGGCATGTGAATGCCCACAGGCAGAGATTTCCTTTCTGGTGGGTGGTACCCAGACCAATGCGGTGGTAATCGATGCCATGCTTCGCCCCTATGAGGGAGTTGTGTGTGCCAAGACCGGCCATATCAATGCCCATGAATCCGGTGCTATTGAATATACGGGACATAAAGTGATGGGAATTCCTCAGCACGAGGGAAAAATCTGTGCCGGGGAACTGGAAGCATTTCTGAAAAGTTTCTGGGAGGATGAAAACTTCGAACATATGGTATTTCCGGGGATGGTGTATATTTCCCATCCCACGGAGTATGGAACTTTGTATAGTAAGCAGGAACTGACGAAAATATCTAATATCTGCCGAAAATATAAAATTCCATTGTATATGGATGGTGCCCGTCTCGGTTATGGTCTGATGAGCAGAGAGACGGATGTGACGCTCCCGGAGATTGCAGAGCTTTGCGATGTCTTTTATATCGGAGGGACAAAGGTGGGAGCACTCTGCGGGGAAGCTGTCGTATTTACAAAAAACAATATGCCGCCTCATTTTCTTACCATCGTGAAGCAGCACGGAGCCTTGCTGGCAAAACGGCGGCTGCTGGGCATCCAGTTTGATACATTATTTACCGATCATCTGTATTTTACCATCAGTGCCCATGCCATAGAAATGGCAGAGCTTCTGAAACAGGGATTCCGGGAAAGAGGATATCGTTTTTTCCTGAATTCTCCCACAAATCAGCAGTTTATTGTACTGGATAATCGTAAAATGGAAATACTGAAAAAGAGCGTAAATTTCAGTTACTGGGAAAAAGTTGATGAAGACCATACAGTTGTCCGTTTTGCGACGAGCTGGGCAACCACGAAAGAAGATATCGAGGCACTGATGCAGCTTCTGGATGAAATCGGAAATCCTTCCTAATTCATATAAAATTTATAAAAATTTACCAAAGCTTTTCTTGCAGGAAATTCCTGGCGGAGTATAATAAAGCCAGCAGGTAAAGTCAGCAGAGCCTCCGGCGGATTGCAGAGGTACGCCGAAGGTACTTGAATATATCACTCACAGAAAGAAGGGGAGATTATGGATTTAAATCAGTTAAAAGAAAACAAACCGAAGCGCCCGGTGATGTTTTACTATGCAATTGCATTTGTGGTATTGCTTTTGTTGAATTTTGTATTGGTGCCCTGGATATCCCAAAAGAGTATCGTGGAAACCACATATGATGAATTTCTCGATCAGCTGGATGCCCATAGTGTCACGAAAGTTGAAGTGCGTCAGGAAGAATATGCTATTTATTACGTGATTGAGAAGAACGGAAAAGAGTTATTCTGTAAAACAGGTATTATGGATGACCCGGATCTGATGCAGCGTCTGGATGCCAGCGGTGCCAAGTTCGGAAGTGCCATACCGACGCAGCAGTCACCATTTCTGATGTTTATCATCAGTTGGATTCTTCCGATTGCAATTTTCATGTTTATAGGAAATATGCTTTCCAAAAAGCTGGCACAGAGCATGGGTGGTCCCGGTGCCATGTCCTTTGGAAAAAGTAATGCAAAAATATATGTAAAATCCTCCACCGGAATTAAGTTTTCGGACGTAGCCGGCGAGGATGAGGCAAAAGAACTGTTGTCGGAGATTGTAGATTATCTGCATCATCCGGAACAGTATCAGGCGATTGGTGCGAAGATGCCGAAAGGAGCTCTTCTTGTAGGCCCTCCGGGAACCGGTAAAACTCTTCTTGCGAAAGCAGTAGCCGGTGAGGCGGAAGTACCGTTTTTCTCAATTTCAGGTTCTGAATTTGTAGAAATGTTTGTCGGTATGGGTGCCGCAAAAGTGCGTGACCTGTTCAAACAGGCAAACGAAAAAGCCCCCTGTATCGTATTTATCGATGAGATTGATACCATTGGTAAAAAGCGAGACGGCAACTTCAGCGGCAATGACGAGCGTGAGCAGACCTTGAATCAGCTGTTGACGGAGATGGATGGTTTTGACGGCTCTAAAGGTGTTGTCATTCTGGCAGCAACCAACCGCCCGGATTCTCTTGACCCGGCACTGCTTCGTCCGGGACGATTTGACCGACGGATTCCGGTAGAACTTCCGGATCTGCAGGGTCGTGAGGAAATCCTGAAAGTACATGCAAAAAATATTAAAATTGCAGACAATGTAGATTTTTCTGCGATTGCGAAAGCTGCTTCCGGTGCTTCCGGCGCTGAGCTTGCCAATATTGTCAATGAGGCTGCACTCCGTGCCGTCCGTGACGGCAGAAGATTTGCCACCCAGGCAGATATGGAAGAGAGTATCGAAGTTGTTATTGCCGGTTATCAGAAAAAGAACCGGGTTCTTTCAGAGAAAGAGAAACTTATCGTTGCCTACCACGAAATTGGTCATGCTCTGGTGGCAGCCAAACAGACCAACTCTGCACCGGTGCATAAGATTACCATTATTCCGAGAACATCCGGTGCTCTGGGATACACCATGCAGGTGGAAGACGGAGAGCATTTCCTGATGTCCAAAGAAGAGCTGGAGAATAAAATTGCTACCTTTACCGGTGGCCGTGCGGCTGAGGAACTCATTTTCCACTCCATCACCACAGGTGCTTCCAATGATATTGAACAGGCAACCAAGATTGCCCGCGGCATGATTACCCGGTTTGGTATGAGTGATGAGTTTGACATGGTGGCCATGGAAAATGTGACCAATCAGTATCTGGGCGGTGATTCCGCTCTGGCATGTTCTTTCGAGACACAGACACTGATTGACAAGAAAGTGGTCGAGCTGGTGAAGAAACAGCACGACAAGGCACTGCAGATTCTGCAGGATAATATCATGAAATTGCATGAGCTGGCAAAATACCTGTATGAGAACGAAACAATTACAGGTGAAGAATTTATGAATATTCTGGAAAATAGAAACAATTAATCTGTTGAATTGCTAAAATGTTGGTGCTATAATGTCAGCAGATAAATCATATGCAAAATAGGATTCCATGCGTCAAGTGTTCAGTGGATGGGGAGTTGCCGCAGAAACGAAAAGCTAGTATATACTAGTCTTACGATATGGAATCTGCACCCGTTGCAGCAAAAAAGATGATAGGCATCTCGATTGTGAAGGGAACAATATACGCAAGTGATGAGTCATTCCTTTGAGCGGATGATTGTCCGCTCATTCACATCGGGATGCTTTTTTTATTAAGCATTTCTATCCTTAAGATAAAATGCCTGCATCCCGAATCACAGACATCTTCGTGCAAAAATCACGGAGTGTATACATGATGAAGGAGGTATAGAGCATGATGGATCATGAAAAAATCAAAGAAGGTGTCCGGCTGATGCTGGAAGGCATCGGAGAAGATATTAACAGAGAAGGTCTTCTGGAAACACCGGACAGAATCGCACGGATGTGTGAGCAAATCTATGGCGGCCTTAACGAGGATCCAGCCGTTCATCTCAACAAACAATTTCAGGCAATTAATAATAATATGGTATTGGAAAAGGATATTACTTTTTATTCTGTCTGTGAGCATCATCTGCTTCCCTTTTATGGGAAAGCTCATGTGGCTTATATTCCTGACGGAAAAGTGGCAGGTCTCAGCAAACTTGCCCGGACGGTGGAAGTATTTGCCAGAAGACCGCAGATTCAGGAAAATATGACAGCTCAGATTGCCGATGCACTGGAAAAATATTTAAGTCCCAAAGGCGTTATGGTTATGATTGAGGCAGAACATATGTGTATGACCATGAGGGGCGTGCAGAAGCCGGGAAGTAAGACCGTAACCACGATAGTAAAAGGTGTTTTTGCAGATGACTATACGCTGCAGCAGACATTTTTACAGATGGTGCGTCAGTAAGACGGATGAGAGTAGTATCGATGAAAAGAATACATAACATACAAAATCATCCCATATTCCGGGAAGAATATCAGAAGCTTCAGGAGGCGGAAAGTGAACGGATTTTCTGCCGCCATACCATGGAGCATTTTCTGGATGTGGCCAGGCTGATGTATATTTATAACCTTGAAGACCATGCGGGAATCGACAAAGAGATTATCTATGCTGCCGCACTTCTGCATGATATCGGGAGATACGAACAGATCAGCAAAGGAACGCCCCATGATCTTGCAGGATGCAGAATTGCGGAAGTGATTATGAGAGACTGTGATTTTTCTGAAGAGGAGATATCCAGGGTAAAGAGGGCAATTTCCGGTCACCGGCTTGCAAAAAGTGGAGGAAATACAAAGCCGTCACTGGAAGCTTACCTGTACAGGGCGGACAAACAGTCCAGAAATTGTTTCCTTTGTCTGGCATATGAAGAGTGTAACTGGCCGGAAGAAAAGAAAAATAAAAACATCTGTTATTAATGAGTCTTAACAGGAGAATGCTATGAGAATTGGAAATAAAGAATTTGATACAAAAAACAAAACTTATATTATGGGAATTCTGAATGTGACGCCGGATTCCTTTTCAGACGGAGGAAAATATAACCATCTGGATGCAGCATTATTTCATACAGAAGAAATGCTGAGAGATGGGGCAGATATCATTGATATCGGCGGTGAATCCACCCGCCCGGGTCATACGGTTATCACCGACGAGGAAGAAATTGCCCGGGTCACACCGGTGATTCAGGCAGTAAAAAGCCGATTTGATGTACCGGTATCGATCGATACCTATAAAGGAAAAGTGACCGAGGCAGCCTTACAGGCAGGGGCTGATCTGGTAAATGATATCTGGGGATTTAAGCATGACAGAAAAGTCGCAGAACTGACGGCGAAATACGGTGCGGCCTGTTGTCTGATGCATAACAGGCATGAGGCAGTGTATGAAAACTTTCTGGAAGATATGGTTCGGGATATGGAGGAATGTGTGCGGATTGCCCGGGAGGCAGGAGTTGCCGATGACAGAATCATTCTGGACCCCGGTGTGGGATTTGGAAAAACATATGAGATGAATCTGGAAGCCATTCACCATGTGGACGTACTGCACCGGCTGGGATTTCCGATTCTTCTGGGAACATCCCGCAAATCAGTCATCGGGCTGACCCTGAACCTTCCGGCTGATCAGCGTGTGGAAGGGACTCTGGTCACTACTGTGATGGGTGTCATGAAGGGCTGTGCCTTTGTCAGAGTCCACGATATCAAAGAAAATAAACGTGCTATTCAGATGACCGAAGCGATTCTGGGCCGTTAGGGGGCAGTATGGACAAAATTACAATACGAAATCTGGAAATATTTGCGAAACATGGTGTTTATCCGGAAGAAAATGTGTTGGGACAGAAATTTGTGATTTCTGCTGTGTTATATACCAGTACAAGGAAAGCCGGAATGACGGATGAACTGGAGCATTCCGTCAATTATGGGGAAGTCAGTCATTTTATAAAGAAATTTGTGGAAGGACATACATGGAAATTATTGGAGAGCGTGGTGGAACACCTGGCAGAAGAATTGCTGGTGTCATTTCCACTTCTTCACAGGGTAGATCTCGAGATACAGAAACCCTGGGCGCCTGTTGGCCTTCCGCTGGAAACCGTATCCGTTGCAATCTCCAGAGAATGGCATACAGCATATATTGCTCTGGGGTCAAACATGGGGGATAAAAGAGGATATCTAGATTTTGCGGTGGAAAAGCTTCAGGAACGAAAGGACTGCTGTGTAAAAGTCGTGTCAGATTATCTGGTCACAGAGCCATACGGCGGAGTGGAGCAGGATGACTTCCTGAATGCAGTGCTGGAATTGAAAACCATTCTGGAACCGGAGGAACTGCTGGAAGTGCTTCATGAGATTGAATATGAGGCAAAAAGAGAGCGGACGATACACTGGGGGCCCAGAACTCTGGATCTGGATATCCTGTTGTATGATGATCTGGTACTGGATACACCTGATCTGCACATCCCCCATATCGAGATGCATCTGAGAGATTTTGTTTTGATTCCGCTGGCACAGATCGCTCCGTGGAAACGCCATCCACTGACAGGGAAGACCGTGGATGAAATGAAGAACAATCTGTAAAAATCATTTAAAAATGTTGTGCTTTGAATAAATTTTTGCTATAATTCCAGTAAGAATAGCGAGTGAGTTATGAGATTTTATCATTCGCAGCAGGAAAACGACAAGTTGATTAAGGGAGATGGATTATGGAACATTATAACCCGTTACTGGAAAAAAACAGCAACAAAAAATTTTTTACAATTGGAGAGATTATGCTTCGTCTGAGTCCTCCAAACTATGAGAAAATCCGTATGGCCAGCAGTTTTGAGGCCAGCTATGGCGGAAGTGAAGCCAATATAGCCCTGGCTTTGGCAAACCTGGGTGTGGACAGCACTTTCTTTTCCGTAGTGCCGAATAACAGTCTGGGAAAAAGTGCAGTACGTATGCTTAGAAGCAATGACGTACACTGTACACCGATGATTCTCAGTACCCCGGAAGAGACCCCGTCCCATCGTCTGGGAACTTATTACCTGGAAACCGGTTATGGAATCCGTGCCAGCAAGGTTACTTATGACCGTAAGCACAGCGCCATGACTGAATATAATTTTGACCAGGTAGATATGAATGAACTTCTTGAGGGATATGACTGGCTGCATCTGAGCGGAATTACCCCGGCACTGGGTATGAACTGTCGGAAGATGATCATGGATTGCCTGCGTACCGCCAAAGAAAAAGGAATGATGGTAAGCTTTGATGGAAACTTCCGCAGTACTTTGTGGAGCTGGGAAGAGGCAAGAGATTTCTGTACCGAATGTCTGCCGTATATTGATGTGCTTCTGGGAATTGAACCGTATCACCTCTGGAAAGATGACAATGATCACAGCAAAGGTGACTGGAAAGACGGTGTTCCGCTGCAGCCAACCTATGAACAGCAGGACGAGGTATTCCAGCATTTTGTAGAAAAATACCCGAACCTGAAGTGCATTGCCCGTCATGTTCGGTATGCCCACAGCGGAAGCGAGAACAGCCTGAAAGCTTACATGTGGTACGAAGGACATACCTTTGAAAGCCGCCTGTTTACCTTCAACATCCTGGATCGCGTAGGCGGCGGAGACGCATTCGCCAGCGGTCTCATCTATGCCATGATGCACAACTACCGCCCCATGGACATGGTCAACTTCGCAGTAGCCAGCAGCGTGATCAAACACACCATCCACGGTGACGCAAACATCACAGATGATGTAAAGACGATTCAGAACCTGATGAACATGAACTACGATATCAAGAGATAGTGCGGAAACAGGAGCAGCGGAGGCTGCTCCTGTTTTGGTACAACCGAATCATAATGAAAAAAGTCCTTTGAAAATACCAGATTTTGTGTTATGATGCTACCAGTAAAGACTTGTATTTATGAGGAGGAAGACCATGGAAAAAGAGGTAGTTTCCAGAAATTTTATTGAACAGATTATTGATAAAGATCTTGCAGAAGGTAAGTATGAGACGATTTGTACCCGTTTTCCGCCGGAACCTAACGGTTATCTGCATATCGGACATGCTAAGTCGATTCTGCTGAATTATGGACTTTCCCAGGAATTTAACGGCAGATTCAACCTGCGTTTTGATGATACAAACCCGACAAAAGAAAAAATTGAATTTGTAGAATCCATTAAAGCCGATGTGAAGTGGCTGGGTGCTGACTGGGAGGACCGTCTGTTTTTTGCATCTAATTATTTTGATCAGATGTATGAAGCAGCAGTTAAGTTGATTAAAAAGGGCAAGGCATTTGTCTGTGATTTGACGGCAGAAGAAATTCGTGAGTACAGAGGTACTCTGACAGAGCCGGGAAAGAACAGCCCTTATCGTGACCGCAGTGTGGAAGAAAATCTGGACCTGTTTGAACGGATGAAGAACGGTGAATTTGAGGATGGAAGTAAAGTACTCCGTGCTAAAATTGACATGGCTTCCCCGAACATCAACATGCGCGATCCGGTTATTTACCGTGTGGCTCATATGACTCACCACAACACAGGAGATAAATGGTGCATTTATCCGATGTATGATTTTGCACATCCGATAGAAGATGCTATCGAAGGTGTGACCCATTCCATCTGTACACTGGAATTTGAAGATCACCGCCCGCTGTATGACTGGGTGGTAAAAGAGCTGGAATATCCATTCCCGCCGAAGCAGATTGAGTTTGCAAAACTGTATCTGACCAACGTGGTTACCGGAAAACGTTATATCAAACGTCTGGTTGAGGAAGGAATCGTGGATGGATGGGATGATCCCCGTCTGGTATCCATTGCCGCACTGAGAAGAAGAGGATTTACACCGGAATCAATTAAAATGTTCGTAGAACTGTGTGGCGTTTCCAAGGCAAACAGTTCTGTGGATTATGCAATGCTGGAGTATTGTATCCGTGAAGACCTGAAGCTGAAGCGCTCCCGTGTGATGGCAGTTCTGGATCCGCTGAAACTGATTATTGACAATTATCCGGAAGGTCAGGTTGAGGAACTGGAAGCACCGAACAACATGGAAAATGAAGAACTGGGCAGCAGAATGGTTCCTTTCAGCAAAGAACTGTATATTGAAAGAGAAGACTTCATGGTTGAACCGCCGAAAAAATACAAACGTCTGTATCCGGGTAATGAAGTACGTCTGATGAATGCATATTTTGTCACCTGTACCGGATACGATACTGATGAAGAAGGCAATGTGACAGCTGTTCATTGTACTTATGATCCTGCCACAAAGGGCGGAAATGCCCCGGATGGACGCAAAGTGAAAGGAACCATTCACTGGGTAAGTGCACAGGACAATGTGAAAGCAGAAGTACGTTTGTATGAAAATATTATTGATGAAGAGAAAGGCGTCTATAATGAAGATGGTTCTCTGAATCTGAATCCGAATTCACTTACAATCGTAAAAGACTGTTATCTGGAAAGAAGCCTGAAAGACGCAAAACCATACGACAGCTTCCAGTTTGTGAGAAATGGATTCTTCTGTGTGGATGCAAAGGATTCCAAAGAAGATGCTCTGGTATTTAACCGGATCGTATCTCTGAAGAGTTCTTTCAAACTGCCGAAATAAAATCGGTATATCAGAATCAGGTGAAAGATGATTCCCGCCCGACAGGGCGGTGAACATATCTTTGCATAAAGAGGGCGGGAACAGTTGTGGTTTGCGAAACATAACTGTTCAGTACGGGATAGTGGCTGCTGAATAGTTACTGTAAAACATACTACTGACAGTTGGGAGGAATAGTTATGACAGTAGAAGAATTAGTAAAAGTCCTTGAAATGCAGGAAGAGATTCTCCAGTTCTCCAGCTTCACTAATGCTGATGCCTGGGAACTGGGCAATATGGTGATTCAGGAGGCAAAACGGCTTGGGCTCACAATTGCCGTACGCATTCGCCTGAACAATGGGTATACGGTATTTCAGTATGGTATGGACGGCACCAATCTGCTTAACGAACAGTGGATGACCCGAAAAGAAAACACTGTAAAGACATTGGAAGAAAGCAGTCTTCGTTTCTGCATGAACCTTCGTGCAAATCAGGAAAGCCTGGAAGACCACTTCCTTGATCCACGTGAATATGCAGCCTGCGGAGGTGGATTCCCTATCCGTGTAGAAGAAGTGGGAGTCATCGGGACAATCGTTGTGTCCGGTCTGGATCACGTATCCGACCACGACCTTCTGGTCAAATGCATCAGCAAATACCTGCATGTAGCGGAAGTACCGCGGATTCGAGCAGTGTAAAAAGTTAAAAATGCCCCGGGGAAAAAGTAAAAGTCCCCGGGGACTTTTACTTTTCCCGAGGCATTCTTACATTAATTTGTTTATTTTTTCAAACAGGCAAGGCTGCCGCCATATCCGCAGGAAGAGGCACGCTAAAGTGCAGTGGTTCTCCCGTGATAGGATGAACAAATTCCAGAGCATGTGAGTGAAGTGCCTGCCTGTTCATGTGTACAGTGCCTGAATTGTACAGGGTATCCCCGCACAGTGGATGTCCGATGGAGGTCATGTGAACACGAATCTGGTGGGTTCGTCCGGTTTCCAGGTGAAGTTCCGCCAGTGATATACCATGGCTGAGAACGGCAGAATCACAGGAACTACCCTGGAAAGAAGAACCGGGATAATATGCCAGCCGCTGAAAATGTGTGATCGCAGGTTCTCCATGTTCCGGATCGACACATCGTTCAATTACAGAGTCACCCACCCGGCCGATAGGGGCATCTATGGTGCCGCTGGGAGGAAGACAGCCTTCCACCAATGCCAGATAGGTGCGGTGAATCTCACGGTTTTTCATTTGCTGTGACAGAATCGCTCCGCTCAGCATATTCTTTGCCAGAATCAAGAGTCCGGTAGTGTCCCGGTCAAGACGATTGATACAGCGAAATACAAAAGGAATGCCCTGAGATTCATAATACCAGGCAATGCCGTTGGCAAGTGTATTTTCATAATTTCCAATCGAAGGGTGAATAGGAGTATCTGCCTGCTTATCGATAATCAGCAAATCTTCATCTTCATATATAATATGAATCGGAAGAGGAACAGGAACAATCTTTTCAGAAGGTATTTCATCCTTCAGGCAAATCTTCAGTTCATCACCAGCCTGCAGGGGGAAATAAAAAAGTGCAGGCTCCCCATTAAGCATGACGGAACCCGGATGCTGCTTCAGGTACGTGCGTATATGACGGGAATAACCGTGCTGTGAGAGAAAATCTCCTGTTCGCATGCCGTGGTCAGTATTTGTTATGTGATAAGTAAATATTCGCTGCATAGAGGCTCCTTTATCATTTCCTGTTTATAATTACGCAGTATATTTGTTATAATGGGCAAAAATACAGTGAAAATATCTTAACATAACTAATGGGATTAGGCAATCGACAGATTTAAATTGCCCCGGGGACTTTTACATTCTCCCCGGGGCAATTATTTGTAAGAACTAATTGTAGAATTGAAAGAAGTGTGTTAGAATAGGCATCAGATAGACAAATTCCGGAAGATATCTATGCAATGCAGTGATGTACATAAGGTTTCCGGAGGTTGAAAGGATGGATGATCATGGAAAAAGAAAAATATATTGCCTATGTCGGCACTTATACACATGGCAGCAGTATTGGAATTCATCTTTATGATGTGGATGTGGAAGAGGGTACACTTTCAGAGCGGAAAGTGGTTCCGGTAAATAACTCTTCTTATGTGGTAAAGTCTAAGAATGGAAAGTATCTGTATTCCATCGCAGATGAAGGTGTTGCTGTATTTGCGATTAAAGAAGATGGTGACCTGGAACCTATCAATAAAGTGGATATTGATGGTATGCGCGGCTGTTATCTTTCTGTGGATGACAATGGAAAATATCTGTTTGTGGGTGGATATCATGACGGAAAAGTGACAGCAGTTCATACACACAGAGATGGAAGACTGGGTAAAGTGTTTGACGGTGTATTTCATAAAGGAATCGGAAGTGTGGCAGAGCGTAATTTCCGCCCGCATGTAAGCTGTGTGCTGCCGACCCCGGAAGGAAAGTATATTTGTGCAGTTGATAATGGAATCGATCAGGTTAAATTGTATCGTATCAATACTGTAAGAAATCGTCTGGAACTGGTGGATATTCTCAGATGTAAACGTGAGTCCGGTCCGAGAGAAATCGTATTCAGCAAAGATGGAAAGTATGCATATATTCTTTTCGAGTTGATTAATAAAGTAGGTGTATTCCGATATAAAGATAACGGAAAGACTCCGGAGTTTGAATTGATTCAGACGATTGAGACCTTGTCTGATGAACTGGATCCGCTGCATGACTGTGCGGCAGCCATCACCATTTCCCCGGATGGAAAGTATTTGTTTACTTCTACTGCAGGAGATAACTCTGTGGCAATGTTCTCTATCAATCAGGAGGATGGTACTCTGGTAAAAGATTTTGCACTGCCGATCAGCGGAGAATATCCGAAGGATATTGCCCTGTTCCCGGATGGCAAACATATTGCAGTGGTAAATCATGAGTCCAACAGTATTACTACCTTTACAATTGACTATGAGAAGAAAGTACTTGTGATGAAGGGCAGACCGATGAAGGTGGAGACTCCGAACTGTATTCTGATTACCAAAGTGGAAGTGTAATACTGGAAAAATAGAGATGATCATAAATAAAACACAGGTCACTGTAAAAAAGCAGGCCTGTGTTTTTGCGTCTTATATGAAAGTCTGTTGATTTTCTTATGGTGACTCCGAACCCGTCCCCTGGTCACTGGTAAATCTTTTCCAGATAGTCCATCTTCGCACTCATGTTCATCAGAAGTGCATCCGCAATCACCAGTGCAGCCATGGATTCTACCACAACCACCGCCCGTGGAACGATGATTGGGTCGTGGCGTCCTTTGATAGAAATCTCTATTTCTTCCCCCGATTTATTGACCGTATTCTGTAGTGAGGCAATGGAAGGTGTTGGTTTGATGGCAGCACGGAAAATAAGATTGCTTCCATCGCTGATACCTCCCAGCACTCCTCCTGCATGATTTGTCTTTTTTCCCATCGTACCGTCTTCTTTCAAAACAAAGGCGTCATTATTATCCAGTCCGGTAGACTGTGCGGCAGCCATTCCTGAACCGATTTCAAAACCTTTGACAGCTCCGATGGAAAGCATGGCTTTTGCCAGATTGGCATCCAGTTTTTCAAACACAGGGTCGCCAAGACCTGCCGGGAGCCCTTTCACCACACATTCCACCATACCGCCCGAAGAATTCTTCTGTTTCATGCACTCATTCAGGTAGTCAGCGGCTTTTGCGGCAGCGTTTGCATCCGGCATATACAGGTTGTTCCGGAAAATCTCTTCTTCATCAAAGGAGGAGATGGTGACATATCCGATGGAGCGAGTGTATGCCATGACAGAAATCCCCAGCTGTTCCAGTAGTTTGGCGGCAATCGCGCCGGCGGCAACACGACCGATGGTCTCACGTCCGGATGAACGGCCGCCTCCCCGGTAATCCCGGAATCCGTATTTCTGATCGAAGGTGTAGTCGGCGTGACCGGGGCGGTAGTAGGAAGCAATTTCGGAATAATCTTTGGAACGCTGAGAAGTATTTCTCACCATAAGAGAAATTGGAGTTCCTGTAGTCATTCCCTCAAAGACACCGGAGAGAATTTCAACGGCGTCATCCTCCTTTCGGGGAGTGGCGAAACGGCTTTGCCCGGGTTTGCGTCTGTTTAAAAATATCTGAATATCTTCCTCGCAGAGAGGAAGTCCGGCAGGGCAGCCATCAACGACAACACCGATACCGGAACCATGGGATTCACCCCATGTGGAAATTCTGAAAATAGTACCAAATGATGATCCAGCCATAATAAAACTGGGCTCCTTTCTAATGCTTTTCTCGTAATTATAAAGCAGGCCTGTAAATTTGTAAAGAAAAAGTAACTGTTCAGTACCTTCACAGTTACAAGAAAAATATCGTATGTGTTTTTTCTTGTAATTCCGGTTTGCTTTTGGGAAATAATATGATATAATAACCGAAGAGTGTGATTACAAAGGAGTGTAGACATGAGTCAGGCTAAAGTTGATAAGTATAAAAAAGAGAAAGCAAATCGTCAGAAAATAATGAAAAGAGAAAAAAGACTGCATCGCCTTGAGATGACAGCGATTGGTGTTGTCTGTGCAGTTTTTGTGGGATGGATCGGCTACTCTGTTTATGATAAAGTAAGTGCAAATCAGGAAACGGAAGTTATTACTTTTGATGCCGGAGCAGTGCAGGATTATCTGACAGGGCTGACAGAATAAGGGAAAGGGAGTATCAGTATATGAAGAGAGTATTGTTAAAACTGAGCGGAGAGGCTCTTGCAGGAGAGAAGAAGACAGGTTTTGATGAAGCAACCGTTACGGAGGTGGCAAAGCAGGTAAAAGTTCTTGTTGATGAAGGAACTGAGATCGGTGTCGTGATCGGCGGCGGCAACTTCTGGAGGGGAAGAACCAGTGAAACGATTGACCGCACCAAAGCAGACCAGATCGGTATGCTGGCAACCGTGATGAACTGCATCTATGTATCTGAGATTTTCCGTTCCGTAGGTATGAAGACAGAGGTTCTGACTCCGTTTGTATGCGGTGCTTTTACGAAGCTGTTTTCCAAAGACGAGGCGAATGAATGCTTTGCACAGGGGAAGGTCGTATTTTTCGCAGGTGGTACCGGTCATCCATACTTCTCAACAGATACAACAACGGTACTCCGTGCCGTTGAGATCGAGGCAGAGACAATTTTGCTGGCAAAAGCTATCGATGGCGTGTATGACAGCGATCCAAAGATTAATCCAAACGCAGTAAAGTACGACAGTATTGACATTCAGGAAGTTATTGATAAAAAACTTGCTGTCATGGATCTGACTGCATCGATTCTCTCTATGGAGAACAAGATGCCGATGCTGGTATTCGGTCTGAACGAAGAAAACAGCATTATCAAAGCAGCCCGCGGTGAAATTAATGGAACACGGGTAATTGTAAAATGATTTCGAGAGCACAAAGTGCGGAGAAATCTGTGTATCATAGGATTTAAATCAAAATGTGAGAATAAATGAAACCAGGAGGAACAATGATATGGATGAAAGAATTGTGAAGTATGAGCAGAAGATGGAAAAAACTCTGGCAAATCTGGACAGTGAGTTTGGTACCATCCGTGCAGGGCGTGCCAATCCGCACGTTCTGGATCGCATCACGGTAGATTATTATGGATGTCCGACTCCACTGCAGCAGGTGGCTAATATTTCTGTTCCGGAAGCAAGAATGATCGTGATTCAGCCGTGGGAAGGCTCTCTTGTAAAGGCTATTGAGAAAGCCATCAACATGTCTGATCTGGGAATCAACCCGACCAATGACGGCAAGATTATCCGTCTGGTATTCCCTGAACTTACAGAGGAACGCAGAAAAGATCTGGTAAAAGATGTAAAGAAAAAAGGAGAAGCTGCTAAAGTAGCTATCCGCAATATCCGTCGTGATGCCAATGATATGCTGAAAAAGCTGGGCAAAACTGATGTATCAGAGGATGAAATCGATGAACTGGAAGATAAAGTACAGAAAATGACGGACAAATACATTAAAAAAGTGGATGCTGCTGTGGAAGTAAAATCCAAGGAAATTTTAACTGTATAAACTGACAAAATTGTATGTCATGAGGGAGGCATCACACATGGAATCTACGCCATGGTATGATGCCTCTTTTTAGGAGGAAGCATGAGAGTACCAAACCACATAGCCATCATTCTGGACGGCAACGGAAGATGGGCAAAAAGCAAAGGTATGCCGAGAAACTATGGACATGTGAAGGGCTGCGAGAATCTGGAAGATATCTGTGAAGTGGCCAAGGAACTGGGCGTCAAATATCTGACTGTGTATGCATTTTCTACGGAAAACTGGAAACGCTCAAAAGAAGAGGTGGAAGGGCTGATGAAGCTATTCCGCAATTACCTGAAAAAGTGTATTAAGATTTCAAAGAAAAATAATATGAAGGTGAAAATCATTGGAGATCCTTCTGCGTTTGATGAGGATATTCAGCAGAGTATCCGTGAACTGGAGGAGTTTTCCAAAGATTTTGATGAGCTTCATTTTCAGATCGCGTTGAATTATGGAAGTCGGGATGAGATTACCAGAGCTGTGAACCGGATGCTGGAGGATCAGAAAAAGGGAATCCTTACCGGTGAGGTGACGGAAGAGACGATTTCTTCTTATCTGGATACGGCAGGAATTCCTGACCCGGATTTGCTGATCCGGACTAGCGGGGAACTGAGACTTTCCAATTATCTGCTGTGGCAGCTGGCTTATACAGAATTTTATTTTACAGATGTGCCATGGCCGGATTTTAAAAAGCAGGAATTGGTCAAAGCTATTGAAAAATATAATGAAAGAGACAGAAGGTATGGCGGAGTAAAGGAGGATACCAATGTTTAAAACAAGATTGTTAAGCGGGATCGTTCTGGTAGTCATTGCTCTGGCAACGATTATCTGTGGAGGTCCGGTGCTGTTTATCACACTTCTTTGTGTGTCCCTGATCGGGATGCAGGAGCTTTACCGTGCGGTGGGTGTTCGGAAAGATGGTTTTAGTCTGTTGGAGATGATCAGCTATCTTGGTGTTACAGTATATTATCTGGCTGTCTGGCTGCTGCCGGCCAAATATCATCTGCCGTCTCTGATGTTCAGCATTTTACTGATCATGTCGGTGTATGTATTTACATATCCCAGATATCAGGCAGGACAGATCATGGCATCGTTTTTTGGCATTGCCTATGTGGGGGTTATGCTGTCTTATGTGCTGCAGACCCGTATGCTGGAGGGAGGAGCATTTCTTGTATGGCTGATTTTCCTCTGTTCCTGGGGCTGTGATACCTGTGCCTACTGTGTCGGTGTCCTGATTGGAAAACATAAAATGGCTCCGGTGCTGAGCCCGAAAAAATCAATCGAAGGTGCGGTAGGCGGTGTTGTCGGTGCGGCACTTCTGGGGGCTTTATATGCCTGGGCAGTGTCGGGATATAATCCGAATTCTGCACACACACCGCTGATTTACGCGATTATCTGTGCGGTTGGCGCACTGGTTTCCATGGTGGGAGATCTGGCGGCATCGGCGATCAAAAGACAGCAGAATATTAAAGACTATGGAACACTGATTCCGGGCCACGGAGGGATTCTGGACCGTTTTGACAGTGTGATCTTTACGGCTCCGATCATTTATGTTCTTGCGATTTCACTGATCTGATGTTACAAGGGTCGAGAGAACAACGTGCGGAGAAATCCGTGTATCATAGGGTCAAAAGGTCATTTTTTGAGAAAAGAGGGAAAAATTATGGGAAAAACCATTGCAATATTAGGCTCTACAGGCTCCATAGGGACACAGACACTGGAGGTGGTCAGAGAAAATGGTGATATCACGGTTGCCGCTCTCAGTGCCGGCTCTAACATTACACTGCTGGAACAGCAGGTACGGGAATTTTCTCCCCGTCTGGTTGCTGTGTGGAATCCGGAGAAAGCTGCAGAACTAAAGACCAGGCTGGCAGATATGACGGTAAAAGTTGTCAGCGGTATGGAAGGGCTTCTGGAACTGGCTGTTCTGGAAGAGGTGGAAATTCTGGTAACTGCTATTGTGGGTATGATCGGAATCCGTCCCACCATGGCAGCCATTGAAGCAGGCAAAGACATTGCCCTTGCCAATAAGGAGACTCTGGTAACAGCGGGTCATCTGATTATGCCGCTGGCAAAAGAAAAAGGTGTCAGGATTCTTCCGGTGGACAGTGAACACAGTGCGATTTTTCAGGCAATTCAGGGTTCCGGAAGAAAGGAAATCCATAAATTGCTGATCACCGCTTCCGGCGGACCATTCCGCGGCAGAAAGCGGGAGGAACTGGAACATGTGCAGGTGGAAGATGCTTTGAAGCATCCAAACTGGGCGATGGGAAGAAAAATAACCATTGATTCGGCAACACTGGTAAATAAAGGGCTGGAAGTTATGGAGGCCCGCTGGCTTTTTGATGTGGATCTGGATCATATTCAGGTGGTGGTACAGCCAAAGAGTATCATTCATTCCATGGTGGAATTTGTTGATGGTGCCGTGCTGGCACAGCTGGGAACCCCGGACATGAAACTGCCGATTCAGTATGCCCTGTATTATCCGGAGCGCAGATATCTGCCGGGAGAGCGGCTGGACTTTTCAGCACTGAAAGAAATTACCTTTGATAATCCGGATATGGATACTTTTAAGGGACTGCCGCTGGCCATGCAGGCATCCCGTCTGGGCGGCAGTATGCCGACCGTTTTCAATGCCGCCAATGAGCGTGCGGTAGCCATGTTCCTGAATAAGCAGATTGGATTCCTTGATATTTACAGGATTATCGAAGAATCTATGGAACGTCATGAAATCATTCAAAATCCTGTGCTGGATCAGATCCTTGAGACGGAAGAGAAGACATATGAGTGGATTGAAAGCAGGTGGAACGTTTGAGTATATTAATTGCAGCCCTGATATTGGGAATTGTTATCATTGTACATGAGTTTGGTCATTTCTTTCTGGCAAAAATGAATGGAATTGTCGTAGAAGAATTTGCTGTGGGAATGGGACCTAGGATTCTGTCTACAGAGAGGGGAGGTACACGCTATTCTCTGAAAGCCATACCTTTCGGAGGCTCCTGTATGATGAAAGGAGAGGACTGGGAAGATGAGAGTGAGGGAAGTTTTCTAAGTAAATCATTGCCCCGGAGAATTTCTGTGATTGCCGCAGGACCTCTGTTTAATTTTATTCTGGCATTTTTCGGGGCAATGATCATCATCAGTATCATTGGTTATGATCCGCCCCAGGTACTTCAGGTTACAGAAGGATCACCGGAAGCAGAAGCCGGACTTCAGGCCGGAGATATTATTACAGAATTTGATGGAAGAAGTATTTATCTGGGAAGAGATCTTTACACCTATCTGAACACGCAGGGACTACAGGAAAAAGATATTGAAATTTCTTTTCAGAGGGATGGGGAAGAACATACTGTAGTTTACCGTCCTAAAATCGTGGATCGTTATATGCTGGGATTTACCTATAATCCTTCTGAGCAGCAGCCGGAAATTCTGTCTGTGGTAGAGGACGGAGCACTGGATCGGGCAGGTATTGAGGCCGGAGATTATATTTATGCGATCGATGGCAATCAAGTAAACTCCGGAACGGAGCTTGAGAAATATTTTACAGAACATCCGCTGGGAGATAAAGAAATTACGTTGACTTATCTGCGTGACGGACTGGATTACGATGTGCAGGTAACACCTACGTCTACACGCTATGTGGAACAGGGCTTTCGATATAATATGGGAAGAGTAAAAACGTCTCCTCTCGGTGTACTCAAATACAGTGCTCTGGAACTGAGATATTGGATTGTCACCACTCTGGATGGATTCAAAATGCTGTTTACCGGCAAAATAGGAATGGAAAGTCTTTCCGGTCCGGTGGGTGTGGTCAATGTGATCGGAGATGCTTATGAGGAAAGTAAAAGCGAAGGAACGCTGATTACCTGGCTTACCATGATCAATATGATGATTCTTATTTCAGCCAATCTGGGTGTAGTCAATCTGCTGCCGCTGCCGGCACTGGACGGTGGACGTCTGGTATTTTTGATCATCGAAGGACTTCGGGGCAAACCGATAAACCGGGAAGCAGAAGGGATGGTACATTTTGCAGGATTACTGCTGCTGATGATTTTGCTGGTATTTATTACTTTCAGAGATGTGAGGAATCTGTTCTGAGATTGAAGCAATTCCGGTGGGATGCCGGGCGGGGTCTATACAAGAAAAAAGCGTTCCCAGACACCGTCCAGTTTAGCTTTCGGGGGCTGGGAACATATTTTTCTTATATAGACCCTTTCTCAGTTGAAAAATGCCTTGAAAATTTCTAAAAAAGCAAGTTTATTAAGGAAAAATGGAACTTGTACTATAAAAAATCTGTATAGACCCCGCGCAGACATCCAACCAGATTAAATATTGTAGATAATTTTACTAAAAATCCGAAGCTTATCGAACTCATTGGAGGTATATAAAGTGCAAAAATTGATCATACTTAGAGGAAATTCTGGAAGCGGAAAAACCTCTGTTGCAAAGGCATTGCAGGAAAAGTTTGGGTCTAATACCATGTTAATTTCACATGATATGATTCGTATGGAAATTTTACATGTGTGGAGTACAGAAGGGATTAAAAAATCAGAGCCATTGATGATCAATCTACTCAAGTATGGTAAGGAAAATTCAGAAGTTACAATTATGGAAGGTATTCTGCCGGCGAAGGAATATAATAAACTATTTGAAACAGCTGTGGAAGAATATGGTCAAAATATTTTTGCTTATTATTATGATTTGACATTTGAAGAAACCTTGTTCAGGCATAGTACAAAACCGAATCGAAATGACTTTGGAGAAGCAGATATGAGACGATGGTGGAGAGAAAAAGATTATTTACCTATGATATCAGAAAAGATAATATACAAAGATTTGAGTTTTGAAGATGCTGTTGAAATGATATATAATCAAGTAGTATAACGAAAATTAAATAACTAGTCATAAAGTCAACTCTGTGTTATACTGAT
>JBJELU010000198.1:0-81543 GCA_051879355.1 Oliverpabstia sp.
CTGTTTGGTTATTAAATTTGAAGGATTGAGTGAGAAAAAAACTGGAAGTTAAGAGAAAGACTTCATAAACAGTATTGAACTTTATCCAGAAAAGATGGATAATGGAAGAATCGTGAAACAGATCAACTTCAAGTTCAAAGTATATTATGAGGGGCAAGAAACTATGGATATTCGGTTGCTCAACGAAAAGACAGTCGAGACGGTTGTTCTTTTGTCCCAACAAAAACCAGATGACACAATAGAGATCGACTTGGATCTGGATGAGCTGGATGCAACCAGTGCAGAGACGAAAGCTACCTATCAGGAAATCAAAGATTATGTGCTGAAAGAATTTGGCTTGAAGGTTTCAAGTTTATATATTTCTCAGATAAAACGCAAATGTGGAATTGAAGTGGGAGAAAACTATAACCTTCCAAAATCAGAAAATGCAAGAGTTCCACAATGTCCGAAAGAGAAAGAAGATGCTATCAAGGCTGCCCTGAAATATTTTGCGATGATCTAAGGATATCGCTGATTTCAAGGAGGAATAACACATGAAAAGCACATTTGAAAAAATGGGTGGTACCTACACACTGGGAGCAGATGGAATTTACTATCCGAATCTTGTCAGTACAGATGAAGAGCTGCATTACGGGAATTACGGAAAATTGTGGTGCTAATATCTGAAAGAGCATTGTGTTGCGGTATATTCCACTTGAGTGTGTGTATGGGGAGTAACTGTATAATGACTTTTAAGATTTATAGTGGTTGTCAAAAGCGTGGGAATGTGCTATTAATAAACAAAAAGGAAGCTATCAATCGGCTCCTATGAATAGGAAATAATGTAAAAAAGAAATGCTAGAAGAAAGGAGCATAATTTGTATGAGTAAGCAAGTCTATATTAGTGCTGACTATGATAAGACTAATGGTGATCAAGACGTAGTAGATGAATTAAATAAATGGGGAAGCGATAATCTTCATAAAGTCGATTTCATTGATATGTCGCAGGTCTCGTCTGGCAGTGTAGCCAACAGCGCGGATTGTCGTATTTGTGATTTGAAAGCAGAATTTAATAGCCAAATTAATGCTTCGTCGGCTGTGATTTTTGTTGTGGGAGATAAGACCGGTTCTCGCATAGCAGGAAGTGAGTGCGAACGTGCATCTAAAGAACAATGGCAGTGTTATTGTACACCATATAAGCAAAATCCTAAGGGTACTAAAGCGTGTAAAGTTTTCAGCGTTTCCACGCCGGGCGAGAATGACAACTATGGAAACATAAATAGTTGTTCCTACCTTCGTCATGAATTTGAACAGGCAAAAAAGAAGAAAAAAACAATCATTATCGTATATAATTCCACAAGGAAGGAATCAAACTGGCTTCCTTCTTATATGGATGGTTACGAAGATGACGCGAGACCATTCTGGAAAATTGATGCTAATGGAAAGAAAGTCGGAGATTATTCATACATAAAAGAGGTACTCGGATTTTGATTAATTACATCATTAAGAGCGTAGCATGGGCATTTGGCATCGTCACAGGTATATTTACTTTTGTACCGGAGACATTTTTTGGAAGATATGAATGGGTGACTGAAGAACTTCTAGAACAATGTAAATGGTTTACTAATTTGGATGCCAAAGATGTTAATATCATAATTTCGCGTCTTGTATGTTTTTTACTTGTGTGGATTGGAACATCGTTGTTATATGTGATTTTTCTGAATTTTCGAAGATGGGTTACAATCAAAGGCCAGAATTATTCGATTAGAGTTGAGTATGGAAATATACTTAAAAAGAAGAATTGTAAGAGAGTTATCAATTTTGATGAGTGTTTTACAACACAAGTAGGCAGTGCAACCGCCGATATTAATCCAGATTCTATATGTGGACAGTATTTATCTTCACATTTAGATTTAGATGTCGAACAGCTAATTGAAGCTGCTCAAATTACACCGGCACGAAGTAAATCAAAGTATCAGCATAAAACTCGGTATGATTCGGGAACGATAGTTCCGAATGGCGATGACTTATTGATGGCATTTGCAAAATTAGATGAAAGAGGAAAAGGTCGATTCTTTTCTCGTGACGAGTATCTTGAGTGCCTGGATTTACTGTGGAAAGAATTAGAGAATTACTATTCTGAAAAAGATGTATGCGTACCAATATTAGGGGCAGGAACAACATCATTTGATGGTGGAGCGGGGGCATCTATTCCACAGCAAGATTTACTTGATATGATGATTTGGTCATATAAATTAAGTTCTCATAAAATAAAAGCTCCACATAAGTTACGTATTGTTTGTAAAAAAAATAGTGGGTTTTCTATCAATAATATAGGTGGTTAAAATCAATAAAGGGTGAGTATTATCACGGCTCACGATGTTTCTCCGCTAATACTTATTATAACTGGAGATTATGGTCGTTTAATATATCTTTTGCTACCCATCGAACAAGGCACAGGAAAAAAAGAATCGATACCACAGTGTCTGATTAATTTGGATATATTGGAAGTTAATTCTCTGCAGGAGCATTATTGGTCCTTTTTTATCAAAGATTATTATGTGGAAATGGATTTTGATTAGAATGAAGTTGAACTAGAGGTATTCTACTTGCCTGAGAATAATTATAGAAAATAGAGCAACGTTTAAAATTTCTTACCAACAATTAAGAAGCCCAATCTTCCGAGTGGATTGAGCTTCTTTTTAGAAAATATTGATTATTGTCAGAGCTCATAGCCGCTACTTTTATTCTTAGCTTTATTCGGTTGATTTCGTTTTCTTTCTTGTTCTTGCTCCCAGGCTTTCTGCCGGGCACGTTCCCGAAAAAGATAGGGATCTTCCTGTATACAGCCATCAATGTAATCAGAGGCATCGTTCAGTCTGTCGTACTCAAATTTCTTTCCATAAACGTCACGCAGTCTGGAAACAATCCGATCACGGACAAAGTCACGGAAAGATACTCTGGCATCCAGTAATTCCTCGGATTTTTCGGAAACTACAGAAAATTTCAGGTCTATGAATTTTTTGAGGTTTTTTCCAAGTTGTTCATTCAGTGCCTGGCGTTGTGCAGCCAGTTTTTCCAGAAAGGCGGACTGTTGTTTTAGAGTGGATTCTGTATTTTTCATTTCTGCGTCGTTATGGCAGTAGATTTCTCCCATAAGGAAATTCTTTTTTGACTTGAGTTCTTCGATATCCTCGGTTAATGTGGTGATCTGCTGATTCAGCTGATAATGCTGTAAGGGATTTAAGATGCTAAGCTTCTGCTTCTTCGTTTTCAAGACTTTCCGTTCTTCCTGCTTTTTGTTGATTTTCTGTTTGGTGGCTTTGTATTTTTCTACTACGGGCTTTGTCATTTTTATCCATTCTTTAGCGGAAGTGGTCTGCATTTCGTTATGGAGCATCTGGTATTGGAAGATGATCATGGTACCACGGATATTTTCCAGTGCTTCGGCGATTGCAGGGATACTCTCTTTGATAGATTTTGTCAGCTTTGCGACTTGCCTTTTCAATTCTCCAAGCAGACGGTTATCCGAACGGATTTGCCGGTTCAGTTCGCATCGGTCAGAAATTATGCCTTTCTTTTCCATATCTCTTGCAATATATCCTTCGTGGATTGTCGGCTGTTCTGTAATGCCCTGATCGGAAAAACTACGATGGTCAATCCGTGTATCAATCTGACGGCATTCTAACTCTCGATTGACGGTATCTGCCCAGTTTGCTCTCCAGAGGCAGAGTTGTTCATCACTGTTCCATTGCTCGGAAATAGGATTTTGCCTGCCATACCGGGTGCTTTTGGGATGTTTGTCAACACGTTCATAGCCTTTTTCCTGTGCTGCGGATGGAGTCAGATAGATTTTCTTTTTTCCTGACTTATAGCGGTATTGTTTTTCCCAGCCTTCTTTTTGTGCTTCTCTAAATTCAGAAGCAGTAAATTCTTTTTCTTCTCCGTTCTTTATACAGAGGTATTCTTTTTCTGTTTTGTACTGCCATGTACCATTTTCGTTCAGAGGTCGGACAGTCAGGAGAATGTGTGCATGGGGATTGTGTCTATCGGTGTCGTGGATGGCAAAATCAGCACACATTCCCATATCTACAAAGTTCTTTTTAATAAAATTTTGAAGAAGAGAGATATTGCTGTCGGTATCCAGCTCTATAGGGAGAGCAATAACGAATTCTCTTGCCAGTCGGCTGTCTTTTGTTTTCTCTGCATCTTCCACGGCATTCCAGAGTTGTTCCCTGTCTTTCCATTCAGTCGGAGCCATCGGCGGAAGCATCACTTCCTGATAGACCAGACCATGTTTCCGGGTATAGTCGTGCTGGATTCCGTCATAATCATTGTACATCCGGCTGCAGCTCATATAGGCAGAAGCCGCAACCGCAGACCGCCCGGATCCACGGCTGATGACCTTGGCTTCCATGTGGTAAATTGCCATAGACATGTATCTCCTTTCTGTAAGGGTGTATTATCTGAATTGGGTTTTTATGGATTTTTTTATCCAAAACTGAATAAAAGCTGCCGGGGGCAGTTTTTTTCAGGCAGCCATATCCGGTAAAAGGTTTCTTTGCCGGAGTGTTTCGGAAAAGTCCGAAGCACATACAATCGGTGGGTATCCGATTGTTAATGGCTGCATAGCCGGTGTTGCCTGCAACAGCGGATAGCCCTCGGCAGAGCGCACGAGCCTGATCAACGGGAAGGATACCACCGCCTCTTTGAGGTGGTGAGTAAGTGCGCCCTTCGGGAGTAGAATTTCGGTATCTACAGCCCTCGTAACCGGATCAGAAGTTCCCGTTTCAAGAGATCTAAATCCATCTCCCGGACATGCGGAGCAACGCTTTCAAGAATAGCCCCTTCCTGGATCAATCTGTGTGTTCTGGCATTCCGTTCTTTTTTTCGGTTTCTTGCTTCGGCTTCCTCTTGCCGGTGCTTTGCCTGTAAAAGTGCTTTTTCTTCCGGTATCATAGTCTTTTTATCTGCCATGTCTGGCACCTCCTTTTTTATGCCCGTTTCCGGGCTTTTTTGGTTTTGATTTTTCATAACTGGTACTGATTTTTCTGGAAATAGCAGCGATACATTCAATCAATGTGCATCAATGGAGAGAGCAGTATCGCCGCTAAGTGATTATGGGTATCATATGGCACCAATTTCTGTTATTTTTGATACAGAATGTCATTACAACAATATTTTTTTCGCTTCATGTAGATTTGCAGAGGCATTGTCCTTTCGGATATTGCGGTTGTTGATTCGGATGGGAGCACAGCGTTCCAAAATCCTGTCATAGATTCGGCTGTGCGCCATGTCAGTTGGCTTGTTCAATTCTTCCAAGGTGAGGTTGGTCGTTACGATCAGTGGCTTTTTGCTGCGGTAACGGCTGTCAATCACATTGAATACCTGTTCAAGGGCAAATTCAGAATTCCGTTCAATCCCAAGGTCATCAATGATCAGCAGGCTATATCGGTTCAGACTGTCGATAAACTGGTTCCTGTCTTCAAAATGCATTCCGCTCAGGGTATTCAGAATCCGGGAAAAATTTGTCATCAGCACCGGAACACCCTTTTCCAGAAGGGCATTGGCAATGCACCCTGCGAAGAAGGATTTTCCGGTACCCACATCTCCCCAGAGGAGAAGACCGGAGGATCTGGCTTTCATATCATCCCAGTTTTCTACATATTTGTGGGCAAGATGCATTTCCGGATTGATGCCGGTATCTTTTTCAAAGGTATAATCATAAAGAGACTTATCCTGTAACCCGCTGGCTTTCATCCGCTTGATCTCTGCCTGCCTTTCTGATAGTTTCCGTCTGGCTTCTTCCTGGTCATAGATTTCCTGCTGACATTTACAACGGATGGGAGGCATAAATACCCTGCCCTGCAGCGTGTATCTGCCCTGCCTTGGAGTATGGCATTTTGTGCAGTAGATCAAGTGGTCGGATTCATTCAAATATTCATCCGGCTGTAATTCCCAGTTTTCAAACTGATTTGTAAATTCGTCTGTAAATTTTTTCATAGTGTTTCATATTCCTCGCTTTCGTAATTTCTCTGCCGGGCAGGAGGATGGTCTTGCCTTGCCCAGCTGACGATGGTGGCTGCATGGTTATGATATTGTTTTCCGGTGGAAGCCATGTAGCCGGATAAACGTTCAATGTAATCCTGCCAGTCAGGGACTGCATGTTTGAGTTCTTCCAGTTCTTTTTCTGAAAGGAAGACATTTTGAAAATTTCCATAGGGAGAGCGCTTTTCCTGACTCTCTTTTTTTGATAAATGGTTCTTATTTCTCTCTTTCTTATTACCGGACAGTTTTCTGTCTGTCTCAGGGAAAGAATCCTGTCTGTCAGCCGGACAGTTTTCTGTCTGTCTTACGGAAAGAATGTTGTCTGTCTGGCAGAATGCTTTTTCCGGGAATTTCACATAGATCCGGTTCGGATGTCCGGCACCCTGGCGTTTTCGGAGGATCAAATCCTGTTTTTCCAGTGCGGCCAGGGATGTTTTTATGGTCATCTGGCTTTTGTGGAGGACTTCTGCCATGGATTCGATGGTAAAGTAAAGGAACACATGACCGGATTCATCCGTCCAGCCTTCGTTTTTCAGGGAAAGTCTTGCACGGTCAAGCAGAACCATGTAGAGTAGCTTCGTTGTTTCATTCAGCTCCATATCCAGAAGGAACCGGGGAAATACCATATAAGGCGGCAAGTTGGTGTCTGGTGTCAAAAATTCTGTCATGTGTTCACCTCCTTACCTCCCGTTATTCTCCGAGAAAATCCCAGTCTACATCTGCTTCCGGTCCAGATTCTTCCGGTGCCGGAAAGGATGCCCTGTTTTGGGGCTCCCTTTGTGTCAGTCCTGCTGTCAGCCCGGAGAGGAAGAGGGGAAGTGCATGTTCCAGGCTTCTTTCCACTGCCTCTACGATCTGGTTTACAAAATGTTCTTCCCGTTCCCTTGTTTCCAGATAAGGGTCTTCCTGTGTGCGGTAATAACGGTCAAAATAATCGACCAGGGCGAGGGCAATTACATGGCTGTAGGATCTGAATTCCTGCTTGTCCATGGTCTGCAGATATTCCCAGGCTTTCCTTTGCAGATCTTTCTCCAGATTAAAGCGGAGGTTTGTGCTTCGGATATTGTTTCTCATCGGCTACTCCCTCCTTTTCAGGTTCATCTGTGCCAGATATTCGTAACCTTTCGCTGTAGCACAGATATCATCAAGGATTGTGACACGGGCTTTGTCATACGTTCCAAAATTCCGGATCAGGCAGCCGCCACCGCCTACCACGTACAGCCGCATCAGGTCAGGGCTGTATTCATATTTGCGGAGTATGGCGAAAATATCAGCCACATACTGTCTGGCAACTGCTGTAATGCAGTCCAGATACGGTGCGGCAATATCAGCTGTTCCGAACCGAAGAATCTGTTCTACGGTAGATTCCTCGATTTTTACTCCAAACCTGTCCAGAATGGCATTCTTTACGGCAATCATGCACTGGTTTACCCCGAATTTTTCTGTCCAGCAGCGGCTCTCCTGAGCTTTTTTGTTGTTGATATATAGGATATTCATGGTTCCGTTCCCGATATCTGCAAGGAGATTGGGTCCCTTAAAATCTCCCAGATGGTTCACAACAGCCGGATATCCCTGTGGGTAAAGACTGCATCCCACAAAGCGGATGTGATAGTCTTTGCTGTTAAATGAGAAGTGGACTTCCGGGTTTTGGAGCAGATAGGAGCGGAATGCCTCACGCTGGTTCCGGATCCATGTCAGGGGAAGCCCGGCAGCCAGATGGACATCTGCTTCATGGATGGAAAAGACATTTAATTCCCGTGCCACTGCCATCAGTGTCAGGAGATAATAATCTTCATCCATAGCCTTATCCGGGATAAATTCTTTGTGCCCTTCGCCGATACGGTAATAGGTTCCGTTGTATTCAAGAATGTTTCCGGTAAAGATTGGCTCTGTTTCATAAGCGGTGATTCCGGTAGGTGTGACTGTATTGGCAGTTTTAATGTTGCCGTATCCATGATCCACGGCAATGATTTTTGTGTTTCTGATTTCTCTCATAAAAAATCCCTCCTGTTTTTGTATTGATTTCCACAGCAGTTCGTACCTGTGTGGTACTGGCCTGCTGTGGGATAAGCATACAAAAATCAGAAAGGGAAGGCATTGAGCAGAAATTGAGTTTGAATTGAGAAAATGTCTTGAAAAATATGAATGTGAGAAAAATACGTTTTTTAATTAATTCATGTTATTTAGAGAAGTAAGCGGTATTTGTTAAAGAAACAGTACCGCTTATTTTTATTCAGCAGTGCCATTTGACAGAAAAAGTTTAACAAAAGTTTAGGTATTTTCACTTTTGTATTTATGATTCTATTTTATGATTTTATCAAACAGGAGGTGAAACAATCGAATGAAGAATATTTTGAAAAAAATAGTCAATCGTAAGGTTGGCAATTCTGAAATTGTAGAGGTAGAACAACTGAATCCAGAGGAAGAAGAAAATATTTTTCTTCCAATAGCCAGTGATGCTTTAAATATTACGGAACAATATAACCAGATTGTCTTTTTTTATCAAGCGGGTATTTGTCAACTGACAGCCAAGCTAGAAATACTCAGACAGGAGTTTCAGGCCTGCAAAGATCGCAACCCAATTGAGAATATAGAAACAAGAGTAAAATCCCCAGAAAGTATAAAAGGGAAGATGGAGCGAAGGGGATTTCCACTTACTGTAAGTAGTATGGTAAAAAATATAATGGATATTGCTGGAATCAGAGTTGTATGCCCGTTTATTTCGGATGTGTATTATATTGCTGAATTCCTACTGAATCAGGAAGATATTCAGGAGATTCAGATTAAAGATTATATAAAGGATCCGAAGGAGAATGGTTACAGGAGCCTACATTTGATTGTGATGGTAACAGTGTATTTTTCAGATCACAAATGCAATGTACCAGTAGAAATTCAGCTTAGGACAATCGCTATGGAGTTTTGGGCAACCCTGGAACATCAGCTCAGATATAAAAAGAACAGAAATCATTTGGAAAACATGCAGAAACAGTTAAAACAATGTGCAGATCTTGTTACAACAGCAGATTATAAAATGCAGCAACTGGCGGATCAATGGTTGTAATAGTGGTAACTTAATATAATAGAAATGAAAGGGAGTATTTAATATGCAGACGAGAGATCATAAAAAGCTTGCTGAAATGTTTGCATCGGAAATGTCACGAAAGCGTATTCCTTATATCTGTAAGAAAGCATTTATTTATGGGAATATAGAACCAGATAAAAATCCTTTTACATATTTACACGGGATGTTAAAAGGGAAAAAGTTTCATGGTCATGATTATGAGAATATATTACCCGTAATTAAAAAAATATTTAATTCTACGCAGGAAAAAAAGAAATGGGGAGTTCGGGAATATTATCATTTTGGAAAGTTAATGCATTATACAGCAGATGTATTTACTTTTCCGCATAATAGATTATTTTCGGGAAATGTAAAAGATCATCGCAAATATGAAAAAGAACTTCATAGTTGCTTTGGTACCGCAATAGATCAATGGAAATCTCAGGAAATGAAAGATACTCCGGTTTCTTGTGTAAACATTGAAATTTTACATGCAGAATATTTAAGGCAAGCAGGAAACTATGAAACTGATTGTGAGTATATTTTAGCAGCGGTGGAAATGTTATTGAGAGCGGAACAGAAAAAAATATGGCACATGAATCCGGTTTTACATAGAGGGATGACGGAACAATTTGTTTAGGAATTGTTTAACTTTCATATCATACTTTGTTTAATTGAAAACAGTATGATAACAGTATCATTACAAGGAGGTATTGCCATGATAGAAAAGTGGAAAAAATGGGTGTTAAAAATGAATCTTAAAAGAGCGGCATTGATATTTGTTGTAAGCAGTGTGGTTTTAATTTTGGTCTTGCTGGCAGCAATGCATGGAGTTTTTGAAAGAGAAATGTTTTGCTGGGAATCAGTTATTGTGTTTCTTACAATCTGCGGTATAATAGGAACTATACCTGCAATCTGGTATTGGATTCTGTGCTTGATCTGTGTATATAGGAAGTCCAGCCATCTGGGGACAAATAATACTTTATGGATTTTGGCAACTGTATTCTTTCATATTGTTGCAGTCGCAGCACTTTATGCATATGCTGCTATTATGGGAACCTGTGAGAATTGTGGAAAAATCAAGTATGGAGAAGAAAAATACTGCGACAGATGCGGAGCAGCGTTGAAAAAAATATGTCCACATTGTGAGCAGATATTGGACACAGATGCTGATTACTGCAGCAACTGTGGTACAAGCCTGAAAGAAAATAAAGAAGAAACGAAAGAAGAACATAAAGAAGAATCAGTGGACAGTTAATCATAGAGTGCCTGGTTTAGAAGACTAAAAATCAGTGGAGAAGGGAATCGATAGATTCCCTTTCTGTAGTTTGTATGGCGACCGCTTATAATCCCAAGATGTGCCATAGGGCGCTTTTGGTGGTTGGAGGAAGGAGAAAGTGGAATGAAACAGGGAAGCGTAAAAAAAAGAATTTTTATCTCCAATGCATTTATGGTGCTGGTGAGTTTACTTGTCTTTTTGGCGATCAATTTAGTTATTATCAAAGGATACTCAGAGGCAATTGAAAAAGAAATAAGAACATCCGTGGAACAGATTGTAGATGAGGATGGGTTGGAAGATCTGATTATAGACTGGACGTTTCAGCGGAATGAGTTTCTTCTTTTCTTTGGACTGGATGGTATCCTTTGTATTATTGTTTTAGTGATCATCAGCCAGATATTTACCAAAAATCTTACCAATCATATTATGGAGCCGCTGGATGCCCTGTCGGAAGGTGCGAAAAGAATCAAGGGAAATGATTTGTCACAGGACATCACATATACCGGAGATATAGAATTTGAAGATGTATGTGATACGTTTAATGATATGCAGAAGCACATTTTAGAGGAGCAGGAAAAAAACCGGAAATATGAGAAGGCGAGAACGGATATGATCGCAGGAATTTCTCATGATCTGCGCACACCGCTTACAGCAATTCGGGGAACCATCAAGGGATTAATGGATGGCATCGCATCATCCCCGGAAAAACAGAATCAGTTTTTGCAGGCAGCTTATCGAAGGACCGGTGATATGGATATGCTTTTGAATCAGCTTTTTTATCTTTCAAAAATGGAAACTGGAAATATGCCGATTTCCCTCCAGAAACTGGAAATTTCAGAATTCCTGCAAAATTATGTACAAGCAAAACAGGAGCTCATGGAAACAGGAAAAGAAGAAATGACTTTGGATACGAAAGGAATAAAGGCAGATGTATTGGTTGATCCGGAACAACTTCAGAGGATCTTTGATAATCTATTGGAGAATAGTAGAAAATATGGAGAAATTATTCCTCTCAAAATCAATATTGTATTGAGCAAGACGCCCATGGGATTAAGTATCTGTTTTAAGGACAACGGTGTTGGTGTGCCGAAGGAAAAACTGCCGTATATTTTTGAAGAATTCTATCGGGGAGATGAATCCAGAAACAAGAAGGAAGGAAATGGGCTGGGGCTTTACATTGTGAAATATCTTGCCGGAGCAATGGGAGGCAGCGTCAGAGCAGAGAATGCAGATGGATTTGAGGTCTGCCTGAAGTTGCCGATATCAGGGAAAGGAGAAGCAGAGGATAATGGAAAACAGTAAAAAGATCCTGATTGTAGAGGATGATGCGGATATCAGTATGGTTGAAGAGGCGTATCTGGAGTCTGCAGGATTTGAAACAAGAATTCTTTCTGAAGGAACGGAAGTGGAAGGGGTGATTGAAAAGGAGCATTTTGATCTGATTTTGCTGGATCTGATGCTTCCGGGAAAAAATGGATATGAGATCTGCCGTGAAATTCGGGACCGAGTGGATATCCCCATTCTTATGGTCACTGCGAGGACAGAATCTGTAGATAAGATCAGGGGTCTGGGGATTGGAGCAGATGATTATATTTCGAAACCATTTGACCCTGCAGAACTGGTGGCCAGAGTAAATGCAAATCTGCGGCAATATGAACGTATGAAACAGAAAATAGTTCCGACATCGGAGGAAAGTCCGGAAGAAATACGGGTTCATGATCTGAGGATTCTCGTGAACAGCTGGAAAGTCTATAAGGGTGATCGGGAAATTAAATTCCCAAACCGGGAATTTGAACTTTTGAAGTTTTTTGCCATGAACCCAAACATTGTATTTTCAAAAGAGCAGCTATTTGAGGAAATATGGGGGTATGATTATGTGGGTGACAGCGCAACGGTCATGGTACATATCAACCGGATCCGTGACAAAATTGAGGATGACAGTAAGAACCCTAAAATTCTGGAAACAGTTTGGGGAGCCGGATATCGATTGAATAAATAAGGGGGAGAAACGAAATGTGGATGTTCTATGCGATAGGGTCTTCCTTTTTTGCAGGAATCACATCGATTCTGGCGAAATGTGGAATTAGAAAGACAGATTCAGATGTGGCAACAGCTTTGCGTACAGTTGTGGTATTGATATTTTCCTGGCTGATGGTGTTGATTACAGGAACCGGAACAGGAATCACACAGATCAGTGGAAAAACCTTACTGTTTTTGATGCTGTCAGGGCTGGCTACAGGAGCTTCCTGGTTATGCTATTTTCATGCACTGCAAAAGGGGGACATCAATAAAGTTGTGCCGATTGACAAATCAAGTACTGTATTAACGATCATATTGGCGTTGATTTTTCTCCATGAAGGTCTGAGTTTCAGCAAAGGAGTTTCCGTTATTTTGATCGGAGTTGGCACCATGCTGATGATTACGAAAAAAGAAGATATGTCAGAAAATCATAAAGAAGGCAACAAAGAGTGGCTAGTTTATGCGGTATTGTCAGCTGTGTTTGCAAGTCTTACAGCAATTCTTGGGAAAATTGGAATAGAAGGGGTGGATTCTAATTTAGGAACAGCTATCCGCACTTCTGTCGTGCTTCTGATGGCATGGATGATGGTTATTGTTACTGGAAAATATCATCAGATAAAAGAGATTGAAAAGAAAGAAGTAGGATTTATTGCGTTGTCCGGACTTGCCACAGGTGCATCCTGGATGTGTTATTACCGGGCATTGCAAAGTGGTCCTGCCAGTGTAGTAGTGCCCATTGATAAACTGAGCATTCTTGTTACAATTGTATTTTCATGGATTGTTTTTCATGAAAAGCTTACAAAGAAAGCAACTGCAGGTTTGGGATGTATTGTTGTCGGAACCATATTACTTGCACTGATATAGATTCATGCATGAAATTAAAATATTGTTTAGGAATTGTTTAGGAATGAACCTCCTGTTTGTTTAAAGTGGATTGTTAAGATAATCCCATAAAACAAACAGGAGGTTTTTATGATGTTAAAGGAAGGAATCGGAGGATTTTGCATGGCACTGGCTGATAGTGTGCCGGGAGTATCAGGAGGTACAGTTGCTTTTATCATGGGATTTTATGACCGGTTTATTGGCTCCATTCATGATTTTGTATTTGGAAACATGGATAAAAAGAAAGAGGCTCTTAAGTTTCTGGTGAAATTGGGGATTGGCTGGTTAGCAGGTATGATTTTGGCAGTCCTGATTTTATCTTCTCTGTTTGAAAGTCATATTTATGTGGTCAGTTCATTGTTTATTGGATTTATCGCAGGCTCTATCCCTTTGATTATTCGAGAGGAAAAAGATAGTTTTAAAGAAATGGGAAAAGGAATACTGTTTTGTCTGTTAGGTATTGTGATTGTAGTAGGTATTACATGGCTCAATGGGAAAATGGGAAATGCGTCTATGAATCTGGGGCAGTTTTCCATAGGGATGGGAATCAAATTGTTTTTGATTGGCATGGTTGCCATATCCGCTATGTTTCTGCCAGGAATTTCCGGTTCTACGCTGCTTCTTATTTTTGGAGCTTATCTGCCGGTTATTTCAGCAGTAAGAGGAGTTCTTGGAATGGATTTATCCTATGTCCCAGGTTTGGCGTTCTTTGGTGTTGGGGTATTGACTGGAGTTGTTACTGTAGTGAAGGCAATACAGATCTGTCTGGAAAAATTCAGACCTCAGGCAGTTTATATGATTTTAGGAATGATGCTCGGTTCTTTTTATGCAATTCTTCAGGGACCAACTACTTTGGCTTCCCCGCAGAAAGCAATGAATCTGGAAACTTTTCATTTTCTGGCTTTTTTAGCTGGTGTTGCATTGGTGGTAGGAATGCAAGTGTTTTCACAGAAGTTGGGGAAAAACAGAAATAACAGTTAGAGAATTGATAGAAAGAAGTGACGAGTATGGGAATGGAATTCAAAATCCTGGATATGATACAGGAAATTCGGACTCCTATATTAGATAGTTTGATGTGCATGATAACCAAGTTAGGGGATGCAGGTGCTATATGGATTATTTTGGCAGTTATATTATTGCTGATCCCCAAAACAAGAAAAACCGGGGCAATCGTAGTGGCAGCATTGGCAGTAGACATTGTCTTATGTAATGGAATATTGAAACCTTTTATTGGAAGAATCCGTCCGTGTGATATCAATACTTCTATTCAGCTTTTAGTTGCAAGACCAGATGATTTTTCATTCCCATCCGGTCATACAGCAGCATCATTTGCCGCAGTGGCAGCACTTTATTTTGCTGGAGAAAAAATGTTATGGAAACCAGCATTGATACTTTCCTGTTTCATAGCGTTTTCAAGGTTATATTTGTATGTGCATTATCCAACAGATATTTTGGGAGGTATTGTCGTTGGAATCCTTGCTGGATATCTCGGATATCAGATGGTGGTGAAATTGAAAGTAATCATAGATAACAGAAATGTCAGAAAAGAAAGATGACGACCTATAGAGTAAATCAGAAAGGAGATGGCGATATGTCAGTTGTAATCATACCAGCTTATAAACCAGATGAAACATTAATAGAAATTACAGATAAGCTTTGGGCTTATGGATGTACGATTATCGTGGTGGATGATGGAAGTGGCGAAGAATATCAAACGATTTTTGATCATGTCAGAGATGTATGTATTATTCTCCGGCATCCTGAAAACAGAGGAAAGGGTGCTGCGATTAAAACAGCCTTAACCTATGTGAAAGAAGAATTATGGAATAATGAATTGATAGGAGTCATGGATTCTGACGGACAGCATTTACCGGAAGATATGATGAAACTTTTAGGATTTGCCGGGTCACACAGAAAAACAATGGTGCTGGGTGTGAGAAATGTGGGAATGGACATGCCTCTAAGATCAAGACTGGGAAATCGGATCACAAGGTCGGTATTTAAATTAGCTAGCGGTGTAGAGGTATCTGATACGCAGACGGGATTACGGGCATTTAGCTCAGATCTGATTTTAAAATTACTTTCTGTAGATGGGGAGCGATATGAATATGAAATGAATGTTCTGATGTCCATGGCAAAGGAAGGGATTCCCATTGAAGAAGTGCCGATTCATACGATTTACCGGGATGAGAATAATTCTACCTCCCATTTTCGGGCTGTAAGGGATTCCATAAGGATTTATAAGGATATTTTTAAATTTACATTGTCATCTTTTTCAAGTTTTATTCTGGATTACCTTTTGTTTTCGGCACTTATGCTTTTCCTGCCCCATACGGCAGTGTTGGTGCTGGCAGCAAATATACTGGCAAGAATGGTCAGTGCTTTTTATAACTACAGCATGAACTGTCGGTTTGTATTTCATACAAAAAGAAAAATAAGTACGGCAACGCATTATTTTGCATTGGCAGTTGTCGTTTTGATTATGAATAATTTTATATTGGAAACATTTGTACAGGTTCTACACTTTTCGGTTTATCCGGCAAAACTGATGACAGAAGTTTCTCTGTTTCTTGTCAGCTGGTTTGTTCAAAAGTATTTTATTTTCAAAAGAAATGACAGTTCATGTTTAGAAAACAGTGAAGGTAACAAAGCATCTGCGGGAGTAAGGAGAAATATATATTCTGTGGGTAGAAAGGTTCGAGTATGAAAAAACGTATCTTATGGTTAACCGTTGATATTATGGCGGCTGCTTTCGTTCTTGTGATCGTGTGGGTTGCTGATTATAAGATTCCACAAAAAGGAGTGAAAGCAGTATCCATTGAAAATGCAGTGTCAGAAGCAGAAAAAAGTCAGAATGAGATGCCAGATTTTAATCAGAAAATACAGATGGGGGATACGAAGGAGGGAACCGCTTCGCTACAAAAAACATGCATAGTTAGAGATTCACAGGATTGGCATAAAAAATATGTAGATAAATTTTCAGACACAGTCGTTGCAACAGACACTTCCTATACAAGTCCAAATGTATCGATTCAGCTATCATACCATCAGTATGATACAGGAAAACTGGACAAGTCAAATGCTGGAAAACATGAAAAGTATGGTACAAAAACATCTTATGTACTTGCGGATATTTATGTGGGGGATATTACATGTCTTCAGACAGCATTTGCTCAGGATACCTATGGTGTAGGATATACGGAAAAACTATCCGATATGTCCTCAAGGATGAAGTCTGTTCTTGCAGTAAATGGAGATTCCTATAGCAATAATCGTAATCAGAATAACGGCACGATTATACGAAATGGGGTCATATACAGAAATGAGCAGACGGATGCAGAAACCTGTGTTTTGAACTGGGATGGCACAATGGATATCTATCAGCCGGGACAAGTGGAGCTACAGCAACTTATAGAAAAAGGGGCATACCAAAGCTGGGTATTTGGACCGAGTCTTCTTGATGAAAAGGGAAAAGCAAAGGATAAGTTCCTTACGTGGGATTATATAAGAGAATCGCATCCAAGAACAGCAATCGGTTATTATGAGCCAGGACATTATTGCTTGCTTTTGGTGGATGGAAGACAGGATAGTTCCAGAGGAATGTTCCCGGACGAAATGGCAAAAGTCTTTGAAGAATTGGGATGTAAAGCTGCCTATAATCTGGATGGAGGGCATTGTTCCTTCATGACATTTCAGGATAAGGTTGCAAATCATCCATATAAACCGGAACATGAAGTTGCAGATGGAATATTTATTACGGAGGGATTGTAATGAGCAGAGTACGGGGAATTTTATTGCATGTATGTGTTGTATGCAGTTTCGTATGTATTACTGCAAAGATTTTGGATTGGTATAATCCATATATGAATTTTACAGGGCATATCTGGGGGATACAAATGGTTTTATATCTGGCAGTGATCATATTGGGAGCTACAAGAACATATTTCCAAACAAAACATAGAAGAAAGCATGCTTGTAATAAAAATTAATTATAATGCACAAAACAATTGATCTAAAGGCGAGGAGGAAAAGAAATGGATTTCCACAACTGGAAGTTTCAGGATGATACGCCTGTTTACCTGCAGCTTTACAATAAGTTGTTATATGCTATTCTTAGAGGTGACTTTTGTTTACCCAAGTAGAATCCCAGAGACTGTTTGAGTTATTTGAGAAATTAGTTCCCTGTAAGGAACTTTATAATAGGTTTTCAGGATATCCAAAGGTACGTTTTCACGGTTCTTCTTTAGTTTATAAAGTAGCTTTTCCAGGCTGCTTCCCAGTTCATAAGTAGTCAAGCACACATCACCTCAGTTTCATTCGGTACTGTATCATATTTCAGGTAGTACTTGGTGTTTCGGGTTTCGAAAATAATGCTGTCTTCGGAAATTTCCAAAATACATTCCACAGCAGTTGTCATGAAAGTATTGATACAGGCATTTTCTAAAAAATAATATGATTTTCATATTGAAAAGAAAACTATAACTTTTTCCCAAAAGTGGGAATAAGTCGGAAAGCAAATAACGGCGGGCAATCGTGTCCGCCGTAAAATATGCTTATTATTTTTTGGAAGCAAGGATTCCCTTTGCCAGTGCGATGCCTACCTGTGGGTACAGTTCCTGAATTTCCTGATATTTCTCTTCAATCAGTTCCGGCTCATCAGCCCAGACATTCTCATAAATCTTCATGGCTTTTTTGAAATGGGTTTTAGCCTGTGAGATATTTGCCGTGATCAGGCAGATATTTCCCATGGATTCCTGTATCTGGGCATAGTCCAGACAGGTATCGGAGTTGTATTCTTTGATGATCTGGGCAAGTTTCTGGAGAGCAGCCATTGCCCGTTCCGGTTCCTGCAATTCTGTCAATAAGGCAGCATAATTGTTGATCTGGGGAATGCTGTCATTGGTATAAAGCAGTTGGTACTGCTCAAGCAGGAAGATACCCTTTTCCATGTGTTCTTTTGCAAGCTCTGCCTGACCATTCATGCGGTAAAGACCGCCCAGATTCGCATGAAGGTTGGAGACAAGCTGGGCATTGTCCTCTGTGATTTCTTTGATCTGTGCAAGGGCTTCTTTTTCCAGTTTGATGGCTTTTTCCGGCTTTGTTTCCATACATGCCTGATAGTCCAGTAATAATGCACGGTCGGTAGCACTACCGTTTTCATTCCCTTTCAAAAGCTGCTTCATCTCCAGGATAATCTCTTTCATACCTTTCCTGTAACGGTATTTCTCCATATATGGGAAGACATCCTCAAGAAACAGCAGGTACTTGGTCAGATCATCTTTTTCCATCATCCGCATGATATTCCCGACTGTCTGAAACAGTTTTTTATAATAGCTGACTTCCGTTCCATGCATCAGACATATTTTTTGCAGAGAATCAAGCAAAGTATGGCAGGCTGTGACCGAAGGTTTTGTTTCTGAAAGGGCAATCTCCTGAATCAACGGATGCAGGGAAATTGTATGCCGTGTAGTTGCTTGTACAAAACCTGTTTCAATCAGATCATTGATGTCATTTAAGTCAGTTAATCCAAGCCAGTCAGCAAAAATACGGGCGGAAATACCGGCAGGAGGCAGAAAGCAAAGGTTCCGCATGATTTCCTGTTGTTCCACGGATATGGAATAAAGAGAAAACAGAGTGTGGATATGGTTATAGTAAGTAGCCTTGCTGTTTTGCCCGTCTTTGATGGCACTGATTTTATCTTCATTTTCAAGGGATGCTTTTTCTTCCCGTAGCTTTTCCAGTAAGTGTTCCGGAGGTAGAATCCCATTTTCCAGTAGTTTTGCAGCCAGCTCTACTGCAAAGGTATGGCGATGGACGATTTCTATAATCTCTTCCACCAGTGTTTGGTGTACTTCTGCTTCAGAATAAAATGCAGCTGCCAGTTGAAACAGGCTGGCTGGATCCCTGATCTCTTTTAACTGCAGGATACAGTGTCCGTCAAATTTACTTCTGGTCGTGAAAAGAATCCTGCACCGGTATTTCAGAACCACCGGCAGAAAACTGTCCTGCGTGGCAGTGACGTTGAAATTGTCTATGATGAGCAGTGTATCATCTTTCAGAGAACGGAGAAACCGGTTGTGCTTCCGGAAACGTTCTTCTTCCCCATCTTCCGGCAGATCGTCGGTAAAATCCATGTCTGTGACAGCCTGATGTAAATCACCGGCATATTCTACATACAGGATGTTCGTATAATATTTTTTGTATTGCTTTGCATATGCTTTCGCCAGTTCACTCTTTCCAATCCCGGCAATTCCATAGAGAAATACTTTGCTGTTTTCTTCCAGCATTGTATGTAATTCGTCCAGTTCTTCTTCTCTTCCAAGAAAATGGCGGCATGGTCTGGGAACTTCACTGTCCATGATGTAATCCAGAATAACCGGGGAGAGAGAGCCGCCTGCAAGCAGCTTTTGGTTTCTGGTGTCCCGTTTGATAAATTGGCGTTCCATACCAAAGGAGATTAGTTTTGCCAGAAAGAGAAGTCGTGAATCAATCGGCTTGTAAAGGGCTGCCAGCTTTTTCTTTTTTGCTTCGGAGATTGTGGCATCCTGCATGAACAGGAGATAAACATCCTGCAGTGCTTTGTTACAGTCGGTCATTAATGGTATAAGATTATGCTGCAGCGTTTCAGCCAGCTTTTCCTGCTTGCTTGGTCTTGCATAGTAAGTGCAGATTTTGGGACTGATCTTCGCCTGTCCGGTCATCCACCGGCAGACCAGCCCATTGTCAAAAGAAAAATCTTTGCTTTCCGGGCTGTCCATAAAATCCTCAAATACTTCATATAAAAATTCAGGCTGGTTCATCTGGTTACTTTCGCTGATATGATTTTTTAAACATGTCATTATGGAGCTAAAATCGCATCGATCCAAACGCAATCCCACCTTTTCGTATCAATTCTGTTTGTATTAGGTACTAAACTTCCTATATAATAACACAAACATATGTTCTGAACAATGGCATTTCAATTATATGAACCAAAATAAATGAGAAACAGTCAATTCACTCTCAATTTCTGTTCAATGAGAAGCCAGAAACTTTCCTGTAGAATGACCACAGAATAAAAAACAGGGAAGGAGAAGCTTGTGAAACAGAATATAGAATTTGAACGGTGCATTGATTTTCTTGTGCGGATGATAGATAAATATGGCGAAGAGCTGCTCCGGGAACTGGAGGAAGATAAGGAAAACAATGGACAGGAGAAAAAAGAAGAAAATGAAAAGAAAAAAGAAGCGGCAGCTTCCTGAGATAAAAATTTCAGGGCTGTCGTTTTTTTTCGTGTATTTCCAATTAGATAAATTTTAAAAGCTGATGAAGAGTATGTGGCTCATTGTTCTGGGAAGAAGTAATACGAGTGTCAAATGGCTTGAAATGATTCTGCGTATAAAAGTTCAGAAGAAATTCATTATCCTCACATTCAAGAAATTCCATAACACCGCCTACGGAATATTGGAGATTGGATATGGTCTCCAGTGCAAATCCCAGTAGAATGTTCCCTGGAATCCGTTTTTCCTTTGGAAGAGAATAGTTCTTTCCTAACTGGGCAATCAGGTAAGCTGCTGTGGTGTAAGACTGTGTTTCTTCATCCAGAATACTGACACGGGACAGCTTCTTTGCCATTGTTTTACTGATATTTGAAGCCTGGACAGAAATTGGTTTTACTGTAAGGGAAAAATAGCCAACCAATGAAGCATCTTCGGCATCAAATACCAGATAAGTGATGGATTGATCTTTTTTGGTAAACTCAATCGCATTATGTAATAAGAAGTATTCCACATCGGGGTTTTCAGGACAAGAAAAATCGGAGAGCAAGTCGTAAAGACTTTCCTCTCCGATATATGTCGGTTCGTCTTTATCCAAATATGCCCGAATATTAACGGTAAAATATTTATCAGACATGTTGTTTCTTCCTTTTTGACATTAAAGCTAAGATTTCCTGTGGGTTCGTTAACTGACGTCCGGGAAGTGTCTGCTTTGGTGTGCGGTCACGATCGGCTTCGTCAATCGCTGCGACAAAACGCTTTACGCTATTTGGATTGGATACGACAAAATTATGAGTAATACTTGAAGTAGCCATACTAACACCTCCTCTTTTTCTGGCTTTTTGTGCATTTATAGTATATGCAATGCGCGATAAAAACACAATATCGAAAACAGAAATAATTCTAAATAATTTTCGAACCGGATATTTATTAGACGCTTCCGGTGAGCGAGAAATATTTTCGAGTCGATCACTTATAAGCTGCCAACGGTGGGCGGGCAATATTTACGATGACAGGTCTTTCTGTCTCTATCATTATTATATGTTTTTGGGAAAAATATGTCAATTGGGTTTAAAAATTCTTGAAAATCAAGTATTGAATATGGTTGGAACAAATGATAAAATTTAGTTGGGACAATAAAAACTCTAATGAATGAGGTAAATGTTAATGAAAAATAAGAAAATTAGATGTTATGTATATATACGAGTCTCCACCACCATGCAGGTGGATGGTTACAGTCTGGATGCTCAGAGAGATAAACTGCGAAAATATGCAGAGTATCAGAACATGGAGATTGTACAGGAATTTGCGGATGAAGGAAAATCCGGCAAAAGTGTAGAAGGCAGACCGGAATTTCAACGGATGTTGGACAATATTGAAAGTGGTACAGATGATGTACAGTTTGTATTGGTATTTAAGCTGTCACGATTTGGACGTAATGCAGCGGATGTATTAAATTCTTTACAACGGATGCAGGATTTTGGAGTAAATCTGATCTGTGTAGAGGATGGCATTGACAGTTCTAAAGACAGTGGAAAACTGATGATTTCCGTTTTGTCAGCGGTGGCAGAAATTGAACGTGAGAATATTCTGGTGCAGACGATGGAAGGACGGAAACAGAAAGCAAGAGAAGGAAAATGGAACGGTGGATTTGCCCCATATGGTTATAAACTGGTGAATGGAGAACTTCAGATTGCAGAAGATGAGGCAGAGGTAATCCGGCTGATCTATGATAAATTTATCCATACCAATATGGGAATGAGTGCAATTGCATCATGGCTGAACCAGCATGGATATAAAAAGAAAAAGAGACAGAATAATACACTGGATGCTTTTGCAACTTCATTCATCAAAGGTGTTCTGGATAATCCGATCTATTGTGGAAAGCTGGCATTTGGTCGTAGAAAGAATGAAAAAGTTCCCGGAACAAGAAATGAATATCGGATTGTGAAGCAGGAAGAATATATGCTGAACGATGGCATCCATGAAGGTATCATTTCAGAAGAGGATTGGGAACTGGCACATCAGAAACGTCAGAAAACAGGAATATCCTATGAAAAGACACACAGTCTGGAACATGAACATATCTTATCCGGCATTTTAAAATGCCCTCTGTGTGGCAGTGGAATGTATGGGAATGTCAATCGGAAAAAACGAAAGGACGGTACGTTATATAAGGATTATTTTTATTATGCCTGCAAGCATCGGAGATTGGTGGATGGACATAATTGCAGCTACCGCAAACAGTGGAGCGAAGATAAGGTGAACGATGCGGTAGAAGAAGTAATCCGGAAGCTGGTACGGAATCCCAAATTTGAAGAAGCCATTTTGAATAAAATCGGTGCAAGGATTGACACGTCGGAAGTGGAAAAGGAAATTGAAGAATTAGAAAAACAGCACCGCCAGCTGACAGGAGCAAAGAACCGGCTTGGACAGCAGATGGACAGTCTGGATATTACAGACCGTTTTTATGAGAAAAAATATCAGGATATGGAGACAAGATTGTATCGCCTTTATGATGAAATCGAGGGTGTGGAGAACAGCATCAGTGAGGTTAAGAACCGTCTGCTAAATATCAAACAGAAGAAAATATCAGAAGATAACGTCTATCAATTCTTGCTGTATTTTGATAAACTATATGACAAGTTCACGGATCTGGAGAAAAAAGAATTTTTAAACAGCTTTGTAGAACAGGTAGACATTTATGAGCAGGAGCAGCCGGATGGCAGATTCCTGAAGCACATTAAGTTTCGTTTTCCGGTGTATTTCAATGGTTCGGAAATAGAAGAACTTAGTTGGGACAATGAAAGTACCGTTGAGACTGTGTGTCTCTTGAGCAACCGAAAATCTAAGCCCGATTCTTACGTAGACTTAAGTATCAATATGGAAGATTACCATAGGATTAAGAACGAAGAAAAATAAAACATAATATACTGAACTTACAGAAGAACTGTTAGCACGATGAAGTGTTAGCAGTTCTTTTTTTGCGCGAGTAATGAGGAAAGTGCCGTGCTTGCACGGGTATTTGATAAGTACAAGGTGCATATCTGTATGCAACTTGTCATGGTATTATGAATATCTATTTGAACGGCAGAGAAATTACAGACCATCACTTTATGCCGGGAACGCAGCAGTATAACAAAGAAGTTTAAGAGTTCAGGAAGTCGAAAACTTCGGATATCGTAAGTTTCCGTGGCGCAACCCAATTAAATATACTGTATGTGATGTGGCAAGTCAAAGTGTTTTTCTGAGAGTTTATGATCCCTGAACTTAATTTCTTTGTACCATGCTTTATCTTGAAAGGAGATAAGACTCCCACCTCTATAGGTGGTAAGTTGCAACAATTTAGTCTTGGTGGGAGTCAAATCTCCTTCCAAGATAAAGCCTCCGGCGGATTGCAGAGGTGCGCGTCATGCAAAGCATGACGCGCACCTCGCAGCAAGTACGCCGAGGCGTACTTGAATGTAAATGTCAATGCTGCCAACTGAAGTGATACGGCACTTAACAGGAAAGTTATAGTTTGAGGATAAAACAAAAATCCGGTTGTGAAAAAGCAGGGTAAAGGGTATAATATAATTGAAAATTTATTTGTTTGCAGAATTAATGGGGTAGGACAGAGAACTGTCCCCTGTCCTATTATGTGGGAAAGAAGGAGTGTAAAATGCTGAAAATTTTTTATGGAGATATGAGTGAACCTTCTGCCTATGGCCCTTCCTGGTTTAAATATGGTTACGACCCGGGATGGTTTGAGGATCCATTTGTTCAGTCTATGGTTTTGGATGTGGATAAGTCAAAATATAAGTCCGGCATGGTAATTGAAAGTCCTGTACTTGGGCAGATTCCACCGGAAAAATTATCGGGTGGAGTTCAGACATTGATTATGATTTATAAGATGCCGGATAAAATATTTGATGCAACAAGCTGCGGCCCAAACTGTGCGAAGTGGCTTATTGAGATTGGTAAAAGAGTAGATGTGACAATAAATCTGAATTATGCAATGCCATTTGATGGGCTCGAGCCATTTGATGTGGAGATATTGAATGCGAAATGCATTGTTCATACTGCAGATGATTTGATTCTTACCTGCCTGGATTTTATATAAGGAGGCTGTTCAATGAAAGGAAAGCATCATGTTGTGGTGGAATCTCCGCATTTAAAGTATGAGTTTGATATCAGGCGTAATATTACTGTGATTGAAGGGGACAGTGCTACAGGAAAGACTACGTTGATTGATTTGATACATGAGTACCAGTCAAGAGGGGCGGCATCTCCTGTGAAGATAGAATCTGATGTAAAATGTGAAGTCTATAGTGGCGGTGATGAGAACTGGAAAGTTTTTTTAATGATGATGAATCATTCTATTGTCTTTATTGATGAAGGGCATTCTTTTATTTTTTCAAGGGAATTTGCAGACGTTATTGAAGAAACTGATAACTATTATGTTTTGATTTCAAGGAGGGCGTTAACATGTCTGCCTTACAGTATACATGAAATATATGGGATTCGTACCTCTGGAAGATATCATTTCCCTGAAAAAATTTATCATGAGTTTTATCCGATTTATGCAGAAGATGAATGGCAGAATATCGAATCACCTATTCTTTTTATCACGGAAGATTCAAAATCAGGATATCAGTTTGTAAAGGGATGTTGTGATGAAAATACGATCTGTATGAGTGCAGAGGGAAATTCTAACATCTATGAACTGCTAAAGAAACAGTCAAATGGGCAGAAAACGGTTGTCCTTGCCGATGGTGCAGCGTTTGGGGCCTATATAGGAAAAGTTCTTGTATATGCAAAAGTCAGAAAAAACCTGATGTTATATTTGCCGGAGTCTTTTGAATGGATTATCTTGAAGTCAGGTGTACTTTCTTCGAAAAAACTGGAAGATATACTGGCACATCCGGAGATGTATATTGACAGCAGAAAGTATTTTAGCTGGGAAAGATTTTTTGCGGATTATTTGGAAAAGCTGACAGCTAATGATGAAATTCGAAGATATAAGAAACAAAAAATAGGAAAGTTTTATCTGGAAGGAAAGAACAGAAAGCAAATTCTGCAGATATTCCCGGAACTGATACAGGATATTATGGAAAATAAAATATCAGAAAAACAGTGAGAAATTAAAAACTAATATTAGTAGAATTATTCTGATTCTGTCTTTGACGTTAGCTATTATTTTCGGCGCCATTTCTTTTATTATTGGTACTTGAGAGTGAGAAGGTTATAAGAACTTTTCACTCTCAAGGAAAAAAGAAAGATGCAGGAAAATGCGGTCTGGATTATTTTCAACCGCATTTTTTCTGGTGGATAGATATTGATTATAGTATAATATGAAACATAAGAGTAGGAAGGATTGAGTAATGAGTAAGATAGCGATTGTATTTCCGGGAATAGGTTATCACACAGATAAACCCCTTCTGTATTACGGAAGGAAGCTGGCAGCTGAACTGGGGTATCGTGTCATCGAGGTTTCCTATTCCGGATTTGAAAGTGGGATCAAGGGCGATCCTGAAAAGATGAGAAGAGCATTTGAACATGCACTGGATCAGAGCATTAAGATTTTGTCGGAGTATTCATTTTCTCTTACAGATGATCTGGTGATTATTTCAAAAAGTGTAGGAACTGTGGTTGCCGGTGTATGGCAGAAAAAGGAAGGGCTTCATGCCAAAAACATTTACTTTACTCCTGTAGAAGCCACGTTTGAGTTTATCAATGCGGACAGTGGGATTGTATTCCATGGTACTGCTGATCCCTGGGTGGAGACTGAGGTTGTGTTGGAGAAATGCAATCATCTGCATTTGCCGCTGTTTCTGACAGAGGATGCCAATCATTCCATGGAAAAGGAATCGACCTTTATTGATCTTTGTAATATGCAGAGTATTATGCAGCATTGTCAGTCCTACCTTTTGGGGATGGATGTGTGGGCATATGCAGACAATGAGAATACAAAGAAGGTCGCTGAGAACTGACTGTCTTTGGAAAAATGGTGGATTTTTCCGGAAACATGCAGCAGAGATATATCTTAGAAACGGAAGAGAAGACAAATATATCGAATATCTGATGCAGTCACTGGCGAAGGATACGGCGTCCTATGAGAAGGCAATTCGGTATTTTCAGTCCACAGGAAAGCGTGAAATGGCGGTGGAAGTGGCAAAAATCGGACTTGAAAAATAAATGCAGATGCGGCTGCGGTATCTATAGTGTGGAGCTATATAGGGGAGCTTGTGAATGTGAATTTTTCTATAACTGTTGACCAGGTTGTATGAAATGAGTATAATATGATTAGAATATTACTATCACAACTATTATAAGGAGGTGCAAATATGAATATTCGTCCATCAGCAGCAATCCGCCAGAACTACAACGAGATTGCAGATATGTGCCGTAAAACGGCAGAGCCGATATTCCTTACAAAGAATGGTGAAGGAGATTTGGTTGTTATGGATATTGAAACTTATAACCGTCGGGAAAAAATGCTGAAGCTAAGAGAAGAACTGCTTGCTGTCGAAGAAGACAGAATAGCAGGAAGAAACGGATGCACTCTTGATGAGCTCGATGCTTACCTTGACGATGCAATCGCAGAGGTATAAGCCTATGTCAGATAAAAAATATAAAGTCATTGTTTTTGACAGGGCAAAGCGAATGTTGGGAACACATATTCGTTTTATGGCACAGGTTAATAAAGATGCTGCCAAAGCGAAAAAGAAAGAGCTTATGGAAGCAATGCGTTCTTTAGAACGTATGCCGCAGCGTTTTCCGTTTTTTGAAGAAGCGTATATACCGACGAATAAATATCATAAGATGTTTGTTGCAAAGTGGTATCTCGTTCTTTACCAAATCCAGGACGATACGGTTTATGTGGATTATATCCTTGACTGCCGTAAAGATTACAGTTGGCTTATCCATTAAAACAGAATATCAAATACACAAATCGTCACTTCACAGCAGGTGGCGATTTTTTGTATTCATGGATTTCTTTAATGGTACCTGACCCCAATACTCCACATTAGTATCAGGTGCCCTGACGATGAACCGGTTTACAGAAAATGCTTCTGTTTCCGGTATTCCGAAGGAGTTGATTGATATCGTTTTTTGAATAATCTGCAAAAGTAGTCAACGTTATGAAATCCTGTTTCGGAAGAAATAAGGTTGATTTTTTTTTCGGTTTTTGAAAGCAGCTGGCTGGCCTGTTTTAAACGATAGTTAATAAGATAGTTTACAGGCGTTATATGTAAATATTTCTGAAATAGATTCAAAGCGGTACTCTTGCTGACCATTGCATGTCTGGCAATATCATCCAAAGAGATACTATGTGAATAATTCAGGTGGATAAATTGCATCATGAGCTGCAGCCGGGCCTGAGAAGCAGACGAATGATCCTTGTGTTCTTCCGGATATGGAATGTCCGCATTTTCAAATATTTCCAGCCAAAGATTCTGGAGGAGAGAGACTGTAAGGAGTTCTTTGGATGAAGTGGAATCCTGTGCAGAAATAATTTGCTGCATGACAGATAAAGCCCTGGCCTGCCAGAGTACTTCTTTATGAAATATCAGAAATGGCAGTGGGGAAGAAATAATCGGCAGAATATATTTCTGATAAATAAAGCTGTCGCATGCGGCAATAAAAGAAGGCATAAATACGAAATTGGGAATGAGAGCTTTTGAGGGAGAATAAAAGCGATGGAGTACCCTTGTATTAATGAATATCCCATTTCCTTCGGTTAAATCAAATTGATCTTCTCCAATCCAGAAAGTAACAGTTCCGGATTCAATATAAACAAACTCCAATTCCGTATGCCAGTGCCATTCGATACAATTGAAATCAAAAAAAGATAAATCCTCATAATAAAACTGAAAAGGATAGCTGTTGCTTCCGTGCTGAACTGTTTCCATCAGATCTTCATCTGTAGTGATTCTGGTGTAAGCTGTGTTTATCTTCATAGTAACTTCCCTCTTAAGAATGTGTTTTACGATATTATACAATAAATATCAGAAATAAATCAATGAAAACAAAAGAATTATGTTATATAATTCAACAAAAAACGAGGAGTGATTATCATGCCTGATTATCGTAAGACAAAAAGAGCCTGTTATATGGGATTTATTACACAGGCAATTGCAGCTAATTTTGCCCCATTATTATTTTTAAAATTTCATAATGATTACAGTATTTCACTGGGAAAAATCGCATTGATTTCTACCTGCTTTTTCTTTACACAGTTGTTGGTAGATCTGTTTTGTGCAAAGTTTGTGGACAAAATAGGGTATCGTATCTGTATTGTTGCTTCTGAAGTATGTTCTGCAGCGGGATTGGTTGGTCTGGCTTTTCTGCCTGATCTTTTGCCGGAACCCTTTGTTGGAATTATCCTGAGTGTTATTATATATGCAGTCGGAAGTGGTCTGATTGAAGTGCTTTGCAGTCCGATCGTGGAGGCGTGTCCATTTGATAATAAAGAGGCAACGATGAGTCTGCTTCATTCTTTTTATTGTTGGGGATCAGTGGGAACAATTGTAATCTCCACACTGTTTTTTGCAGTGTTTGGTATGGACAGCTGGAAATGGCTGGCTGTCTTATGGGCACTTGTTCCGGCTATAAACATTTACAATTTTGCAACCTGCCCGATTGAGCATCTGGTAGATGAGGGAGAAGGAATGGGAATAAAAGAACTGTTTCGAAAACCTCTTTTCTGGCTTGCTATATGTTTAATGGTCTGTTCCGGTGCATCAGAACTGGCTATGGCACAATGGGCATCTGCTTATGCGGAGGCTGCTCTGGGCCTGTCAAAGACAGTTGGAGATCTGGCCGGTCCCTGCATGTTTGCTGTTACTATGGGAATCAGTCGTGTGATTTTCGGAAAATATGGTGATAAAATGGATCTGATGAAATTTATGACAGGATCCGGAATTTTATGTGTGATATGCTACCTGCTTGCTTCTGTATCATCGAATCCGATAACAGGTCTGATTGGATGCATTATCTGTGGCTTTTCTGTTGGAATCATGTGGCCTGGAACAATCAGTATTTCATCAGAAAGATTTCCGGCAGGAGGAACGGCTATGTTTGCTTTACTTGCTATGGCAGGGGATCTGGGCGGAAGCATAGGTCCGGGAATCGTTGGACGTGTGACACAAAGTGCAGGAGACAATATTCGTGCTGGTATGGGAGTTGGACTTTTGTTCCCCATTACTTTATTAATAATGCTATTTATTCTTGCAAGGCAAAAGAAACATATGAGTTTGTATTGAAGGAGGTGGAATATGGGTTCATTATTACAGTCAACATTAAATACCAGAGCATTGCCTACCGGAGATTTGCGATATATCAGAAGTGATTATCCTGGGAATCTTACAGTACCGGAAGTGCAGTGGCTTTTGCAAAATGGTATTACGACCATTATTGATCTGCGGGAAGAAAAGGAATATAAAGTACGACCATGTATTCTTGAAACTACGTCAGGTTTTTCCTATTTTCATCTTCCGGTAACAGGAGGCGGAGATACACCGAAATCTCCTGAGGCTGTGGCTGATACATATCTTGGGATGATAGATGAACAAATGGATAAGATCATCAACACTATAATGGAAGCAAAGTCTAATGTTTTGTTTTTTTGCGGTGCCGGAAAAGATCGGACAGGTGTGGTCTCCGCCATTATCCTGAAAAGGCTGGGATACAGCAACCGGACGATCATTGATGATTACATGGAAACGAAAGACAACCTGATGGGATTCTTGTCGGCATATGTTAAGGAACATCCGGAAGTGGACATCAATATTATTATGCCAAAAGAAGAGAATATCAAAAAGGTTCTGGAGGTTGTGTAAAACTTTAAATTAAAATGTCGATGGTACCTTACCCTGATGGTGCTGCGATTGCGACTCCAACCATATCTGGACAGACAGCCAGACTGATTTCAAGCTTCCGTCCGAAAGTTCCGATTTTAGCAGTTATCCCGAGTGAGACTGTTCTTCACAAGCTTCAGCTTTACTGGGGTGTTATCCCGCTGAAGGGAAATGAAAAGGATTCTACAGAGCGTTTTATAGAGGTTGCTGTAAATGTAATCAAGAATAATTCTCTTGTGCATACGGGAGATTTGCTTGTATTGACAGCCGGAGCCCCTGTGACGAACAGCAGAACAGGGGAAGGTGCAGTAACCAATATGATGCATGTTGTGGAAATTAAATAATTTTATTCTTTTTCAAATGAGAAATGAGCAATTGGAATACCTGGGGGATAAATGATAAAATTAAATGCAAAGGAAGATGGGAAAAGAATTATTATCATCTGTCTTGAAAGTTTAAGAGTTCATTTATGAGTTCAGGGAGCCGAAAACTTCAATGAATTTTAGAAATATTATATAAACGAACTGTAAAATTGAGTTTATGCTCACTGAACTCAATCTCTCATGAAACAACCCTGTTTCAATACGAGAATGACATTGAAAAAGCAAAAACTGATTGATATAATAATCATGTAGTAAGAAATATTTGATTGGTTCGCAGAAAGAAAAGAGTGGCTTTTAAAATAATGGATCAGGTTGAGAAAAATAAAAGGCTGCACACAATTTTGTATGTAGCCGAATCTATATAAAGAGGTGCCTGTTTCCTCATTGGCATTTTAATTATTATTATGTTTATATCCAGAAACGATTGGAAAAGCATCCACGAATAACGGATACAATACCTTGGAGGATCAGGAAAAATCCGATTACCCAGGCCATCGCTGCAATACTTGCAAATGGATGTGTGAATGACAGAAAACCAATTACAGTCAGCAGGATTCCAAGTACTGTAAACCAGCCCCAGCCCTTTACTCCAAGTTTTTGAAGGTCAAAAGAATTAACCAACTTGGTGATACCTGAAAAAATCAGCCACATTCCTAAAATAAAGGAAATCGTCATTGCGGTAAACCAACCATTTCCCAGAATGAATAAAGACATCAGTACGGTCAGAATGCCATCAGCAAGAAACCAGCCCGAGCCTGCCATATAATCACGACCGACTGCAAATATCACAATATCTATAATGCCGGAAAACATCATGGCAACTCCAAAGATAATGGGAAGACCATAAAGAATTTCTCCGGGATTCCTCAAACACCCGATCCCGGTTATAATCAGAAAGATTCCGGCTAAAATCCATAATACTCTTGATGTCGTTTTACTCATATCAAAAACCTCTTTCCCGATTGTGTTTAACTTTTAAAAACAGGCAGGGATTTTATTACCTGCCCGTTTGAGATTAACCTTCAATGGCAATATAATGGGAGTTGTTTTCGACTGCCTTCTGCTCTTTTGGAACAGTGAAGGAAAGAATACCATTATTAAATTTGGGATGGATGTCTTCTCTCTGAACATGATTTCCCACATAAAAGCTTCTGCTTACATTTCCGGCATAACGCTCGCGGCGGATATATTTCCCTTCTTTATCCTTTTCATCTTTATCCAGACCTTTTGCGGCACTTACAGTTACATAACCGTTTTCAAGCTGGATTTGAATCTCATCTTTCTTAAATCCTGGAAGATCAATGGCCACTTCGTAAGTGTTGTCTTTTTCCTTTACATCGGTCTTCATGATATGGGGAGCATGTTTCCCATACAATTTTTTATCGATGTCTGAAAAAGCAAAATCATCCATAAAATCATCAAATAAATTTTCTCCAAAAATACTAGGCATTAACATAAGTCATATCTCCTTTCATGACATAAACTAAAGTTTGCACTATCGGAGAAACCCGAAGTGTTGATTTATGAATATCAGGAAGAAAAATCATTTCCTCTTCCTTTGTTCTATATGTAATATAACACAGAAATTAGCACTCGTCAATAGTGAGTGCTAATAATTTTATGAAGATTCTGTGAACTCGAATGCCACGTTTCATGGGATTGAAAAATGGTCTGTGTGTGTTATACTTAATTGGGAAAAATACGATAATAAAGAGGCGATTGTAATGAGTAAAACAAAAGAAGTACTGCTGAGTCTGTTAAAACTGGCGGCAATTGTCTTAGCAGCTACCATACTTGGAAAGATATTTACAGGACTTGGATTTCCGGAAACGAATATTGTTGTGATGTATCTTCTGGCTGTTCTTTTGGTTGCGAGGTTTACATCAGGATATCAGTACGGGATTTTATCTGCAGTCGTTTCACTTCTATGTTATAATTATTTTTTTACGGAACCCTATCATACGTTTGCAGTAAATGATCCCGGGTATCTGATTACTTTTTCTATTATGCTGACAACTTCTATTCTTACAAGTGCCCTGACAACAAAAGAAAAGCTTTTAACGGAAGAAGCAAATGAAAGAGGGAAAGAAAGCCAGATCTTATATATGCTCTCCAGTAAGTTGTCTGATGCGGCGGATATGGAAGCTGTTTTGAAAATTGCAGCAGAAAGTATCAGTCATCTGCTTCAGGTAAATGTCGGATGCATTTATGTTGGAAGGCAATCTGAACCGATCTTCGTCCAGCAGTCCGGAAAAGAGCAGATTCACAGAAATGTGCCGGATGCGGATGAGATTCGGAAGAGATATACAAATCTTCGGACCGAATATCTGGAAGAAGAGGAAGATTATGGGTACCCGGTCAACGGACGGGAGCATCTTCTGGCGGTTGTTAAAATTGATAAAACCGTAAAGGAAGAACATCTGCAGGAAAAGAAAAAGTTACTGCATTCTATCATGGAGAATGTCTCCATGGCGATGGAACGTATTGAAGTAACGATAGAAAGAGTTCGTGACAGAGAAAGTATGGAACGGGAGAGGGAGCGTGCGAATCTTTTGCGTGCAATCTCGCATGATCTTCGGACGCCGTTATCAGGCATTATGGGAACTTCGGAAATGCTGATGGATATGACAGACAAAGGAGACAGGCGCCAGGAACTGCTTCAGGGGATTTATCAGGACGCAGACTGGCTGAAATCCCTAGTCGAAAATATCTTAAGCCTGACCAGACTTCAGGATGGTAAGATTGTAATACATAAGGAAATGGAAGCGATCGAAGAAGTGATTGGATGTGCGGTTGCCCATGTGGAGAGGAGCTTTCCGGAGAGAGAGATACAGGTAGAGATACCGGATGAGTTCCGGTTAGTGCCGATGGATGCAAAGCTGATTGAGCAGGTAATCACCAATCTGTTGGACAATGCAGTAAAACACACGAAACCGCAGGAATCCATTACAGTTTCTGCCAGTTACACAGAAGATACCATACGGGTGTCTGTCCGGGACGAAGGAGAGGGAATTGCTGAAGCAGATATTTCCAATCTTTTTAAAATATTTTACACTTCCAAGACTCGTTCAGTTGATGTAAAAAGAGGAATCGGGCTTGGGCTTACGATCTGTGAAACGGTGATAAATGCCCATGGAGGAACAATTACCGGGCGAAACCGGACGGATAGAAAGGGAGCAGAGTTTCTCTTTACACTGCCGCTTACGGAAGGAGAAAATGAAATTGTTTAAAGAAAAAATACTGATTATTGAAGATGATGTACAGATACAGAATTTTATGGTTTATACATTGGAAAATGCGGGATTTTCTGTGGAAGGCGCAGTAAATGGGAAAGATGGTATCTCTTATATGGTAAGAAAAAATGCAGATCTGATCTTATTGGATCTGGGCCTTCCGGATATGGATGGAATGGAAGTACTACATAAAATTCGGGAGTGGTCGGAAGTTCCGATCATTATTGTTTCTGCAAGAGATCAGGATAAAGAAAAGGCAGCGGCTCTGGATGATGGTGCGGACGATTATCTGACAAAACCTTTTTCTGCAACAGAACTGATGGCCAGAATCCGGGTGGCACTGCGGCATTACTACCGTATGAATCATTCGGAATCAGAGGAAAGACCGGATGATACCGTATATGTGAATGGAGGTCTGAAACTGGATAATGGGGCGCATATTGCTTATAAGGATGGACAGGAAATTCATCTGACTCCGCTTGAATATCAGTTGCTGCTTTTATTTATGCAGAACCCGGGGAAGGTACTTACCTACCATACGATTTTACGGAAGATATGGGGAGAAGGATACGGGGAAGATACGCAGGTACTTCGTTCTGTGATGGCTTCCACCCGAAGAAAAATCGAACGGAATCCGGCAAAACCGGAGTATATAGAAACGGAAATAGGGATAGGGTACCGGATGCGGGAGTATGAAACTGTAAAAAATGGAGATGAGAAAAATGGAACAAATATTCAGGAATAGTAGATATAAGTCCATATTGGCAATTTTTTGTGCTTTTGGATGGTCATTGGCTTATCCGCTTATAAAAATCGGGTATCAGGAATTTCAAATAGCTTCCGCTGATTTGGGAGGAAAAATCTTATTTGCCGGAATAAGATTCTTTTTTGCAGGTATGCTGGTTTCTGCATTTTGCTGTCTGAGAAAAAAGAAACTGGAATTAGAAAATAAAAATGACATATGGTGGCTGATTTTTCTTGCAATTGTAAACACAACCCTTCATTATATGTTTGCATATATAGGGTTGGGATATAACCCGAGTGCAAGGTCTGCCATTTTAGATTCTATGGGAGGGTTTTTCTTAATTATTCTCTCAACGATTATATTTTCTGATGACAAAGTATCATTTCCTAAAATGATTGGATGTGTATTAGGGATTGCGGGAATTGTAGCAATTAACATTCAACCGGGAGCTGATTTCTTTGAAAATATTACATTTAGAGGGGACGGGATGATTCTTCTAAATGCAGGTTGTGCGGCACTTGGCGGTGTCATAACACGAGTAGCTTCAAAGAAGATGAATATGATGCAGGCAACAGGCCAAAGTATGATGATTGGAGGAGCCCTGCTTCTGACAATTGGTTTGATCGTAGGGACAAATAGTTCATGGTGTGTAAATGTGAAAGGAATGATTGTATTAATAGCGTTAATCATGATATCAGCAGTTTGTTTTGCTATTTATAATGAGCTGCTTGCGTATCATCCGATTAGTAAGATAGCAATTTTTAATGCATTGATTCCTGTTTTGGGAGTAATATTCTCAGCATTACTACTTAAAGAAGAATTGAAATGGCAATATTTTATAGCTGTAATGATGGTTGCTTGTGGGATTTATCTTGTGAATAAAAAAAATCATAGATAAAGAACAAGAGAATAGTGAATAAATCAAAGACATCAACTGTAAAAAGGGTTGGTGTCTTTTTTCTCACACCATTTTCACAACATTCGTCTGATCTCACAGCTTCTTCACACATTCTGGAAAATCTCACAGAATTCTCACAGCCAGTAAATCTATTCCCACACCATTCCCACAGGTAAAAAGATATACTGCAGGTAGAAAAGGAGGAGAACCAAATGACAGAGAAATTTGAAGACAGATGTAAAAGGCTGATCGTTCAGCATGAATATAAAGAATGTGAAAAAAAACTGGGTGAGGCAATGCTTCAGAATCCGCATTCAGCGATCCCTCATAACCTGATGGGAATCCTGATGGAAAAAGAGCGTAATCATGTTTTGGCAATGAAACATTTCCGTGCAGCTTACGCACTGGATCCGACTTACATTCCCGCACGATATAACATGGAGCAGTATGGAAACATGTTTCCTTCCGGAAGATGTGCCTATACAGAGGAGGATTGTCCGGTGCAGAATGATCCACAGTTTAAAGTGGTTTACGATGAACATCATGTAGGACATCTTGTAAGAAAATAGGAGGTTTGGATTATGGGAAAAAGGAATGGATGTACAGTGATCGCAGGATGTGGGCGTCTGGGTGCAAGCATAGCGGGAAAGCTTTCGGAAGAGAAAAAAGATGTAATGGTTCTGGATTGTGATAAAACGGCATTCCGAAAATTACCATATTCTTATGGCGGACTGACGTTAACAGCCAGTGCGACAGATATGGAGAGACTAGAAGCTTTCGGTCTTGCAGATGCTGCGGCTTTTATTGCTGTTACCGATCATGATTGTGTGAATATCTGTGCAGCACAGATTGCAAAAGAAATGTTCCATATTCCGAAGGTTGTGGCACGGATCTATGATGAAGAAAAGATTGCACTGGTAAAAGAAATGGGAATCGATACGATCTGCCCGTCAGAACTGTCAGAGAAGGAAATTGCCAATTACATCGAAATCGGAGGTGGAACACATGTGGAATAAAAAGAGAGAACAAAAAAGTATTCTGATCGTGGGGGGATTCCATAAAGCCAGATCTCTTGCTACTTCTTTGCTGAAAAAGGGATATCGTGTGACAGTCATTAATAAGGATTATGAAGCCTGTGAAAAACTGGCAGAAGTGAACAGACTGAATGTTATTTTTGGAGACGGAAGCAAAAAGTTTATTTTAGAGGATGCAGCTGCTGGAAACTGTCAGGTGGCGATCGCCCTGACAGACAGTGATGAGAGTAATCTTGTCATCTGTGAAATGTGTAAACAGTTCTTTCATGTGAAGAAAACAGTGGCTCTTTTAAATGATCCATCGAAAACGAATTTTTTCTACCAGATGGGAATTGACCGGGTGGTCTGTGCGTTGAATATGATCACGAACATCATGGAGGAACAGGCAGTCATGGATGAGATGACCAGGCTGATACCGGTTGACGAGGGAAGAATACAGATTCTGGAACTGCCAATTCCGAAAAACTCGTTAATTGCCGGGAAGAAATTATGGGAACTGAATCTTCCAAAAGAAATGATCATCGGCTGTATCCTTCGAGGAGACCGGAGCCTGATCCCCAGAGGGGATACCCGTATTACAGAAGGGGATGTGCTTCTGATCATCACTTCGGACAAGAGTAAACTTGATCAGATAAAGGAGCTGACTGAATATGCTGTATCGTAATGGAATATCAGTTATGGGAAAAATGATGGTATTAGAGGGTGGGATCCTGTTCATTCCGTTGCTGATTCTCCCATTTTACCCAAAAGAAATTGTTTTTGCATGGAGTTTTTTCATACCGGCTGCGGTTTCCATTGTACTGGGGATGGTAGTATGCCACAGAAAGAAAAGAAATATGAGCAGCAGCCGGCTGGTGGTATTTGCCTGGTTGTATGGATTTGCGCTTGCAGCAGTTCCCTTCTGGCTGTATGGAAATCTGACCCCTGTGCAGGCACTTTTTGAATCGGTCAGTGGGTTTACCACTACCGGGCTTTCGGTACTAGATGTGGAGCGGCTGCCGCATATGTTCCTCTTCTACAGAGGTTTCCTGCAGTATGTGGGCGGTCTGGGGTTTGTGATGATGATGCTCCTTTTTATACAGGAAAAGGATTCGGTGACCTTGTACCAGGCAGAGGGTCATCCGGATAAATTGATGCCTACCATTGGAAAAACGGTAAAAGTGATTGGAATGATGTATGGATTTTTCCTGATTGCAGGCACGATTTTGTATACCATATTTGGGATGCCTGTTTTTGACAGCATCGTTCATACCATGTGTGCATTGTCTACGGGTGGCTTTTCCAACCGGCTGGACAGTATCGGCTATTACCATTCCCTTCCCATTGAATGGATCACCGTTTTGCTGATGCTGATCGGAACAACAAATTTTTCTCTGTTATTGCTTTTATTCCGTGGACGGATCCGGGATTTCCTGCGGGCAAGTGAGATTCGTTTTTTGGCTGGCCTGACTATACTCACGGTTCCGGTGATGACACTGTTTTTGGCAAAAAGTGGGATATCTGCAGGAGAGAGTACAGAACTGGCTTTTTTTAATGCGTTTTCTGCATTATCCACCACCGGGTATTCTACCTGCAGTTATAGTGAGTGGCCCCAGACAGCACTGGCAGTCATGATCTTACTTATGATCATTGGCGGTGGGATCGGATCTACGGCAGGAGGAATCAAGCTGGGCAGAGTATGTAGGTTAATGAAGAATCTGGTATGGAATGTGAAGAAAAAGATGATACCGGACCGGACGGTAACGCTCACGTATTACTGTAAGGGAACAGAAAAAGAATTACTGGACAGAACACAGGTGGAAGAAGCTTCTACCTATGCACAGACATATCTTCTGGTCTATGTGGTAGGGACGGTTGCGCTCACATTCTTTTCTGGATGTACCTTGCTGGAGGGGGCGTTTGAGTTTGCTTCCTCACTTGGTACGGTGGGACTCTCCATTGGAGTTACGAATGCAGGAACAACTTCTGTATGCCTTTTGATTGAGATCATTGGGATGATTTTAGGAAGGCTGGAGATTTTTGTATTGATTCAGGCGTTTTTTAAAAAGAATATAATGGTACCTGACCCCACTGTGGTCAATGACGCAGGTGTCGATTAGTGCTTTCTTTCCGTTTTTCGTGATGAAGATATCTTCGCTTTCTGCAAGCTGCAGGTATTTGCCAAGATTCATTTTAAGCTCAGTAGCGGTAATTGACATACACAGCACCTCCTTACGCAGTCAGTATGTGGGGTTCTAAGATTATTATACTCAAATCGAACGAAAATAGCAACAAATTCGTTCGATTTTTTATGTTTAACTAACTTTTTATGAACAAAACCCTTAGGTACATTTTATGCATACATTAGTGTCAGGTTAACTTACGACAAAATGGAAATGAGAAATTTTGCTATGGTGGAAATATGATTTTGTTGCTATAATTAGAAGGTAAAATGATTTGATCCGGAGGAGTAACAGATGGTAAAACCGATAATGAAAGACGTGTTCTTCCTTGGCCCAAAATCAGAACCAGCCACCAGGGAGGAGCAGCAGGTGGGAAGAGATTTACAGGATACATTAAAAGCAAATCGAGACAAGGGTGTTAATGGTACCTGACCCCAATGTTTTTGGTATAGTGTGAGAGGAAAATTATCAGGAGGGGTGATTTAATGTTACATGATTATCTGGAAAAGTCGATTCGAAATAAATTAAATATTCTTTATGTGGTACATACACGAAATTATATTACCGGCAGAGAATTAAGTGAAATATTAAATCTAAGTGTGACAGGAATTAATATGTTAGTATCGGAGATAAATGCAGAAATAGGAAGTCATGCGGAAATAATAAATACTATGTCTAATTTATCTATATACTATAAGAAGAAAAATAATCTTACAACGTTAGTGCATATTATATGTAGAAATTCTAATGTATTAATGTGTATGAAGTTTTATATTACAAATAAGAATAATCGATCTTTTTCTGATTTTTATGATAAACATTTTCTTAGTCCTGCAAGTGCCTACCGAATCAGACAATCCTGTAAAGAATATTTGAAATCCATTGATTTGGATATTGAACAAAATACAATATGTGGTGATGAGTACAGGATTCGTTTTTTTATTGCTCTTTTGTATTACAAATATGGTGTTAATTGCTGCGACATCAATGAACAGGATATTTTAACAGTACGAAAGTATGTTTTATCAACAAATAATACGATTGATATGAATTATCTTCAGCATATGCAGATGGAATATAATTATTTTGAAGCGTTGTTTATTCTTTCATGGAAAAGGAAACAGTACGATGTACAGATTCCCAAAAGTAATCAGTTTGAAAAATTAAAAGAAATATTTATATATAATGAAATGAAAATGACGATAAAAAGCAACCTGGAACCGAAACTGGGAATCGAATTTTCTGAAAATGATTATGACTATTTATATCTGGTATATTGTTGTACAAATAGTTGCCTTTTCGCAGATAAATGGACGAAGAAAGACATTTTAAAGGTTCATGAAGTTGTTTATTCGGATCCGTTATTTCAAAAATTGATGCAAAAGGTAGAAAATATATTAGGAAAGGATATACAGGCTTCCCATCCAATAAGAGCGACATTCATTTATTTTTATAAAAAAACGCTGCAGGGACTGTGTTGTCTGATTCCGGATGAACACTTTTACATGGATGAACACCAAAAACATTCTACCCAGATTCTATATAAGATTCTATCCGATATGATTGTAAGGTGGAAAACGGAAAATGGACTGAAAAATGCGATTGACAGAACGCATATTTACTATCTTACGTTACAGATTGAATTTATTCTTCGAAAGAATGTAGCAAAGGTTCCCATGTATGTCATTTCAGACCAAAATGACGAACTTGAAGTTATGCAATTGACAATGGAACATTATTTTTCGTCCCGCTGTACAGAAATTAAACCATTGTTGATCAATGCACAAAATATCAGCTTTTTATATTCCCAAAAGAATTGTATTATCGTTCTGGAAAAGAAATTCGAAGATCTGATAAAATTTCATATGAAAGAGAATGGAAATAAGAAAATCATTTCAATCACTGTGGAAAAGGGGAGAAGAGAAATTCAGGCAATAGAGGATGCTATTTTTGAATATGAAGAAGTTGTTTTTAATGATTTCCTTGATTCAATAATTTGTCATAGTTGACTGTCAGGTTTAAAGCCTGCAAGCTAAATGTATAGGACATTTAGTTTGCAGGCTTTTCTCTTTTTTTGTGGTTTTACTTCACTTTTTCTGAGAAACCATTGGCAGATAAAAGTGCTATAATTGCTACAATATTTGTTTGGTATGGAAACTACAATAAGTAGGGATGGGAGCAATTATAAAAATGGATTCAGTGAAACGTGTTAAAAAAGTATTTTCTTTTTTTCTGATACTGTTTTTTGTAGGTTTTTGTTTGTCTTCCAGTTTTGTTCAGGCTGAGGAAACGGACAAAGGTGTTGAAACTACAGGAATTGAAAGTGAAGAAGAAAGCAAAAGTGAAGAAGAAACATCGGATTTTAGTGGGGAAGAAGAGATTTTAAAGACAGAGCTCATGCTCAATGAAACAGAAACCACAGAGGATGGTTTACCAATAATATATGATAATGGAATTCATTATATTGTCGATCCAAATTATCCGGACAGGTATTTGATTCTGTACTGTATGAATAATAAATCGCATTGGCCTCATGAACAACCGAGTTTGGGAGAATCGGTGCCGAATTATAAATATGGATATCTGACACCTGAACAATTTGAATCAGAAGAAAAATATCGGGAATGTATGCAGCGATTAGATGAGATTCTTTTTACCGGATACCCTTACAATGGAAATCTGTTATATAAGCTTGTTGAGGATGGTGATCAGCATGTGATAAGCGAAGAAGATTTTAATCAGATGTTGGTACCCAGTCGTGCATTGGTTGAGTGCTTCCCGATATTGCAAGGGCAGACTTTTACCGTAGCCAACAGAAAAGAAAAAATTGATCTTTTGAATGGATTTATACAACAGGTTTCTGAATTATATCCGGATGGTACGATTGACGGAAAACTGTCCTATTCGGCAATTGTGTCCATGCCATTTTATAAGGCTGTAATGTCAATTACATGGACGGATGGTGAAGGAGACCCTATTGAAGCCTATATGGCTCTTTACCCGGATTCTTATTATGTAACGGAGAAACAGGCATATGATGCAACACAGAATGCGGTATGGAAATTGTTATATGATTATGGTGTAGAAGACAATGATCTGTCAGATATATCATCATCAAATCTGGCTCAGATAATCTATGATAATTCCAGATATAGTTCTATTTTAAGGGCGGAACCAGATTTACATGCAATTTCCATTGAAGGGGATTCTACATTTCGTTATGATCCAAAGGATGGAAAATGGCACACAGGAACATTAAGAATTACAGAACCAGCCGATTATTATGGAGTATATTATACGCTTGACCTGCCAACGGGAATTACTGTTTCAGGCAATAATGAGTTCAAGGGGAATGAACCATTTGAATTGGTATCGGATCAGATGCCGGCTAAAAATACGGAAATAACCATCGCTTCAGAAATCTCCTGGCTGAAAGAAACAAGGCAGTATACTCCAAATCCGGATAAAGTCGTGAACGGAAAACGATTTCAGCACATGGCTGGTGCTGTTGTTATGTCAAAAGAAGCAAAGATATCTTTCAATTGTGATGTAAAACAAACAGCAGATCTGACAATCAGTAAACTTGTGGAAGGAAGAATGGGAGATCGTACAAAAAAATTTCCATTTACCATTTATCTTCATCATGAAAATGGGACTCCATTTACTGGAAGTGTACAAACGGAAGGTTCTGTAATCGATGGATATGAAGGAGTATGTGAAGCTCCAAATGTTGGAGGATTAGTATTTGATGAACAGGGAAAGGCAATTGTAGAATTAACTCATGGTCAAAAGCTGACAATAAAAGATTTGCCGATAGGGTGTCAGTATCTGGTGAGTGAACCGGAGGAAATCCATACAGAATATAAAGTAACCTATAATAATAATGAAGAAAAACCACAGGGAATGTTGTCCCAGAATGTGGATATTCAAGTAATAAACAGAAAAGATGAGGTTCCGGAGACAGGCATTATGGATGGAAAAACAGGGATTGTGGCATCTATATGGATGGGTGTATGTTCGATAGCTATTTTAATTGCTATGTCCTTAAGAAAGAGGTGGGGTAAACGGCAAAAATGAAGAAAAGTATAAAAGAAGACCTGATGTTCCTTGTGGTGAAAATTTTGATTTTCCTTGCTTTACTTGGGATTACATTTGGTATTATATTTGGAATTTGCAGAGTTTCAGGCAATGCTATGGATCCGACCTGTAAAAATGGGGATTTGATTCTTTATTACCGCTTACAAAAAGCGTATCAGGCAAAAGATATTGTTGTTATAGAAAAAGATGGAGAAAGAGGAATACGCAGGATTATAGCAAAAGAGGGGGATACGGTAGATATTACGGAAAGTGGTCTGGAGATTAACGGATATCTGCAGCAGGAGAATAATATTTATACGGATACCCTTCCATATAAGGAAGGTATCCATTTTCCGGTTACTGTTGGAGAAGGGGAGTATTTTGTACTTGGAGACAATAGAACAAATGCAAAAGACAGCCGGATCTATGGAACAGTGAAACAGGAAGAGATTAAAGGTGGAGTTATGGCATTACTTCGCAGAAGCGGAATGCAATAGATGAATGAAAGAAAAGGAGTAGGACAAAAATGAAAAAAGGGAAAAAATTAAGTGCATTATTACTAGCCGGATTGCTGATGGCATCCATGACAGCCAATGTATTTGCAGCAGAGGGTACACCAGGTGCAACCATGAAGGTGACAAAGCAATTGGTGTTAGCAGAAGGTACTAAGGTACCGGACGTAACATTTAAGTTTTCTGCAATAAAAAAGACAGCGGATGCTCCGGATGCAACGATTGCTCCGATTACTTACAGTGAAACGGATGCAAAAGGAGATCTGTCGGATAGGGTGTACAGGATTTTTAAAGATTCCGATATTCAATTTGGAACTTTCCCACATGCCGGCGTATATGAATATGAAGTCACAGAGACAAATGAAAATGCAGAAGGGGTTACATATTCTACAAATACCTATGTATTAAGTGTGAATGTGGTGAATACTGACGAAGGAACTTTAAAGATCGATTCTATTGTTGTAAAAAAAGATGGTGAAAAACAGGATAAAGTATTATTTATAAATAAATATATCAAGCGTGGAAATAAACTGGAAATCAGCAAAAATACAGCAGGAACACTGGCAGATAAAACAAAAGTATTCCAGTTTAAGCTCATGATCATGCAGCCGCCAACAGAAACAGCAGATCAGGCTGTTTACGAAGCAAGAGTCGAAGATGAAGGTGGAGTTACAGGAACTGTAAATTTCAAATCGGGAGTAGAAGCGACATTTACATTACGTCATGGTCAAAAGCTGATCTTTGAAGATCTTCCGGCAGGAACAAGATACATTGTAACAGAGGTTGGTGTAGAAGACAGATATATACCTTCTGTTGTTGTGAAAGAAAATGGTGTAGAAAGAGCGAATCAAACTGGTGGAGATGCCATCGATCTTTCCACAGACAGTGCTTTGGTTGGTGAATACGGAGAAAACAGTGTTGTGTTTACGAATACGTTTCAGGATACACCTGTAACGGGTCTGCTCATGAATAATCTTCCTTTCATTCTTCTTGGAGCAGTTGCTGTATTTGCATTTGTGATGCTGACCGTATTGAAAAGAAAAAAATTCAGAACTGATGTAAATGGAAAATAAAATAATACGTTTTGTAGATCATTTTGTGAATTTTTTGATTATTCTATGTTTTTTGCCACTTCTTTTATTTGGAATTTATGCAGTATGGGATTCAGAACAGATTTATAAACAGGCAGATATGACTGTTTATGAAACATATAAACCAACCTCGGAGGACAACTTGTCCTTCGAGGAATTAAAAGAACTCAACTCGGAGGTTTTTGGATGGCTCCAGGTGGAACAGACGCATATAGATTATCCAATTGTGCAGTCTGAAGATAATTCCAAATATGTGAATACGGATGTCAAAGGAGAGTTTTCACTGTCAGGAACTATCTTTCTGGATTGTAAGAACAGAAAGGATTTTTCAGATATGAATAATATTTTGTACGGACATCAGATGGAAAAACATAAAATGTTCGGTGATTTAAAATATTTTTCAGAAGAATCCTATTTTGGAACACACAAAAACGGGTCTGTGTATTATGAAAGTCAATGGCACGCGATTGATTTTTTTGCCTTTTTATATGTTGATGCCTATGATTCTGTAATTTATAACACAGGATTGTATGGAGACGATGATCAAGAGATGTATTTGTCATATGTAAAGTCACATGCCAGCCATTATAGACAGCTTGATTTTCAAACGAATGAACATTTTATAACACTATCTACTTGTAGTAATGTGAATACAAATGAAAGATATGTGTTGATCGGACGAATATCCGATGCCGAAAGACAGCCGGACAAAGAAAAGGAATCCGAAGAAAGGAGATGGTCAGATTGAGAAGAATAGAATTTCCAAAATGGAAAGGCAATCAAAGAAAAATCCCAGTATTTTTATGTCTCTGTTTATGTCTGACATTTCTTTCAGTAAAGAAGGCTGATGCGGCAGAATATGGGGAAGAAGTCACTTTGACGGTTTCTCAGATATTTGATATAGAGAATAATACATCTTCAGATGTGGACCAGAACTGTCGATATGAGCTGGAAGGTTTGACGGCAGAGAGCATTGTGCCGGAGGGAGAAGAAGCGTTTGTTCTTGCGGGCAGTCAGTCCCATACTATACGGTTCCGGTTTGTGCATGGTGGTCTTTTTGAATATCGATTAAGAGCAGTGAATGACAAAAAAGAAAATTACAGCTATGATACTTCTGTTTATACGATTGAAATTTATGTACTTAATAAGGAATCAGGTGGTCTGGACTTCCAGGTCATTGTGAAAAATGAAGCCGGAGAAAAATGCGGCGAACTGGAATTTACCCATAGGTATAAAGCATCGAAAAAACCGGTAGGACTTTCAAATACTAAACCGGAATCGGAAAATCCGGGCAGTTATACATCAGTCAAGACTGGTGATGAGAGCCGGGTGGGATTCTATTTTAGTTTTATGGCAGCAGCGATGATTATTATACTTTTTTGTGTGAAGAAAACGCAGTTTTGAAAAAGAAGATTGTAAAGATGTGCATAAAGCAGGTTTCTGCCAAGAAGACTCCGGGTAGGTTTCTCCTGGTTCAGATAATCTTGTGCATATTAGTCATTGGGAGTATTTTTATGCAAGAAAGGCATCGGCTCCACATTTATCGTAGAATTGCCAATGGAATTAACTGATGCGGAAGATGTCCAGGCATCTATGGATGCGGGAATGAACGGGCATTTGTCAAAGCCTATCATGATAAATGAGGTTGTAAAGACTATTGCAAGAAATCTGAACAGGTAAGTAGGAATATTTAAGATAATAATTATTTTTTAAAGGCACTTAGACAAATAATCTATGTGCCTTATTCTTTATGTTGTACATACACGAAATTATATTACCAGCAGAGAAAATTGACAATGGAACATTATTTTTCGTCCCGCTGTACAGAAATTAAACCCTTGTTGATCAATGCACAAAATATCAGCTTTTTATATTCCCAAAAGAATTGCATTATCGTTCTGGAAAAGAAATTCGAAGGTCTGATAATATTTCATATGAAAGAGAATGGAAATAAGAAAATCATTTAGTTCGCAGGATTTTCTCTTTTTCTGTGGTTTTACTTCACTTTTTCTGAGAAAACGTTGGCAGACAAAAGTGCTATAATCTTAAAAATATACGTCTTCAGATGTGAACCAGAACTGGCGGCTAAATTCCCAGGTCATTGTGAAAAGGAGATTGTAAAGATGTGTATAAAGAAGATTTCTATCAAGAAGAACAAAACTCCGGGCAGGTTTCTCCTGGTGCAGATAATCTTGTGCATATTAATTATTGTAAGTATTTTTACTGAGGAAAATACAATTTTTAGGGACGATTTGAATCAGGCAAAACAGGTTCGACTGGATGCAGAAGTTGTATCCATGAAGGAAATAGTATCCAATACAATTATCCGAATAGATGAGCAAAGAGAGACTGGAAAGGAAAGGGCTGTGGAGTTAATTGAGGCTTTTGCCGAGACGATTTCCGATTCTGATGATCCTATACAGGATGTAGGAAATGAAATGAATTCAGTTTGCCAAAGTCAGATTGGTCGATACATTCAGGTGCTGATTGTTGACGGAAAGACATATACTTTGCTGAATGAGTATCACATCAGTGGTGTTAAAGTGACACAAGCTGAGGCTGATGCTCTGCTGGGGCAGGAAGCAGTACGGAAAACGTTTGAGCATAATAGTTGCACTGTCCATTTCTTTGTGCTTCAGTCTGATATCGATGAGTTTGTGAAAAAAGTAGAATACAAGCTTTTCCATAAGCAGCAATATGCTGAGGACTCCTATATCTGGGTCAATGAAGTGCTTAATATGGAGGGCGGTGATAACTACGCCATCCGCCGGATCCATCCGAATCTGGTTGACACTGAGGGTGAATACCTTTCTACATCCATGCAGGATAGTAAGGGAAACTATCCTTATGAGACCGAATTGGAAGGAATTCGTGAGAATGGTGAAGTAGTTCATCAATATTATTTTAAAAACAAATCCAATGATCAAATTGGAGAAAAAATATCTTATGCTGCGTTTTATGAGCCATTCCAGTGGATCGTGGCAATGGGAACGCCTCTGGACAGGCTTTATGCAGATACTGAGAAGTTGTCGGAACAACGGATAACTACAATCATGATACGAAGTGCTGTTAAATGTATACTTGTGCTTGTTTTACTGTTTCTCAGTATAAGACATACGATTACTACCCTGTCTAAGGCAATTCAGGAAGCAGAACGTGCAAATAAGGCAAAATCGTTATTTTTATCTAATATGTCACATGACATGCGGACACCTATGAATGCTATCATTGGCTTTACGAACATTGCCATGAAGCATGATCCAAAGCCGGAGGTGAGAGAATGTCTGGAAAAAATAAACAATAGCTCTGAGCATTTGCTGACTCTTATCAATGATGTGCTGGATTTCAGCCGGATCGAAAGTGGAAAATGCAAATTAAACCCTGTTCCGGTTGATATTACTTCTGTTACGGATGTAGTAACGGATATCATGCAGGGCTTGTTGTCTGACCGGGATATTGATTTCCGGGTGACAAAGAATAATCCAAAGAATCCATATGTCTTAGCTGACACAATTCGCATTCAGGAGGTTCTGGTAAATATTCTCAGTAATGCTGTCAAGTTTACCAAAGACGGCGGCAGCATCTGTTTGGAATCGGATTATCGTCCTGGTGTTGATGAACAACATATCATCGTTCGTTATCAAGTCAGAGATACTGGTGTGGGAATGAGCGAAGAATTTGTCAAGCATGTCTTTGACGAATTTGTCCAGGAGGAAAATGGTGCAAGAACCCATTATAAAGGCACGGGTCTCGGTATGGCGCTTACCAAGAGATATGTGGAACTTATGGGCGGTATCATTACTGTGGAAAGTAAGAAAGGCATCGGTTCTACATTTACCGTAGAATTGCCAATGGAATTGACCGCTGCGGAAAATTTTCGGAAACAGGAGTTGCCTGTCGCAAAGACAAATCTGACTGGAGTGAAGGTTCTTATGGCAGAAGACAATGATTTGAATGCTGAGATTGCAACGATTCAATTGGAAGAATATGGGATGCAGGTAACAGTGGCTTCTAATGGAAAAGAAGTAGTGAAGGTTTTTGAAAACCATCCGGTGGATACTTTTGATGTCATTCTCATGGACATTATGATGCCGGAGATGAATGGTTACGAAGCTACAAGAACCATCCGCAATCTCGATGATCGCCCAGATGGGCGCATAATACCGATTATTGCTTTGACAGCTAATGCTTTTGCAGAGGATGTGCAGGCATCTTTGGATGCTGGAATGAACGGGCATTTGTCAAAGCCGATAATGATGGATGAGGTTGTAAAGACTATTGCCAGAAATCTGGGGAGGTAAATAGTTCAGCAGCGAAAATTCGCTCTCATACTATATAATGAAGAGAATTCGCTTAATCTAAACTTTAGTCAATTCGATTTATACACTACAGTGAGGTAAATGATATGAATAATAAAATAAACAATCTTTGCAGTAAAATTCAATTTCTTTCGGGTGCACAGTTAAAGATGATTGCAATCTTTTCCATGCTGATTGACCATATAAATAAGGCACTGATCTATCCGAATTTAGTTTCAAACAACGGAACTCTTACGAGAGTGAGTAATTTATGTGATATTATTGGAAGAATTGCTTTCCCACTGTTTTGTTTTATGCTAGTTGAAGGTTTTTTTAAAACACGAAGCAGAAAGAAATATCTTCTTAAATTGCTGATATTCGGTGTAATATCAGAAGTGCCTTTTGATATGTTTACAACGGCAAGTTTTTTTAATATGAACTGGAATAATGTCATGTTCACATTGGCACTTGTGCTTGTTACAATTTGGATTATCGACAGTTTAAAAGAAAAAATGCAAAAGAAACCAAAAGTACTTTGGTATATGGTTTCGCTGATTATTGTTTTGATCATGTGCATAGTGGCAATGGCTTTAAGTCTTGATTACGAACATCATGCTATTTTAATCGGTTATTTCTTTTATGTGTTCCATGATGCCCGGCTCCTTGCAATTCCATTCTGTTATGCGTCGATTTATACGACGCCCTGGGCACTGTTAGGCTTTGGTTTGACGCTTACATACAATGGCGAACGTGGCAAACAGAATAAAATGCTTAGTTACTGGTTTTATCCTGTTCATTTACTTATCCTTGGAATGCTTCGTTTGTACCTTAATATTTAGACCGGGTTATTCATGTGTGAATAAAAATGTATTATTTTGACCAAAACAGAATGACAAAGAGATTTATGAATCTTCATTTGCCGGTACATGATCGAATGATAATCAATGATTATATTGCTTGCATACAAACGGTAGGTTATCGGTATGCGGATATTTCTTACATGCGTACATAATCTGAATGCGGTAACAACAAAAGCAGAGAATAATTTTCAACTTTTGGATGTGAAATCAGAAATCAGTCAGGAAAAGTGCTGCATTTGTGGAAATAATGAAAGAAGCCTGATGCCATATTACAGAAAGTCTGGAATGCTGGGTTTGGTGTGTTTAAATACTATGGAAATGTCTGGATAAAGTCATTACCATGTATCAGGATGAAATGGAGTGGAGCGATTCCAAGGGCAGATTTCCGGAAGTATGTGTTGTGGATTTTCAAACAAATGAACTTTATACACTGGGGAAAAGTCACACTGGGTATTGGATACGAGATTATTGGATGCATATTGATCATGATGATAACAGTAACAGTATAATGGCTATATACGCACCAGAAGGTAAAATGAATAGTGGGAGTGAAGAAAGTCGATGAGAAAAACGAAGGATATTATTTCTCAGGAAAACAAATTTTTACGATTATGTGGACATAACTACAGAGATAAAATCAAGAAAAAAAATCCAATGACCGTTGAGGATTTTAATAAATTTATGTACTTGTTGGATGCTCTGGAATTGAGTGAATATTCGATTTATTTCTCCATGAAAATGTTTCCGGAGTTGTTAGTAGAGTATGGCGAACGAAGTAAGGATTGTGATTGGGATGTAGAATATGGGGAGTATGATTTCTCTGTAGAAGAAATGGTATCTATATGTGAAGAATGGCTGCGAGAGTTTTGTGATCAGATGCCATTAGAAAGCCAAAGAAAGAAATACCGGAAAGTCTTTGAAATTAAGGAGGGATAGAAGATAAGGATTTTGATGTGGGAAAAAGAATAGTTTTCAGCGTGCTGCATCTAGTTTAAAAAAGCGATGATATGACGATACTTACGCCAGACCATCGCTTTTTTTGTGTTCTATCTTAATTACTTATTTTCCGGTTCTTCATCCTGTGCGGCAGATGCCTCCTTACCAGGCTGTACAACTACTACAGGAGTGCTGGTATCCGCAGCTAGTTTGCCGCCAAGAGCACCCATGATGAGGCTTTTGATGTCAATTCCCATACCAGCGCTGATGCCTTCAGTTACCTGAGTAGTACCGTTGACAATGTCAGAGAGCAGTTTCGCACTATTGCCTTCACCGTACATTGTAATCTTGTCAACCTTGCTGAGAGGTTCGGCAACATTCCTGGCAATCTCAGGCAGGGCAGCCATAATCATTTCAATCACAGCGGCTTCGCCATATTTTTTCATGGCTTCTGCCTTTTTGTCAATACCTTCTGCTTCAGCCAGAGCCTTCAGTCTGATTGCTTCAGCTTCCGCTTCACCAACGGCGCGGATACCTTCGGCTTCATGCTGACGTTCAATCATTTTAGCCTCGGCTTCCTTGGTACGACGGAATAACTCGGCTTCAGCAGCCTGCTGTGCGGCATAACGCTCTGCATCAGCTTTTGCCCGGATCTGAGCATCCAAAGTCTGCTTGGTAACATCCACTTCTTTTGATTTCAGTTCAGCAGTACGCTCAGCACGAGCGATGTCGGCATTGGCAGAAGCAACTTCGATTGCTTTACGCTGCTCCTGCTCCTGAATGGAGTAAGCGGCATCTGCGTCAGCTTTCTTTACATCGGACTGCTTTTTCAGTTCGGCCTGACGAATTGCCAAAGAGGTCTGCTTTTCAGCAATTTCCATTTCAGATTGAACCTTGGCTTCATTTGCTTCCTTAGCGGCCTGTGCCTGTGCGATTGCGATATCGCGATCAGCCTGAGCCTTTGCAACGGCAGCTCCCTTTTTGATCTGTGAGATGTTATCAATACCAAGGTCTTCGATCACGTTATTCTGGTCGGAGAAAGACTGGACATTGAAGGATATCATCTCAAGCCCCATTTTCTGCAGGTCAGGGATAGCATTTTCCTGAACACGTTCACCGAAAGCCTTGCGGTCTGTAACCATTTCTTCCAGACGCATCTGACCAACGATTTCACGCATATTACCTTCCAGAGTATCCTGAACACGGCGAATGATCATGTCTTCGCCTTCATTCAGGAAAAATTTGGATGCAAGCGACATCATTTCTTCGCTCTGACCGATACGGATTTTGACAGTAGCATCGACTTTCACATTGATGTACTCTGCATTTGGTACATAATCCGTAGTCTTAACATCCACAGAGAACATTTTCAGGGACAGCTTGTCAAGGCGTTCCAGGAACGGAATCCGAATTCCGGCTTTACCGATTAAAATACGGGGTTTGCGAAAACCGGAAATCATGTACGCCGTATCCGGCGGAGCTTTTACATACCCGATCATGATAATAATGATAAATAGAATAATGACAGCGGCAACACCAATTAAAATTTCCATACATTTCTCCTTTCTGGTTACCTGTGTGTTTAACATGATTCTGCACTTGAAGATGGTTCTTTCGGAACCTCCGGGCGATCGTTTCATGCTTATGGATATATTGTACTTTAGAGCCGCAGAAAAATAAAGAATTATATCGGCGAAATAAGAGATGCTATTTCTTCTTTTCAGAAGAATAACGATTCCCAGATGCCGTGTACATTGACTTTTTCAATTATGACAAAAATGTCACCGAGAAATTCACCTGATAGTCACTACAAGGAGTTATAATCATTGTATCAATAGACGGAGGTATGTTTCATGGAAATTTTAAGGTGTGAGAATCTTGTCAAAACATATGGTGAAGGAAATACACAGGTAAAGGCGTTGGATCATGTATCGTTTTCTGTGGAGCAAGGAGAGTTTGTATCTATTATCGGGCCATCAGGAAGCGGAAAATCAACGTTGTTACATATTTTAGGTGGTGTGGACAAGCCTACCAGCGGAAAAGTTTATATTGATGGGACAGATATTCATTCATTAAAGGAGAGTCAGCTGGCAATTTTTCGGCGCAGACAGATTGGTCTGGTTTATCAGTTTTATAATCTGATTCCGGTATTGAATGTGGATGAGAATATTGTGCTGCCGCATTTACTCGATGGGAGAGAATTGGATGAGGAACGTTTGAATTCCATAGTCAGTGATCTGGGTCTTTCCAATCGCAGAAAGAATTTACCAAATCAATTGTCAGGAGGACAGCAGCAGAGAGTCTCTGTGGGACGGGCAATCTATACCCATCCGGCGATTCTGCTGGCTGATGAACCCACCGGAAATCTGGATCGGAAAAATGGAGAAGAAATCATTCATTTGTTAAAGGAATCGAATCGTAAACATAAGCAGACGTTGATATTAATTACCCATGATGAGAGCATTGCTCTTCAGGCAGACCGTATGATTTACCTTGAAGATGGAAGGATTGTCAGTAATGAGCGGATTCGAAATATTGGAGGTTGTGTAGATGAAAAATAAAAAAATCATATTCTATGTGACCAGACAATATATGAAACAAAATAAGAAGCGTACCTTCATAACAGCGTTGGGGATTTTTCTTATGGTACTGTTGATGACATGTGTGTTTGTGGGAAAGGATACGGCAATCAGCTATCTGACACAGGTTGCAGAATCTAAAAACGGAAGCTGGCATGTGATAGCCTATGATGCTGATGAGAGTCAGTATCAACAGATTCAGAACCTGGATTTTGTCAAAGAAACTGCAGTTTCTTATGATATGGGTTATTCGGATTGTGAGCAATCTGAGAACCCCGAAAAACCATACTGGAAATTAAAAGCCTATTCGTCTTCCTGCTTTGACTGGATGAATATCAAACTTGTGGAGGGGTGTATTCCGGAGAAAGAAAATGAAGTAGTTATCAGTAAAGCTGCGATTGATGATGGAGCCGGACTTCAAGTGGGGGACCATATTACAGTTTCCACCTTTAGCAGAAGCATCAAAGGAATCAATCCGGATGTGGAAAGTACAGTTTTTCCTTTTTACAATTTGACGGTGAAGTATGGAGAAACCGTGGAAGTTCCACAGGATTTCCCGTTTTATGAAGATAGTGACAGCTTTGCGGAGATTCATATATCTACAGGAATGAGGGAGAATTATACGATTGTAGGCATCATAGAGGCTCCTTCTTATGAGACAAAAACAGGTGCTTTTTATTCTGCAATTGCTTATACACCCAATGATATGGGAAACAGAGAAACAATCAATGTTTTTTGTAAGATGGATGTAAAGAAAAACTACAATGTCTCTGATATACAGAAAATTATGGGGACAGATCAGGGTGCCTATGAATTTAATGATCTGGTTTTGGTTTTTGCGGCACAATCTTCTGATTCCAGTATGAACATCATCATTAACTTTATCGTGATTTTCTTCCTGATCTTTATATTGGTCGTATCCATGATTTTAATTTATAATGGATTCAACATCTCCTTTGAGGAGCGGAGCCGTTACCTGGGCATGTTGTCTTCGGTAGGAGCAACGAAACATCAGAAAAACAGCAGTGTATATTATGAATCAGTTACACTTTTACTGTTTACACTTCCCATCGGTATTTTGACAGGTCTTGGTACAGTGAAAGTCGTGATGATGGTATTACAGCCCTATATTGTTCGATTAGAAGATTCTATTGTAGCAGCTAAGATTAACAATGATACGGTTCATCTGATGATTACACCGCTGAATCTTCTTCTGGTGATTGTGTTCAGTTTAATTACCGTGGTGATTTCCTCGTTGCTCCCTGCAAGAAAAATCGGTAAGATTGGTCCGATTGAGAGTATAAGAGGAACCGGAAATATAAGTAAAAAATCGTATAAGAGTCCTAAATATTTACTGAAAAAAGGAAAGACAGAAATCTTGCTGGCACGTAATCATTTACACAGACAGAGTTACAAATCAAAGAGTATTATTCGTGCCGTTGCAGTATTTATGATTGTATTGATTGTGACTACTTTTGGTACGAATGCAGTCACGCAGATGGTACAGTATCGCCTGGTGGATGATGTGACGATCCGGACCAATCTGGATGATTATCATTATGTGTTGACAGAAAGAAGCGGAAATGCTCAAATGTACCGTGCCTTAAAAAAGGAAATCATGGAAGATTCCTCTGTGATAGAAACAAAGGAATGGTATGAAGGGATGTTCGCAGGACAATTTGATGGAAGATTGCTGAATCAAAAATACTGGGATACCTATCAGGCGATTGCCCAGGAGTATTATCATGGGAAATTAACGGATGAGGATTTTGAACAAATAGTATCAGACGATACTGGTTATCGATATGAAACAATGAATATTTTGGCAGTGGATCAGGAAACATTCCAGAACATCGCAAGGAAATGTGGAGTAGATTCCAGGATGCTTAACAGCGCATCATATCCTGGCATTCTCTATCAGAATATACAGATGTCTACTGATAACATAAGCTTTGAGAATTATCGGCCGGATCATTATCGAATGTATGAAATGGACCGGATCTGTGATATGGAGCCGGGAAGTATGTTCCCTATTTCTCTATATAATCAGAAAACGGATCAGCAGGAAAACTTTGATGTGACATTAGTCGGATATGCTGATGCAGTCGATATCGAAAATTATGTAACATTCCATGGGGAGTTTATCTGGATGATCGTAAGTACAGATACAGCGGAACAGATGAATCAGGTGCTATCCAGCCAGGATAGTCTGGAACAGGATGGTAACTATAATGTGATGGGCCGCAAGTTGTGGATCAGATTATCGGACACAGAGGGAGAGCTGGCTCAGAAACTACAGAACCTGAGTAATGAAAATCATGAGCAATTCCTTGTGTATGCTGCAGGTGAAAAGGAAATGCTTACCACAGTAGCAGAGACGATTAACTACATCATTCGTGTGCTTGCAATCGGATTTGTGATATTTACAGCACTGATCTGTCTTCTCAATCTATATAATTCGATTCGGGGAAGGGCAGTCGTCAGAAGAAAAGAGATATCAATGCTCCGCTCTGTAGGAATGCAGGAATGTCAGATACAGAAAATGTTATTTTATGAAAATATGGGAATGTGGATTCGTGGTTTTATCTGGTCAGTTCTCATCTCTTTACCAATCACCTATGGAATCGGACGAGTGTTAAAACAGTATTTTGGTGAGATCAAACTGCATTTTCCGTGGGAGATGTATGTTCTTTCTCTGATAATCACTATGGTTTCTCTCGCTATCATGACTGGAATATGCTACCATAGAAAAGAAGGTGACAATATTCTGGAATTGATGCGTACGGAGGAATAGAATGACAGTTTTAGTAGTGGAAGATGACAATATCATTCGGGAAGGATTGAAGATTTCTTTGCGGCAGGACGGGTACGATGTGCTGACTGCCGCTACCCAAAAAGAGGCATTGGACACGATATCAGGCAATCAAACGATTGATGTTTTCTTATTGGATGTGATGCTGCCGGATGGTGATGGCTATACCATATGCAGAGAAATTCGAAAGAAGAGTGACGCTCCTATTCTCTTTTTGACCGCTTGTGATGATGAAGTACATACGGTATTAGCGTTGGAACAGGGCGCTGATGATTATATTGCAAAGCCCTTTCGTATTCGTGAATTACTGGCAAGAATGAAAGCAATTTTACGAAGAGCAGGAAAAGATGTGGTACAGCAGTCAAGAATTGCAATTGGTGACAATGAACTGGATCTACAGGCTGGAAAAGTGTACCGAAATCAAAAAAATATAGATCTGACGGCTATGGAATATCGCCTGTTGCTGATTTTTGTGAATCATCGGGGACAAACACTTTCCAGACAGCAGTTATTAAGTGATATCTGGGATGAAGCAGGGGATTTTGTAAATGACAATACATTGACGGTGTATATCAAACGTTTGCGTGAAAAATTAGGAGATTTCGAGGGACAGCCATTGATTCAGACTGTACGGGGAATTGGCTACCGTATGGAAAAGCAGAGGTTACTATGATAAAAAATGTGATAATTATTCTGTTGATCGTAATCCTGATTGCACAATTTTTGATCACGAGAATGCGGAAACGAGAAGTGGAAAAACAAATAGAGGATCTGATTTCATATCTGATGCGGGTCCAGGACCGGCTGGATTTACCGGAAATGGAACATTTCAGGGAAGGACAGCTCAGCATATTGCAAAGCGAGATTTACAAGGTAGTTGTCTTGCTGAGAGAGGCATATTCAGAAGAGCTGTCGCAGAAACGGTATATGTCAGATATGTTATCAGATATATCACATCAGATTAAGACTCCGATTTCAGCCATTACCATTATGACAGATTTATTGGAAGAACCAGAACTTTCGGATGAGCAGAGGTTAGATTATGCGGATAAGATTGATAAACAGGCGAAGCGTATTACCTGGCTGATTCGCAACCTGTTAACGCTGGCACAGCTTCAGGCAGATGTCTTGGAATTGAAGAAGGAGCCCGTTTATGTGAGGGATATCTTACGTGATATACAGGATTCTCTGGAGATTATGGCAGAAATCAAAGGAATTCAGTTGATTTGTCAGTCCGATGCCGCCGTATGTATTTCCTGTGATAAACACTGGATGACAGAAGCATTGTTAAACATTGTAAAAAACAGCGTGGAGCATACGAATGAAGGTGGCACTGTAAAAGTACAGGTTGCTCAGGATGCTATTGCCACCCATATTCATGTAGTGGATGATGGAGAAGGAATAGACAGTGCACATCTGCCTCATATTTTTGAAAGATTTTACAAAACAGACAATGCATCTGCAAATAGTGTAGGAATCGGGCTTGCAATGGCGAAACAAATTATATTAAAGCAAAATGGAACTATTACAGCTGCTAGTGAAAAAGGTGTGGGGACAGATTTCTACATCAAATTATTTCGGACAGATACGGTGTAAAATGAGAGAAACTATGGTGGTGTGCCAAGAAAAAACTACTTTTTTGAGATTAACAATGGTTTGGGGCATCTTTGGATGCCCCTCGATTTTTTCATTACCTAATAAAAAAATAGCAAGGCTAAAAAGTGCTAATCTTCGTAATGATATTTACAAGAGTATATAATCAGGTTATGGTTACTATCCATATTATAAACCAACCTGTGGTCATCAGTAATGCGTCTGCTACATGCCTTACGGTGTTTTAAAGGTTCAGGCTTTCCAATGCCATTTAATAGCCCATTGCAGTCAATATCTTTGATAAGTTCATTGATACGCTTAACTATTTTTTTATCTTCCCTCTGCCAATCGGTATATTGTTCCCATGCAGTAGGAGTAAATACTATATTCATTTATTTGCATTCCTCCAGTTCTGCAATGGTTTTTGTGATAAAACCACCTGATTCAGCTTCTGCCATAGATTTATCAAGCATAGCAAGATAATCAGCATTTCTCTTGGCTTTCATCATTTCATTGTATTCATGTTCGGAAATCATAACAATATTTTCATTTTTGGGTCTTGATATAATCAATGTCTCGCCGCTAAAAACCTTGTCGCATAAACTCTTGAAATTATCTCTTACATCCATGCTTTTTACAGCTAACAAAAAAATCTCTCCTTTCCGTACAAAAATTCGTATGTGTTTTCGTACTTTTATTATATGATAGTATAATTTCAATGTCAATGTTTTTATTATGTTGAATAAAAATTGTATTTTCCAAATAGATAATTATGGTATAAGCCTTTTTTAGAAATTACTTTTAGGAGTTCCCTGAGAAAAAGTAGACCTCTTTTTGCAAAGGTAGATGGTATGGTGATTTGGCTCTATACTTTTCGGAATGCGCAACAGTGCGTTAATTACCGTGGATTATACTAGTGAAGATGAGGAACTGTATGAGCTATGGAAAGACAGATTGGAATACATAATGCATGAATTTTCCGGTTTTGGTTGGGGAATGGATGACTTTATAATTGGAGAATATTATTCTCTGCCGTGGATTGAGGAGGATTAAGAAATGGCACAGACAGCTTTATGTTGAGTTTATTATCCCTGAACTCAATCTATTTGAAAAACGATTGAAAACTTCAGGGTCGTAGAGTAGAATGGTAGGAAAGAGAAATGCCAGTTTGGCGAAGAAACAGGATGCTTTTTCAATGGAGGAGAATGGTGGATGGGAAATTATCTGAATCCTGGCAACATTGGGTTTGAAGAAATAAGGAACAGTCAATATGTAGATAAGTCCGGCTTAATTGCTTTGATCAATGATACTATTGGAACAAAACAAAAACTGGCTTGCATCAGCAGACCACGTCGTTTTGGAAAATCTTTTGCGGCACAGATGTTGTGTGCATATTATGATAAGACGTGTGATTCTTCCGCTTTATTTGAGGATTTGGAGATTTCAACAAACGAGAAATTAAATCGAACATATAAGCAGCACCTGAATAGATACGATGTAATCTATCTGGATATGACAGCAGTCATTGGAGCGGCCAACGGCAAAGAGGATGTGGTGCCTTTCGTTATTAGAAATGTCACGAAGGAGTTGGTGGCTGCTTATCCGCAGGTAAAGGTGGAAGAGGCTTTTTTTGCCACGTTAGCCAATGCCGTATCTGCTGCAGGAAACAAGTTTATTATGGTAATTGATGAATGGGACGCTCCAATCAGGGAAGCAGGTGACCAGCCAACTGTACAGAAAGAATATCTTGAGTTTTTGCGATCCCTGTTTAAGAACAGCGGAATGACTGCCAAAGTATTTGCGGCTGCTTATATGACAGGCATCCTTCCTATCAAGAAAGATGCCTCGCAATCAGCTATATCGGATTTTGAAGAGTTTACCATGGTAAAACCCAGAAAATTTGGAACGTATGTCGGATTTACAGAAGATGAGGTCCGAAAGCTTTGTACGGATTATAATCAGGATTTTGCAAAGATGAAGCAGTGGTACGATGGTTATTCATTCCGTGGTGTGGACTCGGTTTATAATCCCAATTCTGTGATGAAAGCGATACGCAATGATGTGCTCACTTTACTGATTCATCTGGGATATCTGGCCTATGATGAAAAGACAGAATGCGTGCGTATTCCCAATGAGGAGATCCGAATGGAATTCACGAAAACAATTCAGGAAGTCGAGCGGGATGAGACAATTCGGCGTGTCCGGGAAAGTGGTCAACTCATCCAGGATATTGAAAAATTTTAGATAAAATGAAAATTGAATCAAATGCAAAGATAAAAACGCAACGTGTGTAGCAATACATGCCAGAGCCGGTAGGTAGCCCGGCCGTCATGGAGAAATCTATGGTAAGTAACCTGCCCCTCCGGGTTGTCCGTTCTTTGCTCATTTTAATTAATTAAGGAGGGATTACTGTGAGCAAAGTACGTGGCAAGCTGACTGTGTATTTTGATGAGCCGTTCTGGGTAGGTGTTTTCGAGCGAATCGAAGACGGTAACCTATCTGCTGCTAAAGTGACATTTGGTACAGAACCAAAGGATTACGAGGTTTACGAGTTCATTTTGAAACATTATGATAGGTTGCAATTTAGCCCGGCTGTAGCAACTGTTGTAAAAGAAGTCAAAAGGAATCCGAAGAGAATGCAGCGTGATGTGAAAAAGCAATTGCAGGACACTGGAATTGGCACAAAATCGCAGCAGGCTTTGAAGTTGCAGCATGAACAGAACAAGCAGTCACGCAAAGTGAAAAGCCGAGAGCAGAAACTGTCAGAGGCTGAGCGATTGTTTGAACTGAAACAGCAAAAGAAAAAAGACAGGCACAGAGGACATTAACTGCGTTTGTCAAAACAAAGGCTCCCCATTACCGGATGTGTTCCAGTGATGAGGAGTTTTTGTATCCTGATATACCTTGACATTTGGGAAATTCGTTACAGGTCAGCGAAACATGCTGTTAATTACCTTGGATTATACTAAGCATTATCTCATATCATACCGTTCCTGGTAGGTTTAGATGTTTGTTATGTGGGATCTTGTCCGGCCTTTTATCTTTTGGTAGGCTTCATTGATTAGTTTGCGGATATTCCGCCTACCTTTTTTAATTTTCGATAGGCTCTAATGGTTGCTGTTATGATATTCCTCCTATCCCTTTGGGATTCTTATAGGCTATATCATTGGTTTCTGGGATTTGTAGCCTATGCTTTTACCAATTATAGTAAGCTCAGTAAGGTATTTCTGGGATTCTCAGCCTACGTTTCTTCTTATTTAGTAGGATGAAAACGTGAAAATTAAAAAATGGAGCCTACCCAAAGACCAAAAAGGTAGGATGAAAACACAAATAACAATTATTTTAGCCTATAATGAATAGTTCGGTGCAGAATAATTGGCTTCCTGAACTGTAACGGGAATTTAGAAGGTGTAATATTTTATTGCCCTGATATAATAGGAAAGACAACAGAAGTATGGTAAAATTATATTATGAAGAACAATAGATCATCTGTAATTGTTCAAATGGATGGAGGAGAAAAAATGAGCAAATTAAACATAAGACTTCCGCAATTTCTAAGCGAAGTAGATGCATTAACTGCAAATATGTCCCAGAGAGAACTTCAGGCGTTTGTTCATGAAATGGCAAGAACATGGTCTGAGAAGGGAAGACAGTCCTTTGTTGAATTGTTGAAAACTTATTCCGGAAAGGTTCTGAATGAATGTGAATCCGAAAAGAATAATGATTATGCAAATGCAGTAAAGGAAATCAAGAATATCATAGAAATACTTACGGAAATAAACGATGGAGATAGGGTGCTTGATAGTGAATATAATGAGGAATGGGATGACTGGTATAACAGTGATGCGGATGAAGTTCTCTTTTCGGATCCGGATGGTCTTATCAGGGATATCGATTTAGCGATAAAATATGTGCATTACTGTGTAGACACGCAAATGTATAAGGAAGGCTGTGAACTGGCAGAGATGTTGTCTTTGTTGGAAGTGTCAGCGGAGGGGGATTATAACGATTTTGATGGTTCACCATTAGGTGTTTGTAGTCTGGATGAGTATGACCTGCTGAATAGTGATTATGATACTTTTGTGAAAGAATGTCTGTATCTGATATATATGGGTAACTCGCCTGATAATAGAGCAGAAGAACTGTTTCTTATTATGGGAAATCTGGGAAATCCGGATGTGACATTAGAAGATATTATGCAGATGGGAAATGGTGATCTTCCTGATTTTGATGAATTTCTTGGGACATGGATTGAATACCTTGGTAAGCAAGGTGGACGATATGCAGAGGGTTTTCTCAAGGAAGCGCAGTCCATGATAAAAGATGATAATATTCTCCTGGAGAATGCCAGAAAATATGTTAAAGAATATCCTTCACTGTACAAACAGTTGTTGGAAACCAAATTAGATACGGCAGAAAATGAAAAAATGTTTCTGGTTGGAATGGAAGCTTTGGCAAGTATTCCGATTTCTGATATTATCAGGAGTGAGATTGCATTACTCACGGCAGAATATGCAGTTAGAACGGGGAAACAAAAAGATGCCGAAAAGTGTTGGATGGAAGCATTTCGTTCAGATTCAACAGTGATGAATTATTGGAGAATCAGATTACTTTCAAATGATTGGCAAGAATACCGGGATGAAGTTCAGAAAATTTATGAATCTTTATACCAGAATGCCCGCAATAGAAATAAAGGATATATCTATGATCGGGGGAGGGGAAAAGAGAATGATATCAGCCTGTATGAGTATTGTACTTTATTAGCTTATGATGGGCAAATTGAAAAAATGAGGAAAGTTGGTATGAATACAAGCGAGGGTCTCGGGTGGTCGTCTACATACATGAAACAGGGGCTGGCATTTGTTCTTTTGAGATTGTATAATGGTTCATCATTACCAATAGGCTTGAGATCCATGCAGATGCTGGCAAGCTCTGCATCTTCTATCCGTGCAGAAAGGTTTTATCTTGGAACGGGTGAAAAAATGGTAAAAACTGATGCAGAATTGTTTTCTACAATATTATCGATTTGGAAGAATGATACGAAAATATCAGATGTAGATATTCAAACCTGGATGACAAGAATTGATAAGCTTATTGCTGTAAGAGTTGCTGGAATTATGGAAAATAATAGGCGGAATTACTATGGTGAATGTGCTTCTTACATTGCTGCATTCGGAGAAGTGCAGGAATCTTTGGGAATTACAAATGCTAAGGCAATGATAATGGAAAAATATAAGAAAGAGTATCCAAGGAGAAGTTCGTTTCATAAAGAATTGAGAGCTTATGGTATGAAAAAATAAAGAATTTGAAATGAAAAAGAGTGTAAGGACTTTGATAATTTCACAGACTTTACACTCTTTTTCCATGTACTTTATGTATAAGTTTCTCATTCGTATGTTCTTTCATTCTTATGTAACGCTTCGGTCAGGCGAGACAGGGATGCATCCGGGGATCGTTAATGTGCTGATCCAGAATGCTGTGAACACGTTCTATCTCATTGAGAAGCGATTTTTCTGTTCTGCGGATTTCGTTCCGCAGGTTGTACTCTGTCTGTTTGATCTGATATTCCAGATGATCCAGTCTTTGGTAGATAGGTGTAAGTTTTTGCTCGAAGGCAGCTTCTAACTTTTGATCGAAGACAGCTTCCAGTTTTTTATTGTTTTCTTCCAGTTTTTGATCCAGCTTCTTGTCCAGCTTTTCATCAATTAAGGTGGACAGTGCCGATAATAGTTCCTGATCTGTCATGGCAATATCTCCTTTGTATGGATAGTAAAGGTATATCTGCTATGTATCTTTTGTATGGCAGAGTGTAAAGCCTGTGAAATTATCAAAGTACAATTTGTGATAATGAAATTATAATTCATAATACAATAAATGTCAAATAAAAATTTGCAAAAAGAAAGATATAAAAATGGACAAAAAAGTTGTAGAATATTTTGTGTAATGAGGGTAAGATATAAAAGATAAGGTATAAGATAAAGGAGTGGGGCTGAATGGACAGAAAAGAAATCATAAAACATGTGGATCATACATTGTTGGCACAGACGGCAACCTGGGAGGAAATCAGGCAGATTTGTGATGATGCAATCAGTTATGGAACTGCATCCGTATGTATTCCTCCAAGTTATGTAAAACAGGTGAAAGAATATGTACAGGATAGGATGACCGTATGTACGGTGATTGGATTTCCGAATGGATATATGACAACGAAAGCAAAAGCGTTTGAGACGAAGGATGCGCTGGAAAATGGAGCAGATGAAATTGATATGGTCATCAATCTGGGGTGGGTAAAAGATAAAAAATATGATTGTATTGAAAATGAAATCAGGATTCTGAAAAAGGAATGTGGAGAAAAAATTTTAAAAGTAATTATCGAAACCTGTCTGCTGACAGAAGAAGAAAAAATCAGAATGTGTGAGATTGTTACCCGGGCCGGTGCAGACTATATAAAGACATCCACTGGATTTTCAAAGGCGGGGGCTACGTTTGAGGATATAGAATTATTCTCAAAACATGTAGGTACGAATGTGAAAGTGAAAGCAGCAGGCGGGATTTCCTCTTTCGAGGATGCGGAAAAGTTTTTGGAACTGGGAGCGGACCGTCTTGGCACAAGTCGTGTGGTTAAGCTGGTAAAAATTTCTGAATCGTCGGAATGTGTGGAGAAATGATGAAGAATCAGAAGAGAACGCAGCGTGATGTGAAAACGCCCAGGAGACAAAAGAATTATTCGATTAAATCAAAAGTATTTATAGCATTGCTGATATTTCAGATACCGTTAGTGCTGCTGGTCATATTGTATACTATGTATTTTGTACAATTTTATAATGATCGTGTGTCTGCTTCCAATGAGAATGCATTAAATGTATATTGCTCTGATATGGAAGAAACATTGAAAAGATTAGATGAAAATATGACAGATTTTGTTGCTTTTGATTATGATTTCAGGACTTTGGCGATGACCACAGAACCTTTGGATGCCCACTTATTAACGCTGAGTATTATGAATGAGTATAACTCGTTGATGGTGGGCAATGATGCATTGTTTGGATGTTATATTATCAGTGAAAAGAACCATCTTTTTCGCGAGGTCTACTCGATGGACGGAATGACATATAAAAGAAAAGATGATTTGAGAGACTATTTTTCAAATTACATAGAGGGTAGAAAGAATATCATAGAACAGGAATGGACACCTCTTTGGATTGATGATAAGTCTTTTCTTTACCTGATTAAAGGATTTAGTGGAACCTATAGCATCTATATTATTGATGTTGGAATGTTTGATTTACCGGAAACTTCCCACAATAAGATGTCAGGTCAGGTGGTATTGTTTCATGATGAGATGTCTTTGAATATGCCGGAAGAACTGGTGCAAAATCATGTAGAACTTCATAAAAGTGAGGAATACTATTTCTCGGGAGATAAACAAAAGTATATGATTACTGAGAAAAAAGTAAAATATTCCAGCGTGGAAGCTGCCTATGTTATGAAGTATGATGGATTTTTCAGCAGTCTTTCCGTGATACAGAAAATGTTGATTCTTGCAACAATGGCGATTATAGTGGCTTTAGTTCCCATCGGATATTATCTGCTGAAACGAATCTTTTTCAGACCGGTAGATCAACTGGTGGATACGATGAATGAAATTAAAAAAGGTAATCTTGAGACTCGTGCTGATAATCAATTTGCAGATGTGGAATTTAAAGAAGTAAATCAGACATTTAATAGTATGATATCACAGATTAATCAGCTGAAGATCGAATCGTATGAAAAGGAACTAAGCCTGCGAGAGACACAGCTGGAATATTTTCAGCTTCAGATTCGTCCGCATTTTTATATTAATTGTCTGAAAAGCATTTATGGACTTTTAGAAGAACATAAGGAAGAGGAAGCAGGAAAATCCATTATTTATTTATCGCGTCATCTGCGCTATATGTTTAAAGAGGTGGTCACCAATACTTCGATTGAAGAAGAATTACAATATGTACGCAACTATATAGAACTGCAGGAAATCAATATGGCATATCCTCCGGAATGTAAGATTGAAGTGGGAGAGGATACAAAGACATTTATGATCCCGGCGATTTCTATTTTGTCATTTGTGGAAAATTCTGTTAAATATGGAAAGCCGCAGACTGGAAATCTTAGAATTGGAATTTTTATAGACTATATGGATTCAGAGGATGGACGTTATTTAAATATACATATATCGGATAATGGGCAGGGATTTACAGATGATATGATTCAGAAGCTGAACAGTAATGATAAAGATATAAAATTGAAAGAGACGGTTGGCATTACGAACGTGATACAACGTTTTCAGTTATGCTATGGAGAAGAAAATGTACTGTTTGCTTTTTCAAATACCAACGGTGCCAATATTGATATTTTCATTAAGGAGGAATCGAAAAGTGAATATTCTGATGGTTGATGATATGCGAAGTGTGGTTAATGGTATGGAGAAGTCAATTCATTGGAAAAAACTGGGAATTGACGGGGTCTTTAAAGCCTATAACGCATATGAGGCGAAAGTTCTTCTTAATAATGTACATATGGATATTCTCATGACAGATATCGAGATGCCGGGAGAGAGCGGATTGGATCTTGTACAGTGGGTCCGAGAACAGAAAATGGATATGGAATGTATTATCATTTCTTCGCATGCAAATTTTGATTATGCGAAGCGGGCAATGTCAATGAGCAGTTTCCAATATTTATTATTTCCTTGTCCTTATGAAGAAATTGAATCAGTTTTGGCCCAGGCTATTGAACGATTAAAAAATCGAAGAGAAGAAAGTGAATTGACTAAATATGGTGAACTTTTCAGGAAAGATGACTGGTTAAAGTCTGTGCTCTTTGGGAGATGTCTGGAACGAACAGAAAATAAAGAGGCGGTTCAGCACCTGTGCAGGATTGCAAAATTGGATGAGCAGACAGAAGGATACCTGTGCAGGCTACAATTGACAAATACATCTAATCTAACGGAACAGCTGGATGATAAATTATTGGTATTTGTATTACAAAATGTGCTGTCAGAACTGACAGAGTCATGGAAAGAAAAATTATTTATTCAGCAGATTCAGAGGGAGTGGTATGTATTCTTTGTATATACAGCGGAGATAGATTTGTGTGATATGCCAGCTTTCAAATATCAGATGAATGTAGTTGAAGATACCATAAAAAAAATATTACATATGGAACCGGATCTTTGCTTTGAATATTGTAAAGAATTAGGAGATCTGCCGGAAGCCTATGAAAAATTAAAACATAAAGGTGAATTGTTGGAGGCCTATCATCAGAATCATGTAATTTCTCAAGAATCAGATAATGATTTGGTGAAAAGTATCGAAAGTTACATTCATGATCATATAGCACAAGATATTACACGCGGCAGAATTGCAGATGCGATGCATATGAATATTGATTACCTGGCACGCATTTTCAAGAAAAACACAGGGATGACTCTGAATGATTATATTATTAATGAAAAGATGGAAGTGGCAAGAAATCTTTTGATTACAACGAAGCTTCCGGTTGGATTGATCGCAATGAAAGTGGGTTATTCTAATTTTTCTTATTTCTCTAAATTGTATAAAAAAACATATAATAAAACACCGGCAGAAGAGAGAGGCTAAGCCTTTCTCTTTTGTCGTTATTTTGCCAATGAAAAGTCGTTATTTTATTATTGACCTTTTTTTAGTCGTTTTTGGGAAAACAGATAGTCCGTATTGTTACAGATATAGGAAGAGGAAAATGATAGAATGTGTACATCTTAAATAATTCGTCTATGAAAGAGGAGGAAGAAAAATGCAAAAGAAAAGAATACTTGCACTTGGATTATCATTATGTATGTTCGGCGGACTGTTAGCTGGCTGTGGTGCAGAAGAAAAGAAACCAGAAACTGATAATGGAACAGAGACCACGGAATCCCTGGATGATATGGCTGCTTATTTTGCAGAAAAAGACCATTACACAATAAAGGTTATGTGTTTTGGCGATTCAGATTCAACTACAGTGGAAAAAATTTCAGAGAAAATCAGCGAATACACAGAGGAAGCTCTGAATTGTGATGTTGAGATCACCCGTATGGGATTTGCCAATTATATGACACAGTTAAATATGGATTTGTCTTCCGGAGAAGAGTTCGACCTGTTTATCCCAATGGCAGCTCCCATTGATTATGTAAATGCCGGGCAGATTCAGCCGATTACCGATCTGATTCCGGAATTTGCACCTAATCTGAATGCTGTTATGGAAGAGAGAGACTGGCTGACCAATACATTTGACGGTGATATTTATGGACTTCCCAACTACCAGAATAAAGCAACGGTATTGGGTGTCGGTATGAGAAAAGATATCTGTGATGAGCTGGGGATTGATTATGAAAATATGAGTTCCTGGGATGATTATCATGATGCTCTTGTGAAAGTAAAAAATGCATATCCGGACATGTATCCGATTGCTTCCAATGGCGGAAATATGTTTAGTGGTGAAACTGCATATACAGGACAGGATAGTTGTGGAGATACCTATAATCTTGCAGTTCTGGAGGATCCATATGATGAGAATGGAAAAGTACAGAGCTGGTTTGAAACCGAACAGTTTGCAGAAGTAACGAATCGGATGTATGAATGGGCACAAGAAGGACTGATTCAGCCGGATGCGTCAACAAGTACGGATGATGTCAACCTGTTAGTGGCTTCCGGCAAAGCCTTCTCTTATTTCCAGCACACGAAACCAGGCTGGGAGGAAGAGGAATCTGGAAAGAGCAATACAGAGATTGTATGTTGGCGATATGGAACTCCGAATTATATCGGTTATCAGACCGCATGGTTTGTACCTACCGCTTCAGGAGATCCGGAAAGAGCAGTTGCATTTTACGATATGATGTACAGCAACAAAGAGATTTCAAACCTTGTCATCAATGGTCTTGAAGGTGAAAATTATGTATTTGCAAATGAAGAGAAAACCGTTATTACCTATCCGGATGGCGTAGATCCAACATCCACAACTTATATGCGTCTTCCCTGGGAGTGGGCAAATGGTTCCATTGCTTATCCATGGGATAATGAAGATCCGGCTCTTTGGGAAGAATATGACAACTTTGGAAAATCTGCAGAAGTTCCTGTCGCTTTTGGATTTAACTTTGATGCAACTGCTGTTATGAATGAAGTTACAGCCTGCGTGAATGTATATCAGAAATATGTTCCGGCACTGTTATGTGGATCCTTAGATCCGGAAACAACCATTCCTAAATTGAACGAAGAAATGAAAGCAGCAGGAATTGAAAAAATTGTAGCTGAGAAACAGCGTCAGCTGGATGAATATCTTGCAGGAAAATAATGAGAATTTACGGTCAGACTGGATATGATGGGAGCGTAATAGGATGAATAAAAGTAAAAAGAGTTTAAAAAATAAAAGATATATCCCACTTTATCTGATGATGCTGCCAGGGATGGCATACTTGTTTGTCAATAACTACATTCCGATGGCAGGAGTCTTCCTTGCATTTAAGCAGATTAACTTTCGAAAAGGTATTTTCAAAAGCCCATGGGTAGGATTTAAAAATTTTGAATATTTGTTTAAAACAAACGATGCGTTTGTTATTACAAGAAATACCATTTTGTATAATATAGCATTCATTATTCTTGGAACCGTCATGGCAATTGCAATCGCCATTCTGCTCAATGAAATTCGAAGCAAAGTTGCATCGAAAGTTTACCAGACAATCATTTTGGTGCCTTACCTGATTTCGATGGTTGTTGTAAGTTATCTTGCTAATGCTTTTTTGGCTACAGAGACTGGATTTATTAATGCGTCTATTCTGAAAAGTATAGGAGTTGATCCTGTGAGCTGGTATTCGACTCCGGGTGCATGGCCGGCCATTCTGATTTTTGTTTATCTGTGGAAGAATTTTGGGTATCAGTCAATTATTTATTATGCAACAGTAGTCGGACTTGATGCAAGCTTGTATGAAGCGGCAGCAGTTGACGGAGCAACCCGATGGAAACGAATTGTTCATGTGACACTGCCGGGCTTAAGAACCACAATCATTACATTGGTATTAATGTCAGTCGGCCGCATTTTCTATTCAGATTTCGGGCTGTTCTATCAGGTGCCAATGAATTCAGGACCACTGATGGATGTTACTAATACCATTGATACTTACGTATATCGTGGATTGCTGCAGTCTAATAACATTGGAATGTCTACGGCTGCCTGTGTTTACCAGTCTATTGTTGGTTGTATCTTAGTACTGGCGGCAAATGCGATGGTACGTAAAATCAGCAGAGAAGAAGCATTATTCTAGAAAGGAGAAACGAATGGTAGATAAGAGTAAAAGTTTTCAGACATTTGCTAATGTGATTATGATTATACTGTGTGTGATGTGCCTGTTTCCTTTTCTGATGTTGATTGTCTCTTCTTTTGCAGATGAACATCAGTTGATACGAGATGGTTACTCGATTATTCCCAGGAGCTTTAGTTTATCGGCATATACTTACATTTTTAAGAATGCAGCAACAATTCTTCGGGCTTATGCAACGACGATTGGTGTAACGGTTGTTGGAACAATGTTAAGTATTACAATGACAACGTTGTTGGCATATCCATTATCAAGAAGAGACTTGCCGCACCGTAATGTATGGTCTTTTATAGTATTCTTTACAATGCTGTTTAACGGTGGTTTGGTTCCATCTTACATTATGTGGACACAGTTTTTCCATATCAAGAATACATATGCTGCCTTAGTTGTACCGGGATTGTTGATGGGTGCCTTTTATGTATTTATGATGAGAACAAATCTCGAACAGAATATTCCGGAACAGGTGATTGAAGCAGCACGTATTGATGGTGCAGGGGAATGGAAAATTCTTTTGCGTGTCGTACTTCCAATGTCAAAACCGATCATTGCAACTTTGATGCTTTTATGCGGTCTGGCTTATTGGAATGACTGGACAAACGGATTATATTATTTGTCTAAAAGTAAGTATTTTACCGTTCAGGTATTATTGAATGCGATGCTGCAGAATATACAGATATTGATGAGCAGTTCATCCAATATCGCCAGCAATATTGATATGTCAGCGATGCCTTCGACCAGTATTAAAATGGCAATTGCAGTAGTTGGTGCGATTCCGGTTTTGATTGTATATCCATTTTTCCAGAAATATTTTGTAAAAGGTATTACGATTGGAGCAGTCAAAGGCTAATATCATATGATTAAAAAGGGGAATCGGATTGGAGAATCTGTTTCCCCTTTTCAATAAAGAGCCGGAAAAAGATAATGAGTTTAGTAAATGGAGAATTAGTATGACATTGAATTTAAAGGAATATGCAGAACGTGCAAGACAAGTGGCTGCGGATGGCTGTGTTTTATTAAAAAATGATAATCAAACCCTGCCTCTTCGAAAAGGAGATAAAGTAGCTGTATTTGGGCGCATTGCGTTTGATTATTATAAGAGTGGACTTGGTTCAGGCGGACTTGTAAATACCAGGTATACAGTTGGAATCTTAGATGCTCTCCAGAAGGAAGATTCTATTTCAGTTAATGAGAAAGTGCTTGAAATGTACAGAGAATGGATAAAAGAAAATCCATATGACGTAGGACAAGGCTGGGGACAGGTCCCGTGGAGTCAGAAGGAAATGCCGGTTACAGAAGCACTTCTTGAGGCGTCAAAGGAATCAGATGTTGCCGTGATCGTGATCGGCCGAACCGCAGGTGAAGATCAAGATAACAAAGAGGAAGAGGGCAGTTATCTTTTGCAGAAAGAAGAGAAGCTTTTGATTAAACAAGTAAGTGCCCAATTTCCAAGAACGGTTGTCCTGTTAAATGTCGGAAATATCATTGACATGAAATGGGTGGAAGAGTACGATCCAGCTGCTGTTATGTATGTATGGCAGGGCGGTCAGGAAGGTGGAAATGGAGTTGCAGATGTATTGACCGGACGTGTGAGTCCCAGTGGTCATCTTACCGATACAATTGCACGCAACATATCGGATTATCCCTCATCTCCTTACTTTGGCGGAATAGAGAAAAATTATTATGTAGAAGATATCTATGTTGGGTATCGCTACTTTGAAACCTTTGCAAAAGAGAAGGTATTGTATCCATTTGGATATGGTTTATCTTATACAGAATTTGCAATAGATGGCTCACTGAAAAGTTCAGATGGAGATAACATCAGTATTGATGTGCTGGTAGAGAATACCGGAGAAGCAGCAGGACGTCAGGCAGTGCAGATTTATATTTCTGCACCTCAGGGAAGGCTTGGAAAACCGGCACGGGTTCTGGCAGGTTTTCAGAAAACAAAAGAGTTAGATACAGGAGAAAAACAGGAACTGCATTTTGAAATAGCAAAGTATGTATTTTCTTCTTATGATGACAGCAATGCTGCAGGACATAAGTCATGTTATCTGTTGGAAAAAGGAATCTACGAAGTCTATGTTGGAGCAGATGTCCGCTCTGCACAATGTGTTGGCAGTTTTGAAGAAAAAGAAACCCGGGTTGTAGAAGAATTAGAAGAAGCATATGCTCCGATAGAAAAAATGGAACGTATGAAGCCTTCGCAGGATATCTGTGAAATTATGAAAGAAGCTGTGCCAATGAGAACGATTGACTGGCACATGAAGAGACAAAAGAAAATGCCTTGTGAGATTGCCTATACCGGAAATCAGGGAATCAAACTTGCAGATGTATATTCCGGGAAGGCGACGATGGAAGATTTTATCGCACAGCTTTCCGATGAGGAATTGATTTATCTTTTCCGTGGTGAAGGTATGTGCTCACCCAAAGTAACACCCGGCACAGGAGCTGCATTTGGAGGGTTGACACACTCCCTTCGTGAATTGGGTATTCCGGCAGCATGTTGTGCCGATGGACCATCCGGAATCCGTATGGATGTTGGTACAAAAGCATTTTCACTTCCGAATGGTGCAGCGATTGCCTCAACTTTTGATCTTCAGCTGATAGAATCTCTATATCAGATGACAGGAAGAGAGCTGCGTCTGAATCGTATCGATGCACTGCTTGGACCCGGAATGAATATTCACAGACATCCATTAAATGGACGTAACTTTGAGTATTTTTCGGAGGATCCGCTGCTTACTGGCAAGATGGGGGCTGCCATGATTCAGGGAATGAATATTTCCGGAAGCACTGGTGTAATTAAACATTTCTGTGGAAATAACCAGGAAACGAATCGAAGAAAAGTAGAGAGTGTTGTTTCTGAACGGGCATTGCGTGAAATTTACTTAAAAGGATTTGAGATTGCTGTAAAAGAAGGTAAAGCAAGAGCGGTCATGACAACCTATGGCCCTGTAAATGGGCTTTGGACGGCAGGAAGCTATGATTTGAATTCTGCGATTCTTCGTGAAGAATGGAAGTTTGACGGTATTGTTATGACTGACTGGTGGGCAGAAGGAAATGAAGAGGGAGAGAAATCTTCTATGACATGTCATGCAGCAATGGCCATTGCACAGAATGATTTGTATATGACATGTTCAGACTGTACGGATATGAATCAGGATGATATGTTGGAAAAATTGCAGAAAGGTGTTCTTTGCCGCAGTGAATTGCAGCGGAATGCAAGGAATATTTTGCAGTTCATTTTACAATCTCCGGCAATGCTGTATGAGATGAACATGATTCCTCAGGAAGAGATTGATTATCAGAAACAAATACAAGCAGAAGAAGGACAGGCAGGAGAGCTGGTATACTATCATAGTGATGAAAATGATTGTATTACCATTGACTGTACACAATTGGATTTGAAACAGAGAGATTCTTTTGTCTTCGGTATGCAGGAAGAGAAGATGGGATACTTCGACCTGAGTGTATGCATACGTTCCAATACGGGAGAACTTGCTCAGCTTCCGATAACGGTATCTTTGGACAATGTTCCCAAATTTACCATCAGTTTTCGGGGAACAAATGGAAAGTCTGTGACAGAAAAGCGTGATCTTGGCATGATTCTGGGGACGAACCATTATGTGAAATTATATGTAGGGGCAAATGGAATAAATCTGGAACAGGTATGTATTCAGTTAAGAGAAGAAGTTATTTTAAAATAAATAGTTCAGAAGAGAGGTAAAAATATGGCAGTAGTAACAACAAGATACAACTCAAATGCATTAGGCGGATTTGTTTCCTTTACGGCAGTGATTCCATTTGAAGATTTTGGTGATAATTTTCTGGCCCCCAATCCAAAACCATATGACGTGAAAGAGCCGCTTAAAACTATTTACTTATTACATGGAGTAACAGGAGATGAGAAAGACTGGCTCTATGGTACCCGTATTGAGCGATATGCAATTGAAAATCATATTGCGGTCATCATGCCGGATGGAAATAACAATTTCTATGTTGATAACAATGAGTCTGACAGATGGGGCGAATTCATTGGTGAAGAACTTGTGGAAGTGACAAGAAATCTTTTTCCATTGTCCCGTAAAAGAGAAGATACCTATATTGGAGGATTATCCATGGGCGGTTATGGTGCAATTCGTAATGGCTTAAAGTATAATGACACATTTAGTAAGATCATAGCCTTATCCAGTGCACTTATCACTTATGAGGTGCCGGCAGCAACAGAAGATGCTCCTATGGTATGGCAGAGAAAGAGTTATTATGAGCGAATTTTTGGACCGGTTGATCAGCTGGTTGGAAGCGATATGGATCCGGAACAGCTGTTTACAGACTGCAAGAACGAAATTGCAATCTATATGGCGGTTGGTGATGATGATTTCTTAAAGGAGCATAATCGTCGTTTTAAAAAATTCCTGGAAGAACATAAGGCAGATCTCAATTACCATGAAGAACCAGGTGCTCATGAGTGGGATTTCTGGGATCGAAACATTAAGTCCGGGCTGGAATGGCTGAATCAATAAATAAATGTTCAACAATACTTATTTCGGAATACGAGGAGAAGAAAAAGATGAAATTAAGTGAACAGCAGGAAAATAAAATTCAGGAACTTCTGAAGGAGATGACTTTGGAAGAGAAAATTGGACAAATGAACCAGGAGTCCGTATCCATCGTTGGTGGATTTGATGTCCCATTTGGAGAACTCATTGAGATGATGACAGATGGAAGAATCAGTACAGAAGAATTTGGACGAATTATGAGTAGTGCTGAGCAGGATTTTCACGAAGATCTGATCCGTTCAGGTGAGGTGGGCTCTTTTATGATTCAGGATCCGGTAAAAGCAAATGAATTGCAGAAGATTGCAGTAGAAGAGAGCAGACTGGGAATTCCTCTTTTGTTCGGTCTGGATGTGATTCATGGATTTCGCACGGTATTTCCTATTGCGATTGCAGAAGCCGGTACATTTGAACCTGATTTATTTGAGAAGACAGCGCGGATGGCGGCAAAAGAATCCCGAACTCAGGGTGTGAACTGGCATTTTGCTCCGATGATTGATGTGGCAAGAGATGCAAGGTGGGGACGGGTATCTGAAGGACCGGGAGAGGATCCCTATCTGGTATCTGAATTTGCCAGAGCGAAAGTCCGCGGGCTTCAGAACGACCATTCCAGTACAGAAAATTATGTAGCTGCGTGTCTGAAGCATTATGTGGCTTACGGCGCATGCGAATCAGGACGTGATTACAATACGACAAGTATGGCACTATCGATGCTGCATAATACCTATCTTCTGCCTTTCGAGGCAGCAGTAGAAGAGGGAGCTGTGTCAGCAATGGCATCCTTTAATGACTTAAATGGTGTACCATGTACGGTGAATGCATTCACCCTGAGAAAAATGTTAAAAGAGACTTTGGGAATGGATGGATTTGTAGTAAGTGATGCCAATGGAATCAGAGAGTGTATTAATCATGGAATTGCAGAAGATGATGCAGATGCCGGTGTACAGGCTGTCAATGCAGGTCTGGATATGGATATGGGAACTGGAATTTTCTATCATATTTTAAAGGAAAGCGTAGAATCTGGTAAGGTATCTATGGATGTGATCAATGAAGCCGTAGAGCGTATTTTACGTGTGAAAATGTGGCTTGGACTTTTTGAACATCCCTATGTATCGGAAGAGGCAATGCATCGCTATGATGTACTTCCGAAGGAGCATACCGATCTTGCACTGGAAGCTGCAAAGAAATCGATTGTGCTTCTTAAGAATGACAATGAGATTCTTCCGTTAAAAAAAGAGACAAAAATCAGTCTTGTAGGAACACTTGCTGATAATGCAGAAGAAATTGTCGGTGCATGGGCAATGAGCTGGAAGGCGGAGGATTGTGTATCAATCAAAGAAGGTATGGAAAAAGCAGGTGCGAATATGTCATACTATCCCTGCGGAGGTCCTGATGATGAATTAAATGAAGATGAGATTGCAAAGGCAGTACATGATGGAGATGTGATTGTTGCGGTAGTTGGTGAGTTTGTCAGCATGTCCGGAGAGGCATCATCCAGGGCTGATATTACTCTTCCGGGAAAACAGAGAGAACTTCTCGAGAAGCTGCTTGCCGGCGGCAAACCGGTGGTGGCAGTTTTGATGAATGGAAGACCGCTTGCATTGGATTGGGAGAATGAACATATTCCGGCAATCGTGGAAGGCTGGCATCTTGGCATTCAGATGGGAAATGCAGTTGCATCTGTGTTATTTGGAGAGACCAACCCCAGTGGACGTTTGGTATCCTCTTTCCCTAAAATGACCGGGCAGTGTCCTATTTACTATAATCATCCAAATACAGGAAGACCGGGAAGCAGGAGCAAATTTACATCTCGTTATCTCGATGCCGGATTTGAACCACTTTATCCATTCGGTTATGGACTGAGCTATACACAGTATGTATATGATAAACTATCTGTTGAAGAGAAAGAAGATCATCTGATTGCATCTGTAGAAGTAACGAATACCGGAAAAGTAAGAGGAACAGAAACCGTACAACTTTATATGGGTGATGTGGCTGCAAGTATCGTAAGACCTGTTAAGGAATTAAAAGGATTCTGTAAAGTAACATTAGACCCGGGAGAAACTAAGAAAGCTGTAATCACTCTTGATAAAAATAGAATGGGATTCTATGATGACAATAGAAACTATCATCTGGAAGATGGTAAATTCCGAATTTTTATGGGAACCAATTCCAGAGACTGCCTGATGGAAGAGATTTTATTAACATTTGTTCCATGAAGAAACTTGATTAATGTTTATGAGTGTGGTAACATACAAAAAAACAAAAAGGATGATGAGTTATGGAACAGAAATTTTATGTTTGTGAACATTGTGGAAAAATTGCAGCGATTGTTAAGGAAAGTGGTGTGCCGCTGATGTGCTGCGGAGAAAAAATGAAAGAGTTGGTTCCTGGAACGACAGAAGCAGCTGCTGAGAAACATATTCCTGTCTGTATTGCAAAAAATAATCAGGTAACAGTAACCGTCGGGGAGGTTTCCCATCCAATGCTTCCGGAACACTATATTGAATGGATTTCTCTTGAGACCAAACAGGGAAATCAGAGAAAAGTTTTAAAACCGGGTGACAAACCACAGGCCTCTTTTGCTATTTGTGAAGGTGATGAAGTGGTTGCTGCATATGCTTTCTGTAATCTGCACAGTCTCTGGAAAAAAGAAATTGAAGAGAAAAAGCAGGAAGAACAGGTACAGGACGGTGACTATATGGTATGTAAATGTAATCATGTCAGCTATTATGATATTATTGATGAAGTACATAAACATAGTAATATGGATGACCTTCTCAGGGTTTTTGAAGATGTAAAAGATACAACACGCTGCTCTACTGGCTGTGGAGGCTGCTATAATAAGGTTATAGATATTATTTCCAGAACTATTATGGGATAAAGAGGTTCAGAGGATTTTTTGGGAATCATTTCTTCTAATACAGACTCCCCATCACAGGATTTGTTTCAGTGATGGGGAGTTTTCGTTGGCTAAATAATAGCAATATTAAAATATTATCCTTTATTCTGCTGAGCAACCAGCTGATCTGCCCCGTATTTCTTACGAAGAGCAGGTTTTTCAATTTTGCCTGTGGCGTTTCTTGGAACATCTGCAAAGATAATTTTCTTTGGTCTCTTGTACCTTGGAAGTCCTTTGCAGAACGCTTCGATTTCTTCTTCTGTGCATGTCATACCTTTTTTGATAGAAATGATGGCACCTGTAATCTCACCGAGACGTGGGTCCGGGAGACCGATAACGGCAACATCATTCACTTTTTCGTAGCCGCTCAGGAAGTTTTCAATCTGTACCGGATAAATATTTTCTCCGCCGCTGACAATAACATCCTTTTTACGGTCTACCAGGAAGTAGAACCCGTCTTCATCCTGCATAGCCATATCACCGGTGCGGAGCCATCCATCCACGATTGTTTCTTCAGTAGCCTTTGGATCATTGTAATAGCAGGTCATGACGCCAGGTCCCTTTACACAAAGTTCTCCAACATCTCCAAATGGAACTTCTTCCATATTTTCATCTACGATTTTACATTTCCAGCGATATCCGGGAACACCGATGGCACCAACTTTGTGAATATTCTCAACACCCAGGTGGACGCATCCGGGACCGGTGGATTCGGACAGTCCGTAGTTGGTATCGTAGAGGTGATTCGGGAAGTATTCTTTCCAATGCTTGATCAGAGATGGAGGAACCGGCTGTGCACCAATGTGCATCAGTCTCCACTGGCTCAGTTCGTAATCTTCAAGCCTCACTTCACCTCTGTCCAGTGCATTCAGGATATCCTGAGCCCACGGAACCAGAAGCCATACGATGGTACATTTTTCCTTGGAAACAGCATCCAGAATAATCTCTGGAGAGGTACCTTTCAGAAGAACTGCCTTGCTTCCAGCACAGAGACTTCCCATCCAGTGGAACTTTGCACCGGTGTGATAAAGTGGCGGAATGCAAAGGAAGGTATCGTTCCGGTCTGTCAGGTGGTGCCGCTGTTCCATCTGAGCAGCCTGGGTCAGACTTTCATGGTTATGTAAAATTGCTTTTGGAAATCCTGTAGTTCCGGAAGAGAAATAAATCGCTGCATCATCTTCTTCTTCCAGGCGGATGAGTGGAGGCTGGCTGGAGCAGTCAGCAACCAGTTCATGATAACTTTCTGCAAATGTAGGGCAGGTGTCACCTACATAAATAAGAAGCCTTCCTTTTGCCAGGTCATCCTCGATGGATTCAATACGTCCGATAAATTCCGGTCCGAAGAACAGAACATGAACTTCTGCCAGGTTTGCACAATATTTGATTTCTTCTGAATCAAAACGGAAGTTGAAAGGAACCGCAATGGCACCGGTTTTCAGGATTCCGAAGTAAATCGGCAGCCATTCCAGACAGTTAAACATAAGAATTGCTACGCGGTCTCCTTTTTTGATTCCGCGATTGATCAGCATGTTCGCTACGCGGTTTGCTTTTTCATCAAAGACACTCCAGGTGATTTCTCTTCTGTATGGTTCAAAAGAAGTGGCCTGTACCAGGCTGTATTCTCTCCAGCTGGTTCTCTTGGTGTCTTTCAGAGAGGGATTTAATTCAACCAGAGCGACTTCGTCCCCATATAATTTATGATTTCGCTCAAGTAAATCAGTAACAGGCATGATATTTTCCTTTCTGTTTTATGCTTTAAGACTTTAAACCAAGATAGCATATTTAACATCTAAAGTCAACTGTTTAGCCTTTTAAAGAAGCAAAAATAATGGTTTACGATTTGGGTTAAAAATGATACAATAATACAAAAATGTGTTTGTTTGCAGAAAGATGAGGTTTATATGAAAAAAAATTTTCAGAGAACCAGAAAAGAAGACATGTACAAGGCAATTCTTCAGCTGGAAACATTGGAAGAGTGTATGGACTTTTTTGAGGATATTTGTGCCCAGACGGAACTGCGATCCATTGAGCAGCGTTTTGAGGTGGCGAGAATGCTGGCTCAGCAAAAGGTCTATTCCGACATTATGAGTACGACAAGTGCAAGTACAGCAACCATCAGCCGTGTGAACCGTGCCTTAAATGGCGGAACAGGTATGTTGGAAAAAGCCTTGCATCGCCTGGAAGAGAGCGAAGCAAAGACAGAAAGCGAAAGTTGAAAGGAGAACGAATATACCGATGAAACAGTTAATGTTAGGTAATAAGGCATTTGCCAGAGGTTTGTACGAGGCAGGATGCAGTGTTGTATCCAGTTATCCCGGGACTCCAAGTACGGAAGTTACTGAGGAAATTGCAAAATATGATGAGGTTTATTGTGAGTGGGCTCCAAATGAAAAGGTTGCCATGGAAGTTGCTTTTGGAGCCTCTCTTGCAGGAAAAAGAAGTTTTTGCGGTATGAAACATGTGGGTCTGAATGTAGCGGCTGATCCACTTTTTACATGCTCCTATACAGGGGTTAACGCAGGTATGGTAATCTGTGTAGCCGATGATGCAGGAATGCATTCTTCTCAGAATGAGCAGGATTCCCGTCATCATGCAATTGCAGCCAAGGTTCCTATGCTTGAGCCGTCCGATTCCTCAGAAGCATTGGAATTTACAAAAATTGCCTATGAGATTTCTGAGACCTTTGATACTCCGGTAATTATGAAAATGTGTACTCGTGTAGCTCATTCTCAGAGCGTGGTAGAATCGGGTGAGCGTGTGGTTCCGGAGCAGAAGCCTTATGAAAAAAATATTCAGAAATATGTAATGATGCCGGGCAATGCGATCCGCCGTCATCCATTTGTAGAAGAACGTACCAGAAAACTGACAGAATATGCAGAGACCAGTTCGCTGAATCGTGTAGAAATGGGCGGAACCGCACTGGGTATCATTACTTCTTCCACCAGTTATCAGTATGCGAAAGAAGTTTATGGTGAGAGTGCAAGTATTTTGAAACTTGGTATGGTAAATCCGCTGCCGGTAAAACTGATTAAAGATTTTGCAGAAAAAGTTGAGAGACTGATCGTTATCGAAGAGTTGGATCCAATTATTGAAAATCATTGTAAACAGTTGGGGCTGACTTTATCCGGTAAAGATCTGCTTCCAATCTGCGGAGAGTTCTCCCAGAATCTCATTGCTGAAAAGCTTGATGGAAAATGTGCAGAGTTCTGTTCTCTTGAAGAACAGCTTCCGGGAAGACCTCCTGTTATGTGTGCAGGATGTCCTCACAGAGGTTTATTCTATACTCTTTCCAGAAATAAATGTACGGTTCTCGGAGATATCGGATGCTATACGCTTGGTGCTGTAGCTCCGCTTGCAGCTATGGACATGACTCTTTGTATGGGTGCATCCATCAGTGCAATCCATGGATTTAACAAAGCGAACGGAAAAGAAAGTGAAGGAAAGACCGTAGCTGTAATCGGTGATTCTACATTTATGCATTCTGGTATGACCGGTCTGGCAAATGTTGCTTATAACCAGAGTAATTCCACCATTATCATTCTGGATAATTCTATTACAGGTATGACCGGACATCAGCAGAATCCTACCACCGGATATAACATCAAAGGCGACCCAGCCGGAAAGATTAATCTGGAGGCTCTCTGTAAAGCGATGGGATTCAACCGTGTAGCTGTTGTTGATCCATACAATCTGGAAGAATGCGACAGAGTATTGAAAGAAGAACTGGCAGCAGATGAGCCATCTGTAATCATCAGTCGTCGGCCATGTGCTCTTCTTAAGTATGTAAAACATAAAGCACCTCTGAAAGTTGAGGCTGATAACTGTGTAGGCTGTAAATCCTGTATGCGTCTGGGATGTCCGGCAATCAGCGTAAAAGAGAAAAAAGCTGTGATTGATACAACATTGTGCGTTGGCTGTGGTGTATGTCAGCAGCTGTGCAAGTTTGATGCATTACAGAGCGGGGAGGAATAAAGAAATGACAAAGAACGTAATGATTGTTGGTGTAGGTGGACAGGGTTCTCTTCTTGCCAGCAAACTTTTAGGATATCTTCTTTTGAACGAAGGTTATGATGTGAAAGTTTCTGAAGTACATGGTATGAGTCAGCGCGGCGGAAGCGTGGTTACATATGTAAGATTTGGTG
>JBJELU010000199.1:0-25004 GCA_051879355.1 Oliverpabstia sp.
AGCTGAGGAGGAACGGCCTGCTTCTGAAAAAATGATATGAAGTTTCCGTCCCTTTCCAAATTAACAAAAAAGTATAGTTTTGTACCAGGAGGTTCTCTTTCATGAACGCAAGAGCTTTCCGCTGTCTTTCCGGCAGTACTCTCAAGTTGATCGCAGCTGTCTGTATGCTGATTGATCATGCTGCTTTCAGTATTATTTATTATGATATTCTGCTTCCCAATGCTCCGATTATGGAGGGCACCCCGATTTATAAGTGGTATGTCCTTTATAGGGTTATGCGGACTATCGGGCGTCTTGCTTTTCCTGTTTATTGTTTTCTTTTGATAGAAGGTTTTGTATATACCTCCAATCGGAGGAAGTATGCTTTACGTCTGTTTGTATTTGCTCTGATTTCCGAATTTCCTTTTGATTTTGCATTGTTTCAGACAGCTGTGACCTGGGAATATCAGAATGTTTACTTTACACTTTTTATTGGTTTTCTGACTGTATGGGGGATGGAAATTGTACAGGAAAAGAGATATTACTTTTATCTTCAGATAGGAATTGTTCTGACCGGCTGTGTTGCAGCATATGCACTGCATACCGATTATGACTATAAAGGTATTATTTTGATCGTGCTATTGTATTATTTTCGTTTTCATCCATCAATCCGCACCCTTGCCGGCTGTATCAGCCTTCTGTGGGAACCGGCTGCCTGTCTGGCATTTATCCCCCTGAACATGTATAACGGCAAACGTGGTCTACCCATCAAATATATATTTTACGTTTTTTATCCGCTACATCTTCTGATTCTGGGAATGATTTCCCGGCTTATCATATAAAAAGGGGACTGTTTGCCAGTCCCCTGATCCTTAATCTTCTCTTTTCGTTACAATCTCGTCTTTGTTTTTGAAAATACTGTTCTCCGGCACGACTCCTCTGACGCAGGATAATGGATAAATGTTTGAGTTTCTTCCAACAACAGTACCCGGATTCAGTACAGAGTTGCACCCGACTTCCACATTGTCACCCAACATGGCACCGAATTTTTTCATTCCTGTCTCGATGGCAAAATCTTTTCCATGAACCACTACAAGTTTTTTGTCAGATTTTACATTGGAGGTAATAGAACCTGCACCCATATGGGCTTTAAATCCCAGGATAGAATCGCCCACATAGTTATAGTGCGGTACCTGTACTTTATTAAACAGAATGACATTTTTTAATTCTGTTGAATTTCCCACTACTGCGCCCTCACCGACAATAGCATTGCCGCGGATAAAGGCACACTGGCGTATTTCTGCATCTTTTCCGATAATACATGGACCATTGATCGATGCAGTCGGAGCAATTTGGGCTGATTTTGCAGCCCAGATATTTTCTCCGATTTTATCATACTCGTCCAGATCCAGAGTATTGCCCAGTTTGATAATAAAATCTTTAATCAACGGCAGCAGTTCCCATGGATAAGTTTTTCCCTCGAAAAGTTCTGCGGCGATTGTTTCATCAAGGTTATACAGATTTTTGATCATAACAGATTCCATACTCATGTTTCAGTTCCTCCTTTTGACTGTGTGGCTTTCTTTCTCTCAGGCTGTTTTTTGACGCCTGATGTTTTATAATTAGCGGCAATGGCATCATAGCGGCTGCGGAGTGCATAATGATTATTGATAGTCTGAACGCCCTGCACCCTTACCCGAATAAAATGCTCCAATTTATCCATGTATTCCTGCGAAGTAATGGTTCCCTCCGCAACGTATGTAAGCCCCTTCTCCCAACTGGCTGTCAACTCCGGATTCAATAGTGAACGGATAGACGCATTCACCACTTCATAAATCATTTCTCCTAATTGTGTCGGGGTAATTACCTGTGTTTTCTTATTTAGTGCGATATACTGAATATTTACCAATTTTTTTAGTATTTCCGCTCTTGTAGCACTTGTTCCAATCCCGCTTCCTTTAATCTGAGCACGCAGCTCTTCATCCTCAATCAGCTGACCGGCATTTTCCATAGCGAGAATCATCGTACCTGAATTGTATCGCTTTGGCGGAGAAGTTTCACCTTCCTTAATCTCATACACTTGTACAGGGAGGATATCTCCTTTTTTCAGTTTATGCAGGGATTCCAGAAAAGAAACATCACACGTATTTTCCATATCATCGGTATTGTTCTTTTCCCGTTCTTCCTCATTCTGTGTTTTTCTTGAAGAAGGAACATTGGCAACCCTCAGATACCCTTCTTCCAACAATACTTTAAAACTGGAAAATAGTTTTTCCGTTCCTACCGTTGTCACAAGGCTCACTTTCTCATAAACAGCAGGCGGATAGAATATACTTAAAAATCTTCTTACAATCACCTGATAAACTTTCTGGGACACAGCAGGGAGCCGGTTCAGATTCGCAAGACCCTGACCGGTCGGAATAATCGCATAATGATCGGTAATCTGCTTGTCATTCACATATCTGGTCCGGGCAATTTCTTTATAGGTTTCTTTTTGTAAAATCTCCTCAGCAAATGGCTGTCCCACCGGATAACGAAGAAGACCATTCAGATTTCTGGTGATTTCTTTGCTGACTGCTGTTGAAAGTACACGTGCATCCGTTCTTGGATAAGTGACAAGTTTTTTCTCATATAATTCCTGAACGATTAGCAGCGTCTCGTCCGGACTGATTTTAAACATCCGAGAACAGTCATTCTGCAGTTCAGCCAGATTGTATAAAAGCGGCGGATTTTTCTTTTCCTTCTTTTTCTCGATTTTCTCCAGAACGGCATGCATACCGGGTTCCTGTTCCAGGATTTGAAGACTATCCCGGCTTAATTCCTCTCGAAGTTCTTCCGCTTTCTCCCGTTCCTTGAAGCCGTTCTCTTTGTAAAGATAAGGCGACTGGAAATATCTGCTGCCTTCCACAGCACGCCATTCCCCGTCAAATGCTTTTTCTTCCAGCGTAAATTTTCCAAGAATTCTGTAGAAAGGGGTTTTGACAAAATCCCGGATCTCGCGCTCTCTCCGCACTACCATACCAAGTACACAGGTCATAACTCTTCCTACGGAAATCGCCTGATACTTACTTCCCAGATAATTGGAAATACTGTTCCCATATAATAATGTGAGCAGTCTGGAAAAATTGATTCCCATCAAATAGTCTTCTTTTGCCCGTAGATAAGCCGAAGCACTGAGATTATCATAGGCACTGAGGTCTTTTGCCTCACGGATTCCACGGATAATTTCTTCTTCTGTCTGAGAATCGATCCACACCCGTTTTTCCTGTTTTCCTTTGACCTGTGCCATCTGTGCAACCAGACGATAAATATATTCTCCTTCTCGTCCCGAGTCGGTGCAGACATAAATTGTCGCCACATCCGGGCGGTTCAGAAGATTTTTAACAATTTCAAATTGTTTTTTTACTGCCGGGATAACTTCATACTTGAATTCTCCCGGCAGAAATGGCAGCGTGTCCAGCGACCATCTCTTATATTTGATATCGTAGACTTCCGGATAACTCATTGTCACCAGATGTCCCACGCACCAGGTAACAATCGTATTCTCAGATTCCAGATAGCCATCCCTTCTCTGTGCATTCACTTTGAGGGCTTTGGCAAATTCCTGAGCCACACTGGGCTTTTCTGCGATAAATAATGACTTGGGCATATAATTAACCTCCGATAGTTTTTAAGTATAACCTGTTATGCTATAAAAGTAAAGAGTTTACTACAGTTTTGAACTGTAAGGATTGTGCTGATTTTGCCTACAAAACTTCTTGTAGTTGTCGGAATATCTGATGTATAATGAACAAAAATAAGATTTCAGGAGGGTTTTCATATGAAAGATCAGAATTGTGGATATTGTGTAGGGGGAGAGCCCCTGGCAAAGTTTGGCATTAAAATCTGCGATCTGGATGTGAGTCAGCTGATTCTCTTCAAAGAGCAGAGTAAACCAGGCAGATGCATCGTAGCCTATAAAGACCACGTCAGTGAAATCGTAGATATCAGCGATGAGGATCGGAATCGTTTCTTTGCTGATGTGACAAAAGCTGCAAGAGCCATTCACAAAGCATTTGCTCCGGACAAGGTAAACTATGGTGCTTACGGTGATACCGGCTGCCACCTTCACATGCATCTCGTTCCCAAGTACAAAGGACAGGACGAATGGGGCGGCGTATTCCAGATGAATCCTGATAAAAAATACCTCAGTGATGCTGAATACGAAGAAATGATTGAGAAAATAAAAGCTAACCTTATGTAATTCATTATGGTAACGTACGGAAACTTCATATCATTTTTTAAGAAGCAGGCCGTTCCTCCTCAGCTAGTCGCGCTTAGTGCAGAGTTGAGGAGGAGCGGCCTGCTTCTGAAAAATACCATAGATTCTCCGTCCCCCCTCCATAACGAATCACAAAAAAGTATATTTTAATGGTTCTCCAGCAATTCCAGCAATTCTTCCCTGCTAAAGGATGCTTCCTGTATGCCCTCTCCTCCCAGTACCTGGGAAGCCAGTTCTTTTTTCCTGGCCTGCAGCTGTACGATTTTTTCTTCCAGTGAGTTTTTGGCAATTAATTTATATACAGTTACCACTTCTTTCTGTCCGATGCGGTGAGCACGGTCTTCTGCCTGGGTTTCCGCAGCCGCATTCCACCAGGGATCAAAATGAATAACGATATCTGCACCGGTCAGATTCAGTCCTGTACCGCCGGCTTTCAGTGAAATACAGAAAACGGAGGTATCGTCCTGATTGAAAGCTTCTGCCATCTGTACCCGCTCTTTTTTTGCGGTATGTCCGGTGAGAAGATACCAGGATATTTCTCTTTTTGTCAGTTCCTGTGTGATACGATCCAGCATGGAGGTAAATTGCGAAAATAACAGAATCTTGTGTCCGGCCTGTACGGCACTTTCCACCAGTTCCATGCAAAGATCCATTTTGGCTGCCTGACCACGATAATCCGCATAGAGAAGAGACGGGTCACAGCAAACCTGACGCAGGCGAGTAAGCTCTGCCAATATCTCGATTTTAGAAGTCCGAAACTCTTCATCAGACTGCTTCGCCAGCTGCATCTGCAGCCGCTGTACATGGGCATCATACAGTTCTCTCTGCTCACCTTCCATAACAGCAGGCATAATCCGTTCGATTTTATCCGGCAGTTCTTTCAATACTTCTTTTTTCGTTCTGCGCAGAACAAATGGCTGAATCATTTTCTGCAGCCGTTCCAGAATCTCCGGATTTTGATGCTTCACAATCGGTGTTTCCATTTCTTTTCGAAACTGCTGGTATTTATACAAAAATCCCGGCATCACATAATCAAAAATACTCCACAGTTCACTCAGTCTGTTTTCTACGGGAGTACCGGTCAAAGCCAGGCGGAAACGTGCATTGACAGCTTTGACGGATCGGGTTGTCAAATTACCCTGATTTTTGATAAACTGTGCCTCGTCGATTACCTGATAGTCAAATTCTATATCTTTGTAGAAAGCTTCGTCTCTGTTCAAAAGCTGGTAGGAGGTAATATATACCACCTGATCCGGGCCATTGGAAAGCATTTCCGCCCGTTCTTTCACATTTCCAACCACCGGATAGACTGTAATTTCCGGTGCAAACTGCTCAAATTCATTCTTCCAGTTATAGACCAGAGAAGCCGGTGTTACGATCAATGCCTTTCGCTCTTCGCCCTGTGCCTCCTGAAATTCCGAGAGCAGGAATGCAATGGTCTGCAATGTTTTTCCCAGACCCATATCATCCGCAAGGATACCGCCAAATCCGTTACAGCACAATGTCTTCATCCAGAGAAATCCTGTTTTCTGATAGCTGCGGAGAACAGGATCAAGAGATTCCGGAAGTTCAAAATCATTGTCCTCAATAGTTTTCATATCACGGACCATTTTCTTGAAATCGCGGCTTTTTTTCACAGATAATCCTTCTCCCTTCAGGCGGGCATCCAGGTATAATGCACGAAATCTGGGAACTGTCACCTGTCCTTCCAGAATCTGTTTATCCGTAAGCTGCAAATTTTCTTTCATATCCACCAGAGCTTTCATGGATTCGTCATCCATACGGATGAATTCACCATCTTTCAGGCGATAGTATTTCTTCTTTTTTTCATAACGTGATAAAATCTCTGCCAGCTGTTCTCCGGAAAACTGTGTACTGTTCATCGTAAGCTGCAGCAGACCTCCCTCAAAACTTACTCCTACCTGAACCTTCGGCTTGCTTACAATCTGGAACTTTTTCAAAGTCTCTGAAAGGTAAACCTCACCCAGGGCACGCATTTTTTCAATACCCTCTGTCAGGAAATCATAGATTTCCTCTTCTCCCTGAAGTACCATGGTCTGCGTTCTTTCTTCATAAGCATGGAAATAACCGGCAATCACTTCTTTTGCCATTCCTTCTTTTCTCAGATCGCGAAGCTGCATTTTTGTCATCTTCCCATACGGTTCAAACAGAGAAAATTCTTTGTCTCCATAAACAGCAGATGCTTTACAGGAAATCATATCCGCCTGCGGTGCATCCAGATAAATCTTTAATTTCAATTCTTCCGGAATATATGTCTGAGGAGAAAAATTCTCATAATTCATTTTATGATTTGTTTCAAGAATGGGAAGAATACTTTTACAGAACACAGGAAGTTCTTCTTTGCCGATGAAGATATCCTTTCCATTCGTTGATACCATATACTCAAGAAATTCATCATTATATTCCGTATCTTTCCTCGATACTCGGTAGATCTTTCCCTTATCAGGATTGGACAGATAATAGGTATAATATTTACCGTCAATGCCCCTGGCCAGTGAATGATGAAGAATGATTCCATCATCGCATCCCTTCACTGTAATCTTCTGCATGGGACTCTGATCCAGAACCGTACAGCATTTTGTGGTTTTAACATTCCTCATCGTATATTCCACATCAATCGTCTGCCCCAAAAACAAAGCCATAAAATCATCCAGGTCTTCATCTCTCAGCCGCAATACTCTCTCATCACCACTGTACAAACTTCCATAATGCTGGAAAAACGCCATCTCATGTGTATCCGCATAATGTTCCAGAAAATGAACAATTTCACGACTTTTCTCATCGAATGCGTCCATGCAATGCAGAAAACTCAGTTTCTTTCCATAAGAACGATTCTCCACATTACGTATATCCATAATAAGCTGATAAATACTTTTCAGCACATACATCTGTGTAATTCCAATTTTAAACTCAACAGACAGATTTCCCGATACAAAATGAAGCAGCGGTGTAATCTGTACCTGACCGCTTTTTGTTTCCGGCAGATAAGCCGCATGTTCCCGCAGGGAGTACCTGGTCAGAATTTTCTGCAAAGATGACTCTGTTTTTCTTCCCTTAACATTTTTTGTGCCTTTCTGAATCCCCTGACTTTTAAAAAATGCCTCCAGATTAAAACCTTCCTCTTCCAGTGCTTTTTCCCGTTCCTTAAGATACTCCAGAAGCACAGCCACGCAGTGTTTACAAATGCCGTCATAGGTTTCAAAGGCCGGACATTCGCAGTACACCGAAGTAATCTCAGACATTGTTTCATTCACTTCCAGTGAAATCTCATATTCATTTTGGTAACTGCCACAGACCCAGGCCTCTATCTCCCGAATCTCGTCTCCCCATTCATCGGTATAAGTATGCATCTGAAAGTCTTCCACCTGACGACTTTCAAATAATTCCTTCCCTCTGATAAAGGTAACACTCCTTGTCATTTTTCGAATCGTAGATTCATTAATCATAATGATACCTCTCTTGTGAGTATAAAAAGAATCCTGCCCGGAGGGCTATATTGTCTCATAGGAAAATCGTAGGACTTTCCTATAAGACAATAAACCGGACAACATCTTTGTCATCCGGTTCACTTCAACCTTTATCTTCTGTTACTTAGCTGTAATATATCCTTTTGCTTTCAGTGTCTCTGCACAAAGAACGGCACCGCCTGCCGCACCACGAACGGTATTGTGAGACAGACCTACGAATTTCCAGTCATATACGGTATCTTCACGGAGACGTCCCACATTGATTCCCATACCATTTTCAAAGTTGACATCCAGTTTTACCTGCGGACGATTATCTTCTTCCATGTAACGGATAAACTGCTTCGGAGCACTTGGAAGTTCTGCTTCCTGTGGGAAGCCTTTGAAATTAACCAGTTTTTCAATCAGCTGTTCTTTGGTTGGTTTCTTGCGGAACTTTACAAATACAGCTGCTGTATGACCGTTCAATACCGGTACACGGATACACTGACAGGTGATCACCGGTTCCTTGGCCTTTACAATCACACCATCTTCAATCTTACCCCAGATTCTCAACGGTTCCTGCTCACTCTTCTCCTCTTCACCACCGATATAGGGAATAATATTTTCAACCATTTCCGGCCAGTCTTTAAATGTTTTTCCGGCACCGGAGATTGCCTGATATGTAGTAGCCACTACTTCATATGGCTCAAATTCTTTCCATGCGGTCAGGACAGGTGCATAACTCTGGATAGAGCAGTTCGGTTTCACTGCAATAAATCCACGGGTTGTACCCAGACGTTTTTTCTGGAATTCAATCACATCGAAATGCTCCGGGTTGATCTCCGGAACAACCATAGGAACATCCGGGGTCCATCTGTGAGCACTGTTGTTAGAAACAACAGGTGTCTCTGTTTTTGCGTACTCTTCTTCGATAGCCTTGATCTCGTCTTTTGACATATCTACAGCTGAAAATACAAAATCTACAGTGGAAGCCACTTTTTCCACTTCATTTACATTCATAACAACCAGCTTTTTTACAGCTTCCGGCATTGGAGTATCCATCTTCCAGCGTCCGCCAACGGCTTCCTCATATGTCTTTCCTGCACTTCTCGGACTTGCTGCTACAGTTACAACTTCAAACCAGGGATGATTTTCCAGAAGAGAAATAAATCTCTGTCCTACCATACCTGTTGCTCCTAAAATACCTACTCTTAATTTGCTGCTCATCACACTTTCACTCCTCATATGATAATGTTTTTCTACCACGCACATTTGTGTGTACTACGTAATACTATAACAATTTTCGAAAAAAAGCAATACTTTTTTACTTCTCATTCAAATATTTCTTATTAGCATCTACTACCTGAGCCATTACCTCCGGTCCCGGAGCACCCAAAGTCATACGTTTTTCCACGCAGGTTTTGATACTGATTGCCTCATAAATATCTTTTTCAAATACCGGGCTGATCTTCTGATACTCTTCCAGAGTCATCTCATCCAGAGAAATGCCTTTGTCGAGGCAGTACAATACCAGACGTCCCACAATACCATGGGCATCTCTGAACGGCACACCGTGATTTACCAGATAATCTGCCGCATCTGTTGCGTTGGTAAATCCATGTTTTGCACTGTTTTCCATCACATCTTTGCGGAAACGCATGGTTGCCAGCATACCGTCAAACAGGGCCAGGCATCCTTTAACGGTGTCAATGGCATCAAATGTCAGTTCTTTATCTTCCTGCATATCTTTATTGTATGCCAGAGGAATTCCTTTCATAGTAGTAAGGATCGACATCAGGGCACCATAGACACGGCCGGTCTTTCCACGAACCAGTTCAGCGATATCAGGATTCTTTTTCTGAGGCATAATACTGCTTCCCGTACTATAGGCATCGTCAATCTCCACAAAACGATATTCGTTGGAATTCCAGATGATAACCTCTTCTGAAAAACGACTAAGATGCATCATAATCGTGGACAATGCTGACAGCAGCTCGATCACATAGTCACGGTCAGATACCGAATCCATACTGTTCATGGTAGGACCGTCAAAATCCATCAGCTGAGCACTGTAGGCACGATCCAGCGGATACGTAGTTCCTGCCAGTGCACCGCTTCCCAGAGGACAGAGGTTCATTCTGGCATAAATATCTGACAGACGGCTTCGGTCTCTTTTGAACATTTCAAAATACGCCCCCATATGGTGGGCCAGCGTAATCGGTTGTGCTTTCTGCAAATGAGTAAATCCCGGCATATAGGTATGGAGATTCTCTTCCATAATATGATTCAGTGTTTCCAGAAGATGTTTCACCAGATGATCAATCTCCTGAATCTCATCTCTCACATAAAGCTTCATATCCAGAGCCACCTGATCATTACGGCTTCTTCCTGTATGCAGTTTTTTGCCTGCGTCGCCGATTCTGTCAATCAGATTTGCCTCCACAAAACTGTGAATATCTTCGTATTCGCTGGTAATCTCAAGTTTACCTTCTTCCACATCAGCCACAATAGAATCCAGTCCCTCGATGATTTTATCTTTCTCCTCATCGGTCAGTATCCCCTGTTTCGCCAGCATCGTCACATGTGCCTTACTTCCACGCACATCCTGATGAAAAAACTTCTGGTCAAAACCAATTGACGCATTGAAATTATATACAAGTTTGTCCGTTTCCTTTGTGAAACGTCCTCCCCATAACTGTGCCATATGATATTTCCTCTCTTATCTTCATCTTTATAATTATGATACACAGATTTCTCCGCCATTTTTTACTCGAAATCCTTGTTCCATTCTATCACTCAGTCCTTTATTATGCAAGATATTACCTCAAAGAATACACACATCCACAGTAATCCTGTCGATACATGCCGTATTCTCTGGATAATTCTGTGGAACGTTTGTAGCCGTTCTTTTTCTTAAAGTCAGAAGGAAGCCAGTTTACCGTTGCATTCTGACACAATTCCTCTCCAATCGCATTTAACAGAGGGGCATTCTTCATGGGGCTGATGGTCAGCGTTGTTGTCACATAGTCAAAACCGCCCGACTCTGCCGCTCTGATGGCTTCTCCCAGTCTGAGCCGGAAACAGATTTCACACCGGGCACCGCCCTCCGGTTCTTTTTCATACCCTTTCACAGCCTGATAAAACCTGTCTTTTTCATAGTTGCCTTCAAGAAAAGAAATCGGATATCTGGTGGGAAGCTGTCGGATAAAACGCTGCTGTTCCTCCACCCTTTTCCAGTATTCCTCCTCCGGATAGATATTGGGATTATAATAAAAAACTGTAATCCGGAAATACTCTGATAAACTCTCCAACACATAACTGCTGCACGGAGCACAGCAACTGTGAAGCAGCAGAGAGGGCACACTCTGAACCCTCTCTGCTGCTTCTATCATTTTTTCCATTTCCTTTTGATAATTTCTCTGATTTGCCATTCTTTTCTTATCGAACCGCAATTCCGATTCTCTCTCCCATCTTTACCAATGTTTCATACCCGTCCCCGCTGTTTTTCAGCAGATCCTCATCAATCGTTACTTTTCCGGCTTCTGTCAGCAGAACAATCGTAGAACCGCCGAATGCAAACCGTCCTTTTTCCTGCCCCCGGCATACTTTTCCTGCACCATGATAATTCTGAATCTTACCAACCATCAAAGCACCCACTTCCATCATAAGAATGGTTCCAAAATGATTCGTATGCAGCAGACAGTATTCTCTTGTATTTTCTTTGTAGATGGGTTCCACATCATTGGCAATCGGATTTACTGTATGAAATACACCTGGTATTTTGTGATTGCTTGATTTGGCACCATCATCCACATAACAGTACCGATGGTAATCATCTACCGTCAGACGAAATACCAGTGCCTGACCTCCCCGGAAATGCTCTGCAAGCCGTTTGTTTTCCAATAAGCGTGCAACTGTATAAGGTGTATGTTTGATTCTGAACCGACTCTTCCCGTCAATGGTATATACAGAAAGCTTGGCATCACACGGACTGATCAGAACTTTACTTTCTCTGTTAATGGGACGCTCAGATTCCTTATATTTTCTTGTAAAAAAATCATTGTAAGAATGAAATCTGTTCTTCTCCCACTGCTCCGGATTCATGTGATACTTTCTGATCACAGACGGTACTGCAAGAGCACTCAGTCTCGTATCCATCAGCCAGCCGCCTGCTTTTGAGACCCATGGCTGAATCAGTATGTTAACCAACATTCTGCCGCCCACAGAACTGTACATTTTTTCTAAAAAAGCATCCTGACCTGAAATTTCTTCCCAGCGTTCTCCCTCACGATTCGCATATTTCATCTTTGTACTTCCTTTTCTATCGATGTAATCCAATCCACAATAATGCGGTTGCAACAAGCGTAATTAATGCTGCAATCGTGGAATTCTTTGGTTTTCTTACCCGAAAATTTACAACAAACAGCATGCCCACAATAAGCATACTCAGATGAAGCAGCATCGAAAAATATCTACAGACAACAGTCCTTGCCAGAAATACGATTGGTAATACAACCGCAATCGAAGTAATGGGAAGACCGCTGTAATATTTTCTTGTTTTTTCCGTTTCCTGCTGCCGTTTCATTTCCATTACATTAAAATATCCCAGCCGGATCACACCCGCAACTGCATAGAGTGCCAGAATCGTGACGCCTACAGGTCCCCGCATTCCCAGACAGTAGGAAAGTATGACCGGAAAAATACCAAAGCATACAATATCACATAAAGAATCTATCTGAATACCAAAGCACTTTTCGTCTTCCGTTCTGTCTTTTTTCATCCTGGCCACTTTCCCATCCAGAGTGTCACAAAGACCTGAGATTGCCAGACATAAAACCGCAGCCCGAAACCATCCGTTAACAGCAAACATCATACCCGCCACCGAACTAATCAATCCCAGATACGTCAGCAGCACTGTGTAATTATAAAAACCTATCACTTTATTGTTCCCTCTCCCATTTTTTTCCTAATATGAAATGCCCCACAATTGTCATGATTGCACTGATCAATAGTTCTGTATAATAGCTGAGCCCCCTTGAGAGCACCATAGCAGGCAAAATCAATGCAGAGCCAAATACCGGAAGAAAGATAATGGAAAACAGTTTTTCCGATATTCCCATTCCTCCAGGAAGCGGCAGCATATCCACTGCCACAGAAATGACTGCCTGCAGCATCACCAGTTCAAACAGGTTCAGATTACTGAAACCAAATGCACGATATACAAAATAAGTTACTGCAAAAAGTGCAGCCCTTTGCAGAACAGTTATTAAAAATACATTTACGACAACACCAAAATTTTCTCTGAAATATCCCGCTGTCTCATGATACAAATCCATAGATTCGTCCAATTTCTGCACACGTGAAGGCTTGTGATGCAGCAAATGAAGTTTAACCAGTGTCTCATGACCCCAGTTTATGAGTTTTTTCATCATCTGCGGATGAAAAACAAGCATCAGTAAAACAGCCACACAGACTACATTCAGCAGGAGGCCAAGCCAGACCACCGGCTGAACGTCCTGCAGATAATCAGACACAAAGTTCCTCTGGAAAATCAGAATAAATACACCCAGAACTACCAGAACCAGTTTATATGTAATCGTAACAATCATCAATACCAGTGACGATATTGCCAGAGGCACTTTTTCTTTTTTGAGATATACCATCTGCATCGGCTGCCCTCCGCTGGCAGATGGGGTTATACAGCTGAAGAAAAAACCAATAGAAGAAATCAGAAAACATTTTATTGTTGAAAGCCTGTACTTCATCGTTCCCAGCAAATAGTAAATGATAATGGATTCACCCCATATAAAGAACACAACACATACCACCGCCGGTATCAGGAATCGTATATCTGTACTCTGTATCGCATCTCCTATAGCACTCATATCCTCACCGTAAAAGACACCATACATGGTCAGAGCAAAGACCAGCAACAGAAACAACACATTCCAGACTGTTTTTTTCTTTCCTCCCATGAATCTTTACCTTTCATGCAACATTTTTTAACATTTTTTTAGCAACATTTCTATTATAACGGATATTTCGTCATACCACAACTGCATTTCATAAAAATATATCCTTTCGTAATATTTTCTTAATAATTATGTTTCTTCCGAACAGTTACTTTTTACTTTTCATATGATACTATATAATAACCTATCTATTGTTTTTGGAGGAATCGATGAGCTCTTTTTTAGAACTTCATGATGTGGGGATGTCTTACCATTCCATGAAAGGGGAAATTCCCGCACTTTCCCATATCAGTTTTTCTGTCAGTGAAGGAGAATTTGTGGCGCTGGTAGGTCCCAGCGGATGTGGAAAAAGTACCTTACTTAACCTGATTGCCGGTCTTCTCCATCCTGAACAGGGGAAGATTACCATCCAGGGCATCCCTTTACATGAAACAAATGTATCGATTGGCTATATGCTTCAGAAAGATCATCTGTTTGAATGGAGAACGGTATATGAAAATGTCATTCTTGGACTGGAGATTCAGAAAAAAATGACGCCTGAACATCTGTCCCATACGGAACAGCTGCTTAAAAATTATGGTCTTTCCTCTTTCCGAAATGCACGGCCATCTCAACTTTCCGGAGGTATGCGGCAGCGGGCTGCACTGATCCGTACCTTAGCATTAAAACCTTCTCTCCTTCTTTTGGATGAGCCATTTTCTGCACTGGATTATCAGACGAGACTTACGGTCAGTGATGATATCGGAAAAATCATTCGCAGCGAACATAAAACTGCACTGCTAGTTACTCATGACATCTCAGAAGCTATCAGTATGGCAGACAGAGTAATCATACTGACGAAAAGTCCGGCTTCCATAAAAAGAATTCTTCCGATTCAGCTATCCATACCAGAATGCACCCCCATGAAATCCAGAAGTGCACCGGAATTTGCCAAATATTTTAATATCATCTGGAAGGAGCTGAATACCATTGACTAATTCATCTTTTCAAAAAGAATATCTGCGCAAGCAGAAAAAAAAGAAACAGTTCATACAGTTCATGCGTATGCTGCTGTTCCTTCTTTTTTTACTTATATGGGAAATCAGTGCAAGAACAGGACTGATTGATTCTTTTATTTTCAGCAGTCCCTCCGAAATCGTTCATACTTGTGTCCTTTTATTAAAGACGAATCATCTTGCAAAACATATCGGAGTTACTTTGTTTGAAACTCTGGCAAGTTTTTTCCTTGTAACGATAGCCAGTGCAGTCACTGCTGTTCTTCTCTGGTTTTTCCCCAGACTTGCATCCATTCTGGAGCCTTATCTGATTATACTGAACAGCCTTCCCAAATCAGCACTGGCTCCTCTGCTGATTGTCTGGCTGGGTACTAATATCCGAACCATCATCATAGCCGGCATGTCTGTGGCAATTTTTGGATCTGTCATCAATCTATACACAGGACTTCAGGAAACCGATCCCGAAGATCTGAAACTGATTCATACCCTTGGCGGGGGAAAAAAAGATATCCTGCAGAAAGTACTGCTTCCGGCTTCTGTTCCTTACCTCTTAAGTGTTATGAAAGTCAATATCGGGCTCTGCCTGGTGGGTGTAGTCATCGGTGAATTTATCGGAGCAAAACAGGGACTGGGATATCTGATCATATATGCCAGTCAGGTATTCAAATTGGACTGGATGCTGATGTCCATTGTAATCCTGTGTCTGATTGCAGCACTTTTATATGGTGTTCTGAATCTGGTCGAAAAGCACTTTAATCATTCAAAATCCTGACGGATTCACAATCAGATTATGAGCATCGCATCCCCAAAGCTGAAGAAACGATATCTTTCTTTTACTGCTTCTTCATATGCGTGCATGATTTTTTCTTTTCCGGCCAGTGCTGATACCAGCATCAGAAGCGTGGACTCCGGAAGATGGAAATTGGTAATCAGTCCATCGATGATTTTAAACTGGTATCCCGGATATATAAATATTTCTGTCCATCCGCTGCCGGCATGAAGGATTCCTTCTTCATCGGCAGCGGATTCCAGGGTACGGCAGCTGGTGGTTCCCACAGAAATCACTCTTCCGCCATTTTTTTTCGTCTCATTGATCAGTCTTGCCTGTTCTTCTTCTACCACATAAAATTCCGAATGCATATGATGGTTTTCAACATCATCTACCTTGACCGGTCGAAATGTTCCAAGTCCTACGTGAAGTGTCACATGGGCAATGGACACTCCCATTTCTTCCACCTGTGCCATCAGTTCTTTTGTAAAATGTAAACCGGCTGTCGGTGCTGCCGCAGAACCTTCATTCTTCGCGTACACCGTCTGATACCTGTTCTTATCCTGCAGTTTATGAGTAATATAAGGCGGCAGCGGCATCTCACCCAGCTGATCCAATATTTCTTCAAATATGCCATCATAATGGAATTGAATCAGACGATTACCCTCGTCTACGATATCGATAATCTCTCCAGTAAGAATGCCATCTCCAAATACAATTTCCGCTCCGGGTCTCGCCTTTTTTCCCGGTTTTACAAGACATTCCCAGATATCATTTTCCCGGCGTTTCAGAAGGAGAATTTCAATTACTGCCCCGGTTTCTTTTTTGTGGCCATACAGGCGGGCAGGAATTACTTTCGTATCATTAATAACCAGACAATCTCCCGGCTGTAAATACTGTAAAATATGTTTGAAGTCTGTATGTTCGATTGCACCTGTTTCTTTATCCAGGTGAAGAAGACGCGAGGAAGACCGGTCTTCCAGCGGATCCTGTGCAATCAGTTCCTGCGGTAAGTCATAGTAAAAATCTGATGTTTTCATAATTCTGTACTCCTTTTTCCGGATCATCTGATATCCAGCATATTTTTCATATCTTCCCTGCTGCATCCTTCCCGGCTGTAGCGGGCTTTTTCATAATAATAACAAAATTCTTTTTTCTGATTTTCATCCATATCCATCAGGCTAACCATTTCCTCTGGTGTCTGAGAAGGTTCCGGACTTTGCCCAAGATCATGTAACACCCATTTTTTATAATACTTCCGGATCCGTCCTTCCGGCGACCGGTCCCAAAACAGATGTTCCCTTTTCGTTCTTTCCAGACGTTTTTTCTTTTCGGCAGAAGGAGCTGCGATCAATCGTTCAATGGTATCTCCATTGTCATCCATATGACTGTTGAAATTCCTGTACATTTCATACAGTTTCAGAATCACGGCCCGAAGAATCCAGAGCACCAGAGCAATCACCAAAATCCAGCTGATCACATTCAAAATTTTGTAAATGAATTCCAGCCATGCAGGTGCAGCTTCTGCCGTACCCATACCCATATCTTCAGCATCCTGTACAGCTTCCGTCACCATTTGTTCTGTTCCCCCTGAGGGAAGTAGTGAAATAAGCCAGACTAACAACCGTCTTCCCAGACTGCCTGTCATTTGAATAATCTTATCCAACCCTGCGTAAGGCACCAGAAACATGGTAATTGTCAAAACAATGGTCTGCATCCACATCATACGCCCGTTAATTTTTCCAAGCCTTCGTATCGGCAGTCTTTCCAGACTCTCATGTCTTTTGACGAAAACATCCATCTGTGTAAGATTCGTATGGATATTACAGATTAAAAAATAGATTCCGGTTTCAACAGAGGCATATTTTTCGATAAACAAACTGTTAAAGTACCTTCCAAGACAAAACATCATAAAAAACAGAATCAGCCATGGATAAGCCGGTTTTTCCAGCCAGCAGATATCATCTCCTGCCCGTGCCTTAAAATAAGATAATATAACAAGCACTCCCAGTATCAGAAGAAAAATACGTCCAAATCCCGCGCCTGCAAAAAACCAGATGATGGCAAGCGATGCGGCACCTGCCAGCAGAAACTGCCAGAAATGCTTTGCAAGGCGAACAGCTATATATTCTGTTACAAGTATGAGCAGTATCCACAGACTCTGACCAAATACGGTTTTCTCATCTGACAAAATCTGATACATGACCGCACAATAAATAGAAGACAATAATAAAAATCCCTGCAGAATTTCCAGCAGATATATCAGATACTTTCTCATTTTCTCACCTCCCAGCGCATGACGGAGATGTGTGGTGTATCCTGTAGCTGCAGCGGCATATCGTTATATAAAGTGGCGATCCAGATACCTCCTGCCCCCTGACGAATCAGATTGCAAAAACTTTCATAACATCCGGGCCGCTGATTTTTGGAAATCATTACATACGTGCGATTGACCTTTTCACTCTGTTCCGTCTCTCTGTCCAGTACAAACTCCATGCAGTCTGCTTTCTGCTTTAGATCCAGCCTTGCAAGACCTTCACTGGCCAGACGGATCTGCTGTTTTCCGCTGCCTGTCGCCAGAGAAAACACTTCACCGCTTTTCAGATCTCTTCCGTTAGTCCGTATCCCCACAGGGATTCCACTCTGAATACACCTGGCTGTCAGAGAAGCGGTGATCCTTATGTCTTCTTCGTGGATATCATCATATTTCCATATTGTCTCATCTTCCACGTCCAACAGAAGAATCACTTCCTGGGAAGAAGTGGAACCGTACAGATTGACCATCCACTGATCGGATCGTGCCGAAGCTTTCCAGTTGATCCGATTCATGGGATCGGAAGCCTGGTATTCCCGGATGCCCTGAAATTCAAAGGGATCTTCATATAGATTCTTTCTGGTCATTACAGAACCCATAATTTTCTGAAAGGGAATCTCCAACAGCCGATCATCCACCAGCCGGGGATACACATAGATGGCATCCGGGTGGCTTAAGGTTTCATAGTGCTTCTTGGTCAATAACGGACTCCGCGTCACAAGTTCTACATTTCCCAGTTCATAATAACCCCTTCTGCTGCAGCGAAAGGAAATCGTCCTGGTGATTTTCTGATATCCTCCTACCGAGAAAATATCCCGCTTATAACATTGATCAGACACACTGGTATTTTCACCATCTGCAAAAATCAGATTTCTGTGAATCTGAAATCCTACCTGAAGGACGGGAAGAAACATCCACTTCTGATTGACAATTGTTTCTGTAAGTTCTGCCTGTTCTCCTTCCAGTGCAGGCTCTTTCTGAAATTCCACCCTGGCATCCAGGTTCTTTTTCCAAATCTGACGATATGCCAGTTCCAGAAAGTAATTCATCAGAAAAGCTCCGATCAAAATAACCACAATAGTCATTACTTTCTCTCCCAGTCTTCCGTCGGCACACTCACTCTGTCAAGTATTTCTATGATTTTTTTCTCAGAGGTCAAAACACTTCCGTAACCTCTGGCGAGAATCAGACGATGGGCCATTACCGGTACTGCAACAAGAACAATATCTTCAGGCACCACATACTCCCGCCCCTGTATCCAGGCATACGCCTGGGATGCACGCAGTAATGCCAGCGTACCTCTGGGACTGACTCCCGAAATAATCTCCTTATCATTTCTCGTTTCCTGCGTCAGTGCTGTCATATATTCCAAAAGTAAAGGATGCACGAAAACATGTTTTGCCTCTTCTCTTGCAGTAAGAACATGTGCTCCCGTACATACGGATTCCAGACTGTCGTAGGGAGAATCTGTCAGAAATCGTTCCAGAATACGAAGTTCCTCTCTTGCATCGGGCAGCCCCATGGACAACTTCATAAAAAATCGATCCAGCTGGGCTTCCGGAAGCGGAAATGTTCCTGTCGTTTCCAGAGGATTCTGCGTAGCAATTACAAAAAAAGGTTCTTCCAGTTTTCTCGTCACACCGTCAACGGTCACCTGCCGTTCTTCCATACATTCCAGAAGGCTGGCCTGGGTACGTGGAGTGGCCCTGTTGATCTCATCTGCCAGAATTGTATGAGCAAAAACAGGTCCTTTTCGGAACTGAAACTCGCCCTCTTTCTGATTGTAATAATTCAGCCCCGTCACATCTGAGGGGAGCAGATCAGGAGTAAACTGTATCCGTCCAAAAGACACATCCAATGACTTCGCAAGGGACTTGGCCAACATTGTTTTTCCTGTCCCCGGCACATCTTCCAGCAGTACATGACCACCTGCAACCATTGCGGTAAGGACCAGATCAATCAGACGTCCTTTCCCCACCAGAACTTTTTCAATATTCTCCTTTACTGCATGAATCCACACAGCAGTCTCTTTTTCTTTCCCCATTTTCTTTTCCTGCCCTTCTTAACTTCCACGCCACAGACGATTTGTTATGCATCTCTCAACGTGGACCAGCGGGAACAATCCCACACATTGGTAGCAATATCTTCATAAAAATCCGGTTCATGGCACACCATAAGAATACTTCCTTTATAAGCTTTCAAGGCTCGTTTTAACTCATCCTTTGCATCCACATCCAGGTGGTTGGTAGGTTCATCCAGAACCAGAAGATTAGTCTCTTTATTGATCAATTTACACAATCTGACCTTAGCCTGTTCTCCACCGCTCAGTACCCGTACCTGACTCTCAATATGTTTGGTAGTCAGTCCGCATTTGGCCAGTGCTGAACGCACCTCATATTGGGTATAGGATGGAAATTCCTCCCAGATTTCTTCAATACAAGTTTTCGTATTGTCATAAGAAGATTCCTGTTCAAAATAGCCTATATACAGATAATCACCCAGCTGCGCAAATCCCTCCAACGGCCTGATGAGACCGAGAATGCTTTTTAACAGAGTTGTCTTTCCGATTCCGTTGGCACCGGTAAGCACCAGTTTTTCTCCCCGCTCCATTTCAAGATTCAAAGGAACCGACAGGGGACTATCATATCCGATTACCAGATCTTTGGTACAGAACAGCTGTTTTCCCGCAGTTCTGGCTTCTCTGAATAAAAACTGCGGTTTGGGACGTTCCTGCATCAATTCGATTTTTTCCATCTTGTCCAGTTTTTTCTGACGGGACATAGCCATGTTTCTGGTAGCAACCCGTGCCTTATTTCTTGCCACAAAATCTTTCAGTTCACTGATTTCCTGCTGCTGTTTTTTATAAGCAGCCTCAAGCTGTGCTTTCTTCACTTCATAAACTTCCCGGAAATGATCGTAATCCCCCACATACCGGTCCAGCTTCTGATTCTCCATATGATAAATGATATTCACCACACTGTTCAGAAACGGAATGTCATGTGAAATCAGGATAAATGCATTCTCATATTCTGTCAGATACCGTTTCAGCCACTCAATATGCTGCACATCCAGATAGTTTGTCGGTTCATCCAGAAGCAGGATATCAGGTTTTTCAAGCAGCAACTTACCCAGAAGAATCTTGGTTCTCTGACCTCCTGATAATTCTGTTACATCACTGTCCAGTCCAAGTTCCATCAGACCCAGCGCCCGTGCCACCTCATCCACCTTCGCATCAATAATATAAAAATCATGAACGGTCAGAAGATCCTGTATGGTGCCCAGTTCGTCCAGCATTGCTTCCATCTCTTCTTCCGAAGCTTCTCCCATACGTTCACAGATGTCATTCATCTTATTTTCCATCTCATATAACCAGGAAAATGCTGAGGAAAGTACATCACGGACTGTCATTCCTTTTTCCAGCACGGCATGCTGATCCAGATATCCCACCCGGACATTCTTCGCCCACTCCACCGTGCCTTCATCCGGCATCATTTTATCTGTTACTATTTTAAAAAACGTGGATTTTCCTTCTCCATTGGCACCCACAAGTCCGATATGCTCTCCTTTCAGCAATCGAAAAGAAACATCCTGAAATATTGCTCTGTCACCAAACCCATGGGAAAGGTGTTCTACGTTTAATATACTCATCCCGATACTCCTTAGTTTAAGTTTTATGCAGAACAATTGTACACTATTTTAGATAATCTTTCAATGAGAAAGAATCCTGTCCGGAAGGCATTTTTTTATATAACAGGAAAGTCAGATGACTTTCCTGTTATATAAAAAAAGATGCTCCGCCAGGCTACCAGCGGAACATCTAACAGGAACAAAACATATTATAGCCAAGTATCATCAACCCTGCTGCAATGATAATGGTCCATATATTGGTAGGAATTAGGAGCTGTATCAGCATCCCCACTCCGATCCAGAATAAGATAAATCCAATGATCCTCGTGATTTATCCTCTCCTATTTTTCTTCTTGCTTTAATATATGCTCTAATTCTTCCGAAGAACACTCATCTTCTTTACCTTTTCCGGTAAATTTTTCTGCCAGATCAGGAATCATATCCAGAATCTTGGTAATCGCATCCTGATTTCTTACATTTACCAGTTTCGTGCCTGATTTGTTGATGACCAGTACAGCAGAAGGAGTGATTTTTCCTCCCATACCACCGCCGCCATTATTCTTGCCGTTTTCAGAAAATGCACCTGCTCCTACAGCAAAAGATACATCTACCAGAGGAAGAATAATCGTATCCCCAACGGTAATCGCATCCCCTACGACAGTCTTGGTCGTAATAAAACTGTCCATTCCCTTAAACAGGGATTCCACTGTACTCTGAAAATTGTTTTCTGCCATTTTTTATGCCTCCTTATGCTGAAATCTCTGATAGGTTCTTCTGATTTCTTTACAGCGGTAAATCTGCCATGCCTGAAGCAGCAGATAGCCGCCAAAAACTCTTCCTTTCAGATTTACTTCCCCTTCCAGAACCTGCTGCTCAAAATCCGGTATGATCCGGAAAGTCTTTCCATACAGGGGATATACCATACCGGCCACAGCAAGAACCTGACCTGTTATTGAAGGATCCTCAAAGCCGAAATGTAAATTTCCCTGAATCTTAACCGGCAGCATATGCCGTAACACAAGAAATCCCTTTCCTTTCAGAAATAACAATGCCTGCTTTGTGTCATCCATCTGTAAAAATCTGTACCATTTTTTTATTTTATCACAAAACTGCCGGAATGTTAACCGTGATTTACGAATTCGTTCCAGAACTCTTCCCGGGAACCGCCATATTTTCAATAAAATTTCTTTTATCTTCTGAAAAATCACAGCTGCTGTATCCGGCTCCTGATCTGTGGAGTTGGAAACCGCCTGATCCTGTACCGGCTTTTCTACAGACTCTTTCACCTGAACTTCCTGATTATCTTTACGTATCTGATCTGCCGGCTTCGTATCTGATGATTTTCCCATTACAGAAGGTACTGCCTGAGAAGATTCTTTCTTCTGTTGTACCACTTTCTTCTCTGCTTTTTTCTGTCTCATCTTTTTTACGGATTTCCTGCGTTTTTTTCTCCACCGATCGATTCGGTCTTTCAGTGCCACCAAAGGAATTCCAAACAAATATAACTCAAGCTTCGACTGACTGTCAGCATACCCGACATAAAGGCGTATCAGTCCGAAAAGCCATGATACCGACGCTTTTCCTTCTAATACATCCACTGTCCTCTTTCCCCACATCCGATAACAGACCGGAACAAACAAGGCAGATAACAAGAAAAACAGCACCAGCCCCAATACAGCCAGAAGAAGGATTCCGATTACTTTCAGTACTGTTAAAATCATATGTAGTATCATCTTTCACCTGCTCCATCATCATCTTCTTCCAGCCGGTTCTTCAGATATGTCCGCACATCTGTATTCCCCTGGCTCTCATACGTTTCTTCTATAATTCTCTGCACAAGCAGCATTGCTTCTTCATAATCTTCCGCCAGCCCTACAATCATGGGACAGCTGCTGCGGAATGCTTTCTGCTTCAGCTGACTTGCAGGGAAAAAATCCAGCAGATTTTTTTCATTCGATGCCAACGTGATAACATAAAATGACAGGACCAGCCTTCCCTGATTCAGTTTTCTTACAGTGGCCTTTGCCTTCTTTTTAGCATTATCCCCGATATATAGCTTTTTATACCATTTCAGCATTGACAAACTCTACCTTTACTTTTCCTCGTCATTCAGACGCTTTTCAATCGCATCCACTACGGACTGAAGCACTTTGATTCTGGCATAATATTTATTATTGCCTTCCACAATGATCCACGGAGCATAAGTGGTTGAAGTCTTGACAAGCATATCATCAACTGCCTGTTCATACTGATCCCACTTTTCTCTGTTTCTCCAGTCTTCATCCGTGATTTTCCACTGTTTTTCAGGATTTTCCATTCGCTCTTTAAAACGTCTTTCCTGCTCATCCTTATCGATCTGCAGCCAGAACTTCATAACAATAGCACCGGAATGCACCCAGTTAGCCTCCATATCATTCATTTCCTTATAGGCACGCAACCATTCTTCTTTTGAACAAAAGCCTTCTATACGTTCCACCATGACTCTTCCGTACCAGGTACGGTCAAAGATGGCGATATGGCCTTTTTTCGGTACATTATTCCAGAATCTCCACAGATAGTGGTGGGCACGTTCAATATCATTGGGTGCAGCTGTAGGATTTACCTGATATCCGCGGGGATCCATCTTTTCTGTCAGACGTTTGATGGCTCCTCCTTTGCCGCCGGCATCCCATCCTTCAAATCCAAGAATCACGGGAATTCTTCTCTGATACAGTTCACCATGCAGTTCCTGAATCCGGTTCTGCAGCTTTTCCAGTTTTTCTTTATACTCTTCCTTCGTATAGCTGAGAGAAAGATCAACACTGTTCAGACTAGAAGTACGCAAAACCGTATCTTCGTTTTCTGCCTGTTTAATGCTTTCAGCTTTTTTGGCTGTCTTTTCTTTCTGCTTCCGCTCTTTTTCCTTTTTCACGGATTCAATTTTATCAGACAATGCCTTTATCACTGCTGAGTAAATCTTAACAGTGGCAAACTCACGATCCGTAGCCTCAATAATCGTCCAGGGTGCATAATCAGAATCTGTCTTTTGCAGCATTTCATCATTCATTGCCTTATAAACATCATATTCACGATTACGTTTCAAATCCCCTTCACTTACGCGCCATGCACTGGATTTGGACTCCATCAGTTTCTTAAAACGCTTTTTCTGTTCCTTTTTATCAATAGCAAGGAACAATTTGATTATGACATAACCACCGTCCGTCAGCTGCCGTTCAAAAGAATTGATTTCCTCATAGGCATATTCCAGTTCTTTTGCAGTTGTCACTCCGTCAAAACGATCTACCAGTACTCTGCGATACCAGCTACGGTCAAATATAGCAATTCTTCCTTTTTCCGGAGTCTTTGTCCAGAAACGCCATAAAAACGGACGAAGCTTCTCATCTTTCGATTCACCGTCAATCGCATGTACATGGAATCCTCTTGGATCCAGCGATGAAATCAGTTTGCTGATCTGAACGCCTTTACCGGCTGCACCAAATCCTTCAAAGACAATCATCACCGGTATACCCAGTTCCTTACATTCCCTCTGCAGCTTGGATAATTGAGGCATCATTTCTTCCATACGCTCTTTATATGCCTTTTTGTCCATCTTTTTTGTCAAATCAATCTGGTCCAACATT